>DATJQJ010000001.1:0-29189 GCA_035505975.1 Methanoregulaceae archaeon
GGCCAGGCCCATACCGGGACCGGGAAAACCGCAGCATACGGGGTACCGATGCTTGAGAAGGTCGACCCGAAAGACCGCCACGTCCAGGCCCTCGTGATGTGCCCGACGAGAGAACTCGCGATCCAGGTGTCGGAAGAGCTCGCAAAACTTGCAAAATATCTCCACGGCGTCGTGATTATCCCCGTGTACGGGGGGCAGCCCATCGAACGGCAGCTTGCAGCGCTCGATAAGGGCGTCCAGGTTGTCATCGGGACGCCGGGCAGGATCCTCGACCACCTGCACCGGAGGTCCATCGATCTCTCGACGGTGCGTACGGTGGTGCTCGACGAAGCGGACGAGATGCTCGACATGGGGTTCCGTGACGATATCGGCGATATCCTGAACAGGATCCCGGAAAAACGCCAGACCGTTCTGTTCTCGGCGACGATGCCCCCGCCGATCATGGAACTTGCCAAGCGGTACCAGAGAAACCCGCAACTGGTCAAAGTCGTCCACGAGCAGCTGACGGTCCCGACCGTCGAACAACTCTACTACGAAGTGCGGGAGAGCGATAAAATCGAAGCCCTTTGCAGGCTTATCGACCGGTACAACCCGAAATTATCCCTGGTCTTCTGCAATACCAAGCGCCGGGTCGACGAGGTCACCGGAAGGATGATCGCCCGTGGGTACTCGGCCGAGGGCCTCCATGGGGATATGACCCAGGGACAGCGTGAACGGGTGATGGCCAGGTACCGCTCGGGGTCGATCGACCTGCTCATCGCGACCGATGTCGCGGCACGGGGTATCGATATCGAAGATATTGAAGCGGTATTTAATTTCGACGTCCCCCAGGACCCTGAATACTATATCCACCGGATAGGCAGGACCGGTCGTGCCGGCAAATCAGGCCGGTCATTCACGTTCGTGTCGGGGAAGGAGATCTGGAAGCTCAGGGATATCCAGCGTTATTCCAAAGTCAGGATAAAGGCGGATTTCATCCCAAGCGACCGGGACCTCGAAGAGATCCGGGTTCTCCAGGTGCTCAACAAGGTCAGGCAGACGATCGAGAAAGAAGACCTCGACCTCTACCGTGTCCGGGCGCAGGAGATGATGGGAGAGGAGTACACGTCGCTCGATATCGCAGCGGCCCTGCTCTTCATGACCGACGAGGAGAAGTCGAGGACCCACGGGCCGGCCCCGCTGGCTCCTGAACCCGAAAGGAGCGAGAGGAACAACAGGCCCCCCAGGCGCCGGGAATCGTACCGGCCGCAGGGACAGCAGTCCAGGAACCGGCGGCCATCAAACAGACCGCAGGGCGATCGGGATCGAAGGTCATATAATCATTAATTCCCGTTTTTTCCCCGAATCAGTAATTATTTAATCCATCCGTGCCCAATTATTGTAGAGAAATACGGACTGGATTATGGCGGTCCGTGGTGCCCGATGATTAGTGTTCTCCTTGTCCACGACAACACCGACCAGATAGACACGACAAGGATGTATCTGGAACGGATGGGCGAAGTCCGTGTCGATACGGCGACATCGACCAAGCAGGCACTCGAAATCCTGAAAAATCGGACCTACGATGTGATCGTCTCCTATTACCATTTTCCCGAGGTGAACGGTGTCGAATTCCTCGCCGACATGAACGGGGTGGAATTCTTAAAATACATCAAACAGGCCGGGAACACCACTCCTTTTATCCTGTATCTGAGGACCCAGGGCAACAAGATCGTCATCGGGGATATCAATTACGCGAGCGAGATGGTGGTCGGACCGAGGACCCCCCTCACCGAACTCCGCGACCTCATCAAACAGGCAGTGCTGCGGAAGAGAGCGGAACGCGAACAGAACGCCAGGTTCGAGATGCTGAATGCCCTCCTCTCGTCAACGCCCCTCGCGATCGCCCGTGTGAGGGGCGGCAGGATCGAGTGGGTAAACACCCCGATCTCCGCCCTCCTCGGGTACGGCGAGGGAGAACTCCTCGATAAAGAAGTTGCCTCCCTGTTCCCTGGCCGGGAAGAATTCGACCGTGCGTGCAGGGAATTGTCGATCAGGATCGACGCACAGGGATGGGGCATCACCGATACGCTCCTTAAGAGGAAGGACGGCTCGACGATCGAAGGCAGGGTACGGCAGAAGGCGTCGGACCAGGGCGACCAGTCGAAAGGGGAGATCTTCGTGTTCGAGGACACGAGCGAGAGCTCGCGCATGGCAGAAGCCTTAAAGCAGAGCGAACTGAAGTACCAGGAGCTCCTGAAGGACACGACGAGCATCGTGATGAAAGTCGATACTTTGGGAAACATCACCTTCTTTAACAAGGCCGCCCAGTCGTTTTTCGGGTGGTCGGCAGCCGAAATTGCCGGGAAAAGCATTATCGGCACCATTGTATCCCCGTCCTCCCATACGGCCCGCGAGGTGGTTGGAATGGTAGGCGACCTCATCCGCCCCGGCAGCGAGGGTGCCCTCCACATCAATGAAAATATCCTCAGAGGAGGCGAACCTGTCTGGATCGCCTGGACCAATAAACCGATCCGCGACGAATCGGGCCGGATATCAGAGATCCTCTGTATAGGAAACGATATTACCGATCACTCCACCCACGACCGCGTGCGGATGAGCATGGCGATGTGGAAGGACAAGGTGATCGCCGGAACCGACGTCGCCGAGGACGTCTTTGAATCAGCATTCAACATCGGCATGGAAATCGCCCGTGAAGGCAGGGAGGGAAAACCGGTCGGTACGGCGTTCATCATCGGCGATGCCGATAACGTCCTCACGAAGTCAAGGCAGCTCATCCTCAACCCGTTCGAGGGCCATGCCCAGGAGAGCAGGATGATCACGAACCCCGAGATCCGCGAGATGATCAAGGAACTGGCCCAGCTCGACGGGGCTTTTGTAGTCCGGGGAAACGGCCTTATCGAGGCCGGTGCCCGCCAGATCACGATCGAGATGAGCAATGTCCAGCTTCCAAAGGGCCTCGGAACCCGGCACTCATCGGTAGCGGGTATCACCCAGGTCACCAATGCAATCGGGATCGTCGTATCCCAGAGCGGCGGTAAGATCTCGATTTTCCGGAACGGAAGGATCGTGCAGGAGATCTCATAGGATTCAGGATTCCATGGCCCGGACCAGCTTCAGTCAACAACTGATTCCGGAGAGCCCTGGTCCAGGCTTCCGGACCGTCTGCACCAGGGTGAGAATGGGATCGCGTAGCATGGAGCGTCCCAAAATACTGCACCTGTTAAATCCAATAATTACCCGTTTTTTGCATAAAGAATAACATATCTTGGGAATTTTTTGATTTGGCGAATTTTAAAATGAGGCCTTGTTTTTTATACTAGATGCACTAACTAGTACATGCAGTATATAAAACCTGCACGAGTTAATCAAATGAATGAGAGAAGAAGTTACGGTAGCCCAAGGAATTATGGCCCCCGTGAGATGACAAAGACAGTCTGTTCAGATTGTGGTAAGGAATGTGAAGTGCCCTTCAAACCGACAGAAGGGAGACCAGTTTATTGCCAGGAATGCCTTCCTAAACACAGGAAACCCCGGTACTAACTTTTTTTTTCGAGTATTATCCCTGCACCGTCTGAATAATCCGGCTATTTTACGTTCACAGCCGTCATCAGGCGATTATCAAGCGACTCCTGGAGTCCTCGACCGCTGCTGTACCCGGTGAATCTGTCAGGTTAGACAGCGAATAGTCAGATACCGTCGTTGTCTTTGGGAACCCGACAACAGCAGGAGACTGGAGGGATCAGGAGGCAATATCCGAAAAGACCGGTGGAAAAAGAACCAGGCCTCTATTAAATTCCCCATCCTTCCTGAAGTGTTCATGTAACCAGGAGGGGGTTCACCCTTCCCTGTCTAACCCCCTTGGGATAGTTCGGGACAGGTCCGCTTCCTGGGAAGCGGGAATTCATCGGTCACTTTACAATTCCAATCGCAACCCGGGTCGCCACAGCGGCGGGGCAGAGCCCCTGGAACGTTCGATCATCTCAATTTTCATGTTAAGGCCGTCAGGAACGGAGAACATGAGGGAATGAAACGGCAGCGTGAAAACCGGATGTCAATACGGAAAAAAAGGGGAAAAAATTTCTCTGGCTGGTTATTACTTCAGGGGTGTCGCATTCGGGAGCGGGACAAATCCCTGGGCTGCCACGATCTTCTGTCCGTCAGTACTCAGGATGTAGTTGATGTAATCCCTGGTAAGTCCTGTAGGCTGCCCGTTCGTGATCATGTAGAGATACCGGGACAGGGGGTACGATTTGTCGAGGACCGTTGCTACGGACGGGGTGATGAGGGTGCCGTTAACGTTGATCTTCAGCTGCTTGATTGTCGGGTCATTGAACCCGAGGCCTGTATAACCGATTGCTCCCGGTGTCTGGCCGACCGATTGTTCGATAGCACCGTTCGAATTCTTCTCAAACATCGTGCTGACATAATTCTTACCCTTCATTACGGTGTCGGTAAAGAACGTCCGGCTTCCCGACGCACTGTCTCTTCCAATCACTACGATCGCCATGTCCTTGCCGCCGACGTCCTTCCAGTTCGTGATCGTCCCGTTATAGATGTTCTGGAGCTGGGCAAGCGATAGCGAATTCACGGGGTTATTGTTTGCATTGACAATAATCGTCAGCCCGTCGAGTGAGACCGGTGTAATGACGAATCCCGGATATTTTGCCATTTCAGCGGGGGTAACTTCACGCGACGACATGCCGATATCCACGGTCTTCTCTCCGATTGCCTGTACTCCGACACCCGATCCCCCTCCGGAGACCTGGATATTGGCGTTCGGGTTCAATTTAAGAAAAGCGTCGGCAGCTGCCTGCGCTATCGGCAACACGGTGGTCGAGCCCGTGACCTTGATCGTTCCTGATGACGGTGCCGTACCTGGTGCAGTAGTTGCTGCCGGAGTGACAGATGGTACTACCGGAGTACTGGCGACGGTGGTCGGCACGTTCGTAGTCTGGGACGGTGTACCGGTGCCTGAAGTGCATCCGGCGATGAGGATCATACCGATAAGCAGGCCGGCAAGAGCAAGGCCTGCTATTCCAAGTTTCTTGTTCAGTTTTACCATGGTGGTCTGTTTAAAAAATGGGATCGAACTCTATATGCTATTTCCTGATAGATTATATATATCGATCTATACATTATAGAGTCTACGATTATATTGATCATTATCATATTTTTCAGACATTATAAAGTGATCCGGAAATGAAAATAGGTCGCTCTGATATTGGGCGAACCATGAAAAAAGATGAAGAAATTGCGATTCGCACGATATTGGCAAAGTCAACTTTTTTTAGTCGGGATAGGTCCTGTTACCTGTTCCCGAACTGCAAAACGAGCCATGCCCTGATATCGTCTCTTAATCTCCGGAAGTTCCTGAGGATTGTCTCTTCGTCGGCCCCCATCTCGGTTACCGCCGGGAAATTTTCATGGATATGGATGCCGTTTCCGGGAAGGTACCGGGTGAAGGTAGGGCAACTTGAATCGCAGAGGGTAACGATATAATCAAAACTCTTTCCTTTAAATTCGGTAACCGATTTGGAACGGTGTCCCGTTGTATCGATCCCGGATTCCTGTAAGACCTTCAGTGCATAGGGACTGATTCCTCCGGATGCGACCCCTGCACTGTGTACTTCGTACCTGTCCCCGTACAGGTCTCTCATGAGCCCTTCTGCTATCTGAGAGCGTACCGAATTATAACTGCAGAGGAAAATGATAGATTTCCTGGTGTTTGGGTCCATTGCCGGAAAACCAATAAAATACCCGTCGATGCTTCTATTTGATCTCGATGCGTTCCCCGGTCTGCATGTAGTACACTTTCTCGGCTATCTTACATGCATGGTCTGCACAGCGTTCGAGGTACCTGACGATCATGACATAATAGATGCAACGGCTGATGGTGCCGGGGTCTTCCATCATATAGGTCAGGCACTCCCGGAAGATCGAGGCCCGGAGCGAATCGACCACGTCGTCGCGTTTCGACATGCCTTCGATGAGCCCGATATCCTCCTGCTCGTACGAGAGGATCGCATCGTCTATCATCGAGATGACGAGTTCGCTCATGTGGGGGATGCTGATGAAATTCCCGATAACAGGCTGTTCAAATATCTCCCGTACGGTGTTGGCGATGTCCTTCCCATAACGGCCGATCCTCATCGAATCGTTCACTACCTGGAGTGCGCACGCCAGGCTCCTCATGTCCTTTGCCACGGGCTGGTAAATCGCTATCATCTGGAAAATATGCTCCTCCATTGTCGCGTGCCGGTCGTTCAGCTCAGATTTTCTCGCCTTCACTTCTGCTGCAAGAGTCTCGTCATCGGTTACGAGGGCTTTCATCGAATCGGAAAGCATATCCCTGGCAAGATGTGCCATTTCAATGACATCGCTTTTCATCAGTCCAATCTCATCATGAAATTTGTCAGACATGGTTGCACCTTATCCGAATCTTCCCGTAATGTAGTTCTCAGTGACCTGCTCCCGCGGATGCTCGAAGATCTGCCGGGTATCACCGTATTCCACCAGTTCCCCGAGATACATAAGACCGGTAAAATCGCTCACCCTCGACGCCTGCTGCATGTTATGGGTGACGATGACGACCGTATAATCCCGTTTCAACTCGTCGATCAGGCACTCGATCTTGGCCGTGGCGATGGGGTCGAGCGCCGAACAGGGTTCGTCCATCAGGATCACCTCGGGTCCGACGGCGAGGGTCCTTGCGATGCAAAGCCTCTGCTGCTGGCCACCCGACAGGCCCATGGCGGATTCGTGGAGACGGTCCCTGACTTCATCCCACAAAGCCGCACTTTTCAGGCTTTTTTCGACGATCGCATCGAGTTTTTTCGTATCTTTCATGCCATGGACTTTCGGGCCGTAGGCGATGTTTTCGTAAATCGATTTCGGGAACGGGTTCGGCCTCTGGAAGACCATGCCGATCTCTTTCCTTACGGCCACGGGGTCGACCCCGGGAGCGTAAATATTCTTTCCGTGGAAATTGACCGCGCCGTCGATCCGGCATGATTCGACGAGATCGTTCATGCGGTTGAAACAGCGGAGAAGGGTCGATTTTCCGCACCCGGAGGGTCCGATCAGTGCCGTTACCCTCTTATCAGCTATGCTCATCGTGACGTCGCGGAGTGCGATCGTCCCGCCGTACCAGAGGTTTAAGTTCTCCACTGCGATGATATGTCCGTTTCCTGTCATGATCACCATCTTATTTTACTGTGATAATGCCGTCTTATTGCAATCGCGACGAGATACAAGCCAATAACCAGAATGAGCAGGACAAGCGCCGTCCCGAACTGGTTTGCCTTTGCGCCCGGTACGTTCGTCGCGAGGATGTACAGGTGATAGGGCAGGGCCATGACCGGGTCCATCTCCGATGTCGGCAGGGACCTCGTCGAAAACACTACTGCGGTAAAGAGGATCGGGGCCGTCTCTCCGGCGGCCCTGCCGATCGAAAGGATCGTCCCCGTGACGATCCCGGGAATCGCCGGGGGGAGCACCACATTCCTGACCGTCTGCCAGCGGGTGGCGCCGAGGGCAAGACTACCTTCCCTGACAGATTTCGGGACATTGATCAGAGCCTCTTCGGTAGTCCTGATAATCGTCGGGAGAATCATCAGGGCCAGGGTGACCTGTCCGGCAATCAGCGAGACACCCAGTTTCAGGTACAACACGAGAAATACAAAACCAAACAGTCCGAAAACAATGGAGGGTGTACCGTTTAAAAGGTCCACCCCTGTTCTGATCGCCTTCGTGATCCGTCCTTCCGATGTATATTCATGCAGGTATATCGATGCGCCGATGCCGATCGGCAATGCGATCAGTATCGCACCGCCGACCAGGTACAGGGTACCGGCTATTGCCGGAAGGATCCCCCCGGACCTGCCGAGATTTGTCGGCGACTGGGTGATGAAGTCCCAGCTGATGGCCGGAATCCCGTTCACGATGATATCTGCAAGGATCGCCCCGAGTGCAAACAGGACCACGATGACGGCCGCCGTAAGAAGGGCAAATGCGCCTTTCTGGATGTATGCCTGCGGCAGCTTTTCGCGGGCATAGCAGAGGACCACTCCGGCTGTTATGCAGACCAGGGTGACAAGGACCCCGGCTGCAACCAGCAGGAATATGATGAGCACACATAGCAGGGTGATCAGTACCGATTTTTTTAACAACCGGGAGGTTTCGTATGAAATCCATCGCTTCCCCCCGCCCACCCCGGTCTGTGTCGCCCTGATATGCCCGAGAATTTTGTAGGCAGACTGGTTGATCGCGAGAGTGATGAGAAGCAATACCACGGCAATCCCGAAAAGCGCGCTGTACTGTAGACTTCCTACCGAGGCCTCCCCCATCTCGATGCCGATCGTCCCGGTCAGGGTCCGGACCGGGGATAAGACATTCCACAAGGGTGAAGGAATGATCGCGGCATTTCCTGTCACCATCAGCACTGCCATCGTTTCGCCGATTGCCCTCCCCATACCGAGGATTATCGCTGCAGTAATGCCCGAAAGTGCGGACGGGACTATCACTCTTGCGATCGTCTGCCATTTCGTCGCACCTGCGGCAAGGGAAGCCTCCCGGAAATCCCTTGGAACAGAGCTGATGGCATCTTCAGAGATGCTGACGATAGTCGGGAGGGCCATCACCCCGAGCAGGACAGACCCTGCAAGCCAGGATTCTCCTGACGGGACATCGAAACTGACCCTGATAAATTCGACGAGGACGACAAGGCCGAAAAACCCGAAGACGACCGAAGGGATGCCTGCAAGCAGTTCGATTGCCGGTTTTACGATGGCTTTCACTTTTTCGTGGGCAAGTTCACTGATATATATCGCACTCGCGATGCCGAGCGGGACGGCGATCACCATGGCGAGAAACGTTACGAGGATTGAATCGACGATCAGGGCAAATATGCCGTAGGTAGGCGGGAAACCGGTCGGGTTCCATTCCTGCCCGGTAAGGAAGGGGATTATTCCTAAGGTCTGGAAGGCGGGATATGAACTATAGAGAAGGAACACCAGGATAAAAAATATAACGACGACACCAAAGGCTGCACACGCAAACCACAGGGAGGTCATGAACCTTTCCCTGACACGCGAGGTGAATCCTGTCATCGGCAATGCGTGAGCTTCCGTGGCTGAATCCTGCATGGGGTAGTTCCCTGCCGCTCCGACGCGAAGGCTCCGGCCATTTATCACCGACCGGGTCCTCGGTATTCGTCAGGGCATCATAGATCCATGCCGGCTGGAATCTATTACTTCTTTCTGCGATAGAATATAGATGTGTATATATAATCTATAGTAAAATAGAGAATAATGACTTTATCGCAATTGCGGTGATCACATGGACATCCGAAAAGTGCAGGTAACCGGGGGCTCGTCGTATATCATCACGCTCCCGAAGGATTGGGCTGAGAAACTTCATATAAAGAAAAATGACCCCCTTGGACTCGTATCGCAGGCAGACGGCACCCTGCTCGTCACGAAAAACATCAGCGACACGCAGGTCCAGACGACGAAGGAATTCGACGTATCCACCATCACCGACCCTGCCTACCTGTTCCGGCTCCTCATCGGGGCCTATATAGCCGGTTTCACCACGATCAGGATCGAGGCGAAACACCGGTTCAACCCGTTCGTCCGCGGTGTAGTCCGGGATTTTACGCAGATGACGATCGGTCCCGAAGTCGTTGAAGAGACCGATTCGACCGTGACCCTGAAGGACCTCTTAAACCCTATGGAGATGCCCTTCGACAACACGATGAAGAGGATGTTCGTGATCGTCAAAAATATGCACATCGATGCGATTACGGCCATAGAGACGAAAAACCAGAAACTTGCCGAAGATGTCATTGCACGGGACAACGATGTCGATCGCCTGCACTGGCTCATTGCGAGGCAGATGAACGTTATCCTGAAGAATGTAAACTTATCAAGGAAGATGGACCTTTCGACATCGCTCATCGTGAACACGTACCTCATCAGCAGGATCATCGAACGCATTGGAGACCATGCGGTCCGCATGGCTGAAAACGCAAGAAAAATTACCGACGTAGAGATTGACGACCAGATGCTCAGGGCGATCAGGAAGGCCAGCACCCTGTCCCTGAACATATTCGACCGTAGTATCGTCTCCTTCTTCCAGTCCGACATCCCGGGCTCCCATAAAAATATCGAAGCGATTGGGGAGCTGGAGAACCACTGCGAGCAGATCAATGCACTCTCCATGAAGGAAAATACGGCAAATGCCATTGCGCTGCACTACATCGCGGAAAGTATCCGGAGGTGCGGGGAATATTCAGGCGACATCTCCGAGACGGTCATCAACTACCTCGTCGAAGAACAGCCATTATAATTTTTTTAGTCGTTTCTCCGGGTAACCGGGATTTGCTTATATGAAATCCGGTTTTCCCGGCAGATATGCAGATATCCGGCCATTCATCGGTATGGATCCCTGCATTTATTGAAAATCGCCGGTTATTTTACCATGCCGGTACGCGGGTGGCAGCAACCGTACTCACCGGGACTGTCATGATTTTATGAAATGCCAGGGCGCATGGCCGCAGGCCGGCACATGATCATCTTTTAATCTCCGGAATTCCTGATAGTGATTATCTGGTGCATCCAATGACCGAACAGGACGTTGTGGAGCTCGACGATCTGACCTGGGAAAAGACGATCGAACGGGGTGAAAAGCCCGCAGTCGTTATGTTTTACTCTCCAACATGCGCGTACTGTCGGAGCATGGAGCCGTATTTTTTGGAATATGCAAAGGAATTCAGTGAAACGGTCGTGTTCGCCCGGTTGAATATCATGGCGAGCCAGTGGATCGCTGAAAAATACAGCGTTCGCGGAACACCGACGTTTAAATTCTTCTGCAGCGGAAAACCGGTGTCCGAACTGGTGGGTGCGGTATATCCGGCCATTCTTAAGAAAATGGTTGAAGATGTCCTTCAGCACGGCGAGGCATGTGCAAAGAACCGGACCGAGATCGATTATGAAATTACGGGGTACGGCTGAAGGGCGTTTTTCGATCAGGGTTATTCGTGGATCATCGTCAGCATCATCTTGAACCGGGAGATCGCCTTCAGGGCATGCGGCTTCCCGGCAGGCATGATGATCATTGCACCTTTACCGAGGTGAAACGGCTCACCCGAGATCGTTATACCGACCTCGCCTTCCAGGACCTGTACCATTGCATCGAACGGAGCCGTATGCTCGGAAAGTCCTTCGCCTTTATCGAAAGCAAAGAGCGTTACCGTCCCGGATTTCCGGACGACAATGGTCCTGCTTACGACTGCTCCGTCCTGGTACGAGACAAGCATCGCCGGGTCGAGGACCTGCCCGACGATTGAGGGTGATGAATTATCGGCCATGATCTGATTTTGGTCATGATTACTGATATATTACCTGTCCTCACGGGAATCAGGACAATCTCTCTATAGAACAGGCCAGGCTTTGCATTATCATCTTCGGGACCTTGCTCAGTGCGGCCGATCGGATCCTTCCCCACCCAGGGAGGATGCTGGTTATAACAGCCAGGATCGTTGTCACGGGAGTCGATCGCTCCGCGCTTTATTGTTCCGGATTTTTGAGAATTCCCAGCCGTTAAGGGATCGGAACAAGCCTTTATATTATCTGCCGCCCGATGTTGTTATAACAATAACAACAGTGGTACGGCATGAAAACACATTATATTATTATAATGGCCATTGTCATCGCTTTTTTGATGGGCCCGGTAATGGCAGATGTAAAATACATGTCGGGTTCACCCGATCTCGGTGCGTCACTTTCAGGAATCAATGAATTTACACCGGACAGGGAAGTGACCATGACGGTCGTGGTCCAGAACAAAGGTATCAATGATATTAAAATGGTCCAGCCGATGCTTGCGAGTCCCGGGGACCTCCCGAACACGGCAAAACTTGTTACCGTAAGCCTTTACGGTGGGGACAGCCCGTTTACCGTAAAATCGGACCCCCAGATGGTGGGGGATATCCTCGGCGGCAGCACGGTCCCGGTGCCTTTTACGGTGAGGATCAATGAAGATGCAGCCCCGGGGGTCTACGGCCTCCCCCTCCTGCTCAATTATACGTATCTCTACACTGCCGAACAGGTCGGGACCGACTCGATAACGTACCATTACAAAGTGATGAACGAAACCTTTGTTCTCCCGGTAAAAGTCAAGCCTGTCGTCTCCCTCGAGGTTCTCAATGCAACACCCGAACAGATGAATGCAGGGGCGAACGGTTATATCGATCTCGTCCTTCGCAACAAGGGGTACGAGAACGGCAGGAAGGCCGTGATCAGGATAGCGAAAGACAGCGCAAGCCCCGTATCTCCGGTTGACAGCAGCGTTTATTTAGGGGATTTCCCGGCAAACGATACGGTCAATGTCCGGTACAAGGTAGCGGTTTCCCAGGACGCCGGGAACAAGTCATATCCCGTCAGCATTGTTTCAGACTATGAGAACGATGACGGCGATACCGTCACGTCGGACCCGGTCACTGTCGGCATACCCGTGGGAGACAAAGTCGATTTCACGATCACTTCCCCGCCCCCAGTCGTACACCCGGGAAGCAACGTGCCGATCACGGTGGTTTATAAAAACACAGGTGGTGCACCGGTATACAGCGCCCAGGCACGCATCAGCATGGTCGATCCCTTCACCAGCAACGACGACATCGCCTATCTCGGCGACTTGCGACCCGGTGAAGAGGCGACGGCTCATTTCCAGGTCGCTGTCGACAAGATGGCCACCCTGAAGGAGTACGGGCTCGATTCTGAGATCAGGTACCGTGATGCCCTCGACGATCTCCATGTATCTGATATCATCAAAGTCCAGGTCAATGTGACGGGCCGGACGGGAATCGATGCCCTGTTGTCCAACACCATCCTCATGAGCGTCATCGTTGCGGTTATTATCGGGGCAGTCTATTATGTCTTTTTCTACCGTAAGCGAAAGGAAAAAGCCGAAGAATAATCGATGATTTCGGCAGGAAGGGACTTATTTTTTTTCAATTTTTGTGAATTTGAAAGGTTTCTGAAAATTGCCGACGCTCCCGCCGCTTCGGCGACCCCGGTTGGGATAAAGACCGGATCGGGAACGATTGAACTGATCTTATGTTGTTTGAACCCTGTCCGGTGAATATCGTACTTGGGGAGGGAAAGGGCGAGGTGAAACCCCCTCCTGTCTAGCGACGAATTCTCTTCTATTACGCCCTGACCGACAAGGTATCGGTGGCATGAAGATATCATCAGATGCAACAGGAATGGTGTAATGAGCAAAACCAAAATCCCATGAGGTGGAGAGGATTGAAAATAAGCAGGCCCGCTAACTCTCCTTTATTTCTGCGGTTGGCGATGCTCTCCCTCGACCCAGCGGCTTCCGTCTTTCCGGTATTCTTTTTTCCATATAGGGGTCGTTTGTTTCAGGCGGTCAATGATATACTCACACCCCTGGAACGCCTCCTTACGGTGTCCGGCCGATACAACGATGAGGACAATGACGTCGCCGATATCCATCCTTCCGATCCGGTGAACGATATCCGCCGAGAGGAGCGGGAACTTCTTCATCGCTTCATCCTTTATCTCTTCGAGGTCCTTTTCTGCAGCCTGCTGGTACGTTTCCAGTTCTATCGATTCGATATGGTCGTCGCGGACCGTCCCGATGAACGTGACGATTGCTCCCGCCCCCGGTGTCCCGGCACTTTTGATAAGATTGCACGGTTCGATCGGCTCATGCTGTATCCTGATCATAAATCTCGGTCCTACCTTCTCTCCTGATTATTATCATTATTTACCGACATCAGTTCAATGTTTTGGGATTTTCGGTTTCACAGGCAGAGCATTGGCAATCTTCCTTCCCATCATCGTGGGTATGCGAATGTTTGTCTTCCCAGGGTGCAAGGCCTTTTTTCACCCGGTAATCATTGATCGCCTTGTGAATTCCCTCCTCGGCAAGCACCGAACAGTGCATCTTGATGGGGGGCAGACCTTCGAGTGCCTCGGCGACCGCCTTATTGGTCACTTCCCATGCTTCGTCCAGGCTTTTTCCCTTGATGAGTTCGGTCGCCATGCTGCTCGATGCAATCGCGGCCCCGCATCCGAATGTCTTGAATTTTGCATCGACGATCGTGTCGTTCTCGATCTTTAAAAAAATCTTCATGATATCCCCGCAAACAGGGTTCCCGACTTCCCCTACGCCATCGGGGTTTTCGATCTCTCCCACGTTCCGCGGGTTCATGAAATGGTCCATTACCGTCTTGCTATACATTGCAATTGCCTCCCTGTCCCGGGTTTTTACCGAGCGGCGACATCTGCCTAAGCCGGCCAACAACCTCCGGCAGGACCGAAAGGACATAATCCACATCGGAACTGGTGTTATCATGGTCGAGGGTGAGCCGAAGCGATCCATGGGCTGTCTCGGCCGGAAGACCGGTGGCGAGCAGCACATGGGACGGCTCTAGCGAACCCGAGGTACAGGCGCTTCCCGTCGATGCACAGATGCCGAAACTATCGAGCAGCAGGATCATCGATTCCCCTTCGATAAATTCGAAACTGATGTTCAGGTTTCCGGGAAGCCTGATCTCCGGGTGCCCGTTGAGGCGGGCGAATGATATGGAATCCATTATCCCGGCATAGAGCCTCTCCCTCATTCCGGTCACTTCACGTGCCTTTTCCGGCAGATCGGTGGTGGCAATTTCAATTGCTTTTCCCATACCCACGACGCCCGCAAGGTTTTCTGTCCCTGCCCTCTTATTCTTTTCCTGCCCTCCTCCGTGTAGGAGATTGTCGATCTTGACCCCTTTTCTGATGTACAGGGCGCCCGTTCCCTTCGGGCCGTTAAATTTATGGGCAGACAGCGAGAGGAGGTCGACGTCTCCGGTCCTGATGCTGATCGGCAGGTGGCCTGCTGCCTGGACCGCATCGGTGTGGAACAGCGCTCCATGGTCATGGGCGATATTCGCGAGTTCCCTGACCGGCTCGATCGTCCCGATCTCGTTGTTCGCATACATCACCGAGACGAGGATCGTCTGATCGGTTACTGCCCGCTCCAGGTCTGCAGGGTCGACGACGCCGTACCGGTCTACCGGGAGGTACGTCACCCGGAACCCCTGCTTTTCCAGGTACTGGCAGGTATGGAGGACGGCATGGTGTTCGATCGCAGAGGTGATGATATGGTCGCCCCGCTTTTTGTTTGCGGATGCAACCCCCTTTATCGCCCAGTTATCGGATTCAGTCCCTCCCGATGTGAAAAAGACCTCCCCGGGAGGTGCATCGAGGGCCATGCCGACCCTGTTGCGTGCTTCGTCCACGGCTTCCTTAGCTTCCTGTGCAATGGAATAAATCGACGAAGGATTGCCAAAACGGTCATGGAGATAGGGAACCATTGCCGTAACCACATCCGGGTGGACCATCGTCGTCGCCGCGTGGTCCATATAAACGATCCTCTGCTCTGCCATAGTACTCCTTCTGATGTTACAGGACTGACCATTTAATTGTCCGATCGTCTGGAGCAGGTCATTAACGCTGCAGGAGCCACCTGCAGCTTCCGGGTCCCGGACAATCGTCAGGTGCAGTCATGTTTTCACAATTGTGAATGTGTTATGGAAGGTAATCAGTAAACCGATTTAAACGTTATGATAAAGGAAATCATTTTTTCCCGGGCCCTTTTTGAATGCCGTATTGTCAGGGGCCATCGGAACCCTTACCTGGTGAGGAGGAATTTATTAACCTGGTGCCATTAAATTCTATAGAGCTTCATAGCCGGCTGACATCCGGCTCGATATGCTTTGGGTAACGGGGATTTTGATATGGGATTTTTTCCAGGTTGCAGCTGCACGGTGGTCTCCTGATGGAACCTGCTGATGCCAGGGAGGATTTTCCCATTTTAAAGGACATTATATACCTGGATAGTGCCTCAACAAGCCTCTGTCCGGTCCAGGTCGTGAGAGCGGTCGACGAATATGAACTGCAATACCGGGCAAACGTAGGCCGGGGAGTCCACCGCCTTGCCGTCGTTGCGACGCAGAAATACCAGGACGCCCATGACAAGGTGGCCGGGATGATAGGCGGCAGGCAGGGCACGACCGTATTTACGCGCAATACAACCGAGGCGATCAACATGGTTGCCCTGGGCATGGATTTTTCCCCCGGTGACCGGATCGTGACAACACTCCTCGAACATCATTCGAATCTCCTGCCCTGGTTCCGCTTAAAAAACCAGGGACGTATCGGACTCGATACGATCCCCCCCGAAAAAGACGGGACCCTCGAGATCTCCCGGTTTTTTGATGCAATTGACGAAAATACACGGCTGGTTGCGGTAAGCCAGGCCTCCAATGTCCTTGGTACCGTAGTCCCCGTCAAAAAAATCGCAGGACTATGCAAAAAGTACGGCGCCAGGCTGCTCGTTGACGGTGCCCAGTCGGTACCCCATATGCCGGTAAATGTTGCCGATATCGGGTGCGATTATTTCTGCTTTTCAGGGCATAAGATGCTTGGACCCTCGGGGACCGGGGTGCTGTGGATGAAGGAGCCCGATCTCAGTCCCATGCTTGTCGGGGGGGGCATGGTCGCGGAAATTAAGGCCGACCATTACCGGGAACAACCTGGTTTTTTGGGATACGAAGCAGGCACTCCTGCGATTGGAGCCGGTATAGGCCTTGGCAGGGCAGTCGACTACCTGCAATCCATCGGTATGGCCCGTGTTCAGGCTCATGAAAATTCCCTGACCGGGCGGATGATCCGCGGCCTGTCCGGAATCGGAGGGGTCGATGTGTACGGCCCCATGGCCACCGATCAAAGGATCGGGGTGGTTTCATTCACTATTGCCGGGATGCACCCGCATGACGTTGCTCACATCCTTGACGAGGCATCGGGGATCATGGTCAGATCAGGAGAGCACTGTTGCAGTCCCCTCATGCGCCACCTTGGGGCAACAGAAGGGACTGTCAGGGCCAGTCTTCACCTGTATAATAACGGAGAGGACGTGGAACACCTCCTTACGACTGTCGAGGAAATATCGAGGATGACCTGAAATGTACAAGACAGTACCCTGTATAAAGGAGGACTCGGGCTCATTTACACCGGGGACTCACGAAGTGATCGAAGAAGTCCCTCTCGCCATTACGATAAACGGCCGGCATGCCCTTACGGCCATGGTCAGCCCCCACATGATGAGAGAATTCGTCACCGGGATCCTGTATACGGAAAGGATCATCCATGGTGTGGACGAGATCGAGTCGGTCCATGTCGAACCCGGGAAAGTCAGTGTCCTGACAACGAACCCGTTCAAGATACTCGTCTCCAAGAAGACCGTGTTGTCAGGGTGCGGCGGGTCGTCCTCTTATCTCGACGTTGCAAAACTTCCCCGGGTCGCTTCCGACCTGGTCATCGACGTGGCCACGATTATTTCGGCCACGAAGGAGACGCTTCAGTCAGACCTCCATGTGAAAACGGGAGGTATCCATATCATCGGCCTGTTCAACGACGACGGTGCAGTTATCATCACCGAGGACATCGGCAGGCACAATGCTCTCGACAAAGTGATCGGGCACGGGCTCATGAAGGGAGTGGATCTCTCCCGGACATTTGTCGTAAGTTCAGGGAGGATTTCGTCGGAAATGGTGAGAAAATGCCTGATTGCGGGGATCCCGATAATCATTTCCCGGGGCGCAACGACAACGCTGGCCGTCACGACGGCTGATCAGGCAAACCTGACGGTTATCGGCTTTGTACGGGGGCAGAAAATGAACATTTATACCCACCCCGGCCGGGTGAGGGGAGCATTGGTTCCCTGACCGGTGAATGTCCGAATTGGCTGAACGACCCTTACATTTCAGGTTGTGAACCGTTTTTTATTGTCCTTGTTTTCCCCGGAAATTTCCACGAGCAGCCTGCAGGCCTGACATGTCGTCCCGCTGCAGGGTTCTCCACATATCGGGCAATGGGATCTCTCTTTTCCTAAAGCATCATGGTCGAGAATTCCGAATAGACGTTCCCTCCCATGGATCAGCCGGAGTGACGACCCCGGGTACGCATATTCGAGCGACGACTGCATCGACCGCACCTCGGACCGGAGCGACGAACCGGCATACGGGCATTCGGGGAGACAAATCTGACATCCGTTGAGCAGACTGTACAGAGTCACCTCCTTCTCGGAGACCTCGAGGAAGGGTTTGATCCTCCTCGTAAACCCTGCGCCCTTCCTTTCACCCGGCCGGCGGACGAGTCTTGCGAGGTCGCCCCTCAGGTAATTCATGAGCACCGACTGGGCTTCGTCGTCGAGGTTATGCCCGGTGGCGATGGAATCGGCCCGCTCCTCCCGTGCAACATCGGCAAGGGCTTTTTTTCTGAGGATCCCGCATACGGTGCAGGGATGGTATTTTCCGCGTTTCAGTATGGCGTCGAGAGATCTCCCGTACAGCGATTCGAATGAAACGATGCGGTGCGGTATTCCGAGTCTCCCGGTCAGGGCAATCGCCGATGCAATCGTCTCGTCCCGGTACCCTGCAATCCCTTCGTCCACGGTGACCGCAAAAAGACTGGCACCGCGGTACCCGGGGACGATCTTCGAGAGCAGAATGAGGAGGGCCGAGCTGTCTTTCCCGCCCGAGAGGCCGACAGCAATCCGATCGCCGCCGCCTATCATGTCGTACCGATCGATTGTCGATCGGGCACGGGCTTCGATACCGGAGACCAGGTGGGCTCCGCATAGATGACCTCCCTTGTTCCTGTCGTAGTATACCGCCGGCTGCCGGCAGGCATCGCACACCGGCAGGCAAACCTCCTCTCCCTCCATCCTTGGCGTCCTCTAGCCCCCATGGGCGACGCGGAAGATCTTTACCTCGTCACTGCCGCAAATAACGACATCTTCGGGGACCAGCCTGCCGTTTTTTGTCACGATTACCTCGAGGGGATTGATGCCGAGCGAGAGGAGCAGCGAACTTACCGGTGCAGGGCCCCCTTCGGGCACGATGATTGTTCCATCCGGAAGACAAACGCTCATGGCAGTTCCATTCTTTAAATCTCGGTACCAGATCTTGGACCCGGTCCGGCATCATCGTATCGTTCGGAACAGGTGTCTCCCTGTCATCATAAAGTGCAATAACTCTTATCCCCGGGCGGGAACAAAATGAATAAAAGGACCCGGGTTCAGGGCGATTACCGGTTTCACGAACAGGACAGGAGAGGGCTCGATGGACGAAGACCAGTTGAAAGAGAAGATTCAGGCATTGAAATCGGAACATAATGCAATGATCCTCGCGCATAATTACCAGAAAGGTCCCGTGCAGGAGATCGCAGACATCGTCGGAGATTCGCTCGAGCTCTCGCGGGCTGCGGCAGCAGCGTCGGTGGACGCAGAGATCATCGTCTTCTGCGGCGTGGATTTCATGGCAGAAACCTCGGCTGTCCTTTCTCCGGAAAAAAAGGTGATACTCCCTGCCGGGGACGCCTGCTGCCCGATGGCGGAAATGGTCACCGGAGAGGAGATCAGGTCGGCAAGAAAACGCTATCCTGATGCGGCTGTCGTCTGCTACGTCAATACCACCGCAGAGGTCAAGGCGGAAAGCGATATCTGCTGCACATCGGCAAACGCGGTAAAAGTGGTAAATTCGCTCGATAATGATCGGGTCCTGTTCGTCCCCGACCGGAACCTCGCGGCGTACGTGGCACGGTATACGAAGAAACGGGTCATCCCCTGGGAAGGGTTCTGTATCGTTCACGACCTCATCACGGCCGAAGACGTGGTCAGGGCAAAGCTTCTCCACCCAGGTGCCGAGGTCATCGTCCACCCCGAGTGCAGGCCCGAAGTGATCGACCTGGCCGATGGTGTATACAGTACTTCGGGGATGATCGGGCGCGTGTGCAAAGGTGATAAGAGCGAATATGTCATCGGGACGGAAACCGGGATCCTGTATCGCCTTACCAGGGAATGCCCTGATAAGACCTGTTATCCCCTCTCCCCCCGGGCAGTCTGTGTGAATATGAAAAAAACCGGGCTCCCCGAAGTCCTTCAATCGCTCGAGACCCTGTCGCCTGTCATAACAGTTCCCGAAGAAACTGCGAGCCGTGCGCGGGTTGCGATCGGCCGGATGCTGGACCTCCCGTAACAATTTCCTCCTTGATCCGTCGTACCGGTGGAATACACAGTGCAGTTTCCATATGCAACCGGTTTACAACAACCCAAGGCTTTTAGCGATATCCCGGGTCCTGCGAAGGGCCGCGATCGCATCATTCCGTTTCAGGTCCGGCGCAGTCCCGGCGAATGCCAGGAATTTGTCGACGTTATCGTGATCGAGTACCCGGTATGCGAGGATCCTGAGCTCGTCCCAGGTCCTGTCCGGGAAATACAGTGACCTGGCCAGATCGAGAAGCACCTGGCTTGTATCGTGGTCTATTATTCCGTTTGCCGCCGCAAGACCCAGGATATACCTGATATTAACCAGCGGTACCGAGAGAGCGTACCCTGATTCGGGATCGAAGATCAGGGCTACCTCGTCGTCGGATGTGATCGTCCCTTCCCGGTACCAGCGGTATATTTCTCCGACACCTTCCATGCCGAGGGTATCCAGTTCCGATGCACGGAGGGCTCCCATACTCGAGGCCCCGATTACCCTGACGCCTTTACCGATCGCGTCGAGGATCTCCCGGTGCCCCACCGAGCATTCCTGGAAGAACACACCGTCGATTAGACAGATGACCTTCGCCCCTTCCCTGACTGCGGCAGGAATAGCTCCCCTTCGTGCCGGCGGGAGATACCGGGCGTCGAGGATATCGGCGGCTTCACGAACCGAAAGACTTGGGCCGAGAAACACGACGATTTCCGGCAGCAATGCAACGCCTCCCTTTCCTCTCCTGGTCCATCGCATAGACTTCGAGGCCGGGGACTATTACCCGGACCACGGGGACACCGATGTTCGGCCTCGTTAAGTCAACGACGATAACCCTGTCGAGCCCTGCAACGGCGAGTGCAGAGACAACCCGTTCGATGTCTTTTCGGAAGTCGTCAGAATCGCAGGATTGAACCGTTTTAAAGTCTTTCTCCCCTTCGCTCTCGAACCAGTACCGGTTCATCCGCTTTGTCCGTTCGTATCCCATTTTTCTTCTGAAATCGGCAACATTCGTATCTTCCCGGGCACCGTGGATCTGGGTCAGGCGGCTCTGGGCGACTTCGGTAATGGCCCTGAGCAACGCGATCTCTGCATTGGTATGGGTCCCCATCCCGATGGTCAGGAGGGTGGGGTCTTTTAAGGTAATATCGTCGGATACGGCAGCGATCGTCGGGATGCCGATATCGCTCGTGATGTCCTTGACGATGACCTCGACCCCGGCGCGGGAAAACCGCGAGAGGAGCTCTGCGGGCAGTCCGTCGTTGATATTCGTCAGCCTGGAACCGGTATTTCGCATGACCTCGGCCAGGGACCATGCATCCCGTTCGATCAGTTCCATCAGAGCATGGAAGGTCGCTTCTTCGAGAGTATTCCCGGAAGCGAGCCCGTTCGTGTTCGTCCTGAACAGGGCAGGAGTAAACCTGGGAAGCGGGTGGAACACGGCATTGGCAGGGACAAGGACCTGCCCGCCTCCCGCGATATCAAATCCTTCCACCCAGGGAATTACGATCCCTGGGTCGGCTCCTTCGGGGAGGATCAGGTCGGAAGGGTCCACCCCCGGCATACCGCCGGGTAACCCCGGGAACGGCGCATTCACTAGTTCCCGGTCCGATGGTTCTGCCGAGAACCGCTCGATCCCTTCCATCATTGCCGATACCTTTGCTTCTACCGGCGTTGCACCTTTTCCATTGTATACCGAGATCGCACCGTTAAGGGCGGTCGGCCTGATGCTCGAGAATACCGGTATACCGATCCGGTCGAGACTGGTGATGTCTGCCACCCTCGTGATCCCTGCTTCGGGGAGCAGCTTTTCCACCCGCAAAAGCGTCTCTTCAGGGGAAACCGTGCGCTGTGTCTCTTTGCTGTAGGTCTTTTTGGATGGTCTCAGTTCCATGGGATTACACCGGAAGTCCTGGTATCAGGCGTATCGCCTTTTATACAAGTATTTTGAGAAGCAGGAAACATATACATTCGCTTCTTCTCCCCTGCCCGGAAACGTGAAATAGCATGAGCTCCTTGTGTCTCCGGAAAACACCAGGGTGAAAAGACAAACACTTCCACCGGTAACGGCCTCGCAGTGTCCCGGTAGAAGATTTTTAATCGACCGACAACGAAATGGGAGGTATGGATAAAAAGAAAATTCTTCTGATAACTCTCCTGGCGCTCCTCGTATCCGGGGGCTTCGGGACAATTCCTGCCCTGGCTGCGTCGGGCCAGGACGTGTTCGGTTCCGAATGGATGAGCGGCGTGTATTTCACCGACCCCTCGTTCCTTTCGCCTGACTGGAAGGCGCCGGCAGTCACGAGCACCTTTGCGGACCCTGCCTTCCTCTCGAAGGACTGGGCGGTCCCAAACCTCAACAATCCTTCGGCAGCAGGATCGCCCGACCTGTCCCGCCTTACCGCTGATCCCTCGTTCCTCTCATCGGGGTGGAAAGTCCCGACTGTCTCGCCGATAGCAGATCCCGGAATTTTATCGCCGAACTGGACCGTACCCACGATCACTCCGGTCGCCGACAGTAAATTCACATCAGCCAACTGGTCTGTTCCGGCCGTAGTGCCATTCGGATATGGGAGTCTGCCCGCCAACTGGCCTTATGCGACACCCGATCCCTTCAAGGGCGACTCGCAGTTCGGGCCTGAATGGCACCTGAGCGGATACCTCTTCTGAATAACCAGGAAATCTTTTTTTAGACCTTCGTTCCGCCATCTGATTATCAGGTTTTATCAGCGTTTTCTTCAATAACCGGCCTTTGGAATAAGAATTTCATATCCTGGCCGTCCCAACTCAACTGGTACTTCCCGCTATGCGATTGGTTCAGCCGCCCCGAAGGGCGCCCCGGCGGCGGTTCAAATAATTGAAAAGGCTTGATTTGGAAAGAACAGGTTTCTTTGAAGATGGGAAATGAATCATGCCCCTTTCAAGGATCTATCGCAACCGGGGGTCGCCCCACGGCGGGGCGGAGCCCCGGGAGCGTCGACACATTTTCCTGTTATTAAAATCGGAAAAAAAAGAGATTATTTTTTGAATATATCGAAGATCTGGTCGCTTCCCGTGGATGACAGCCGTTCCCGTTCGACCATTTCCTCTGCAATGCCGAGTACCGGCAGCTCCATGCTGACGCCGGGGACGTGGCCGAACATCTTTTCGAGTTCGACCTGCTGCGCATGCATGAAGAGGGCATTCGGAATGTCCATCGGGCAGAGTTCCTGGCACTGTCCGCAGTTTACGCAACTGTCAGATATATGGGCGAACCTGATCAGGTGGAACATGAAGCTCGGCGGGAGCTCGCCCGGTGGGACGAGATAGGGCTTCCTCGTGCTGCATTCTACGCAGTAACAGATCGGACATGCCTCGATACAGGAATAGCACTTGATGCACCGTGAGGTGTCCTTGACGATTTTTTCGAGGCGGGTCTTACCCTCCCCAAGGGCGGTGAAGTCCTTCGAGCGCCACTTGTCCCCGAGTTTCAGCATCGCACCCTCGACCTTGCCCCTGATCTCGATGCCTTTCGGGTTCGCGGCCTCGGTCTGGATTACCCCTGCTTTCACTGCCTGGGTCAGGAGGTCGGCCCCCTTCTGGCTGCAGACTTCCACGAATGTCGCCTTTCCTGCCTTTTCGCCGATTACTCCCCAGTTACCGCAGGCAAGGTCGGCCCCCCGCGGGACCTTCTGCTTGCACCGGCGGCAGTTGGTCCTCCGGCCATATCCCTGCTCCTCGAGTTCGTCCATCGAGATGCCCTTGTGGCCCCCTTCGTACTCGATTATGAACTGTCCCTTGTCGATCTCCTCTTTGTGCACTATGTCAGGGTCGACCTCGAACTTTTCCCTGATCATCTTGCGGGCCATGACCGGGCTTACGGAGCCACCGCAGTTGACCCCGATCATGACGAGGTTGTCGAGGTTGACCTGCTGGCGCTTGGCAAGCTCGTACAGACCCATCATATCGCACCCCTTGACGGTGATACCGATCCGTGCGTTATTTGCACCGTCGAGATATTTCTTGATCAGTTTCGCGAGCAGGAGCGTCCCGCAGTGGAGCGATCCGGCGGTATTTTTCAGCTCGGCAGGGTCGGTTATCAGGGTCGGCACTGCATCGTACAGGTCTTTTCCTTTTTTTACCGCGAATACCGCGTCGACAATCTTCTTCTCGAGAGCGAATTTGAGGAGGCCCGTCACGGCACCGCCAAGCTCTGCTTTCTCTGCAATCTCTTTGTCGCTGGTCCAGGCATAGACCATGTCGCCTTTCTGTGCCATGATTACTGCACCTCCGGTATCTTTTCGATTCTTACAGCACAGGCCTTGAACTCCGGGATCTTTGCCAGCGGATCGAGCACGTTGTTCGTAAGCAGGTTCGCTGCGCACTCCACATAGTGAAACGGTATGAATACCACGCCGTTTTTAATCCCCTTCGTCACCCGGGCACCGATGGTGATCTCGCCGCGCCGGCTCACTGCTTTCACCATCTCCTTATCCCTGATCCCAAGTCCCTTTGCATCGTCGGGACTTATCTCGATCCAGCCTGTCGGCTCTTCGCGTTCGAGCGTCGGAGACCGGCGGGTCATGCTTCCCGTGTGCCACTGCCATATACAGCGGCCGGTCGTCATGATGAACGGGAAGTCCTTGTCGGGTACTTCGGCTGGGTACTTGAAATCAATCGGTGTGAAGACTCCGAGACCATCAGGGTGGGCAAACTTTTCCACATGAAGGATCGGTGTTCCAGGGTGCTCCTTGGTCGGGCAGGGCCAGTGGAGTGCTTCCGGCTTGTCGAGGCGGACGTAATCCATACCACCATACGACGGGGTGACCTTTGCAACCTCTGAAAAGATCTCTTCCGGGCTCTTGAATGCGAACTGCTTTTCAAATCCCATTGCTCTTGCAAGGTCGCAGATGATCTGCCAGTCGGCCCGGGCCTGTCCCGGCGGGTCCTGTGCCTTCCTCCATTTCTGGACCCGGCGCTCGGTACTCGTCTGGGTCCCGTCTTTTTCGGCAAAGCAGGTCGCTGGAAGGACAACGTCGGCGAGCCGGGCCGTTTCGGTCAGGAAAATGTCCTGCACGACCAGGAACTCGAGGTTTTTCAGGCCCTTCTCAACGTGATGGAGATCGGGGTCCGAGAGCATCGGGTTCTCGCCCATGATGTACATGCACTTGATCGTGCCTGGCTGGTCGGCAAGTACGTTGATCATCTCGGTAACGGTGTAACCGACTTTTCCTTCGGCTACCTCGCAGCCCCATGCATCGGTCATCTTCTTCCGGAGGTCGGGGTTGATGACCGCCTGGTAACCGCTGTAGACATTGGGGAGTGCTCCCATATCGCAGGCGCCCTGGACGTTGTTCTGTCCCCTGAGGGCACAGACACCGCCCCCGCGCTTGCCGAGGTGGCCGGTGAGCATCTGGAGGTTTGCAACTGACTTCACGTTGTCGACACCGACGGTGTGCTGGGTGATGCCCATTGAATAGAGGACATTTGAAGATTCGGCTTTCGCGATCCACTCGGCAGTCGTCGCGATGTCTTTTTCCGCGATACCGGTGATCTTCGCGACCGATTCGACGCTGTAGGCGTCCTTCATCACGACTTCCTTCAGTTTTTCGAAGTCCTTTGTGCGCTTCGCGATGAAGTCCTTGTTTTCCCAGCCGTTCTTGATGATGATCTGCATGATGCCGTTTAAGAGCGCCACATCGGTACCCGAATAAAACTGCATGTACAGATCGGCCTGCTTGGCGGTCGGCGTGAGCCTGGGATCGGCTACGATCACTTTGCCGCCGCGGCTCTTCGCGAGCATGATCTGTCGCCCGATCAGCGGGTGCTGTTCGAAGGTGTTGCTGCCGAGCACGAACACGCACTTCGATTCGCCGATATCGGTGATGGAGTTCGTCATGGCGCCGGACCCGAATGCCCCGGCAAGGCCGACAACTGTCGATGCATGGCAAAGACGGGCACAGTGGTCGATATGGGGCGTTTTTAAGACTGCCCGGGCAAATTTCTGCATCAGGTAGTTTTCTTCGTTCGAGACCCTCGCCGAGGAGAGACATGCCATCTCTTCGGGCTTGTACGACTTGAATTTCGAGGCGATCATGCCGTACGCCTCGTCCCAGGTCGCCTCGACAAATTCCCCGTCCTTCTTGATGAGCGGAGTGGTGAGCCGGTCCGGGCTGTTCACGAACTCGTACGCGTAATTACCCTTCGGGCAGAGTTTTCCTTCGTTGACCGGGTTCCGGTGCCAGGGGGCAACCCCGACGACCTTCTTGTCTTTGACGACAAGGTTGAAACCGCATCCTGTCCCGCAATAGGGGCAGGTGGTCGGTACATAGTTCAGTTCCATGTGTAGTCTCCGAATACAAAGATCTCGAAGTCAACCATATTTAATAATAATGATTTACCTACGAAAAATTGATGATTACTGGTGGGCAATAATACTTGTAACGACGGTTACGATCCCGACCTGCCCGCCCGGTATGGAGGAAACGTTTCGATGACAGACAGAATAATACCAGGAGGACTGTGCGCACCATGAAACGCCCTGTCCTCATCCACCCGATGATCGCCGCGGTGATCCACACCGGGATTGCGGGCCTCGATGGTTACGAGTACGACGAAACCGGACGATGCCCGCACTGCGGAGGCGATCTGGCCGGTTACGATAAAAAAAGGAAATATTTTGCCTCTTTGTACGACCAGGGATCGGTCAGGGATATACACGTTGTTGTCAGGCGCTTTCGGTGCCGTTCGTGCGGGGCCATGACTATGGCTAACGCCCCGTTCTACCCCGGGACACGGCTGGGGGGGCCCGTGGTTGACCTGTGCATAACGCTTGCGCAGGAGATGTCGTTTAGTCGTGCTGCGGCGGTAATCCATATGCTCGGGATCGCCATAGACCGCGGGTCTGTCAGAAATTATATGAAACGTGGATTTCCGTCCGTTCCCTCGACCGAGGTATTCGGGTTTCGTTTACCGGTCTCTATTCTCTCGCTCTCCATGTCCGGCATCGGGGCTTTCGAGCGGGGTCCCGTCGTACGGGCAGAACCGCTCCCTCCCGGTCGTCTGCCACCCGCACACGGGGCACCGCCACGCCTGCCGCTCTTTGAAAAACGGGACCAGCGGGATAAACAGGAAGAAAAAGAAGAAAGGCCACCCGTTTAGGTATGCAAGCACGGTCAGGGCCACGGAAATGCAGAGGAGGATGATCCCGACTACGATAAGTCTCGTTTTGCCACCTCGCGGACGGAAAAAGCAGGGAGCGCAGCTGCATACGGGCCCAGCTCCCCCGACAGATCGGTACCACCCAGATTCCGTGCATAGAACTGAGCCCCGGTCCCCGCAAATATGACAGAGGAGGACCCCGATTCATTGCAGACCCTCCTGATCCCGGCACTGATCAGGTCCTCCTGGGCCCGGCAGAACGCCAGGGCAATCCGGGCAATCCCGTCAGTCCCGATTTCTTCAGGGTCGGCACATACGACCCGTGCCAGCCTTCTCCGGGTGGCATCGAGGTCTGTTCCTTTCCCGTCAGGAGTCGCCGTCGTATAGTTTTTCGGGTCGATATGACCGAGCAGCAGGTGCGCGTCCCCCGAACATGCGAAATATTCGGAACTCACCGGTGTATCGTTGCCGTCGATCGTGACCGACCTGACAAGGGCTGGGATTGTCGTCCTGAGCATCCCCGTATACAGCAGGTATCCCCGCTGAAGCCGTTCAAGGTCTCCAAGGCCCAGCAGATTATCGAATCTTGAAAGCGGGATGATATCGGTCGTCGTGCTCCCGATATCCACCAGGACGGATTCGGGGTAGCGTTCCCTTAAGAAATCCGCAGAAACGAGCCAGTTGGCAGCTGCGAGCTCCCTGACCGGGCCCTGGTGGAACCTGGCATCTGTCCCGTAAAATACGGCACCGGGAAATGCATCCGATACCTGGCTGCAGATCCATCGTATGCCTTCAATTTTGTTAATAAAGCAGTCTGCCAGTTCTCCGGACATGACCACGGCCGCCCTGTCCGCCCCTGACTGATGGGTATGAAGGAGGTCTTTCAAGGGAGCCTTCGACCAGAGCGGGCAGTAGTGGATGAAAACCTCATTACCGGCCACGATTTTCACGTTCGCCCCGCCGACATCGATCCCCACAAGGGCCGGATTTTTTTTGTTTTTCCCTGGCATTCAATTCCTACCTGCGATAACGGATAATATTTTGAAAATTTGTTATTAGTTTCAGGAATCTGTTTTCTTCGTTTTCGTGATGATCCTGCCGGTCGCGTCAAAAGAGACGGTCCCTTTGAAATGAAGGTTTTCCGGGGGTTCACCCTTCGACGCCCTCACGAGGATGTCAGCGATCTCCTCTTCCATGGTTGCCGTAATCCCAACGATGCTCGTCGTAATCCGCGGATTCACATCCACGACGTATACCTTGTCGGCAACGACTAGGTCGACGCCGGCGTAACCCTGGCACCCGAGCACGGTTATGCTTTGCAGTGCCGTGTCCACGATCTCCTTCTCCCGCGGGTGATGCGCGGGTGTCTCTCCGCCGCGGTAATGAAACCTGCCGTCGCCGTTGACCTCGATATACTGCCTGTTCAGTGCAAGGGCAGCCGACGGTGCTCCTGTATAATACAGGCAGGCCTCCCCGACCAGGCGACCGGCGACGATGCTGACCGAAAAATGCTCTCCTTCGATAAATTCCTGCCCGAATTCACCGTCCCCTGCAGGTTCCTCGGTAATCCTGACCCCCAGGGCCCCGCATCCCGATACCGGTTTTACGACCTTCCTGCCTTTCGTTACCGTCTCAGGCACAGGGATTCCGTGCGATGAGAGGATTTTCCCTGCATGCTGCTTGTTTGCGCAGACTGCCACGTTCATGCTCCCGCACCCGAGGTTGTGGGTGACGGTTTCCATCGCAAGCGTGAACCGCGAGAGCAGGTGGTCGGGTGCTATGACAAGGCCTACGTCGCAGGACGGGGCGAGTCTCGCAATTTCTTCGGAAAACTCCCCCGGTCCCGGGCTTACCACTTCATAGCCGCAACGGGTGAAACTGCGGGAGAGCACGTCGTACATTGCCTTCCCCTCCGGTGCAAGCCCAGGGTCGTGGT
>DATJQJ010000002.1:0-34134 GCA_035505975.1 Methanoregulaceae archaeon
TGTAAAAGGAAAAGCCGCACACGAGCAGCTGGCTGCCAGTCTTTCAACGGTGTCGGTCACATTCAACAAGGTGCAGTCCGATGAATATGACCTCCTCGGCTGTTGCTGCTACTTCGGGGCACATGGGGGTATGACCGCTGCAGCCCGCCATTACTCCGGAAATGAAGTCAAACCATATTACGGTGATACAAGGGAACCTGACCATGTAGAGGTCCGGGACCTTGCCGACGAGATCAGACGTGTTGTCCGCACAAAACTCCTTAACCCGAAATGGATCGACGGGATGAAAGAGCACGGTTACCGGGGTGCGTCCGACATCATGAAACGCATCACCCGGGTGTATGGCTGGGAAGCATCCACACAGGAAGTAGATGACTGGATATTTGACGATATCGCAGAGACCTTCGTCAACAATGATGAAATGAGGGAGTTTTTTGAACAAAACAACCCGCATGCACTCGAAGAGATTGCCCGGCGCCTCCTCGAAGCCAATCAACGCGGACTCTGGGATGCAGATGAGCGGGTGCTCGAAAACCTCAAAAACAAATACCTCGAGATTGAGTCCTGGATGGAAGACGAGGCAGGCGAAGGTGATTACCAGGGGGGGAGCGTGGATGTTCTCTCATCAGATGAGATAGCCACATGGGGTGAACCGATGAAGGATCTGCTGTCAAAGGTCCATGCAAAATATCCGGGAAAATAATGGATGAATGGAGTTAATAATCTTGAACGCAATTGAAACGAAAGACCTCACAAAATATTATGGCGGTCTCTGTGCAGTCGATCATCTTAACCTCTCAATAAACAACGAGATCTTTGCGCTCCTTGGTCCGAACGGGTCTGGCAAGACCACCACGGTTCTGATGCTCACAACCCTTCTTCATCCGACGAAAGGAAGTGCGACAGTCTGTGGATATGACGTCACGAAAAACGGTGAGGAGGTAAGGAAAAAAATCAGCTATGTCCCGCAGGACATGGCGGTTGACATCAAGTTGACCGGTCGGGAAAACGTCCGTTTTTTTGCAGACCTTTACGATGTACCTCATACGAGTGACTGTGTCGATGAGGTACTGGCTGTTATGGAACTAACCGACAGGGCTGATGATCTCATCCGGACGTATTCCGGAGGAATGCGCCGGAGGCTGGAACTTGCGCAGGCGCTGGTCCACGAACCGGCAGTGCTTTTTCTCGACGAGCCTACGATCGGGCTCGATGTTGCCGCCAGGAAAAAAATCTGGGAACATATCCGTGCCCTGCGAAAGAAGGGTATGACGATCTTTGTCACTACCCACTACATGGATGAGGCAGACCAGTTCTGCGATCGTGTCGGGATCATCAGCAAGGGAAAGATTGCTGCATTGGGTTCCCCAATCGATCTCAAGGCCAGGTTGATGAAGGATGTAATCACGGTGCGAGTTGAGGGAGCATGCATACCCCCTCCAGTACCAGGGGTTCTATTTGTCGGGCAAACCGAAGACGAGGTCTCTTTCACCGCAGAAAATGGCAGGGAAGCCTTGCCAGCCCTTGCCGACGCACTAACACGCTCGGGCACAAAGGTAAGAGCTATGTCGCTGCATGAACCAACTCTTGACGATGTTTTCCTCCAGGCGGTTGGAAAGCAGGAGGAGCCTCACGGATTTGAAGATGGCAAGTTCCGGATAATGCTGCGGAGGCGGAAATGAGAGGCATCATCACCTACTTCAAACGGGACTTCACCAAATGGACCCGGGGAAAAGTCGCCGTATTCTCAGCGCTCGTCATGCCCGCTGCATGGCTTTTATTTGTCGGGCTTGCGCTTCCGGTAAAATTCACCGGAAATTACCTCGACTTCATCACCCCCGGGATCCTCGTAATGACCATGCTGATGGCGGGTTTATCAGGTGGGGCATTGTTAATGTTTGATAAAATATTGGGCTTCCTGAACAAGTTCCTTGCCCTGCCAACACCCCGCAGTAGTATTCTCGTCGGTAAAATTCTTTTTATTACTGGAAGGGGCTTGATCCAGGCAACAATCATTCTTATTATCGCCCTATTGATAGGGGCGTCCCTCCTGGGCCCGGCCCAGTATGGACTTACGTACCTGATCCTCTTCCTGTTCGGGGTGCTCATCTCTGCATTTTCCACAACCATTGCACTCTACCTGGAGGACCATGATTCCTATTCCGCATTCAGTACCATGATTTCAATGCCCCTCTTCTTCACGTCAACGGCGCTCATGCCCTATGACGTGATGCCTGCGTGGCTTGCCACCATTGCACATTTTAACCCCTTAAGCTATGCGATCGATTCAGTAAGGGCAGTGGCTACAGGTGTTTTCCCCACCGTGGCTCTTCTTGTCCTGACTATGCTTGCAGTAATTGTACTAGGAATCTGCATGCATGTATTTAGAAAGGTGACGGTATGAAAAATCGTTTAATGACAATTGGAATCCTTATCCTGCTTATTCCCGGTATCGTTTTTCTTGCCGGTTGCATCAACCCTTACACTCCCGGAACAGGCGGAGTGATTACAGAGACAACGGGTGTTTCTGTGAAGACACCATCACCAGAATCTGTTCAGACTCTGACGCCAAATTCAACGTCGAAAACGGCAATACCCACATCCATGCCGCTGACACCAATTTCCAGTACTTATAACGGCAACTGTTCACCTGTTACCATTACACAGAGTGATGGCACTCAGGTGACCCTTCCCTGCCAGCCCCGAAGGATCATTGTCACGAACGCAAATGCTGCCGAGATGCTCATTGCGATAGGAGCCGGCGACCGGATTGTCGGAGTAACCGATTCGACAGAAAATGTCACCTACATCATGGATAAACTATCAGGTGTGGAAGATATAGGTAACTGGCAGATCCCCAATATCGAACGTATTCTATCCCTTCATCCCGATGTGGTAATTGCATATTCGAGTTACAAACCAAAGAATCTTGACCAGCTCACTGCCGTCAACATCACCGTAGTTTTCCTCGACTGCTACAAGCTTAACCAACTTCCTTCCGATGCACGTGCATTGGGTACGCTGACAGGTAAGACTGCAGAAGCCGAAAGTTACGCACAAATGGTTGAGAATACCACGAACCTGGTTGCTCAACGAGTGCATACTATCCCCCCTGACCAATACCCGTCGGCTTATTTCGAATCATATACTGATTACACCGCAGCATCACGTGGATCAGGATCTGATGACATGCTGAAAGCATCAGGTGGAAAAAATATTGCCGGGGATACCCTGTACTCCTCGACACAGGTAAGCCCCGAATGGGTGGTTTCCCAGAAACCGGATTTTGTGATGAAAGTCGTATCTTCCAGTGAGACCCGGTCACTTGCAGAAATTGTGCAGATTCTAAAGGACCGAAGCGGTTGGAATACTATTCCCGCGGTACAGGATAACCAGGTCTATGCCATTTCAAATGATGTTGAGTACGGTCCACGGGCGTATATCGGTCTCGTTTACATGGCAAAGATCCTGCATCCTGATGTATTCAGGGACGTTGATCCCAGAAAAATGCTCGATGAATACGCACAAAAATTCGTTGCAGAAGCAAACATTGAGACCCCCGTTTATCCAGCACCAAAATGACAGGATTACGCTCACCTCTTCAATTCTTTTTTGAATTAGAAATAAAGGTATCAAAAAATTTTCTTGAAACAGTATTGCATGGAGAAAATGAAATTCAACAATTATATCCTTCTTCTGACGGGAATTATTCTCATTTTCACCTGTGTAGCTGTGGCCAGCGCTGGCCAGGACAACATTTCACGGCCTGTCCAGAACAACCTCCTCGGCAACAGCATTTCATTGAATCCTGACGGGACAACCCTTGCATTCTCCATCCGGACACCGAATACACCGAAAGATCAATAGGATCTCTGGACTATCGGAGTCAATGGCACGAGCCCGAGAATGATTGCATCGATGGAATCTGTCGATGATATTTTCTGGAGTACCGATGGCAGGACCCTCGGATTTACCGGGTTTAAAAATGGAATCTCACAGGTATGGACAATCCAACCGGGAAATATGACTCCTTTCCAGGTGACAGACATAAAAAATAACGGTATAGTACCATTTTAACTACCAACTCGTAAAGGAAATTACGAGGAAGAAATGGTAAAAATATCATGCCCAAAATGCAAGGCGAAAAAAGTTTACCTTCTTTCTAACGGCAAGAGAAAATGTTCTCAATGCAAGTATGAATTTACCCCACCTCGACTCCCACTCCATTTAACGAGAGAACAATGGAGAGAAATAATTCGCTGGTTTCTCATTGAGCAGAGAACTCAGAACATCGCAATAAGGACTGGAATTGAGAGGAGGAGAGTGTTGCGCTCACTTACCATTATTAGGACTGTTCTTGCGAAAGATGTTCCAGAGGTCTTTTCGGTACTGTCGAGGTAGATGGAACCTATCTTGGAGGTCAGTGGAAAAATAAACGAAGACCGGTTCGAGATCAAGGATCCAAACGAGGGAGAGGTACAACGAAACAACCTGTATCCGGGATCCTATGTCGCGATGGATCAGTCTGGGCCGAGGTTGTTGATGATGTCAGTGCTGAAACTCTTCAGCCACTTAGCTCAAAGAAAGTTACAACCGGCTCAACCGTCTGCTCTGATACCTGGAAAGCTTATACCGGGATCGCATCCCGAGGGTATGTCCATCGTCTCGTGAATCATGGGGAACATCAGTATTCTGACGGAAAAGGAAATCATATCAATGGTTTAGAGGGATTTTGGGGGTATTTGAAACGGAAACTCGTATCGAAAGCCGGGATAAGAAGAGAGAGACTTCCTCCTTACGTCAGTGAATACGTATGGAGATATAACCACAGAAATGACAATGAAAATGTTAAAGTGAGACGAATCATCAAACTACTTGAATATAAAGTTAGTCGCTGAAATGTGACTATACCCTTATTTAATCCGTTATCATCCATTGTCCAGGGCTGCCCGCAGAGAATATAGGCAATAAGGGATTGTTTCGGATTATACCGGACCTGGCTTACAGTCGACAAGGGGATTATTGTTCTTGTGAACGTTGAACGATATGATCAGGGCACACAGGAGACAGGAGAAATAATTGAGAGAAGACCGGAGGCGTCAGTTATTATAAACACAACGAATTCAGGAACCGAATCTCCCGGATTTATGGCTGTTGTTGCTAACCTTTCGAACTCAACAGGAGCTTCCCAAATATTTCATTTTCTTCATAATAGGATCGAAAAATCGGGTTAATTGAAGCAGAAAATGCCGGCAAACTCTCGAATAACACATTTATTATTACGAAGATTCAACTTTTTTTTGGGGCCCCCTGCCGGTATACTAAAATAGAAAAATTTTATTATTTAATCATAACTAGTAAAAAGTTTTTATTACTAAAGATGCCGAAGATCTAAAAGGTGATGATCGAGGATCATGGTTTGCCGGTATCGGGAATTTCATTTACATTCCCAGGTGGATTTCAACGGATTATTTCATTCCTGGATGATGTGGACGGTTGGGCAGGTCACACCAGTACCTGCACGGTAATAAGCCGGAGACCACCACATTTCATGTAAACTCGGATCATTTCACCGGCAGAGCCTTGCATTCGGAATACATCACCAAGGTCATATTATGGTTGAAACAAAGAAAAAAGTCGAAAAAAAAGCTGAACCAGCAAAAGTAACGTCAAAAGCCATGGATACAAAAAAAACCGAACAAAAGAAGACCGTCCCTGTGAAAACCGAGACTAAAAAACCCGAACAAAAGAAGATGGTACCCGCGAAAACCGAGACCAAAAAAGCCCCGGTCAAATCAAAAAAATAGGTTGATCGGATGGATTTCAACAAATTTCCTTTACTATTTTTCGTGTCAGCAACATTTCTTTGAAATATTTTATCAGGTGATAAAAATCCGACATCTGGTTCCTGATGGCGCTGATATTGTATGTTCTATCTTTCCGGAAAAATATCGGATAATATCGGTAATCAAGATATTTAGAGTGTTTTACTCGACGAATTATTTGTCAGATTTATAAGGTGAGGAGAATTCTTCTTATAAAATCCGGATTTCTTTCGTGCACAGATGATTCCCTTTTTAATGACAGATGCGATTTTTCATACCATAGGGGTTATCGAAAAGTAAATGTTAACACGATACTGATAAGGGATGTGAGGATTTCAGATGGACGATGAACCGGACCTATCGAGGGTTGGGATTTCGCTCCCAAAGAAATTGCTGGACAAATTCGATGAAATCATTAATTACAGGGGATATTCGTCGAGGTCGGAAGGTATCAGGGATGCCATCAGGAGTTACATCACCTACTACCAATGGATGGCCGACGTTAAAGGGGAGCGACAGGGAGTGATTACCATGATCTATGACCATGGACAAAGGGGGCTCCTTGCAACACTAGCCGATATCCAGCATGACAACATGTCTGTCATCCAGGCATCACTTCATTCACATATCACTCACGACCGCTGTCTTGAAGTGATCCTTGTCAGGGGAGACGGCTCGGTGCTCCGGACACTTGTGGAGAAGCTTATGTCCCAAAAGGGAGTAGAGTCGGTAAAACTGACGACAATTTCAGTACATGACTAAGAAGACTCATTATTTGACCAATAACACTCATCACACGACTATAAAATCCAGTTCGGGTATAAAAAAATTGAACAGGTGACCGGGCCATTTTCATTCAAAAAATAATTGATCACTTTATTTATTTCTGTTATTGAACGATAATTTCCTGCAAAATTATTTTTCACCGGAGTAGCGATTCCGAATTCCTCCGGTATTTGGGATCGCGGGGTCCTGCCTACCTGGAAAATTATTCACTGCCCTATTCGTGAAGGGTATTCCATCGGAATTTCCTTGGTATCAGGGTTTCTTTTCATCTATGGTTTTGAGCCCACCAGTACCGGCTCTGCGCCTTACTCCCCGATCATCATCGTTGTAAGTTTTACCGATTCGACTCCCTTCTGCGACATCAGTCGCTCGGCAAGCGTCTTGAGCTGCGACCCGTCACCCCTTACGAGAACTACCTCAAGGCAGCGATCGTGGGTGATGTGGGAGTGGATCGATGCCTGGATGACGGACATGAATTCGTGCTGGATATCGGTGAGCGTGGTAAGGAGTCCCCGCTGTTCATGATCGTATATCATCGTGATTACCCCCTGCCGGTCGCCCTTTACATCGGCCATCCATTTATAGTGGGTGATATAGCTCCTGATTGCATCCCGTATCCCTTCCGAACGCGATGAATAACCACGATAATTTATGATTTCATCGAATTTATCGAGCAGGTTTTTAGGGAGCGAGATCCCGATTCTTGAAAGGTCAGTCTCATTGTCCATATGAAATCCTCATACAACGTATCGGTATAGTATGAATTTTTATCTTTCGGTGGGGATCCGGCACTTCTCTTTGGACAACGCCACGTGAAGAAACGACTTCATGCAATAGTCCGTGCAATGCCGCCACCCGTTGGCAAATGGTAGCGATTGATAGGCCTCCGCTTTCACCTACCGGAGACATTCTGTCGCCTGATGTGGTTCCGGCATGATACCTGACATGGATCCGGGATCAGGTCAGGAAACCGATTCCCTGAAAAGCCCGAGGCCGCACCGGATCAACATCGGCGACAATCGATACAAAGCCGGTTTTTTCATCAGTTCCTTGATGAGCCTCCCCGGCCGGTCCATATCGCCGTATTCGCAGATCGTTGCGATGATAGCGGGGTCTGACAGTGTTTTAAGCAGGCTGTCCATTTCGACAGGACCGATCCGTTGCCGCATCCGGAATACCGCAAGTCCGGACGCGAGGTCCCGGCCGATGTCATGTTTCCAGAGCTGTTCGTACCGGGAAAGCGCAACGTTATCGAAGGCCCCCGCATTGACGCAATCCACAGCGACCAAAGCCGCATGTCGGGCACTCCTGACACCCGTGTACACACCTCCGCCCGATGTGGGCTTTGCAAAGCCCGCTGCATCCCCCACGTAGAGAGTCCGGTGCCCGTACGTTTCGGGCATCACGCCGAGAGGAATGGTCCCGGTGACCAGCTCGACCTCAGGTCCGGGAAACATCGATATAAAACGGGAGAAACGCTCCTTCACCGACCGTAACCCGGCAAGGCCGATCCGGGACCGCCTGCTGCTGATCGGGATCCTCCATGCAAAAAAGTCGGGCGATGCATCGGGGTATATCCCGACGTACCGTGGATCGGAATCGTACATCACGTCAGCCTGTATCCCGGCAAGGAAATAAGGGGCCCGTTCCATCCCGTTGAGGCGCGCAATGGTGCTCCTGGGGCCGTCCGCTGCAATGAGCATTTTATAAGCGAACTCACGGTGGCCGGTTGCTCCCCTGGTTACAACCGTATAGGCACCCAGTTTGTATACCGCTGTTTTTAATGCGATATCAGCACCGGCCTCTGCTGCAGCCTCTGCCATCTCCCGGTCAAGGATTCCCCTGTCGACCACGAACGCCTTTGTTGTCTCCGCATCGATGAGGAGGCGGCTGCCTCGGGAAGCGATCACCTCGGCTCCTGAAACCCGGTTAAGGACAGAGCGCTCCGAAACCCTGCATTCGGAAAAGGCAGCAAGGGACAGGAGACCAGCACACTGGACCGGGTGACCAATGGTGCCGTGCTCTTCGAGGCAGAGGACCGACAGCCCCATCTCAGAAGCCAGGCGGGCAGCGGCCGATCCTGCCGGCCCCATGCCTACCACCACCAGGTCATATGAGTTCCTCGTGTCGGGAAAAGACAGGGTGTTCACCTGATCAGATCAGGACCGCCGGATGTATCAATCTGTGGAATATCCAACGACCCGGAAAACAGTGTTCTGGCCGGTAATACCCAGGCCTGTGACAGGGAACGCGGGCAGCCCTTTCCGGCAAGGAATATCGAAGTGCTCCGGCTCGGCTGATATGTGCGATGGCGCATATATATCCCATGAGGAAGACCACCATATCCTGACAATGTCGGAAGGACCCGAATTTTCGTGGAAGCAGTGCCTCATCGTCAGGTCTGATATCAGGATGAGTTGCGGAAAGAGTTGTGCGCAGGTCGCCCATGCTGCGATACTTGCCTACGAACGGGCCGATAGTGCGGCCAGGAAGTCATGGACCTCTGAGGGACAGAAGAAAGTGGTCCTGAAAGTTAAGGGCGATCGGGCCCTGTTCGAATTAAAGACCATCGCCGAACATGCGGGAGTACCCGCCGCCCTCGTCCAGGATGCCGGTCTCACTGAGATCCCTCCGGGAACGATTACGGCGCTCGGCCTCGGACCTGCCAAAAACGAAATCCTCGATAAGATTACCGGAGACCTTCCGCTCCTATGATGAAAAGCAGGGTCCCTCTCGAGCGAGACCTCGGGATGCACTACTATGCAAGCGAGACCGAGGGGGTCGGCGGAGTCCTCAGGTCAACGGCCGACGATTTCCGGGTCGACGAGATCCCGGTCGATGTGGGGAACGGAGGCCCTTACCTGATCTGCAGGCTTGAAAAGCGGGACTGGGAACTGCAGCACGCAGTCAAGGAACTCGCAAAAAGGCTTGGGATCAGCCACCGGAGGATTGGCTTTGGAGGGACAAAGGACCGTCACGCAGTGACGAGCCAGTTGATATCCCTCTACAATGTCACTCCCGAACAGATAGGGCTTATCAGGCTGAAGGATATCACGATCGAAGTGCTTGGGCATTCCCAGCATGCACTCTCGCTTGGCAGCCTGAAAGGGAACAGGTTCGGGATCGTGATCCGGGATTTGGAGGGCTGCGACCTGGCAGCCCAGGTTGCATCGGTTACCGGGACTGTAGCCGAAGGCCTGCCCAATTATTACGGAATCCAGAGGTTCGGTGTGATCCGGCCCCTTACTCACCTGGTCGGCGAATGTATACTCAAAGGAGACTTCGAATCCGCGGTAACAATGTACATCGGCAAACAGTTCCCTGATGAACCTGAAAATATCAGGATTGCCAGGAATGCCTTTTTCGAGAGCCGTGACCCTGCAAGTGCCCTCCATGACTTTCCCGTCCCGTTGTCGTACGAACGTGCGATGCTCCACCATCTTGTCGGCAATCCTTTGGATTATAAGGGGGCATTGCAGGTCCTTCCGCCCAAGCTCCTCTCAATGTTTGTCAGTGCTTTCCAGTCTTACCTGTTCAACTGTGCTCTTTCGGTAAGGTTCGACGACGGTTTCGGCCTTAACGAGCCGGTGCCGGGCGACCGCCTGATCTTCGACAACGGGCGGGAAGATTTTGTAACCGCTCAGAACGTGACGCTCGCCGGACGTCACATCCAGCGAGGCAAATGCAGGATTGCACTCTTCATGCCCGGCGCTCTTGGAGATAAGAATTGCATCGATCCGGTGACCGGTGCATTACTCCGGGATCACGGGATCACGTCAGGAGATTTCGAAAAGGCCCAGTCATTCGTCAGGACCCGGTTTAACGGTGCATTGAGGTCTGTCAGCCTGAGTACTTACGTGGAAGCTGTGCTCGATCATGACACCCTCAGGCTTGATTTCGCCCTCCCACCGGGACACTATGCAACCACGGTATGCAGGGAGTACATGAAAACAGACCCCCTCAGGATGATTTGAGACCCGGTTCGATGGAAATACAGTAATTCAATAATTGCCGGCCTTCGGCGGGACGTTACGGAACATCCCTGTATAATACGTCGTACTCGGTGACAAGGTTGGTCCCGCAGAGGTAGAATTGTTTCAGGTCAAGCCGTATCATCTCTTCTTCAGATCCGATGTGCATCCCTCCGACAAGGGAAGGGGTATCGGCGCCTCCCACGATGAACGGCATGTGGATCAACCGTATCTCGTCAACCAGCCGGTGGTGGAGCATGTGCCAGTTCAGGGTCGGTCCGCCTTCGACCATAAGCCTCCTGACACCGAACTCTTCCCAAAGTATCCTCATGAGGCCGGGGAGGTCGATGGCACTATCTCCGGCATGGACGACGCTTGCCCCTTTTTTCTTAATGGCCTCGATCCGGTCCTCTGGCGCCCTGGAAGAGACGGCAATAACCGTAGGGGCATCGGGACCGAGGACGTTCGCGTCGAGGGGGATATCCCCGTTGCTGCAGGGGATCACGCGTAACGGACTCTTTCCGGCGATGTAACGGACGGTAAGAAAAGAGTTATCAATCTTTATTGTGTTTGAGCCGACCATAATTGCGTCATACTCGGCTCTTGTCTTGTGGAGGAGAAGTTCTGTCTCATGAGACATGTATTTCATGAGTATCTTGCTGGATGTCCCTTTCTTCAGGGTGAGTTTCCCATCGGCCGTGATCTCGGACATCATCAGCACATGAGGCCTTGTTCTAGAATCCGCCATGCCAGACTTCCCTGCTTCATCTATCGTCCCGTGACATAAATAAAGCTGTCACAAACGATGGATACCGGCCTATTACTCAGGGGAATAATAATTCAGGGCGGCAAAAAAATCATATCCCGAAAAGACCCGGAAATCGGAAGGATCCGATTTTATGCGGAAAAAGAACAATTTATTATGTCGCAATTCCCTTTTAGTATGACATGAACATTACTGCACTCCGGCCCAGGGTCGCCCGGTACATGGAGCCGGTAGCGGATGTGTTCGTAAGGATCGGCATTTCACCGAACCAGATCTCCCTGTTATCCCTGCTTTTCGGGCTTGCCTGTGCGGTGTGTTATGTATACCGGCTGTTCCTCGTGGGCACGCTCTTCCTGTTCGTTTCTGCCGTCCTCGACCTCGTCGACGGGAGCGTCGCAAGAAAAACAGATAAGCAGACAAAATTCGGAGCGATTTTCGACTGGATCGCCGATAAATACGTCGATGCTCTCGTCCTTCTCGGGATCGGTCTTTCAGGGATTGCGGTCGTTTCGCAAATCCTTCCGGTGCCTGATGTCGCGAATTTCGCAGTCGTTACGATCGCCATCATCGGATCGCTGATGAACACGTTCATCAAGCCGGTCGTTTATGCAGAAGTCGGATTCAAAGAGCGGATTGACGGGAAGATTGAGGACCCGCTCGAGGGTGTGGGGTTTTTCGGGAGACCTGAAACCCTTCTCGTCCTTCTCCTCGGAGGACTATCGGGGTATATCTGGGTATCAGTGCTCATCATTGCCGTATGTGCGAACCTTTCGGCAATCCAGAGAGTCCTGTACCTCCATAAGACGTACCGGTGAACTGGTAGCAGGAACCGAAAATAATGAGAGGATTTCGGTAGTGGTATACGGGAAAAATCTGGAAAAGTTGCCCTCCTCCTGCCTTTTTTGATGCAATGGATTTCCCCTGTTTTAGGACCGGTAATCTCATGCTGTCCGACGTCTCGAAAATGATTGATCCGTCCTCCATCATGCCTTATCAAGTATTTTGAACCGCCGCCGGGGCACCCTTCGGGGGCGGCGGCATTCATTGCAATACGAGATGAGGCAGCCATAAACCCTGCATTTCTTCGGCTCTTTTAAATTTCTCATGCATCTTTCGATGTTTAAATAGGTAGAAGCATGGGCATTCCCTCCATGGCTGTCCATTCATGGTTATGATTGGGAAGCATTGTTCGGGAGACGAGAAATTTTTCACTCCAAGTAAGGTCCCAATCGTAACAGGGGCGCCACTAACTCCGGGCGGAGCCCCGGAAACATCGGATTATCTCAATTTTATCAGGACTGGGGAATTAAGAATATCAGCAAATGAAACGGCAGTATAATAATAATTTAAAAGAGGCTGGTTTTCGCATGTTTTCCTGCAAATCGCATTCCACTCAATATTATCGACGGGTTGTCATGAACCAAATCGTTTCCAAAATACGGTTATGTCCCGGCCTTTTCTTTTGCACCACCGATGAGGGTCTTAAATTCGCGGTAATAATTGTCGAACAGGTCCCGGGCGAAATCCGCAAGGGCCGGATTTATTATGAACAGACCATAGGCAATCCCGATGAGGAGGACGAGGGCAAGTCCTTCAGCAGCGACATTGTGCGCCCAGAAGAAACTTTCATAGCCATATTCGCCATTCCCTGCAATTTCCGGAAAATAGGGGAACCACTGGTCGGTATAGGCGATCACTACGGCCACGTTCCTGGCGACATTCAGGACATAGATCGTAGGGACTACAAGAAGAAACGAGAGTACCTTCTGCCGGGTTGTGCTCGGCACAGCACTCGCCACGCCGAGCATGATGGCCATGGCCTGGATCCCGGTACATGCAAGGATAATCTCGATCCGGAACCCGTTTCTCTGGAGCATATCCCATGCCACGAGGGCGGTCTGGTAATGGAGAGCGGTAAGGACCCATACGATCTGGCCGACGACAACCGATATCAGCCAGTCCCCAAGCGGCTGGATAAACTCAAACGGGGCATATATCAGGAAAGCGACCGCTGCCGCGGTAGTGAGCTGCAGGGCACGGGTCTCCCTCGCCAGCAGAAATCTGGCAGTGACGAAGAGAAATGGGACAGACAGGACGGCCAGGATCGGATAGAGAAAATTATTTTCGGCAAAATACGTGGGAATTTCCGCGAAGAGGTAGAGTACGACGCCTGCCCATCCAAGAATACCGGCGTACTGCCGGAACCGCGTCGGGACGAGGAACAGGATGAAAAAAATGCAGGGTATCAGCACAAGGTACTCTATCATCCATATAAACGTCTCCGGGAATGTAAAAAAAGGATGCTTTCGGGGCACCGGAACAAGCCCGGGATTCCCTTCAATTACAAAGCAGTGTCGCGAATACAAGGATTAATCTTGAATGCCAGCGCATAGTTCGGTTGATGTTCTGTCCTGAGTGTAAGAGTATTCTGATGGCTTCTGCAGGCCAGTTGAAGTGTCGTAAGTGTGGTTATATCAGGAAAATTTCTGCAGACGACCAGATGCAGAAGAAGACAAAAAGGACCGAGCGTGAGATCGTAATCGTTGAGGACGACGAACAGGTGGCGACGCTCCCGACAATCCAGATCAAGTGCCCGAAATGCGAATACAACCTTGCATTCTGGTGGCTGCGGCAGTTACGGGCGGCAGATGAAAGCGAGGTCAGGTTCTTCCGCTGTTGCAAATGCAATCATACATGGCGGCAATACGACTGATTGCGACCCCGATTTTTAAAGATATAGGCAATTTTGAATTGTTAACCGGTTTTGCCGGTGATTGATAATAATTTTTAAAATCCAATCCAAATCATGGGAATAACCTCGTATTTAGCTTCTAAAAAAATGGGAAATATTTATCCCTTCAGGTACGGATCACCCATGTAACTGGGTTGGGCTTCGGGGGCGGTTTATCGTAAAATCAGGATCTGCTTTTATGGGCTTGATCCAGTTTGAGTAATTTTTCATCTATTTTTCAATTTGCCCGGTTCCCTGCAAACGGCCACGCAAAGCCTGGCATCTTATACGTCGCTCTTCCACAGCCATGCAGCAAGCAGGAGGCATAATATGGCGATCATCAGGAATACAACCGTCCGGAGCACATCAGTAAGCCGGGAAACCGATGCCGCAAGAAAAATCAGGCAGATGGGGATGCATCCGAGTGCCAGTACTTTTTTGAAGGTAAAAAGAACGAGGGACATAGGGACCCGTGATCGAATATATTGTAGCTGACCATTTGTTTAACGACTTTTATTGAACTTTTGGTTTGTCACGGGACCGTCCGATATGGAAACACCGCGTTTTCGAGGATACCGATACCTGGGTGAGGGGCCTGACATGTTTTACCGTGGAATCATCAGGGACGGAAATTTTTCTGGTTCATTAAAAAAATCCGGACTCCTATGGGCTCTTTGCCCTGTTCCCTGGACTATGGTTAATCAAAGGATCCTCTGCGGAACATGGAGGCAGAATCAACAGGATCCGGTGAACACCATATTGGCCCTCACCCCACAGTTTATATACTGTTTTGTGGCATTTATAAATATGAAGGTCAGACCAGAGGACTCTCTCAAAATCGAAAATATCGTTGCCTCGGCAAAGGTGACAGACTATCTGGATCTTCCCATGCTCGCATCCCAGATCAAGGATGCTGAATACAACAAGAAGAGGTTCCCCGGTGTCGTCATACGGATGCAGGATCCGAAAATTGCGGCCCTTGTATTTGGGTCTGGTAAAGTAGTGCTTACCGGTGCGAAAAGCATCGAAAGCCTTTCTGCAGGCCTTGAGATCCTTGGTAACCTCCTGCGTGGACTGAAGATCGATATCCCGAAGGAACTCTCTTACAAGATACAGAACATCGTAACATCCGCAGACCTCGGCGCCGGGATAAACCTCAACAAGATCGCCGTAGGGTTTAACCTTGATCGTATCGAATACGAACCCGAGCAGTTCCCGGGCCTCGTATATCGGCTCGAAACCCCGAAAGTCGTCGTCCTCCTGTTCGGTTCTGGAAAACTGATCATCACCGGGGGAAAGGAGCCGGGCGATGCGAAAGCAGCGGTCCTGAAGATCGTATCAGATCTCAAAAACCTTGGCCTCCTCTAAATAGCAATCTTTATTTTTGATCCATTATTAATGGGAATCGGAAACCCGTCACATGTGGTCGGGGTAGGTTAGAATAATAATATTTTTATATGAAATTCGGGGATACATATACGCACTGCGGTGAACGGTATGAGGTCAAAAAATGTTCTTTATTTTACCCAGCGTGAAGAGGAATTTGCCAACCTTCTCATCAGGATCGGGGAGAAACGAAACGTCGCAAAGGTCCTTGTCTACCTGGCCCACACACCGGAAGCAACGTCCCGGGATATCGAGCGGGGCACCGACCTCAGGCAGCCTGAAGTAAGCATTGCTATGGCTGCAATGATGGAAAAAAAATGGGTCGAGAGCCGTGAGAGCAAAGCCGAAAACAAAGGCAGGCCCGTGAAAATTTATAAGTTGTCGGTGCCGGTCACCGAGATCATGGACACAATAGAGAAAGAAAAGCGTGCAGAGGCCAATAACCAGTTAAAAATGATCCAGAAACTCAGGGATTATATCACCGAATAAAATTTTTTGGTATTTTGATATTGTTTTCCACCTCTTTTGTACAAGTTACCATTGAGAATCGGATAAAATTCCGATTCACTATCATTAAAAAAATGCGGGATCTGATTATCCTCTCGTGTTGCGATTGGCACCGCCGCCCCCGAAGGGCGCCCCGGCGGCGGCTCAACCCAATTGGCACGGACACGACCTGAGTATAGATTTGTCATTTTGATATGATCAAATCATGATGATTACCATGACATAAAATGGGAATAGTATCACATCGACAGAGGGCTGTGGCTGAATCGCCAGTTTGCCAAAAATCACGAGAACTGAACCTCATAAGACGAAAAATACTTTGAATGAGAATGTTCTTAAGACAGAAAATAAAATGTAAACAGTATCCCAGGTACGTTCACCGTTTTTTTAAAAATGTCTGAAACAAAACGGGCCTGAAGGGATTTGAACCCTTGACCTACGGATTAAGAGTCCGTCGCTCTTCCGAACTAAGCTACAAGCCCCGGAGTGACTCAATAATGTGGTATACGTACGGTCATAAAACTTTCGGATTTCTGCTTTTTTTATCGGGAAATCCCGGATGGCCGGAAATTTCACGGATCTTCCGGGATTCGTGTATGAAAGTTAATATCCTCCCCGGTAGCATTGTTTTGTACATGGCGGATGTCTCGCAGCAGCCTGTTGAAAGGGTAAAATATGCAGTTTTCGGGGCGGGAATTACCGGTTATAATATCATCCAGGAATTATTGAAAGAAACCACCCGAATCATCGTTGCAGACCATGACGAGACCCGGGTCAGGGAACTCCGGGACCAGCATATTGAGGCTTTCAAACGGGAACTCCGGGACCCGGCACTGCTCCAGGGACTGCCCGAATTCGAGATTGCCTTCATCCTTACCGGAGATCATGAGATCAACCTTTCTGCGGTGCGTCTGATCCATGCACGGTATCCCGGGACCCATATCGTAGCCCGCGCAATCGATCCGATAGGAATGAAGGTCCTTTCCGATGCAGGCGCTGAATTTGTCCTGTACCCTCCCCAGGTGATCGCACGGAATGCCCTGTTTCAGGTCAACAAGCTCCATGCCAATAAAATTTCCCGGAGATTGTCGGCGATGCTTGCCGGCTGGGACGGGACCCTCGGCATCATTACCCATAAGAACCCCGACCCGGATGCCATCGCAAGTGCCATGGCCCTCGCAGCGATCGCCCGGAGTGCCAACCCGTTGAAACTGAAAACCCGGATCTTTTATGAAGGCGTCATCGGTCACCAGGAGAACAGGACCATGGTGAACCTCCTCGAGATCAAGATGGAGCATATGACCGCTGGAGAAGTCCAGGAGTGTAATTATCTCGCGCTGGTGGACAGCCCCGGTCCGGGGGTCAACAACTCCCTTTCCCCAAGGACTCACATCGACATTATTATCGACCATCATAAAGACGGTCTTCATAATGATGCCAACGCAGGGTTTGTCGATATAAGGCCCGGCCTCGGGGCCACGGCAAGCATTCTTACCCAGTACCTCCAGGAACTTGACATCCCGGTCGATAAACCGGTCGCCACCGGCCTCCTGTATGGGATCAGGTCAGATACGAAAGACTTCAAGAGGAGCGTCACGCCCCAGGATCTCAGCTACGCAGCATTCCTCCTCCCCCTTACCGACAGCGACCTCCTCGACAAGATCATGTCGCCTTCGCTTTCCCAGGAGACCCTTGATGTGCTTGGAACGGCAATCAGGAACCGTAAAATTACGAGCGGGTACCTGTTCTCGAATGTCGGATATGTAAGGAACCGCGATACCCTCCCCCAGGCGGCTGACCTCCTCATCAATCTTGAAGGGGTCAATACCGCCCTCGTGTACGGCATCACCGACGAGGCGATCATCATGTCTGTCCGGAACCGGGATATCAGGCTTCATATCGGTAACGTGCTGGCCGAGGCATTCGGCGACATCGGCGACGCAGGAGGACACCCGAACATGGCCGCGGCGACCATCCCGTTATCCTATTTTTCACGGGTCGCTGAGAAAGATGACCTCCTTTCCCTCATCATCGACCCGATCCTCAAAAAGTTTACCGACATCGTCGGGCTCGAGAACGAGGTGAAGGATGAAATTTGAAGAATGGGAACCCTATTATGAGCAAATTCTCGCTTATTTCCACTTCGACCGTAAAAAGGACGAGGAAGCAGCGGAATTCCTCGATCATCTCATGATCAGGGACGACCTCCCGGTGCTCCGTGAACTGACCGAAGGGAACCACGTGACGGTCTGTGGGAATGCTCCGGGCCTCCCGGGGGATATCGACCAGATAAAAGGGACCGTCTTCGCCGCGGACGCCGCAGCCTCAGTCCTCTTCGCGCACGGCATCAGACCCGATGCTATTTTTTCCGACCTCGACGGGGCCGACGAAACCTTCCAGGATATGAACTGGCAGGGAACGGTCATCGTCATCCATGCCCACGGAGACAATATCCACCTGCTCCGCTACTGGGTGCCACGCCTGATCGGCCCGGTGATCGGGACAACACAGAGCAGGCCCTTGCCGCGTATTTATAATTTTGGAGGCTTTTCCGATGGGGATCGTGCCGTGTTTGCCGCACACGAGCTCGGGGCGTCGTCGGTCTCGCTGGTGGGGTTCGACTGCGACGATACCTCGGTCGATCCGGTCAAGCGCGGAAAGCTGATCTGGGCAAGGAAACTGCTCGCCCTTCTTGGTCATGTCTGCTAACGCGTGGATCATCGACGGGTACGTCGACGAACCGGCCTGCCTCGGTGTGCCACCCTATATTTCACCATACATAAGGACGGTGGCCGGGGTTCTTGCGGAGCGAAAGTACCGGACCCGGTACTGCACGATCGACCAGGTGCGGTCAGACCCCGTATTTTTTTCCCGGTTTTCGAAATCCGCCTTAGTGGTCATGATCGCAGGGGTCACGGTTCCGGGAAAATACATCGGAGGGACACCGGCCACGCTCACGGAAATCCAGCAGATCGGTCTTTCGGTGAGAGGTCCGGAAAAATTCATCGGCGGGCCGATCGGGTTTGGCTATTCGCCGGGCGGCGGAGAAAAAGCAGTCCTCCAGGCTATCGCAGGGTTTGACCATCTCCTCAAGGGATCGCCCGCCGAGGCCCTCGACTCCTGGTTTGGGAGCGGTGCAGCAGAAGGCAGAACCGATTACCCGATGTCAGATGTCTGGAGCGTGGCGGGCAGTCCCATCATCCGCGAGCACCCCTCGTTTCCCTTCCTTATGTGTGAAATTGAGACTGCAAGGGGGTGTGCACGGGTGGAAACAGGGGGCTGTTCATTCTGCACAGAGCCGCTGTACGGCCCGCCGGTATACCGTTCACCCGGGGGCATCGTGCGCGAAGTCGAAGCGCTTTATTCGGCCGGAGCACGTCATTTCAGGATTGGAAGGCAGCCCGATCTCCTCTCGTACATGACCCGTGGGGGCGAATTCCCGGTCCCGGAGGCAACAATTCTCGAGGACCTCTTTTCGGGGATAAAGAATGCAGCCCCTGGCCTTGAAACGCTCCATATCGATAACGTCAACCCCGGGACGATTGCACGGCACCCGGATGAGAGCCGCGAGGCCCTCGAAGTCATCGTGAAGTATCATACGCCGGGCGATGTGGCTGCCTTCGGTATGGAAACAGCGGATCCCGTCGTTGTCAGGGAAAATAACCTGAAAGCTGGACCTGAAGAGGTGATGGCAGCGATCAGGATCGTCAACGATGTCGGGGCCCGACGGAACCAGGGGATCCCCGAACTCCTGCCCGGGCTGAACTTCGTCACCGGCCTTAAGGGCGAGACTGTCGAAACATATGAACTCAATGAATCGTTCCTTATGGAACTGCTCGGAGAGGACCTGCTTGTCAGGCGGGTGAACCTGCGTCAGCTCATGGCATTCCCGGGAACAAGGGCATTCATCGACAATACTCTCGGAATATACGATTCACGATTCCGGAAATTTAAGGAATTCGTCAGGAATAATTTTGACCGGCCGATGATCCGGAGGGTATTCCCTATCGGGACCGTATTCCGGCATATTATCATCGAAATTTCAGGAAGTATATCGTTTGGCAGGCAGATGGGTACGTATCCGGTCCTGGTCGGGATACCGCTCGTAATCCCCTGCAGGACGGTCATCGATGCTGCGGTGGTCGACTATGGCAGCAGATCTCTCACGGCCCTCCCCGTACCTCTCGATATCAACCACCTCCCTCATTCTGCCCTGAAATGGCTCCCGGGGGTTGGGAAAGGCAAGGCAGGCGCTATCGCAGCAGGAAGGCCCTACCGGTCGCTCGAAGAGTTCAGGAAGGTTGCCGGAACAGGCCCACTCGATAATCACATGATTTTTCTTTGCGATCGATCCTGATATGAGGTCCCGGGACAAAGAAGGTGTTTCACTGACAGGATTGAGATTTCCAACAACTGCTTAATAAAATTTCATCTATCCGATTAATTATTTGCAGAAGCTCTTTGGCCATTTATCCGATAACAAGAATTCAAATTTTCTTTCCTGATAATTTTCCGACGCTCCCGGGGCTCTGCACTGATACCGTGGCGACCCCGGTTTCGTTAGGGACTCCTCCGGGAGACAGTTTACTTTTCCTTCTAATTGCCCGATCGACCCTGTCCACTGGCTATCCTGATGGGGGTGGGGCAGGGAGGGGTGAAACCCCCTCCTGTCAACGTGACTACGTAAAAATGATCGGGGAATTCAACAAGAGGTTATCCGGATACGGGCGCTCTTATTCACATCTCCTTCAACTCGATCACTTTCAGGATATCGGTCCTCGTCACGATTCCGACCAGTTCGTTATTATCGATCACCGGGACTCTTCCGATATTCTGGACGGTCATCACCCTCAGGGCATCGATGACGGGTGCTCCGGGGGGTAGGGTGATGACCTCCCGCGTCATAACGTCCCTGACCTGCATGGCATCGCGGTCGATCGGGGACATCTTCTGGACATCGGCCACGGTGATCATACCGATGAGGACGCCCCGGTCGACAACAGGGAAACCAAGGTGTTTGCTGCTGTACATCTGGTTGATCACTTCGTGGACAGGCATGTTCGGTGGAAGCGCCACAACCGGCCCGGACATGATGTCTCCCACCGTCACATCCTTTAGGAGGAAATTATAACGAAGTGCGCTGGCCTCCTGCCCTGCACCGATATAGATGAAGAATGCGATGATGACGAGGATCGGGCTTAACGAAACAATCCCGACGATCCCGAATACGACCGCGAATACCTTACCGATATTTGCCGCGATGCGGGTGGCATCGGGAAGAGGTCGTGAGCGTGCAAGCCATGCCCTTAGTACCCTCCCTCCATCCATCGGGAATGCAGGCAGAAGATTGAACACGAACAGGATGAAATTGAGCAGCCCCAGGTAACCGAAAAAAAATATGAGCGTTCCGGCTACCGCCCTGTTAGCGATGAAAATATCTGATGCATAGGCAATTCCCGTACAAATAATCGCCACGACACAGCTCATCAGGGGGCCCACGAGGGCCATGGGGAGCTCCTTCACCGGGTCGGGAGTCCCCTCTTCGATCGAGGAGATCCCTCCGAAAATCAGGAGGGTGATATTATTGATTTTCAGTCCGTACCGGCGGGCGACCACCGAGTGAGCTATTTCGTGGATAAGGACACCCCCGAACAGACCGAGCGCTATCAGGGCACCGAGTATATACGAGTAAATGCCGATGGCGAACGCCGAGCTGTCTATCTCGAAAGGGTGGAGCCACCCGAAGACAAAGTTATAGCTCCCGGTAATCAGCCCCACGGTGAATGCGATCTGAGTCCCTATAATCCACGCGAAGAGGGGGATGACGACCAGGAATGTCCAGTGGATATAGATGGGAATGCCGAATAGCGAGCCAATCCTGAATGAACCGTTCATTGAAAGGTATCTTTTTAACTGTTCTAGTATATATTCTTGAATTGATCAGGATGAGAAAACAGATTACTGAATTATTCGGGCTTAACGTGTACACGGAAAAAAGCATCTTCGTCGGTGAAGTCGAAGATGTGCTCATCGATGTCGACGGGAAAAAAATGGAGGCGATCGTCGTGGGTAAGTTAAATCCCGAACTTGTCGATATAAAAAATTATAAGGGTCTGAAGATCCCATTCCGGATCATCGGAAGTATCGGAGATATTATCCTGATCCGGCACCTGCCAGGAGCCTTTAAAGGCGGATTCGAAGAAACCGAATAAAGAATACCATTTTTACAGGTATTGTACGCCTGGATCAGCAGCAACCCATGAAAAGCCGTGAAGTATTTACCAATCTCATTACGGTCCCACCTGTTTTCGTACGTCTCGATGGAAGAGGGTTCCACCGTCTCGCAGACCGTCTGGCCCTTGCAAGGCCGTTCGATGAGCGGTTTCATGAATCGATGATCTCCGTCCTCAAGTCGCTCGTTTCCGTCTCCGGCTTGAACCCCGACTTCGGGTACACGTTTTCAGATGAGATCAGCCTCTATTTCTCAGGACTTCCCTTTGGCGGAAGGGTCGAAAAAATTGATTCGGTCACTGCATCGTATACGGCAAGTGCATTCTCTCTTATTATCGACCCGAAAAGCCCTGTCTCGTTCGATGCACGGATCATCCAGGTGACCCCGGAACTGGCAATACAGTACCTCATCAACCGTCAGCACGAGGCCTGGAGGAACCATATGAATGCGTACTGCCAGAGTGCCCTGATCGATGAAGGAATATCTGCCTACGACGCCCAGAAAGCCCTCCAGGGGCTTCCTTCGAAGGCGCTTCACGAGATGATGTTCAAGCGCGGCGTCAACCTCGCAGAGACGCCATCATGGCAGCGACGCGGGACTCTCGTTTATAAAAAATTGAGACATATCCAGGGCTTCAACCCGGTGGAACACCAGTTTGTCGACACATTACGGAGTGCCGTGGCCACCGAAAGAGACCTTCCCCTCTTCAATTCACCAGAAGGCTTGGAATTTCTTAAATCAGTGATCGGAAGCCCGTGAGATACCGATCGTCACCGGAAGGCCCTCGATATCCCAGTCTTTTACGAGCCCCCATGGACCTTCAGACGACACCCCGTCGGGTCCCATGAGGGCCAGCGACGTGGCCCTTACCTCCTCCATAATTCCCTCTTCCCATTGGGAGGCAACCAGGTCACAGACTTTTTTATCCCCAATCCTGACGAACACATCGATGAAGTCTTCCACATTCAGGTCGATCTGGCGTCTCATTTCCTGGATGCGCCTGATCAGCTCTCGGGCGTTACCCTCTGCCTCGAGCTCAGGGGTGAGGCTGATATCCACGTACACCGTAGCATCCTGCATTGGGGCGGAGAATATCCCTGGTGGAAGGCTTTCGGTGAACGTCACATGGGCCGCCCCGATTTCAAATGCCTCATCACCGGACTGAAGCGTATAAGTCCCTCCCGCGGCAATCGTTTTCCTGATAAGGTTTCCATCCCATCCTGTGATGAGGTCCTTCACCAGGGGGGCTTTTTTCCCAAAAGCCGGACCAAGCGCCTTCATGACCGGTTCTGCTTTCCACGAGATCCGGTCATAGGCCCCCTGCACCGCCCGGACAGATTTCGCATTGGCCCGGTCGCAGTATAAGATATTCAGGTCTCGTACGGAATCCATGACTTCCCGCGAATCGGTTGCCACGATGCACTCCGAGACTGGCCAGCGGAGTTTCCTCTTCCCGGCCTGCCGTGCATTTGCCTGGGCCTCGTCGAACGAACGGACGATATCCATTGCAGACTCGAGGTGATCCTCGATGAGATCGCTGTTTCCCCCAAACCATGGGAGCATGTGAACGCTTTCGGGTTCTCCTTCCAGCCTGATGTTCCTGTATATCACTTCGGTGATATGCGGGACGAACGGTGCAAGGAGTACGACAAGACGGCGTATCACGTAGTAGAGCGTTTCATAAGCCTGCTGTTTTTCGGGAGAGTCCCCCTCGAGCCACAGCCTCGGCCTGATGATCTGGATATACCACCGCGAGAGATCGTCGAGGATGAAGGACATCAGGGCCCGATTAACCTTGTGGAGATGGCATTCCCCGAGGTCTGTTTCGATCTGGAATGCAAGACTGTTGATACGGGAGATGATCCAGCGGTCAACGTTTGGCATTTCCGCATGGTGGACCGCGATATAATGTCCGTTCCAGCCTCCGGGCCCGCCCGAAGGTTCCCACCGGTCGAGGATCATGTAAGGCATCGGGAAGCGGTAGACATTCCAGAATATGTTAATTGCTCTGTTGACCGTCCTTACTCCTTCCCAGTTGAATTTTAGGTCGTCCCAGGGTGCACTTGAAGACAAAACGTAGAGCCTCAGCACGTCGACCCCCTGCTGTTCAACAACTTCTTCGGGGGTGACCACATTGCCAAGGCTCTTGCTCATCTTCCGTCCTTCGGCATCGAGAGCGAACCCGTGCATCAGCACGCTCTTGTACGGCGCTGTATCGAATGCGATCGTACTCGCGCCGAGTTGAGAATAAAACCAGCCCCTCGTCTGGTCCTGTCCCTCAGTGATAAAGTCTGCAGGCCAGAGACGGTCGAAAGCCTCGTGCTGGCCCGGGAACCTGAGGGTCGCCCACGATGCCACAGCTGAATCGAACCAGACATCGAATATATCCTCGACCCGGTGCATGATCCCTCCGCAACTGCACGACACGGTAACCGAATCGACGTATGGACGGTGAGGGTCTTTGAGTTTTACTCCGCTTGCTTCTTCAAGCTCCTTTCTCGTCCCAAAAACACGGATGCGGTTGCACGAGCGGCATTCCCAGATCGGGATCGGGATACCCCAGTACCGCTGTCTCGAGATGCACCAGTCGCGGGCTTCTTTTATCCAATCGTAAAACCTCGAGCTTCCCGCCCATTCGGGGTACCATTTGACGAGGGCCACCTCATCAAGCATGCGATCTTTCAACGCCCCGGCCTTTAGGAACCACTGGGATGTCGCCCGGAAGATGATCGGCGTTTTACAGCGCCAGCAATGGCCGTAACGGTGTGCCACGGTTCCCCGGGCCATGAGATGACTGCTAAGTTCGGACAGGACGACTTCATCGGCATCCTTCACGAACATGCACTCGAAAGCCCCGCCTTCGTTTGTGAAATGACCGGTTGCATCCACGGGACAGACGATGGCGAGACCCTCTTTCTGGCCGAGGAGATAATCGTCCCACCCATGGCCCGGTGCGATGTGCACGATCCCGGTATTTTCTCTCGCGACGAAATCCGCCGCTACCACGCGGTGTGCGATATCCTGCTGCTTCGGGACCTGGGTCATTAAGGGGGAGTCATAGGTCATTCCGACGAGCTCTTTCCCGGACTTTTTCTCCCTAACGGCGAAATCCTGGTACTTGCCTTTCTTAAGAACCTGTTCCACGAGCCCCGATTCGATCCAGAGGTCTTCGGATATCCCTCCCTTCACGGCGCTGACCCGGGAGTATTCGAACCCCGGGTTGACTGCCACCGCGACGTTTGCCGGCAATGTCCAGGGAGTGGTTGTCCAGATGACAAAATATTCATCTTTTTTCCCGGTAACCGGAAATTTGACGAAGATCGAGGGATCTGTCTCGTCCCAGTATTCAACCTCCGCATCGGCGATGGCAGTGGCGCACCTCGGACACCAGTTGACGACCCGGAAACCCCGTTCGAGCATTCCCCGTTCGGCTGCCCTTTGGATTGTCCACCATGCGGCCTCGATGTATTCGGGTTGAATTGTCTGGTAGGGGTCTTCGAAGTCCAGCCAGACACCAAGTTTTTTGAACTGTTCACTCATCACGGCAAGGTTTGCGGTCGCAAACTCCCGGCATTCGCCAATAAATTTTTCAATGCCGAATGTCTCGATATCCTTTTTTGACGAGAAACCAAGTTTCTGTTCGACCCTGACCTCGATGGGAAGACCGTGCATATCGTAGCCGGCCCTGGCGATCACATGCCTACCGCACATCCGGTAGTACCGGAGGAGACTGTCCTTGATGATCTTGTTCCATGCCGTCCCAAGGTGAATGTGTCCTGTCGTATAAGGCGGCCCGTCGACAAAGAAAAACGGCGGGTCCTGTTCATGGAGTGATACGACCCGCGCAAAAGTCCCTTCGCTCTCCCAGAGTGCCTGCACCGCTCCCTCGATTTCATGGGCATTGTAATTGCTCGTGACTTCCTTCAACCTGATCCCTCAGCTGGTCATCCACCCGTGGCCGGGATTGACGGGATGAATATTCAATACTATTCTACCCTGCAGCACAAAGTAGTTTTGAAAGTATAGGAATAACTGGGATAGAGCGAGGGATCTTCCATGAGTTCCAGAAAGGCGGTACCGGTAAACCTATCCGCTGAGGTCTCCGCTTAATTTCACGATCCCGTTCAATGCGTGAGCCTTACGCCATAAGTTGTTTTACCGTCGTTTCAGGTATGGCCTCCAGTCATCCGAAAATTACAATCCGGGTCAGACTAGATTTTATCCTTTGATCGGTTTTTTGGGCAGCCATTCTGAAATTCTTACGACACCTTTCCCGTGTATCCGTGGCAACGGGGGAATTTCCCGGGTGGATCTCCCTGTTTGCGCAAAACCTTTTCGCGGATTACCCGTGTTCCACCCCTGGGACGGGGGAACCTTATTTTACATCCTGCACCAGATGCTCTGAATTATATTCGGAAGGTGTCGGGAATATGGAGGAACATCCTCTCCTTGTCGGGGGTAAAAAGATCTTTACGGAAGAGATTGCAGATGTCAGGTTTCCCTTTAATGGTGATGTTTTCGCCCGTGTCTGCCAGGCTGGCACCGCAGAACTGGATAATGCCGCCGCGGCCGCAGAACGTGCATCAGGGGAAATGAGCGATCTTACTTCAGGCGAACGTTACCATATCCTCGAAAGCCTGGGCGACCATATCCGGGATCATGCCGGAGAGTTCATCGATATCATGGTAATGGAAGGAGGAAAAACAAGGAAATTTGCGTCTTCCGAGGTTGCGAGAGCCGAGGTGACGGTCAGGATCTCTGCCGTGGAGGCAAAACGCATCTACGGCGAAATTATTCCTCTCGACTGGAGCGAGGACCTGAAAGGATGCTTTGGTTACCTTCGCAGGTTCCCGGTGGGGCCTGTCCTTGGGATCATCCCCTTCAATTTTCCCTTAAACCTTGCATGCCATAAGCTGGGACCGGCGATTGCAGCCGGCAATCCAATCATCCTCAAACCAGCCTCTGCAACACCCGTGTCAGCCCTGCTGCTCGGAGACCTTTGCCTTGGAGCAGGGGTCCCTCCTGATGCCATCAGTGTCGTCCCGTGTCCCGGCAGTCGTGCGGAACAGCTGGTACGAGACCCGAGGATCAGGTTCGTCTCGTTCACCGGGAGCTGCACGGTTGGCTGGCGCCTGCGGGAGATTGCAGGGAGGAAAAGAGTGAGCCTCGAGCTTGGAGGAAACGCAGCGGTGATCGTCCACGAAGACGCCGACCTGGACAATGCGGCCCGGAGGATAGCCCAGGGAGGGTTTTCGAACGCGGGGCAGGTCTGCATCTCGGTACAACGCGTCCTCATCCACCGGCCGGTGTTCGCACCAGCGGTGGAAAAAATTCTGGCTGCTGTAAGGGGACTTAAAACCGGTGACCCAAGGGATCCAACATCTGACGTAGGTCCCATGATTGATCGGGTAAAGGCCCTTGAAGCCCACAAAAAAATTCTCGAAGCAACAGGACAGGGGGCGAAGATCCTTACCGGTGGGACCCTCGACGGGACTATGTTTACCCCTACCGTGCTTTCCGGCACTACGCCGGATACGAGGGTGAACAGCGAGGAGGTCTTTGCCCCGGTGATCGCAGTCGTCCCCTACGAAGACTTTAGCGATGCCATCCGCATGGTTAACGATAGTGAATTCGGGCTCCAGGCAGGGGTTTTTACCCGGGACATAGGCCGCATTATGAGGGCGTATGAGGATTTGCGGGTAGGAGGCGTAATCATCAATGATATCCCCACATTCCGGGTGGACCAGATGCCCTACGGTGGCGTCAAGGGTTCGGGAACCGGGAGGGAAGGTCCGAGATATGCCATCGAAGAGATGACCGATCCCAGGCTGATGGTGATACACCAGGAGGACTTGTAACATGACGCAGATTGCTGTGATCGGAGCAGGGTCATGCGATCCGGAACTGTACTCTGCGGCTGAAGCTGCCGGTGCCCGTGTGGCGGAAATGGGCGCAGTACTTCTTACAGGAGGGCTTTCCGGGGTCATGGAGGCTGCCTGCAAGGGGGCGAAATCCCGGGGCGGTACCACGGTGAGCATTATCCCTTTTCTCACCGGAGAAAATGCCTATAGCGATATTATCATCAGGACAGGGCTTGGCCAGGCGAGAAATACCGTACTCGTCCAGTCTGCCGGCGCCGTGGTAGCCATCGGAGGAGAATACGGCACTCTTTCAGAAATAGCGGCGGCATTAAAGATCGGAAAACGGGTATTCGGGTATAATACCTGGGATATCAAAGGAGTGCAGGCCTGCGACTCCCCAATCGACGCAGTTATCAGGGCAGTTGACGCGTGCTGCCCGTCATAGTCGTATCGTATCCTCCGAGCCTTTCCAGGATATTTTTAAACCGATCGGACCCGACGGCCCTGAACAGTTCCGCGATCCGCGGGTCTTCAAGACTCTCTTTATAGGCGACCATCTCATAACGTTCTCTTCCGATCGGCACGAACGAGAGCCCAAGAGACTTTGCCACACTGTAGACGCCGAGTCCTGCATCGGCTTCTCCCGATTTGACGGCCAGCGCAACGGCAAGGTGTGTCGTTACCTCCCTGTCATATCCGACGAGGCGTTCAGGACTGATTCCCCTCCTGGTGAGTTCGTAATCGAGCAATAACCGCGTCCCTGAACCTTTCTGCCTGTTGATGAACCGTTTGTCCAGGATATCGTCCAGTCCCGAGCCGTCCTTCGAGATAATTCCCTGCTGGCGCTCTGCCACGCAGAGCAGGACCAGTTCTTCGCCGCCGAGGTATTTTTCCAGGTAGCAGGTATTGTAAGTCCCGTTGTCGCAGAGGAGGTGCATGGGGGCAACATGGCAGTCTCTTTTTTTCAGGGCCAGCAGGCCTCCCATACTGCCGACATGCGTGGAATGGATTTCTATTCCCCTGTTCTGCATCAGGTCTGCGAGATAGTCCAGGCAGGGGTCGTGACTCCCTGTCACGAGCAGGGCTGAATCGACCTGTTCGCCCGGCACCATGAGTGTTGCCGGGATTGTCCGGCCTGCTTCGTAACCCTCGGTGTTTACGGGTATTTTCAGCAGCGCATTCGCCCGTACCGCACTCATCTGGACTCCGGCCCCCCGGGAGAGCGGTGATGCGACATAGCGATCGCCGACCTTCCCTAACGAGAGGAGGACGAATTCTTCGACCCCTGTATCTGAATGTATGGTTGAGGTAAGCCGGGCTGGAAGACTTGTGGCAGGCAGAGGGACGATACCGAACCGGCCGAAGAGGGGTACGATAATCTCCCGTATCACCGTCAGTGCCGAAAGAGGATAACCAGGCATTCCAATGACGGGTTTGCCATCGATTTTCCCGATGATTACCGGTTTTCCGGGCTTCATGGCAACCCCGTGGGCGAGGACGGTGCCGAGCTCCCCGATGACGTCAGCGGTGAAGTCCTTCGTCCCGGCCGATGACCCGGCTGAGACGATAAGGATGTCGTTCTCACTAACGCCGTGCCTGATCGCTTCCCTGATCCTTTCCGGTTCGTCCGGGGTGATCGGGTACCTCGTGCAGACGGCACCAAGCGATGTCAGCCAGGCCTCTGCCATGATGGTGTTGCTCTCGACGACCTGACCCGGAGCAGGCCTCGTCCCGTGAACGACCAGTTCGCTGCCGGTCGGCAGGAGACCAATACTGACCGATACGACGTCGACTTCGGTAATGCCGTACGTTGCAAGGGCGCCCGCCTCGTGGGGCCTGATGCGGTGCCCGGACGGCAGCACCATCTCCGACTCCCCGATGTCTTCACCGGCCGGGCGGATATGCTGCCACGGTGGAGCCGCTTTCCTGATCACGTAACTGTCCCCGGATACAGTCACATCCTCGATCATGATCACGGAATCGTACCTGTCGGGGACTACATTGCCCGTATTGATTCGCACCGCATCGGTCAGGGTGACCGGTCTTTGCTCTCCAGCCCCGTACGTGTCCAGGCTCCTCACGGCAATTCCATCCATTGCTGCGAGATGCACCTCTGGGACCGAATATCGTGCGAAAATTGGCGTTGCAGTTATCATCCCTACCGATTCTTCCAGCCTGACCAGCCGGTGGGAAATTTTTTCCGGGAACGATGTTTCGATCAGGTCGAGTGCGTCCCCGAGGGTAATCACCTCGAGATACCGTTTCACCAAAGGATCACCTCTACCTCTGTCCCGGTCTCGATACCTTCGCTGCCGGCAGGGATCTTCAGGACACCGTCGCTCCTCACCAGGGTGTTCAGGAGCCCGGATTTTCCGAAGAGGGGGACCACGCGGTTACCGGTCACCCGGACACGCACGTATTCTTCCCGGCCCTTCGCCGAGGGGATATTTTCAGACAGGATGCCCTTTACCACTACGGGACGTTCCGAGGCGTTACCGGTCATCCCCAGGACCATGTGTCGTGCGATGACCATGAGTACGATGAAGGTGGAAGCAGGGTGACCCGGAAGACCAATCACCGGCTTACCCTTCGCAAGCCCGATGATTGTCGGCTTCCCGGGTGCCAGGGAGATCCCATGGACGAATACTTCGCCCCGCGACTGGATCATCCCGGCGGTAAGGTCTCGTTCGTCTTTCGAACTACCGCCCGATATCAGGACGGCATCGCAGGTGGCGAGGGCATTATCGAGAGTTTTTTCGAACACTGCCGGGTCGTCGCGGACTATACCGAACTGGACCGGCAACGCACCGTATTGCTCAAGAAAAGCCCTGCAAAGATAGGTATTGACATCCCTGACCCGGCTTCCGGTCGGGACCTCCTCGACAGGCACGAGCTCGTTTCCCGTGGAAATGATCCCGATCTTAGGAACGGCAGACACAAAGACCATATTGTGGCCGGTTGCGGCGAGAATTCCCATGTCTCCCGGCGATAGGCGTCTCCCTGCTTCCAGCACTCTTTCCCCGGCCCTGAAGTCCTCGCCCCGAAAAATGATATTTTCACCGGCTGCAAGCGGCCGTTTTACGAGTACATCCTCCCCGATGACCTCGCAATATTCGATCATGGCCATGGCATCCGCACCATCGGGTATCTCTCCGCCTGTCGGTACGTAGACACATGAACCGGGAGTCATCTTCTCCGGTTTTTCACTGGCTCCCATGGCAGACCTCCCTGCGAGCCGCAATATCACCGGGATTGCTTCACCTGCACCCGTCGTATCGGCTGAACGGACCGCATAACCGTCCACGACCGACCTGGTAAATCCCGGAATATCGATATCTGCAAAAACATCCCTCGATAGTATCCGGCGGAATGCAGATTCCAGGGGCACCACCTCCTCAGGTGGGGAAGGCGTTATGTGCCTGACCACCCGGATGGCTTCCTCAACCGGAACTGTCGTTAGAAATATGCTCATTTGAAGCAGCCCAGCTGGCATGCCCTGATCTTGATCCCGTGCATGTTACAGTACTCGGCAAGGTCTGTTTTTGAAATCCCGTATTTCTCGGCGACGGCGAACGCCTGGGGGCATTTTATCTCTTTATCGATGCCTTCTTTTTGAAATATAGTCCTGATCCTCTCGTCTTCCATTGACACACCTATGATCTATATACCATTACACCGGATTTATGTTGCTATTGCCGGGGGGCAACCGGCGGAGGGAAACGACGACACCCTCCCAAACCAAGAGCCTGACCGGGTCCTATTACTCAGCAGATACTCATTTTGCCCGATTCCGCAATCATCATTCCCAGGGGATAAGGACTTCCTTTATGAAATAAAAGAAAGGTGTTAACCACTTGGAACATATATCCTTGAAGAAAAGGTGAATATGGAAAAGAAAGAATATGATCCGGGGAATTCAACGCCAGTGAAATCTCTCGTGATCGTTTTTTCCGGTCATCACGGGAATACGGAGAAAATTGCGAATGCCTGTGCGAAGGTCCTCGCTGCACCGGTGAAAACACCAAAGCAGGTCAGGCCTGATGAGTTGAAGGATTACGACCTCGTTGGCTTTGGTTCCGGGATCTACAGCGCAACGTTTCACCAGTCCCTCCTCGATCTTGCCGGCAGGCTGCCACCCGTGAATGGCAGGAAGGCCTTTCTTTTCTCAACGTTCGGGGCCCCTGCTATCATTGCGAGCAGGGAATTTATAGAAAAAAATCACCAGCAGATGCGGGAAAAACTACAGGAAAAAGGTTACACGGTTATCGGTGAATTCGGCTGTGGGGGGTGGAACACGAACAGTTTCCTGAAATATTTTGGGGGGCTCAACAAGGGGCGGCCGGATGCCGGAGACATCAGGAATGCGGAAGAGTTTACAGAGAAAGTTATGGGGTTAGCACGCAGGGGGAACAGTTCCCCAATCTGAGGAAATTTTATGACTCCCCTGAATGAAGGACAGATTAGGAGGAACCTGATTGTAAGGTCATGAAGAAAAATGTATTGTTGCACTGATAATTTTTTAGAGAATTTTCACAGGCCACGGTGGCTGCACCGGACAAGAACCAGGGCTTTTTCAAGGACTGGTTCACAACCGGGTGAGGACTTATGCTGAGGAGAACCAGTCCGTGAAGATCACCCTGATAAGCTCCAGGAGCGACATGGCCGGCCGGAATATCCACCGGCATATTTACGAATACCTGGAAAACGGGATCCCCTGTATACCCAGGGAAGAGGAAATGCCCGCACACCGGTTCTCACATATCGAAGTCGATGGCAGGCTGATCTTCCAGGACGGGATCGATCGCGGGACCGACGCCGATCTCATTGTATTCCTCTCGAGGCATGCATCGAGAAACCCGGTGCCGGTCCTGACGGTTCACTGCACGGGCAACACAGGGAAAGCGGAACTGGGGGGCAGCGACCGGTCATTGGCACCTGCGGCGCCAGAATGGATGAAAGCAGTCCTCATCAACCTCCGGATGCTCGCCCCGCCCGGATTCGGTGCCTGTTACGAGGTCACCCATCATGGACCAACGGATCTCCGGATACCCTCATTTTTTGTCGAGATAGGAAGTACGGAACGGGAATGGGCAAATGCTGATGCGGGAGCTGCGGTTGCTGCCGCCGTACTGACCGCCAGCCCCGGGCGATCGATACCCCTGATCAGCCTGGGCGGCAACCATTACGCCAGGCGGCAGACCGATATTGCCGGAAATACACAGGCTGCATTCGGCCACATCGTTCATTCCCGGGAAGTGCCGCTTGTCGACCGGGAGATGATCCGCCTCCTGGCCGGAAGATCCCATGCAGTTGCCGTTCACATCGATCGTAAGGCGCTCCATGGAGCAGATATGGCACGCATCGAACAGTTGATCAATGAGGAAGGGATGGTCAGGCTCGGCGAGCACGAGCTAACGGCTATCGGCCGCATCCCATGGGACCAGTACCTGAAGGTGAGATCCTTGGCACGGGCCCGGGTCCCGGGTGCATCGATCGATATCCATGGCCTTGATTCGATCGAACAGCCGGAGTGGGCCGGACTGGAGCCGGAAATACTTGGCGCCGCACTGGCCGCCAATGCCGCTGAATTTCTTAAAAAACTGAAAAAAATCCCCTGCATCCACCTTTTCACCGAAAAATCGCCGGTATTGCCGGTTTTTGTCACGGATCAGAACCAGAAGGCACAATTATTACATGATTTAATAAGCTTATGCGTATCAACCATAGTTATTAACGAAGATACTGCAGTTGAAGGAGAGTACCTTATCATCAGAAAGAAGAAGATGGACCCGGGGAAAGCACTCGGACTGGGCGTTCCCCCAGGGCCAATGCTCGGTCTCCTGATGCAGGGCAAACCAGTGGATGCCGGAGGAAAAAAGATCCTGCCCGGCATGGTCCAGGTCTGCAGTGAGAAGAGGATCCACGTCCCGGGGTTGGAGAGTTACATATGAGGTCGATCGTAGAAGAGGCACTGACACGAGTGAGGGATGAACCATCTGATGTCTCGAAGAGCGATGAAGAACTTGATCAGATTCTGAAAGAATTAAAAACCGAGATTTCGGTCATCGG
>DATJQJ010000003.1:0-33914 GCA_035505975.1 Methanoregulaceae archaeon
GATACGGTGTGTAAAAGATCTTGCGGGTTCTCTCCCGATATTCGGGATATGCATGGGTAACCAGGTGTGCGGCCTTGCACTCGGCGGCGAGACCTACAAGATGAAATTCGGTCACCGGGGTACGAACCAGCCTGTCAGGACGATTGACGGGAAAATTTTCATCACAACCCAGAACCACGGTTATGCCGTAGCCGCCGATACGCTTCCCGAAGGGTGCCGGGTCTCGTTCTCGAACGTCAACGACGGTACGGTCGAAGGATTCGATGACCCGGACCTCGATCTGACGACCGTTCAGTTCCATCCAGAGGCCCATGGCGGTCCCCGCGATACCGAGTCGTATTTTTTTGATTCGATGTTCCGGAGGCTTGCCTGATGCCGAAACTGCCGCATATAGGGAAGGTCCTGCTTATCGGGTCCGGTCCGATCCAGATCGGCCAGGCTGCCGAATTCGACTTTTCCGGATCGCAGGCATGTCGTGCCCTTCGGGAAGAAGGCGTAAAGGTAGTGCTGGTAAATTCAAATCCTGCGACAATCCAGACCGATCCCGACATGGCCGACGAAATTTATATCGAACCATTACGGTCAGATATTATTGCAAGGATCATTGAAAAGGAGCGACCCGACGGGATATTATCGGGAATGGGCGGACAGACAGGACTGAATCTCACTGCGGAGCTCGCGGAACGGGGGGCATTGGCAGGTGTTAAAATCCTCGGCACTCCGCTCGAGGCGATCTATCGCGGCGAGGACCGCGAAAAGTTCCGCGACCTGATGAAGGAGATTGGGGAACCGGTACCGGTCAGTTTTATCTTAAACGATATGGCTGAAATCGGCGAGGCACTCAGGGTCGTCGGGCTTCCGGCAATTGTAAGGCCCGCATATACCCTCGGCGGAGCTGGCGGCGGTATCGCAACGACTAAGGAGGATCTGGCAAAAATCGTTGAACTCGGCCTGAACAGGTCCCGGATCCACCAGGTGCTGATTGAGGAAAGCGTGCAGGGATGGAAGGAGATCGAATTCGAAGTGATGCGGGATTCGGCTGATACCTGCATCATTGTCTGCGGGATGGAGAATGTGGATCCAATGGGGATTCATACCGGCGAAAGTGTCGTTGTAGCGCCGATCCTGACTCTCAGGGATGACGAATTCCAGAAACTGAGATCAGCCGCGATAAAAATTATCAGGGCCCTCAATGTTCAGGGCGGCTGCAATATCCAGTTTGCATTCTGGAACGGGGATTACCGGGTAATCGAGGTTAACCCAAGGGTCTCCCGATCATCGGCACTCGCGTCGAAGGCGACCGGTTACCCGATAGCACGGGTCGCCGCAAAAATTGCAATAGGCCTGAGGCTCGATGAAATAATGAACAGCGTGACGGGTTGTACTCCGGCGTCTTTCGAACCTGCGATCGATTATGTTGTCGTAAAAGTACCTCGCTGGCCCTTCGACAAATTCAAAAGCGCTGACCGTACCCTGACCACGGCTATGAAAAGCACCGGGGAAGTAATGGCCATCGGGCGGACCCTCGAAGAGGCATTCAAGAAAGCCCTCCGGTCACTTGACACCGATTTATTCGAACATACAAACCCAAGCGAGATCAGGATGATTCTGAACCGGCCGACCGATGAGCGGTTCGCATGCCTGTTCGACGCGTTCCGGCAGGACTTTACCATCGAAGAAATATTTTCGCTGACAAAGATCACGCCGTTCTTCCTTGAGAAGATAAAAAATATTGTGGAGATGGAGGAAGACCTCGCAGTGAACGGGACCGATGAGGATATCAGGCTTGCAAAGGCCTACGGTTTCACCAACGACGAAATAGTCCAGCTAACCGGTAAAGATCCCGATGCAGTCAAATCTGTTACGGGAGGCCCTGTATACAAGATGGTCGATACCTGCGCGGCGGAATTTCCGGCAACAACGCCGTACTTTTATTCTACCTGGGACAATCATTCAGAAATCGTGAAAAACGATGCGAAAAAGGTCCTGATCATCGGATCCGGCCCAATCAGGATCGGCCAGGGCATAGAGTTCGATTATTGTACCGTCCATGCAGTTATGGCATTGCGGGAGATCGGGATCGAGGTCCATATCGTCAATAACAACCCCGAGACGGTGTCAACTGATTTCGACACCTCGGACCGGTTGTTTTTTGAGCCGATGCTCCTCGAAGATATCATCAATATCCTTAAATCGGACTCTTACATAGGCGTCATGGTCCAGTTCGGCGGGCAGAACTCTGTCAATCTCGCCGTTCCGATTGAGAATGAGTTGAAAAAACTTAACCTCCCGGTAAAGATCCTCGGCACCAGCCCGGATGCAATGGATATCGCCGAAGACCGGGACCGGTTCAGTGTTTTGCTCGATCAGTTGCAGATTCCGAGCCCGCCAAATTCTTCAGCCTACTCTCCCGAGGAAGCGCGTGCAAAGGCCGCCGCCATCGGGTACCCCGTGCTCGTCAGGCCGTCCTATGTGTTAGGGGGGAGGGCGATGGAAATTGTCCATGACGAGACAGAACTCGAGAGTTACATGAAAGAGGCGGTCAGGGTCAGCCGTAATCACCCTGTTCTCATCGATTCCTTCCTGCAGAACGCCATAGAACTCGATGTCGATGCCGTGTGCGACGGGACCGATGTATTCATCGGAGGGGTCATGGAACATATCGAGGAGGCCGGGGTACATAGCGGCGATTCTGCCTGTGTTATCCCCACTCAGTCCCTTTCGCCATCGGTGCTCGCAAGGGTCAGGGACTACACGAGAAAGATCGCACTCGGGCTCGGTGTGGTGGGCCTTGTCAACATCCAGCTTGCCGTTAAAAACGATGTCGTCTACGTCCTCGAGGCGAACCCAAGGGCGAGCAGGACCGTGCCATTCGTGAGTAAGGCAACAGGCATTCCCCTTGCCAAGATGGCTGCGAAGATCATGATGGGGCACCGCATCGCTGATCTCGGGTACAAAGAACGGGTGATCTCCCATGTCGCGGTCAAGGAGGTCCTGCTCCCGTTCAATAAATTGCCGGGTGTAGACACGGTGCTCGGTCCTGAAATGAAGAGCACCGGCGAAGTCATGGGCATCGATTATGATTTCGGACGTGCTTATTATAAGGCCAGCATATCGGCCGACAATGAGCTCCCCATGCAGGGGAATGTCTTCATTTCAGTCTCTGCAGAACAGAAAGACGAGGCGATAGCAATTTCAAGAAAGCTTGTCTCACTCGGTCTTACCCTGTACGGTACCTCAGGGACGGTCGAATACCTGTCCCAGTCCGGGATCGACGCCCACCTCGTCAGGAAGGTGCAGGAGGGATCCCCAAACGTAATCGACCTTCTCAGGCAGGGCGAGATCCGCCTTATTATCAATACGCCAAAAGGAAAACAGTCGCGGCAGGATCACTACCAGATCATGAGGGCGGCGGTAGACTATGGCGTGCCCTATATCACGACGCTCCAGGCTGCAAGGGCCGCGGCACAGGCTATCGATGCGATGAAGAGAGAGAAGATTACGCTTGAACCAATCAGCTATTATATCGGGGAATAAGTATGGGAAAAGGAACCGTAGTACTGGCGTACAGCGGAGGTCTCGACACCTCCATCTGCATACCCCTGTTGAGGGAAGAATACGGATACGACCGGGTCGTGACCGTGGCTGTCGATGTAGGGCAGCGGGAAGACGAACTGGCAGCGGCATCGGAAAAAGGGAAAAAGTTTGCCGACAGTCATGTGACCATCGATGCACGGGAGAAATTTGTTGACAACTATCTCTTCCCTGCGATCAGGGCAAACGGGTCCTACGAAGGATACCCGATGGGAACATCCCTGGCAAGGCCTCTGATTGCCGATGAAGTTGTGAAAATCGCAAGAAAGGAAGGGGCACTTGCGATCGCCCATGGCTGTACAGGGAAAGGCAACGATCAGTTGCGGTTCGATTTTATTATTCGCGGAGCAGGGCTCGATGTCGTTGCGCCGATAAGGGAGAAAAACCTTACGAGGGACTGGGAGATTGAATACGCGCAAAAACACAATATACCGGTGCCCGTCAAAAAAGACAAGCCCTGGAGTATGGATGAGAACTGCTGGAGCAGGAGCATTGAAGGAGGAAAGCTCGAAGACCCCGCGTACCATACGCCCGAGGAAATTTACCTCTGGACGGTATCGCCTGAACATGCTCCTTCGTCACCCACGCAAATTTCGATTGCATTTTCAAACGGTGTTCCTGTCGGTCTCGATGGTACCCGGATGAAGGGGTACGACCTCATCCAGCAACTGAACCGGATCGCGGGCAGCAATGGCATCGGAAGAAACGACATGATAGAGGACCGCATTCTCGGGCTCAAGGCCCGGGAGGTCTATGAGCACCCTGCAGCGACGACCCTGTTATTCGCCCACCACGACCTCGAACACCTCGTCCTGACCAGGCAGGAACTGCAGTTCAAACAAATGGTCGACGAAAAATGGTCCGAACTGGCTTACATGGGTCTCGTCCACGAACCACTCTTCCACGCCCTCACTGCATTTATTGCAAAAACCCAGGAACGGGTGAACGGAACAGTGGAACTTTCCCTTTACAAGGGCGGCATCAGGGTGCTTGGCAGGTCTTCGCCGGATGCAGTGTATTCCGACGACCTTGTTTCGTTCGACAGCACTTCCATCGATCAGTGCCACGCCGCAGGGGTATCGTATTATTATGGGATGCAGGCACGCCTGGTTAAACAAAAAACAGAGAGAAAATCAGGGATCTGAAATTTTTCTTCTATCCGGATCTGCCACCTGAAGTGGCAGGCTGTTCATCCGAAAAAAATCCGGATGACCGGATCAGAGTATTTTCTTTCCTGCATCGGGTCCCGGCACGCAACTGTATACTTCGGTAATTTTTAGGATAACAAGAGATTTGGCCGGCAGTTCGGGCTTTTTGTCGTGGACCCATTTTATCATCTTTTCATAATCGGGCCCTGAGGTCTTCACGACGGCACTGCCTTTTATCTGGAAGCATTTTTTACTTTCCTGGTCCCAGACAGAGATTGCCGCCTGGGGATTTTCCATCAGGTTGGCGATAGTCTTTTTCATGTAATTATCGGCAAGCCAGATCGTATCTTCACCAATTAACTGAACGAATGCGATTAAGGATACGTTGGGGACACCACTCCGGGAAGCCGTCGAGACAGGGAAGACCTTGACTTTTGAGAAGGTCTCTTTCATTTCTGAATTGAGGGACACCATTTCTCATCACCGCCCAGGAGATAATATCCGGGCAATAATAGTCTCATAAGTCTGCGGAGCCTTTATTTTTTTGGGTACGTCATTCTTCCTTTCCAATGCAGGTTATCGGTATTGCGAAGTGATAAGGCAGATCCGGGATCACATTGACGCATGAAAAAGGTCATTGCCGTCGATCTCGGTGCGACCAATTTAAGGGTGGGGCTCTTTGAAAATTCCCGGCCGGTTGCCGATCCGGTAACATTCCCGACACCGCGATCTCCCTGTAATGCCATGGACATTACTTCGATCCTTGCGGACCGGATTAGACAGGTGCTCCGGATATCAGGTACGACAGAGATCGAAGGGATTGGGATATCAGCTGCAGGGCCGGTCGATCATCGGAATGGAAGCGTTGTCAGTCCACCGAATATTCCGCTTGCGAGGATACCTCTCGAAAGTCCCTTAAAAGCCGAATTCGGAGCCCCGGTGAGAATAATCAACGACTGCCATGCCGGCATTCTCGGAGAAGTATATTTCGGGGACCTGTCTTCGGAAAAAAACGCGGTGTATCTGACGATGTCGACGGGGATCGGGGCCGGTATCATATCCGGAGGAAAAATTCTTCTCGGGAACAGGGGAAATGCCGGAGAGGTTGGCCATTTCTTTGTCGACGATCGCTATAACTGCACCTGCGGGTGCGGGTTTCCAGGGCATTGGGAAGCGTATGCCTCCGGGCGTTTTCTCCCGGAATTTTTTACAAGGTGGTGTGCTGATAATGGCATCGCTCCCGGATGGGTACGGGACATGGTCCCTGAACAGGTATTTTCCCTGGTTCGGAAAAATCGGGAAAAGTTTGAGGGCTTCCTCGAGGATCTCGGTCTGATCAATGCACGTGGGATATCCAATATCGTCGTAGCTTACGAACCCGCACACATGATAATGGACGGTTCGGTTGTAAGGGAAAATACCGACCTGATCCTGCCCTTTATCGGAAAATATGCGGACCGGTTCCTTCCTCTCCCGTCGATTGACATCAGTGGGCTCGGGAGCAGCGCTCCGCTCCTCGGGGCATCGATCATCGCATCCGGATACAATACCCTGATCGGAAATTTTCTTCCTGAAGATTGCGGCAGAACGGGTTAATGAATCCTACCCGATTATTCCGCAGGAGGCTAAGCAGAGGCCGTATCGATAATATTATACCCTTGGGCCCGGAGTACGTTGTATGAAAGCGTTATTCTATGCCCTCGCTGTTGTGGCGACCGTAATGGCTCTGTTCACGGCCGGGTGCACCCAGGCTCCCGCGGTTCCCCCGGCGACAACGTTACCGACCCAGGTAACAACACCCATGCCGGTGACAACAGCCATGACCACGCCAGTCGTCGGAGGTCTTGGCGTTCCGGGCCCGACCGAGGTCCTTCCTACCCAGTATAACCTCGACTTCCAGATAACGAGTAATGGCGATACCGTTAATCCCCTGATGAGCGTTGCGATCAGGGGCGGCAACGGGATCAACCTCGATTCTCAGGTTGATGTCAGCCTGACCAAGCCTGACGGCACGACCTCACAGGGAACGATGACACAGCCGTTCTCGATGGGCCAGCAGGTCGTCCTTCCGTGCAGCACGACGCAAAACCATGTCCAGATCTGGGTTACGGCGCCGCAGGTCGGGAAAGTAAAGGTCTTCGATGACCTGGTACCCTTCAGGTCCATCAACTCACCGACCTGACCAATTTTTTTCGGTGGTGTATTCTTCGCCTGTATTGAGAATTCAACGAAGATAACGTATCCAAAAATTTCGGTTCCTGCAAAATTTCCCTGGGTCCGTAACATCATTTAATTCTGGTTTTCTTGACATGCGATATTAACACCCGGGTTTCAGTTGTCGATGTTCTTCAATTCTCAAAATATTATTTAAAATCGAGTTAATCTGACGCTCCGGCACGCTCCACCAGGGGTTAGCGGCGGTGCGGAGCCACAGGAAAAAAACAGGTACTGTACCAATTGTGTCGCGGGGTGCAAAAACATCCCTTGCCGTCCGGGGGCTTATATTCAACTTTTTTTTGGGTTCGGAAACGGTGCACCCCGGGCAAGGTCTTTATAGGGAATTAGTCCAACCTTCACGTATGAAGGAATTACACCGGTCTGCAACGTCCCGGGTCCTGGGGGGTGTCTGTGGTGGTATCGGGGAATACCTGGATATCGACCCGAATATCGTCCGTCTGGTATTGATTGTCATCCTCCTGTTTGGATTTTTGACGATATTCTGGCCGCTGTTCATAATCGTCCTGTATATCGTCGCATGGATCCTGCTCCCCGAAAAGCCTTCGGCATAAACGAGAGTTTTTTTCGAAGTCATAAATATTATTTTTTCCCTGCCCGGATCAGCGGGGAATATCGCCTTTTACCGAACCGGCTTTTTAGTGATGAGAATGGTTTAAAGACCTTTGTACTGTGCCCCTTAATTCCGGATTATTTCCGGTTCCAGAAAGAAAGCTTTTCATTGCCGGTGATCGTACGGCACCGGCGAAAGTACGTCTCACCCCATATCCATGGTTTATAATTGTCGCACATTGATGGTTTGGCGAGATGTATTGCACAGAGATACCTGTTCCGTGAAACCCGCATAAGAAACGGACAACTACTCTCGAGTCCGCCGGTATTCGGGTCACGTAGTTCGATTGAGACGACTTCGGAGAGATCGCACGTCCGGAGGTCTGAGCACTTCGTCCACGATCCGTCCCCGCGGCATGCGGAAAAGTGTTCGAGAATATCGGTCCTTCCGTTCTCAAGCCATTGATAGACATTTTCTATCGTCGGGGATATCGAGTCCCCGAATATTTTGCAGCAGACTCCGCACTGGGCACATTCCAACATTTCCGTACTCTCATCAGCCATCGGGTATCAGATCCTGTTATCAACGCATATTCTGGATTTTCTTTTCGTTTTAAATGGTGGATATCGGGGACCCCGGAAATAATTACCAGTAGCACTCAGTTTCGGACAGATCTAAAAACGAGACAGTCCTATCGGGATCCGCCACCAATATCCGGCGTTTATTCTTTTTTCGAGCCGTAAGATCGTACATGACGCCATGCCCGGTGGATCTTCTCGAAATTTTTGTTATTTTCATCATAAATGTCAGGATTTTTCCGATTATATAGTTCCCTGTCGTTGCCTACCGGGCAGACCTTGATGCAGAACCCGCATGGCGAACTATGGTTTTTTGCCAGGGCTTCAGACCGTGCGATGCACCTGGCCTTATCGGTTATGCCATCAGGGTAATCGTTTCCCTGCAGGGCGTGCACCGGGCAAATGTCGATACACTGCATGCACCGGTTACATAACTGCCCGGTAATGAGCGGGTCCGGTGGGATTGCGGCATCAGTAAATATCGATGCAAACCTGACCCTCGGGCCGAATTCCCTGGTCAGGACGGTATTGTTTATCCCAAATGTTCCAAGACCTGCGAGGAAGGCGGCATGCCGGTGAGAGAAAAAGGCGCATGGCTGATCTTTTAATATGCCGAGAGAACCGTAACCGTCCCTGGGAATGGGAACTGAAAAATATCCTTCCCGGTTTAGGTATAACGAGATCCTATAAGCATTGCTATCGAGTAATCCGTTCACCGTTTTATAAAGCTCATGGTAGTAAATCGAAGGGGCAGTCTCGATGACGGGCAGGAACACGGGGAGTCCTATGACGATCACGGTCTCCGTTCCGGGCAGAATAGAACCAGGCCTGAATTGTTCCGGGACCCATGGTTCAAACAAGGGTTCGTCCCAGCGCCCTGCAGATGCAAAACCAACAAGAGCAATGTCAAGTTCCCTGCATTTAGCCCTGATCGCCTGTTTCAGGGGGTGTTCCATGGATATACAATAGTCTATGCACGATATAGCGTTTACTAAGAAAGCACGTGACGGAGCCTCGTATCATAAGCCTTTATCATGAATGCGGACAATTCTGCGATATCATGAGATCCGGAGGGTTGTGATCAGTGGCTGATGGAGAGGTATCGGTAATTATCGGCGGAAAAGCCGGTGAAGGTATCAGCAGCGCGGGACAGGTAACGGCCCAGCTCCTTTCATACCTGGGATACCGTGTCCATATGTATCTCGATTATCCTTCGCTCATAAAAGGAGGACATAATTATTGCGTTGTCCGTGGAACAACGGGGTATGTCGGGGCAATCCGCGATAAAGCAGATTGCCTTGTCGCCCTGGATAAAAACAGCATCGACCGCCATGCCAGATCCCTGTTACCTGGCGGTGCTTTGATATACAATGCCGATACCGTGCGGTCCGGTATGGGGAACAATGGCACGGCAGTTCATGTCTCTGCAATCCTTTCAGCAGAAACGGCCCCGGAAGTCATGGCAAATTCCGCAATGATCGGGGCATTCGCCAAGGTTGCGGGTATCGTCTGGCACGATGTGGAGGAGGTGTTTCGTAAAGCCTTAATGAAGGCCGCAGATCTAAATTTAAGAGTGGCCGGGAGGGCCTATCGTGAGGCCAGTAACCAACTGTCAGTTCCGCGCCTTAACCAGCCGGTACTACCCGTAGTGACGGGGAATGAAGCGATAGCACTTGGTCTCATCGAGGGGGGACTTGAAGTGTATTACGGGTATCCGATGTCGCCCATGTCCAGTCTCCTTCATTTCCTCGCAAAGACCTCCCGCGATTTCCACGTGAGGACAGTTCAGCCCGAGAGCGAGATTGCGGTGGTGCTGATGGCCCTTGGAAGCGCCTATGCCGGCACAAAAGCCGCTGTCGGGACATCAGGCGGGGGATTCTGTCTTATGACCGAGGGGATCAGTCTTGCCGGGATCGCTGAAATCCCTGTTGTGATCGTCCTTGGGCAGCGGACCGGACCGAGCACCGGCCTTGCGACCTATACCGCCCAGTCAGATCTCCATTTTGCCCTTAATGCAGGCCAGGGGGACGTGCCGAAATGCATTCTCGCCCCGGGCGATGCAGGCGAAGCCCGGGAATTGTCGGCTCTTGCCATGGATATCGCCTGGGCGTACCAGATCCCGGTAATCGTCCTTTCCGACAAGCTCATCAGCGAAGGCATGTTCAGTATCGGACCCGAACCAAAAATACCAGCCCTCAGATCTTTGGTCGGCAATGAAGAACCTGAAGGACCATACCTCAGATACCGGATCACCGGGTCCGGGATCTCTCCCCTGCGATTTCCTCCCCTCGCAGGAGGCATTGTCAGGGTAAACAGCCATGTGCATTCCGAGGATGGTATTACCACCGAAGAGCCTGAAATGACCCAGGCGATGGCCGATAAGAGGCAAAAAAAGATGGAGGTCCTGTCCCGTGAAATAGAAGATCTTTCCCCTGTTGCGGTCGGCGGAGATCCCGATGCAATAACAGGGCTTCTCGCCTGGGGTTCGAACAAATGGGTCTGCAACGAAGCCGGAGAACAACTCGGACTCCGGGTCGTCAGGCCAAAAATCATCTGGCCCTTTCCGGCACGCGAATTCGCGTCGGCGATGAAGGGGGTCACAGAATTATATGCCGTCGAGACCAACGAAACCGCCCAGTTTGCACGATACGCAAGCCTTTTTGGATATCGGACGAAAGGAAACGTGCTGAAGTACGACGGGCGTCCGTTTACCGTCGAGGAACTCGTGCGGGAACTTGAGAAGGCGATATCATGAAGGGAAGCGATCTCATCAGTCAGGCGAAAAATACCTGGTGCCCGGGTTGTGGGAATTTTGTGGTTCAGCATGCCCTGAAGGACGTTCTTATCCGGATGCACGACGCAGGTCACCAGATCGAAAAATTCGTACTCGTAGCCGGGATCGGACAGCATGCAAAGATTTTCGATTTCATGAACCTGAACGGGTTCTATTCTCTCCATGGACGGACCATTCCTGTCGCGACGGGGATCAGGGTCGCCAACCCGGACCTGAAGGTGCTCTGCATTGCCGGTGATGGAGATTGTTATGCCGAGGGACTCGATCATCTGATCTTTGCGGCCAAACGCAACGTCGATATCACGGTGATTGTGAATGACAACCGCGTTTATGGTCTGACAACAGGCCAGTTCACACCGACGTCGTTTTCCGGGTTTCGGGGACGATCGACGCCTGATGGGGAGAACGAGTCACCTCTGAATCCCCTGCTGCTTGTCCTCTCTGCAGGAGCGACCTTTATTGCACGGGGATATACCGGCAGGCGTGAGCAGCTGAAGGATCTCATCGGAATGGCATTGGAACACCGGGGATTTTCAATTGTCGAAGTCCTCCAGATTTGTGCCACCTATAACGACCTTTCTGGGTATTATAACGAACGTGTCTATACATGGGATGAAGACGGGGTATCAGACTTCAATTCGGCCTTCAACAAGGCGAGGGAATGGGACTACAATACCGATGCACGGATCGGGCTTGGGGTACTCTACAGGCAGGATAAGCCCCTGTTTGAGGAGAGTTACCCGGTCCCCGCCAGACCGGCCATTTCGGATCGGCATGAAGCGATCAGGAAATTCCTCAAAGAACGTGCGTAAGTTAATAGTTTCCTGGAATCTGGGGAATATTCCGGCATCCAAGGTTTAAAGCGGGAACACCTGTATATACCGGATCCTGATCACTATACCTATTCATGTCATCTGCCCAGGTACGCTTCGGACGTTACATCATCGTCCTTGCACTCGTCCTCGCAACAGCCATCACAGGCTTCACTGTTTTCGAGGGATTATCGCCTTTCGATTCCGTCTACCTGACTATTGTCACTATATCGACCGTTGGCTACGGGGATATTGCGCCAAAGACCGAATTCGGGAAGATCCTCGCGATGTTTGTCATCCTCGCAGGTGTCGGGATATTCCTGTTTGTATTCGCCCAGGCAATAGAGGCGATGGTAAGCAGTCAGGAGTCCAGGTCGCGGATGAAAAAGGTCAATATGGTCGTCGGTGCTTTTTTTTCTGAAGCCGGCGTTCCTCTCATCAGGTTGATCAGACCGTCGATAGAAGACAAGGGTTACCTTGATAATGAAATGAAAATCAAGGAGACCTGGACCGACCAGCAGTTCCGCGATGCCGGGCGCATGATCGGGACCCATGAATTTATCATCGACATTCATCTGGTTGACATCGCCGGGGTGCATGGGCTGCTGAAGGACCGGAGGGCATTTCTCGTTCAGCTCCTCCAGCACCCGGCATTATTCGAACACGAATCCTTTACCGACCTGCTCAATGCTGTGTTTCACCTCGAAGAAGAGTTGTCGGCCCGGGATGGTCTCGGGCCGCTCCCCGAGTCAGATTATTCCCACCTGTCCAAAGATACCCACCGGGTCATCAGCCTGTTGTTCGTGCAGTGGCTCGAATATCTGAGACACCTGAAGGTAAATTATCCGTACCTGTTCTCCCTTGCAGTCCGGACCAATCCCTTTGATGCCGGGGCGTCCCCGATCGTCAGGTAAGGATGGGGTTATTACCAGACCCGCTGGTCCTGACAGATCCGAGCGACAGGAAAATAACCCTGCCTGACATAAACTCATGCAGGAAATCAGGGACCCGTAATAGTTTTCCGAATTCCGGTCCCTGACCGGTCCGGTGAACAACATCATTCCCGCGCTTGCGGGGTATAGGACACAGGAGAACAACCTTTCAGACGATCGCGGATTTGAGACGGGAATTAAAAGATTTGGTACCATGGTTTACGCAGCACTGACATCGGGGGGCAAGGATTCGATACTTTCGGTCCAGAAGGCGATCGACCTGGGTATAGATGTTTCGCACCTCGTAACAGTCCGCCCCGGGAACCCTGCATCTCTCATGTTTCATTCTTCCAACCTCGATATCGTTCCGGTCATCGCCCGGTTATCGGGTCTTGGTTATGTTGAAATCCAGACGGAAGGGGAGGATGAAGAAGAGCTCGATGACCTGTACCATGGTCTTTCGGCCATCGATATCGAGGGTGTGGTGATCGGGGCCATAAATTCTGTTTCCCAACGCGACATGGTCCTTGCCATCGCAAGGGACCTGGAAATCGAGATGGTTGCGCCGCTCTGGCTCATGGATGTTGAGGCGGTCCTCACCGAAGTCGCCTCGCGTATGGATGCAATTATCGTCGTAACGGCAGATGGCCTTGGAGAAGAGATGCTCGGATCCCATATCGATGATGCCTTCATCGCAAATCTGAAACAGATCGCGGCAAGGACACATCTCGACCTGGCCGGAGAAGGGGGCGGATACGAGAGCATCGCCCTGTATGCCCCCTTCTATTCCCGGCCGGTGCGGTTTTCCGACAAGCGCACCGTGCATCGCCGAACCGGGCGTTACGAGCTGGTCCTTGGAGGTTTCTCGTAATGGTCGCTGCTGGCGATGCAAAGATCGAGCGCCTGACGAGGTACCTGTTCGATGCGCCGTCCTGGCCCGTCTCGCTCCTGATCGTCATCATCCTCGGTTTGATCATCGATGGAGCGAGTATCAGGTTCTCCGGGTCGCTGTTGTTTCTCGGGACGTTTTGTTTTACCATTCCGGCATTAATCGCTTTTATTTTGACGAAACCTGCCATAACCGTTGCCGGAAAAACAATGACCTGGAACAGGTCTGCTCTTCTCGCGCTGGCAAGCACCATATTCTCCGTAATTATCACCCTTATCGCAGTCCTCGTATCAGTCCGCCTCTTACCCCTTTTTTTTGCCCTTTCCATCGGTTTCATTACAGGGATAAGGCTTGTTGTCCTTGTTGCCATCTCCGATTACCGTGTCTCGCACATGCTGCCACCTGCACTTTTTCAGGGCATTTCCGGGATCGTCTTCGGAACTCTCCTGTTTCCACCTCCATTCTTTTTCCTGGCGATAACGATCCTGGTGGTGTTTGTCCTCGTATTTTGTCTGATTATATGGCTTATCGATCGTCCGCTTCACCGGGCCTTCAATATCAGGGTGCTCTCGTTCCTCAATGCATTCATCGCTCACCTTACCGATGGATCGAAAAAGATGGAGGATTTTTTCCGGGAGATCGGCGAGGAAGTATATGTCCCCCAGGCAAGCCTTTTTTTTCGCAGACCAGGACGTGACCCCGTTATTTTTACCGTGCCTAACGTTCACCCCGGGCCGATGGGGGACATTGGCGGCGGGAACCTGCCAAAATGCCTCCAGCAGGCATTCGGCGGGGTGGTTATGGTCCCCCACGGGTGCGCTACGCATGATTTCAACCTCGTTTCAGAAAAAGAGATAGAGAAAATAATCCTTGCTGTCAGGGAATCGGAAAAAAATCTCCAGTATTCCGGCACTGCTTCAAGGTCTGAACGTATACAGGCAGGATCGGTTTCACTCCTCGTTCAAAGGATAGGGAATTCATTCCTGATTGTTGGGACGAGGTCTCCCTTGAGGACCGAGGATCTCGATTTTAATATCGGGATGGTCATAATGTCAGAGGGTCACCGGGTCAGCGACACCATCGTCTTTATCGATGCGCACAACTGCACGACCGACGATATGTCTCCCGTGCACCCCGCCACTACGGTAGCCCGTGAATATGTACAGGCCTGCACCGTGGCATTTTCACGTTATGGTTCGTACGATATTTCTCCCCTGCAGGCAGGAGTCTCCCATATTCCGGTTCCATTCAGCCGGGAAGAAGGATTTGGGGACCAGGGGATAAAAATACTGGTACTCTCCGCGGGCGGGCAGAAAACGGCGTATGTCCTCTTCGATGGAAATAATATGCAGGCAGGGGTCAGAGAGGAGTTGAGGAGAACCCTTCTCGGACACGTGGACGAGGTCGAGATCATGACTACGGATTCCCACGTGGTGAACACGGTCACTGGTAACAACCCAGTTGGCCTTCGCGTTCCGGTGAGTGCATTCGCCCCCTATGTGTTGAAAGGCATTACCGAAGCGATTTCCGATCTCGTGGATGCTGAAGTCGCTGGCAGCACGGCAGAATGCGAGCGCGTTGTAGTTTTCGGATCACAGAGGATCGCACAACTGGGGAGCACCGTTAATGCGATGTTGTCCCTTATCGCCCCAGTCAGTGCTGTACTGGTCCTCCTGGCATTTATTCTCTCTTTTATGGCCTATATGGTAATAACCTGATTCACGATCTAAGACTGTGTTGTATAGCCGGTAAGCGGCCATCAGCATGAATTATATCCACTATAGTCAATGCATTGAATGGTTTTCCCGTAAATACCGTGTCTGACGCCATCTTTTCAAAGACGGACAACATATACTGTCTGGTGATGGGATGAAGCAGAACCTGAGATCATCATACCACAGAGCCGGGATCGTAAAGCGCCATGGGAGCGGGGTTATCCTGGAACTGCCTGAAGGCTGTTATTATCTTACGCCTGAAGACATCCTCCTCCTTCACAACGACAAGCCGGTTTCTGTAATTGACGGTGCCGGTGAAATATGGGGATGCGCCTGGCTGTCACCAATCCAGGACAGAAAGAAAAAAGATATTGTTGCAACAATCCGTGACAGGATCTACGTAGTGAACCTGCCTGAGATGGTGCGACTCCTCACCGGTAAAGTGCATACCGTGGCATTATCGGAATATCATCGTATAGGCCATCGCGATGTATTGCAGGCCTGAATCAGGGCGTCGCAAACGGCCGGCCCATGCATAGACTTACCGGGCGATTTTCAAAAAATTGAATCTGTCGGATTATCGATTCGTCTTCAGGAGTTCAACTGACAAGAGTGGTTTCACCCCACCTGGCCTACCCCCCCACCAGATAGCTATCGGGTGGGGCCGGACAGGGGACAAGTCATTTTGACCGCGTTTAAACCCTGTCTCAACCGGGGTCGCTGGAACGATGGATATTGTCGTGGGAGCGATCGATTCGTAATTCTTTTGATTTTTCAGTCCCCAATACCGCTAACGGGACCGAACTGCTTCTCATACGATGCCAGCGCAAGAGGCGATCCCAGCAGAATTCGCCTGACCGTATTGCGGACAGCAGGCGACTGTTCAGGGTCGCCGGCCTGCATCAGTGAAACAAGGACGCCGACAAGAGGGACCCGGTACTCAACATGCATCAGATCGATCGCAGCAAAGGTCCGAAGCAGGCCAATCGTTGTGAATTCGTTGATACGAGCGAGTCGTGTGAGAATATCGAGGAAATATTCCCTTCCTTCGGGTGTCTCGAGCGACATTTTGCGGTTCAGGGCAAATGAACCGTATAGTCCTCTTTGGTTTGTCGTCTGTTCGGCGTGAAATGACCCTGATGTTTCTGCCAGTTTCATGAGCTCCACGATATCAGGCGAGGATGCGCTGCCGACTATAGAGAGGAATGACTCCCAGGTTACAGGATGGAGTTGCGATTCAGCCATGAAGCTCGCAAAAATTTCTTTCCTGTCCGGTGCAGTGCTGTTCAGGTACGCGGAAAATGCTGCAAGTCGGTCGGTCTGATGCGGCGAACTGATCAACTGATGGCGGATAATATCGTGAATGAATGGGACATCGAGCGTTGCAAGGATCGCAAGCACGGTGTTCTTTACCTGGCGGCGCTTAATTTCGGACAGACGGGTCTGCAGGGAGGAATCCGCTGGATCTGCCGAATATTTATTGAAAACGTCAATAAGCTCTTCCCGGTATTTATCTCCAAGGGCCGAAAAGATCTTTCGGCGGGCCTGGTAAAGGTCGGTATAATGGTGTGCAAAACGGATGTCTTCAGTCCCTTCGAAAATGGTAAGGAACTGTCCGCCGGCCGTAGCCATGAGTTCTTCGTCACGGATCAGCGAGAGGACCAGGTCCATGAACCTGTCCGAAGGAGCAGTTATCCCTGACTCAAGGATTTTCATTTTTTCGATGTCTGCAAGCTGGTAAAACGCAATAAATCGACCCGTGGTATCGGGGTCTTTACCGGCCTGAAGATAGAGGGACCCGTCGTCAGTTTCATGGAGCGCTTTACCGTAGCAGGAATAACCACGGTTTATCGAGATGAAGCACGGTTTTTCTACATCGGCGATGGTAAACTCCTCCTCTTTTCCCGAGACCCTGAACGTTCTCTCGACAATATCCCGACCTTCTCCATCGACCAGCGCCACCCGGAAGGGATAGGTCCAGGGCTTCCCCTGGCCGTACCCGCTTTGGCTCAGGAACAGGGTGAGCGTCCGGGTATCAGGACTATAGTGGTCCCTGACCCTGATATCGGGATAATGTTTCTGGTGCAGCCAGGTCGAAGCCATTTCGAGGAGATCGATTCCTGATATATTTTCCATCGCCTGGATCCACTGTTGCCAGGTGGCATTGGCATGGCGGTACCGTGTATGATAGGCATCGAGCCCTTTCACGAAGTTCTTGGGTCCAACCAGTGTCTCGATCATCCTGACAAATTCGGGGCCCTTTACGTAGGTAATACTGGTGATGAGATCGTTTGGGTCATTAAAACCCTCAGGCTCGATAGGCATGGAAGCTGCGCCGGCATCGAGGGCGAGCGTTCCGCCTGAAGGAGCGAGCAGGTCAAGTACCGTGCTTAACCTCGTATAAGCCTCTCCCGAAAGGAAAGAAAGGTACCGCGTCTCGATCAGGGCAGTGACAGCCTCGTTAAGCCAGAGTTCGAAGGGTGTCATACCCGTCACTTCTGACCCGTTCAGGTTATGGTAAAATTCGTGGACCTTGACCCCGATCATGTATTCATAGGCACGGTCTGAGATATGGGTATACGGTATGATCCTGTTCGCGGTGATCGTCGTGTTACCAACATTTTCCATTCCCCCGAAATCCGAGTTCTGCATGGCGATTTCCCGATATACGGTGCCGGTATACTGGTAACCGGTTACGATAAGGGGGAGAAGTTCTCTCATTTCCGACCGCAATTTGTCAGTCTTCGCCTGGTCGTTTCCTATACGATTCTCCCGGTACAGCTGCATGGAAAGGGCGTACAGCCTTTGCCTGACCAGTACATGTTCGTAACATGCCGGTCCGGTAAACAGGTATACCCAGAGCACTGCACCGGCGAGAATTTCCAGTGCCTCTTCAGCACCCGGGGAGCCGGTTCCGGGTTGCAGGAGCAATTCGAGCGAGATCGTTCTTCCGTCCGGGTATTCAAGCATCCGGGAGAATCCTGTCCAGGTCCCGGCACCCAGGAAGAAAAGGTATGGCGCCATCGGCGTTGATACGTTCCGATACCTGATGGCGGCTCTGCCATTTCCGACCCTGTGCCAGGGCTCGTCGATATCGCCGTTGCTGATGAGATGCGTATATCGTTCATCGGCGGTAATCGTCGTTACGTAGGTGCATTTAGCGGTCATGTCGTCGAAGCAGGGAACAAGTTTCTGGAAACCCCACTGCTGGCACTGGGTGATCTGCTGGGGAGGTGCACCGTCCGGAGTAACGTCGTAGTATAACCCCTCGAGGATATTATGGGTAGGCCGGCAGATAGTCTCGGTGGAGAGCGAGAATTCCGTATCAGGTGGAACTGGCGTTGGAAATGTGATGTTCAGCAGTGCCGACTTCTGGTTGTATTCACAAGCAACCGGTCCGCTGTCTGCAGACACCGACACGATCTCAAGGTCTTTTGCGTTGAGGTTGAGCGTTGATATCGACTGGTCTCTTGTTCTTGCAGTCAGCCGGGACCTTGCAACAGTATGATCGTCATACATATCGAATGCAAGATCCATATGGATCACCTTCACCGGCGGAAGGTTGAAATCTGAAGGGTAATAACGGAAGAGGCGCGGCATTGTACGATCAGGATACAATTGCATAGCGAATATTTTACATTTTTGTTATTCCGGACCAAATACTGAAACTCAACCGTCCGGCTGGCACCATGAAAGCGGGGTGATTCGACCTGGTAAACATTATGCCCGTAATTGCAGAGCTATTTTACGATTGAGCTTGGAATGTTCTAACCGGCCAACAGTGAATATGGAAAAGGCGAATAAAATAACAAAATTTCTCAGGACAGGGTTATTAGTGTTAATTTTTTGAAAAAACGGCTCTCCAGCGTGAAACGTCGGAAGATTGGATAATGTGGATTACAAGAAGGAAAAAGGGTATCAGGATGACTTTGCAGCCATCTCGATATCTTCTTCCTTGAGTGTCTTCCTGCCTGCGTGGATGGCAAGCTTGTTCGCTTCTTTGGTGAGATGTGCAATATATTTTTCAGTCTTCTTTACAAGTGCTGCTGCTGCATCACTGCCGACTCTTTCGGCTCCGTTCGATTTTGCAATTCTTACAACTGCCGCAATAGGTAAATCTGCCATAAAAATACCTCAATTACTAAATATGATATTAAGTATTTAAATATATCTGTCATTTTCGGGTAAAACAGGGGTCAATTTAAGATCCGGACCGGATTATCCGGGGTTCATGGAGCGATATCATATAGAAAAACATTGTGTTTTTATCCTGACCTTCTGAAAATTTTTCTATGCTTTCCAATCTGAAAATTTAATTTTGACGGCAAATTGAAAAAATAACGCTGATACGTTAAATTGTTGTTGCAGGCATGTGCTGTATTACGGCCAGCCTTGCCTGCCAGGTGCCGGACATGCGCTCTTTTATGTGATTCCTTTGAGCAACAGACAATATTGACCCCAATGTATGAATGCCTAATTTCAGGGCTTTCAGGAGCGGCTCTCCTGTGCCATAAATCCAACCCGGGATGGTCAGTTATCCCGATCGGGACGGGAGTGGAATATCATAACTTTTTTTTCGTCACGTTCATGTCCTGCCAGCCCTTAGTACGAAGCATCGCGAGGTAAACCATGGACGATCCCGAACTCTGCCTTGATGGTTGTGTTGAGCGCCGCCGGGACGAAATCATTGCCACGGTGAGTGAACTGGTAAGGATCCCAAGCATCGCCGGCGATCCCGGGCCATCCGGACCATTTGGTCCCGGACCGGCCAGGGCACTCATCCGTGTCCTGGAAATCGCCCGGTCTTACGGTTTAGAGACGACAAACCTCGAAAATTATTCGGGGTACGCAGAGTTCGGAACAGGATCGGCGTATATCGTTGTCCTTGGCCATCTCGATACCGTTCCTGAGGGGGACGGGTGGCATCATCTGCCGTTTGGGGGGGAAGTAACTGACGGAAACATTTTTGGAAGAGGTGCGCTCGACGACAAGGGCCCGATTCTTGCAGCACTATTCGGGTTGATCGCTCTGCGGGACAGCGGTCTCGCCATCGAAAGAAAAGTCCGGATCCTTTTTGGGACCGATGAAGAAACCGGCAGCCACGACATGGAATATTACCGTTCCCGCGAGCCGGATCCTGTCGCGGGTTTTACACCCGATGCAGAATTCCCGGTAGTTTTCGCTGAAAAGGGGATTCTATGGGTTGAATTTTCGGGGCATTACCGGAAGGTGCCTCCCGGGAATGTGGAGGTACTTTCGATCAGAGGTGGAACCGCCGTGAATATGGTCCCGGATTTTGCTTCTGCTGTAGTCCTGACCGATTACCCCCTGGATGTTACCGACAGGTGTCGTGAGTATGCCGATAAAATGGGTTACCGGCTTTCCGCGCAATCCGAAGGAAACCAGGTGACGATAACAAGCCTGGGTAGTTCCGCCCACGGATCCACACCCGGACTTGGCACCAATGCCATTATGAGACTCTTGTCATACCTGCAAACCCTTCCTCTCGACCCTGAGGGGATAAGTCCACTCATCCGGTTTTTTAATACGGCGATCGGACTCGATTTTTCCGGGTCCCCGATGGGTATTAACCTGACTGACGAGGTCTCCGGAGATCTTACCCTTAATTGCGGGAAGATTGAAGCGGGAGGAGGAATGTTTTCCCTGACAGTCGATATCAGGTATCCGGTCACCCTATCGGCGGAAGAGGTAACCACCCGGATAAGAAAGTCCCTCCAGGAAACAGGCATAGAAATGCGGCTTATCAAGCATGATCTCCCGCTTCATTTCTCTCCGGAATCAGATCTGATAACGACCCTGCTATCGGTATACCGTGACATTACCGGCGATCCCACCCCTCCCGTTGCGATCGGAGGAGGCACTTATGCCAGGCGTTTGCCCAATGTCGTTGCCTTCGGGCCGTACCGGCCGGGCCAGAAACCTCCGATACATGGAGCCGATGAATTTATTTCATGCGATGAACTGATAGCGGACGCGAAGATCTATGCAAGAGCAATATTCAGGCTCGCCCGGAAATCCTGACCTCGGTAATGGTTCTGCCGCCCGAGACTTTATACCGGCGGGCGGTTAACTACCGTATACCGATTAGTGTATAGAGCCTGTAATCCAGGACATATCCAAACCGGAGAACATTGCTTCATTATGTCAAATGACGGCCTTATATGGCAGATCCTTGTTATTATCCTCGCGGTATTTTTATTCATCGTTACTCTTTATATTTCGACAAGAATATTATTCCCTGGCATCGTTTAGGGACTGAATCCTGATGGCTGCAGGTATCTTAAAAACCAGAAAAAGATGATCGGCAGCGGTCTGGCGGAAAGGTTTCCGCACCGGTCTCGTGGATCTATGCCTTTTTCCGGTTTTTTTGGTTTTCTGTTCCAGAATAGTTTGAAATAACCGGGATCTCATATACTGTGAGTACCCGATGACAGACCCCGTCAAGGATAAGGCCTCAATGGACGTCCTCAAACAGAGGACCGCCCGCCTTTCTGTGGTTTCCAACACCGGGCTCGTGATCCTCAAGTTCGTTACCGGATTTTTAACCGGCTCAGTAAGTATCATTTCCGAGGCCATTCATTCGTCCATGGACCTTATCGCCGCGGTAATTGCATTTTTTGCGGTCAGGAAGTCCGCAGAACCGCCCGACAGCGAACATGAGTTCGGCCATGGGAAATTCGAGGACATGTCGGGCCTCATCGAAGCCATGCTAATCTTCGTTGCAGCGGCGCTCATTATCAGGGAGGCGGTGATCAAGCTGCTCGTTGAAGAGCCCGAGCAGTTTACCCCCCAGATGCTTTCGATAGGCATAGCGGTAATGGGGTTCGCCGTCATCGTCAACGTGTATGTATCGTCGAGGCTGATGAAGGTCGCGAAGCAGACTGATTCAATCGCGCTTGAGAGCGATGCCTGGCATCTGAGGACCGATGTCTATACCTCGCTCGGCGTTTGTCTTGGCCTGGTCCTGATCAGGCTGACCGGCATCCCCCAATTTGATCCTCTCGTTGCAATTTGCGTGGCCATCGTGATCATGAAGGCCGCATATGACCTGACGAAACGGTCGTTTTCAGACCTTCTCGATCGGAAGATCCCTGATAAGGACGAAGACAGGATTAAGAAAATTATCTGCGACCATGCATCCAGATATGCCGGATTCCATGAATTGAAAACGCGTCGTTCAGGGCCGGAAATATTTATCGAATTCCATCTCGTCGTGCCGAGTGATGTCACGGTCGAGACATCGCACGACCTAACCGATCATCTCGAGTCCGACTTGAAACTCGAATTCCCAAGAGCAAGCGTAACCATTCATGTCGAGCCCTGCAACGAGGGATGCGATATATGTGGGTCCTTCTGTAACTACAAGGAAAAATCAGGAAATATTCAAATCCCCGAAGAATGATAAGCCACCCAGCCCGGGAGGCAGGGATCGATGCTATTGTTCCACCCGGTAACCGGCCCCGGCCAGAGCGGCTTTCATCTCCTTCTCCCATACGAGGTCATCATCGCCCCTTATCGGTGCGACATGCATCTCCCAGAATAATTTCAACCGGGCATCTTCCGATATCAGCATCCTTGGGGGGAAAATCCGTCCGGTGACGTTTCCATCAGGACCGGTTATCAGATACTTCCAGCACCCGAAATCCCTGCAGATCTCCGGCCATGTCAGGTGCACGGTGCAGTATCCTGCGTTCGATTCAGGATCGAGCCTGAAGAACGGGCATGCTTCGGGGAGGATCCTGCCCGTCCGGTCGTCGCTAAAGAGATCGATTTTATCGTCGTCTATCCTAACATCGGTAAGCTGGCCCGTATACCGGTTTCTTATCACGAACTCGAAGGGATTTTTCTGTTCCTTGATCTCATGGACAGTGCCCATGTGGTGGCAACACTCTCCACACATCAGACAGGAGAAACCCATAAATGTACATTCTTTCCGTATCTCTTATGGTTTGCTGGATCCAGGTAATTGATCACTCCCCGCATGCTGACCTGGAACCTGGCCTCCGCATGATAAAAATAATCAAGGCAGGGTGGTCAGATAACCAAAAATCGTAGTATCCAATCATTATTACCCAATGCCCACAATGAATTGTTATGAGCTGGCTGAATTATGTCCTCGTTGTCCTATCGATAGGAGCCCTGATTTACAGTTATTCCGTTGGCAGCACTTTCGGTGTAGCGATCTGGATCATCGTGTTTCTCCTCAATCTTGCCCTGATTGTCGTTGAACGGTTAAAAAAGAAGGCAATGGTCCGGGAAGAGGCAACTTTTCCTGAAGGGGAATCCAAATAACCAACCGGTAGCCCGGGTGGGTGCCGATCCGGAAGAGTCGGTCACGATATCTTTTATTGCCAGAATCCGGTTCTCACCGCCTGTATTGAGAAGAAGGGCCCACCTTTTTCCTGTCGGTTGAATTAATTGCGGGAAATGGTGCGAATCAGAAAACCATTACAAACCTAAAAAACACAGAGGATAAGCCTTCGGCGGGAATCGGACCCGCGACCTCTTCCTTACCAAGGAAGCGCTCTACCGACTGAGCCACGAAGGCGCACATGAGTGCTCCCATAAAATAGGTCGTGGTATGTTTAAAAGATTATGGAAATATGTTTTCATGATTGTTTTTCCTGCCCGGAAAACGCCAGATTCCCTATTAAGGTATTCCGACGCGGACTTTACTGCGGATCGGCTCTGGTAAAAAAACGTTGACGGAACAGATAAAACTTCAGATTCCGGTGTTTTTTAGTGCATCAGGTACTATTTTCGTTAGATAGTGCCGGAAAATCACAGGACCTTCAATTTCTCCATGCTCTCAATAACCCCGTCAAACGTCTCGACTTCGATGACTGCCGTCGCATCGTGACGACGGACCGCCGACATCACCGCCCTGAAATCGATGTCGCCCTCCCCGACCGGACTGTGGGTATCCTTGTCGCCGTTGTTATCATGCAGGTGGAAGTGATCGATGGTGGTCCCGAGAAATTCAGGAAGGCAGTGATTAAGGTTTGCATGGCCGACATCGAGCGCAAACCCTGCATCGCCGATCATGTCAAGTTCATCAGGTGTTCTAAGAAAAAAATAATCCCAGTTACCCATGTTTTCGATAAAAAACCTGATCGATCGGTCTTCGGCCGCAACCGACAGCTCGTTAAGCGATCTGAAAAACTGGGTCTCTGCCTGGGATCGTTCCTGCTCCCAGGCAAAGTAGCCCGGGTGCATGACCACAGAGCCGCCTACTTCTCCGGCAATATCAAACGATCCGATTGTTACCTCGACACTCGCCCGTCGGATCGGCTCAAGGAGGCTTGCGATATTGACTCCCCGGGAAGGTGCGTGCAGGGTATATGAAAATGAATAATTCCCGAGTATTTCGGCATCGTCGATATAATGGGGGCCGTCATCCATTATCTCGACAAACCCGGTAATCTCCGAGATTTTTTCCAGGGCATCGGGCAACGGTTCCCGGTGCAGGCAGAACGTCGAGATTCCGAACATAGGAAGCAGTACATTCGGGCTGCATAAATAACATTCGACATTGATAACTGATGAATCCTCTCCGCATCTTCAATTCCCGATAATCGGGGCCGTTATCTGGCGATAATTTTTCCCGGCCTGAACCGGACCCTTTCCTCCCGGATTTGTCGTCATGTGTGCAGGGATATCCCGTATCATGGATCCTCCTAGATTCAAGGGGGCCTGTTCACCGAATCAGGCAGGAAAGATCACTCTTAAGTTTTGGGAATTCAAATAATTGATAAATTATTTCGTGAAATTATGCCGGTAGGAAAGGAGATCAACGAAACGCTGGAGAACCTCGTGGACCGGGACCTCACGTTCATGCATATCTGCGGGACTCACGAGGCAGCAATCGCAAGGACCGGACTCAGAAGTATCCTCCCGAAACGCCTGAAAATTGTGATGGGGCCAGGGTGCCCGGTCTGTATTACCCCCCAGGGAGAGATCGATGCGGCTCTTGGCCTTGTAGACAAGGGCTGTATCATCGCGACGTATGGAGACCTCCTGCGTGTCCCTGGTTCTTCGGGGTCGCTCGAGTCGTGCGGGGGCGACGTCAGGGTGGTGCAGGGCATCCATAAGGCTGTCGAGGTCGCCGAAAAAGTCGACGAGGAGGTCGTTTTCATCTCGGTCGGGTTCGAGACCACCGCTCCAACGGTAGCGGCCACGATTCTTACCGATCCTCCCAAAAATTTCAGTATCCTGTCCTGTCACCGGCTTGTCCCTCCTGCAATGAAATGGCTGTTGTCCCAGGGAGAAGCGAAACTGGACGGCTTCGTCCTGCCCGGGCATGTATGCACCGTTATGGGTTATCATGAATACGAACAATTCCCTGTGCCCCAGGTCGTCGCCGGGTTTGAAGCAGATGACATCCTGCTCGGCCTGCTGATGCTCGTCCGGCAGATCAGGGAAGGGACGCACAGGGTCGATAATGCCTACCCAAGAGCCGTCTCCTGCGAGGGGAATGTCAAGGCCCAAAAGGTGATGTTCGAGGTATTCGAGCCCTGCGATGTGGAATGGCGCGGGTTCCCTGTCATCCCGGGCTCCGGGCTCCGGTTGAAACCTGCGTATGACCGTTACGATGCCCAGAAAAAATTTGATATCGAGTTTAAACACGTGACAAAACATTCGGCCTGTATCTGCGACCGGGTGCTCCGGGGTATCGCAGACCCGACCGATTGCAAACTCTTCGATAAGGTATGTTCACCGAGGAGCCCGGTCGGTCCCTGCATGGTAAGTCACGAGGGTGCATGCAGGATATGGCACCTGTACCATGTGAAACACGCCTGAGATACCGTGTCAGGTACATACTCCTGTTACGGGCAACCGGGAAAAATACCAAAAACTATGGCCTTGATAATTCAGTTTATTTGAATATATTGTACAAAAATCCTCGCGGAAGCAGACGGGTGACGTTGAAGGATGCAGGATTTCAAAAATGCCGGAAAATTTTTTCCAGCAAATCACAGGTCTGATAGTTTCTTTACCTGACTGAATATATCCTCGTTAACTGCTGACTCCCCCTTCAATTCTGTCCTGCCCGTCATCAGGCCATAAAATGCCGCTCTTTGGATTTCACGCAGTTCGATATGATTAAAAAGCTGGAACTGCAATCATATAGAGTCCATAGGAATTTCTGTACCTGCATCGCAATCCGTTGCGGTCAGAAATCCAACCTTGTAGCGTGCCCCGGTAGGGCGATCTCTTCTGATGTCCAGTTCCCTGACCCAAAAACCAACCGTGAAAAACGTAACCGACCTCGTAATACATAAGAACTGGTTGATCAATGTTAACTGCGGTCAAATGAAACAAAGCGCCGCACCGACATTGCAGGATATTTATTCCCAGCCTGCCGGTGAGAAAAATTCCCACAGTAGTGTGGAAAAGTTTCTCAATCTCAAGGTTCTCACAGTCTCTGACAAATCTCTGATTAATGGTTTTATTGCTGACATCAAAACAGAAGAGGACGTCAGTTCAATACGAGCCAACAAGCTCAGAACTCAGCGGGTTACGATAAAACGAATTCTTCGCGAAAGTCATCCCGATTGTTTACAGTATGCCGACTGCACCTGGCCGGAAATTCGTTCCATTGTAGAGGCGATAAAAGATGAGCCTCAGCTCGACTATGGCGTGAATCTCGGTTCTCAGGTACGCTGTGATGCCACGGGAACTGCAAAATACACGTGTAGTACTTTCGCTGTCGGACAACATTCATTCACAGCATCTTATCTCGGGGATTCAAACTTCACAACAAGTACTTCACCCCCGATAAGCCCAACGGTGACCCCGGACCCGGTCATCGTTGCATTCACTCCCCTTTCAGGTAGCAGGGGGACAACGGTGATGATTATGATTAAAGGCAACTACATCCAGGCTGGAGCGACCGCGAACCTGACATTGAACGGCAACCGACTGCCGATTACGACGAGCGCGATCAAGCCCCCGATAATGTTGAGTGGAAGTGTCACAATACCAACCACCGTTACACCAGGGCAGTGGATCCTATCGGTTACGGACCCTGACGGCGGAACAGTGCAGAGGATCTTCACGGTGACCTGACAAAAGTTTTAGATTAAAAAGGTGAGCGTTTAACCCATCAATCTTTCTGAAAGGCAATGATCTGAGTAGCGATTGTCAGTTTCGCAAATGCAGACAGTAAGCCAGATGACTGAAAAACAGAAAGCAGGTATTGCGACCAGTATTAATGTTTAACACACCACGATGGAAAAGCGATTCACGAGCTTGGCAGCAGGAAGAGCGATACCTTCGTTGACCCCCACTCCATCATGAGAGATTACCCGGCAGGTGGACTTTGATGACAACGATAATATGATCCATCTGCTGGACAACGTATCCTGACTCGTAGACTTTATGGGTATCTCAATTCCGACAGGCAAGTTATTATTTACGCGGGATTGATGAGGAGATGATGGCAGTTAGGATTTGGTGAGCTCTATTACCGAGATTGCTGTTGGGGCACTGGAAACAAGATTATTAACAAGAACAACACGAATGCAGATGCTGAAATTAAGATAGTGTATTAATATTTTTCCGATGGTTGAAAAAATTCCTTATCGTCTCATTGTCAAATGCAAAATACCCACCTAGAGTATCTAAACGCAATTAGAAGCCGAGATAAAAAAAGTGTTCAAATCAGGTTTAATCCTGATTGGTATGACATCGTCTTGGTGAAATGATTGACAAGGCCGCTTGCTGATGAAGTCTCGGAATAGACGAGGTCTTCGGATTTTTGCGGAGATTGAGTAATGATTGCATCCGGATAACCAATATTATTGACAATATCTGGAATACTGCTAATATTCCGGGCCTCTTGCACATGCAATTTAAGATACGCAGAAACCGAACCAATCATCGGGGAGGATGTTCCGCCAGGGAGTGTAATGCCCTGTGCATTGATGTTATAATTCAGAACTACAGGGAATGACGAGTCAGTTCCGACAAAGCGATCATCTGCGTGTGTAACAACCGAAGTCAGGGTTGTATCCATTGAACTTCCGGCCTGTTCAATATTACAATACGCTGGAATAACTGCCGAAGCAGTACTAGCAAACGGACAGAGGATTGCAATCGAAGTATCGGATGCTTGTGAAGTTCCGTCCAAGAGAAGATCTTCTGTCCTCGTTGCGCGACCTGTGTCCGTGGCGATGTACTGTAAGCTCGTATCTGCCTTGATGTTGCTCTGATCAGCAATCTTGTTTGCCGTCGAAAGTGCCATGGTCTTTGAGAAAGTCGATTGCCCTGAAACTGCCATTATCTGATCATTGTACCCAGTCGTATACTGGACTTCTTGATCTTGGAGCGGTGGAGTCAGTGGACTTCCTTGGTTCTGTAACCAATTAATTAAATTTTGAATATCACTATTAGAGGGGTTACCAACTACTGCACCTCCATCTGCCATAAACGCATTGAGCATATCTTGAAGATGAAGCGAAGATGGATTAGATTCCCCTAATAACCAAAAATCCCAATTATCCAGGAAATTTTGATAACTTCCCCATCCACTACTTGTCCATCCGGGATACTTTGCAAGTATCGGATCTGCCCCGCTCAGGGGAATCCCGTTTGCATTAACACTCCAGGCCCCGCCATCGGTTTCCGTAATCGTGCCTTGTACATTCATCCCGGTACTGGTGGAAAGTCCCTGGACCTCTGGCATTGCCGGGACATTCCGATCTGCATACGCAACGCTGAAGAAAGCTGTAAGAACGATGAAAATGAAAAGAACAAGTATTCCTATCTTTTGGAATTTTATTTTTATCACCTCTTTTTCTGACAGAAAAAGACTGGTTTTCCAATCAGCAATTTTATTTTAAAAGGTTTGGCATCATAAAGATATCGAAACATAAAGATCCTGCTCTAAATGTATTTTTTGAACCGCAAATACAATCCCGGCTGACGGCAAAATTCAAATGATATCGTCCAACTTTTCATAATCACCATCCAACCCACAGCAGTATTCTCACAGCGTATAGGTTAGCGTATATTCACACGTTGACAATATTATCGAAAACAGAGAGATAAGGGACTAATGAGTCCCATTACCTAGTACCCTTATTCAGACCAGACTGATCCCGACTGGTACGTGTATGCCTGTGAGAACGTTTTGATGATGCCGCTTGCGCTCGCAGACTGCGAGTAGGATAAGTCCTCGGCCTTTACCGGCTGGAACAGGTTGACCATGCCATCGACGGGAATGATATTGATCATGATCCCCTCCAGAAGGTGTGCGTTTATATGGGCGGCCATCGACCAGATTGCATCGGTTGTTCCATTGGATGATATAATCCCTGTGTCTAATATCGAGTACGCCTGGGAGACCGGCATATCTGCCGTATCTTCAATTGATGCGGTCGCTTGCTGATGTTGAGACCGAGGCGAGCGAGGTGTCGACTTCGCCCCCTTAAGAAACGACGTTGCAGAACGGCGGGAAGAGCGGACCATACGCGTTTTCGAAGGGGCGTAGAGGATCTTGTCGCCCGAGGGCGTCTGTACACCGGCACCGTCAGCAGGGATATCCTCGGACGAAATTATCTGACCCTGATCGTTTGTTCCGAGGAAGGTGACTATCTAGTTCTTGGCAATGTTATTCTTGTCTGGGATCTTGTTTGCAGTGTCGACACGGTCGCCTTGGTATAGCACGTCACACCCTGGATAGCTATGGTATTCTCATTGTATCCTGCGGTGACTGCAGCTCGCCAGTAGGGATAGAGATGCCCATAAGGGCTGCGAGATCAGGGTCAACTGCCCATCCGGTGATAATATTGCCATTATCGTCTAAGTCCATCGCCTGATAGCCTCCCGGAATGAGCGGCGGGTTATTGAGAGCATCGCTACTCTGCTGCCAGGCGAGCGCGCGTCGCTTTCCATGACGGTGCCCTGTTCATCGGAATGGGTCGCAATATCGATTCCCTGGGTCTCCGGCGCCTGGTCTACTGGGATGTCTGCATTTGCGAAACTGACAATCGCTACTCAGATCATTGCCTTTCAGAACGATTAATGGGTAATATGTTCTCCCTTCATTCTAAATCCTTGTCAGGTCACCGTGAAGATCCTCTGCACTGTTCCGCCGTCAGGGTTCGTAACCGATAGGATCCACTGCCCTGGTGTAACGGTGGTTGGTATTGTGACACTTCCACTCAACATTATCGGGGGCTTGATCGCGCTCGTCGTAATCGGCAGTCGGTTGCCGTTCAATGTCAGGTTCGCGGTCGCTCCAGTTTGGATGTAGTTGCCTTTAATCATAATCATCACCGTTGTCCCCCTGCTACCTGAAAGGGGAGTGAATGCAACGATGACCGGATCCGGGGTCACCGTTGGGCTTATCTGGGGTGAAGTACTCGTTGTGAAGTTTGAATCCCCGAGATAAGATGCTGTGATTGAATGCGATCCGGCAACGAATGTGTAAAGATATTTGGCAATTCCCGTAGTGTCGCAGGGTACCTGATAAATAGAGACCCCTTTGTCGAAGAACTGGACGGAACCGGTAGGACTCCCGCCACCCGGAGCAATGGCCGAGACGATTGCCACCAGTGAACCCTGGGCTCCAGCACCAACCTGTGCCGGACATGAAACGGTTGTGTTTGTCGATGCCTTGTTCACAATGTATGTCAGGGGCGTGCTTGTGGTTGCCAAGAAATTCGCCGAGCCGCTATACTTCGCAGTTATCGAGTGAGACGCTCCCGCGTTGAGGTTGGAGATAATAAGGCTGGATACCGTTCCTCCGGAATTCCATGTCCCGTTTCCGATGGGAGCGCCACTGTCGCAAAACGTGACGTTCGCCCCGCCACTCCCTGGTATACCCACTCCCGGAGGTTGAACTGCAACGGTCGCGGCGAATCTGACAGGCTGACCATAGACCGAAGAGGCCGGATTCGAGGTGACGCTTATGGATGTCTGTGCCTGCCCGATTGTGTCCGATACCGTCCCAGTCTGACTTGTATAATTGCCACTGGGATCCGCAAAGCTCCAGACGTCATTAGCATATGTTCCTGCGTTTGTGTGCCTTGTTCCTGCCAGGTTAAGATCTGAGGAGAGATCGACTCCGCCAATACCGTGAGCTGTTCCAGTCGCGGTATGGGTATTCCCATCGTAGGTGACAGTATAGGGGGTGATGGAAACGGTGGCGATTGAGGGCCTGATATCCTGATTCGGGTTCAATATCCCGGAACTTGAGGTGAAATTATCATCTCCGGAATAGTCGGCTTCTATTGCATGGTCACCCACCGATAGGCCATCATAAGGAATGGTTGCCGTTCCGGAAATTTGTAGTGGCGCCGGCGAACTATAATTCAATCCGTCGACCTTGAGTTGGACCGTCCCCGTCGCTGGAGTTTGGAGCCCGGGCACCGAGTGCGGGTTCACATTTGCTGTAAAAGTTATCTGGTGGCCATACTGTGACGGATTTGATGAAGACGTAAGGGTAACAGTGGTGCTAGCTTTTTGCACGACCTGGGTCAGATCATGACTTTCACAAGCCGAATAGTTAGAATTATATTCTCCAATATTATCGATAGAATTTCCACTATAGTCTGCAATTATATTGTGGTTTCCCGGCGATAGGGAAGATGCGGTGAATGTTGCCACGCCGGTTGAATTGAGGGGTTCCGAACCCAACATGTCGCTACCATCCTTGAATGTCACTGTTCCTGTGGCATTGCCATATGCACCCGTTACTTTTGAAGTAAAAGTCACCGAATCGCCGTATTTTGACGGATTGGATACTGATGTAAGGGTATTTGTCGCCGGGGCCAGGACATGCTCGGTTACCGTATCCCCGCTCATATAATTCCAATCATCTCCCATGAATTGTGCGTGGATTTGGTGGAACCCTGGGGCAATATTAGGATAAACAACATCAACTTGATAAGGATTCGATTTACCATCCGGATAACTATAAGCAGTCAATACCCCATCGAAATACATCATTACAGCTCCTACAGGAGCATGTCCTATCGGAGCATTGTACTCTTCAGATGTCACATTCACATGGTAAACGACGTCCTGGCCGACTGATGCTGGATTGTTCGACGGGGTAATAGTAGTCGTTGAAAACAAAACAACATCCAGATCTAGGGGATTACTTAATACTGTCTTTCCACCGTCCCAACCCTGACCAAAGAATTGAAATTGGATCGTATGTATTCCTGGCGGTAGTGTAAAACTGTATCGACCAATTGCATATCCCGTAGGCAAACCGTTACTTCCAGTTTCCGGGATACAAGGGGTATACCATACATTACCATCAGGGCATTGACCGTCAATATATATATAAAAAAAATCATGCGGATCAAATAATCCATCACTACTTTTCACCGTTGCTATATACGCCACCCCATGGTCAAAGAGTGCTGGATTCATTCCACCTGACGGATTAATTCCACCTGCTTGGTGAAAATCAGTAAACTGAAAATCAGCGGCGCTGACATTCGGAATCAAACTGAAAACAAGGAGGATCATGACGCCGAGCAGCACCCATCTCATTCTTCTCATAGTACGATCGGTCGAACATTCCGGAAGCAAGCTCTGACGATGTCCTCCAATTAGAGATATCCCTCGTATATCATACAATTTGCACATGTGAACCCTCATGTAGTTGCAAAAATCTTCCACTTTTATATTTTTTTATATTATATAAATGATATTAAAAGTTTCGAATTAAAGTTCTGCCAAGTTTTCGATCTGCCATAACCAGGCGGATGTAACGGGGTTTTTCAGTCTTCTGGGGTTTTCTCGTTAATACAACGCCTTTTTCAGCGAACTTGACATCTCCCCGGCTTAATGCCGCAAGTTTGCCGATCCTGAGGCCCGCTTCGTACAAGGTGTAAATAAGTGCCCGGTCCCGGGTCCACGTGCATGCACGAACAAGTAATTCGATCTCGTGAGCGGTAAGAAGATCTTCGGCAGTTTTCGTGATGGTTTCCTGGGGCGGACGCTTTATTGCCCGAAGTTTTTTCTCGGGAATTGGAGAGAGGCCCTCTTCGATCATCCAGAGATAGAACGTTTTGATGGTCGCAACCGTATCCGAAATCGTATTCACCGCATACAACGCATTTCCCTTCTCGTCCTTCGCACTCCTCAGGGGTCGATGCCCGTGTAAATATCGGTGATGGTGTTCTCTGAAAAAGGGGGGACAAAATTACGCCAGCGGAGAAGAGTCAGTAGTATCTTATTTACACGGGCAATGGAGAGGTGGCGGGATGCCTTGCGCTTGGCAACGAAAGATCGGTTGATACGTGCGTCATCTGTGGTAATCTGGCCTGATTTGAGCCGTTCATCCAAATATTTATCCGCGTAGAGTGTTTTATTTATATGGAATACATGACCCGTCCCGTTTATCCTGCCCACGTTCTCAACCATCAATCAGTGTGCAAGATGATACAAGGATCTTGGGTAGTAGACATGTGTTCCTATCAGCCCCGGTAGGGTAGTGGACATCCTAGAAGCCTCCGGAGCTTTTGACCCGGGTTCGAGTCCCGGCCGGGGCGTCTCATTCTATGGTCAGATTCCCTAAAAGGTTTATGGGTATGCCTGTTTACCCATCTGCACTGAATGTAAAACAAGTCCGGAAGGCGCCCACCGCTGCCGACACGTTTTCTTGGGATTCTGACAGCCG
>DATJQJ010000004.1:0-7311 GCA_035505975.1 Methanoregulaceae archaeon
GGTCTTCAGCCAGATAATCGAATATTTCGAGAGCAAATTCATTTACACTGAGCACGTGGATACCCCCTGTACCATAAAAAATGGTTGCGGAATAGATAAGATTTGTTAAAATGATCTGGTTCAGGCCAGGTACTCGATGACTTTATCGGGATCGTAACGCAGACTAATCATGCGTGTCCGGCCTTTTTCACCGGTTCCGCTCCGGTACTCGAGGTCGACGAGTCTCATGAGGTCGAACTTTTTTAAAATCTCATAGAACCGGGTATAACTTATCCCGGGCGATTCCTTGAGTATTTTGTAAAATTCCCCTGCGATCAAATCCTTTCTCTCTTTCGAGAGGACTGCAAGTTTTTTCATGACCTCGCGTTCTTCGGACTTTAGTGATTTGAGCGAGAACGAGAGGTGGAGGAACTGGGATACGGTATAGGCATTGCAGATATCTTCGCGTTCGATCGATCGTCTGGCACTGCGTTCCGCACTAAGGGTCGCACGCTTGAGGAGGTCGATACCGACCCTCAGGTCCCCGCTCTTCATCGTCTGGGTGATAACGAGGTTGAGCATTTCAGGCACGAGCACCCCGGGGTAAAGTCCCTGGAGTACACGCTCCCCGATAATCGTCCTGACTTCTTCTTCAGAATAAGGCGGGAAATATATGTCGGTCGGCCTGAACACTGACGACACACGTGCATCGACAGCCCTTGACAGGTCTACGTCCAGGTCGCTGATGATAAGGATCACCCCGATGCGTGTCCCTTCATAAGACTCGTAGGACCGGAGCATCGGGTAAAGGACGTTGTTGATCTCGTTCTCGTACAGGAGATAGTTTGCATCGTCGAGGCAGACGATGAGGACCGTCTCGTCCTTTGTAATAATCCGTGCTATTGCATCGAATATCGTCTTGAACGACGTGCCTGAAGGCGGCGGAAGGTGGCCGGTGAGCTTGCGGTATATCTGGGAAAAAATTGCATATTTCGTGTTATCGATCTGGCAGTTGATGTAGACAGGAACGACTTTCTTTGTTGTCGTGCCGATCTCCTCGAACAGCTTTTTCACGCTGGTTGTCTTGCCGGTCCCGGGGAGACCGCGACAAACGGTATTCAGGGGACGACCGCCCCGGAGTGCCGGTCGTATCTGGAAGGCAAGTTCCTTCATCTGATCGTCGCGGTAATTGAACTGTTCGGGAACGTAATCGATCTCGAAGACCTCGGGGTCGCGGAACAGGGTCTCATCCCACATCAACAGGTCTTTTTTCATTGTACAAACCTCTCCCGCGAGGATATATAACTCCTGCTGGGATATGAGTCAGGAGATTATATACTCCTGACGGTTTGGAGTGGCGTTTTTAGATTCATGAGAAGTCTTATGACTCTGCATCCCTTGCCTAATCTTGACGCTCCAGGGGCTCTGCCCCGCCGCTGTGGCGCCCCGATTGGGATAAGGACTTGATCGGGCATGAATTATTTTTTTACTGGAACATACCTATTGATCGCCATTAAGAAGAGGTTGCACCTTTCATATCATTGGATTGCTTGAAATGTATGAGGAATTCAACAGAAATCGAAAATGCTTAATCTGATCATTCCAGGGGCTATACGCCTCGCCAGTTGTTGCGACCCCTGTCAGGATAGGAATCGATTTGAGAAGATGAATTTCCTACCTGGAGAACAACCTATGGGGGAGTCACCAGAAGATCCTCCTGACTATGCCGAAAAGAGCATGGGCAGGAAATCCACGGCATCCATGATACCATAGCCTCCTGATTTGGCCTCGCGTTCCGAATAACTGCGGCATGAATCCTTCAGTTTTCCAAGGACTGCAAATGGGACCGGGTCACGGGAATGGGTCTTAATCCGGACCGGCGTCGGGTGATCGGGTAGTATTGCAACCACTCCTGTGAATTCTTTCAGGATTGTGCCGAGCATCCCGTCGACGTGTTCGATTGCCTTGACCTTCTCGTCGGTGCTGCCGAGGTGACCGGCTTCGTCGGGCGCTTCCACGTGCAGGTAGAGAAAATCAAGGTGCTTCAATGCCTCAATCGCATACCTGGCCTTTGCCTGGTAGTCGGTATCGAGATACCCGGTTGCGCCCGGGACACGGATGATCTCCATACCGGCATATCCCGCGATCCCGTTGAGGAGGTCGACGGCTGAGATCATACCCCCCTTGAGACCGTATTTGTCCTGAAACAGGGGCAGGGAAGGTCTTTTCCCGCCGCTCCAGGGCCATATCTGGGTTGCAGGGGCTTTTCCAGCGGCAACACGGGCCTTATTCACGGGATGTCCGGCAAACATCTTCCGGCTCTCTTCGATACACCGCAACAGCACCCCTGAATCGCCTCCCTTCGGCAGGTAAGACCCGACCGGCTGACCGACGATGTCGTGAGGCGCAATGGTTTCACACCCTTTCCCATTGTGTACGACCAGCAGGTTCCGGTAACTGACCCCCGCACGAATGAAGACCCCCGGTATGTTTTCCGAAGAGAGGGAACTGAGAAGCTCGTGGCTCTCTCTGGAAGATATATGCCCTGCCGAAAAGTCCTCCATAATTTCATTCCTGATGGTAACGATATTGCAACGGTAAGCGAAATCCCCGGGATCCAGGCGAACGCCCATGCTCATAGCTTCGAGCGGCCCCCGTCCCGTATAGTAATGCTGCGGATCGTACCCAAGGACCGAAAGGTTTGCGACATCGCTGCCCGGCTCGAAACAGTCGGGTATTGTCCTGAGCAGGCCGCAGGCACCTTCGCGGGCGATACGGTCCATGTTCGGCGTGTCTGCATATTCGAGCGGTGTCATTCCGCCAAGTTCGGGCAGCTGGTCGTCTGCCATCCCGTCACCGAGCACAACAAGGTATTTCATACCGGCATCTCCCTTTCCTTAGTGGCCGGCACCGAGCAGGTCGCGGACCGCCAGCCTCACGCTCTCGCGTGACCCGATCTGCGGCTTCCAGCGCTTTCCCTTGATCCGGTCGATGGAGAGCTGCATTTTGGGCACATCGCCGACCCATCCCCGCTTGCCGCCGGTGAACCGGAACTTCACGTCCGGCAGGTGCATCTCCTCTGCCACGATTTCCGCAATGCTCTTCACATCGATCCAGTCCTCGGAGCCGATATTGAAGATATTTACGGTCCCCTTCGTGCGCAGGGCAAAGAGCATGGCGGCTACGCACTCGTGGACTTCGAGGTAGGACTTGACCTGCTTCCCGTCCCCGAGGATCTCAAGCTCGGTGGGGTTCTCTTTGAGTTTCCGGATAAAGTCCGTAATGACCCCGTGGCCGCTGCGTCCGCCCACGATATTGGCAAACCTGTAGATCCAGGCTTTCATGCCAAAGGAATAACAATACGAGGAGATCAGCGCCTCGCAGGCAAGCTTGCTTGCCCCGTACACCGAGACCGGCAGGAGAGGGGCGTAGTCTTCAGGCGTAGGGATGACCGTTGCCTCGCCATAGACCGTTGAGGTCGAGGTAAAAATGATCTCCGGGACCTCGTATTTGCGCATGGCCTCGAGCACGCGGTACGTGGCCATGATATTGTTCTGCATCGTCGGTTCGGGGTCGATTGCGCTCTGCCGGACATCCGGGTCGGCCGCAAGGTGGAAGACCCGGTCTGCTCCCTCGATGTGCTCCTGCCAGCCATCGCATAAAAGGTCTGCCCTGACAAACCGGGCCACGCCGGTATCAATATGGCGGGCAATGCATTCCCGGCGTCCTGCGCAGAGCGAATCGACGACCAGCACTTCGTTACCCTGTGCAACGAGCGTGTCAACCAGATGGGAGCCGATAAACCCGGCCCCGCCGGTCACTACTGCAAACATCAATACCTAATATATTCTCAATGCTATAGGATTACTGCTATGTTCATCGGGATCGACCACGGGACGACCGCGATACGGTTCGCCGGAGGAGGCAGGGAATTCAAGGTGACCCGGCAGGAAGCCACCCGTTTCCTCTACACCGATCTCGAACGGCTCGGTCCTCTCTGCGATATCGAGGGGATTGCCTTGTGCTATTCGATGGGCGATAATTTTTCATCGATAACCTCTGTCGACCGTATCCGTAACCGCGGTGTGATCAGCCGTGAGGGCGCAGGCGAGCATATCGGAGGAGGGACCCGTGTGTTCGACGAAATCAGGAAAAGCGGTCTTCCGGCCGTTGCGATCCCCGGGCTCCACCGCACGTCGCCGACCGATATCCGCTTCAAGGCCTATTCCCACCAGGCAAGTCCGGAGAAGATAGGGATCGCATTCCAGGCGGCAACCGACCTCGGGCCCGAGGTCGTGGTATCAGATGTCAGTTCGAACACCGTTACGATCCTCGTGAAAGAGGGAAGGATTTACGGAGCGTTCGATGCCTGTATCTTCGCCCCGGGACTTGAACACGGGGCCCTCGATGTCGACGCGATCCGCCGGATAGACAGGGGCGAATGCGGGGCCAACGAGGCGTTCTTAATGGCGGGTGTCAGGTATACGATGCCCCCCGAAGAACGGGAACCGACTGTTGCCATGTTTGCCGCAATGGAATGTGCCGCCCTCCTGTTACTTTCCCCTGACGCCCGGGTGGCATTAGCCGGGGGACTTGCCCCCCGGATAGCCGGGGAAGTCAGAACGCTCCTTCAGAGAGACATTGCGGTCTACGACGAGTGGTGCGCATCCCGTGGACTTGAAAAGATCGCAAAAGAAGTATTTTCCGGGACTCGATCCATCCTTGGGATCGATGTAGATCTGTAGATTTATATTTATTAATCATGTAAGATTATGTGGGATTTTCATTGAGAGAGTTGCGTATTCATGGCAGGGGCGGACAGGGGTCGGTCACTGCTGCCGAACTGATTGCTGTGGCTGCATTCGAAGGAGGAGTCTATTCACAGGCATTTCCTGCTTTCGGGGTGGAACGGCGCGGTGCACCGGTACAGGCGTTTGTGCGGTTCAACGACAGCCGGATACGGCTCCGGAGCCAGGTGTACGAACCAGATTACATCATCGTCCAGGACAGCACCCTGATCAAGGACGTGAACGTGTTCCAGGGCGTGAAGCAGGGGGGCATCGTAATCGTAAATTCAGGAAAACCGGTCGATGCCAGGGTCCCCGAGGGGGTCCGTATGATCACGATCGACGCGACCTCTATCGCTCTCGAAGTGCTCGGGATGCCGATTACCAATACGACCCTGATGGGTGCATTCGCGGCTGCAACCGGGGAGATCGAATTTTCTGCCCTTGAAAACGCACTGAAACACAGGTTTTCGGGTGAACTGGCGAATAAGAATATCATGGCCGCCCGGAAGGCGTACGATCTTGTCAAAGGAGGTTCATAACATGGCCCTTGGACTTGGATGCTCGGCACGCCCGGGAAATGCGAAGAATAACAAGACCGGTTCGTGGCGGGTCTTCAAACCGAATTTCAACAGTGAAAAATGCACGAAGTGCGGTATGTGCCGCATGATATGCCCTGAAGGGTGCATCAGCGAAACTGAAGATGAAGGTTTTACCCCCGATCTCTCGTACTGTAAGGGCTGTGGCCTGTGTGCCGCTGAATGCCCTGTCAGTGGGATCACGATGGAACAGGAGGAAAAATAATGCTTGAAATCATGGAAGGCTCCCATGCCGTTGCCAAGGCAGTGAAACAGTGTCGTCCGCAGGTGGTCCCTGCGTATCCCATCACCCCCCAGACCCACATCGTAGAGGCCATTGCCGAGATGGTGGCAAATTGCGAGCTTCTGGCTGAATATATAACGGTAGAAAGCGAGTTTTCCGCACTTTCCGCCTGTCTCGGTGCGAGCGCTGCAGGTTCGCGGACCTATTCAGCCACCACGTCTCAGGGCCTAGCCCTGATGTTCGAAGTCTGTTTCAATGTCTCGGGCATGCGACTCCCCGTTGTCATGACGATTGCAAACAGGGCGTTGGGCGCTCCGCTTTCAATCTGGAACGACCAGCAGGACTCCATAAGTATCCGGGACGCCGGCTGGATGCAGTTCTATGCAGAGGACAACCAGGAAGCGACAGACCTTCACTATATCGCCTACAAGGTCGCTGAAAATCCCGAAGTCCTCCTGCCCGCCCTGGTGTGCTTTGACGGTTTTATCCTCTCCCATACCTACGAGCCGGTGGACATGATCAGCCAGGATGAAGCAGACCGGTACCTCCCCCCCTTCAGACCGGTCCAGCGGCTCGATGCAGACGACCCTGTAAGTTACGGAATGTATGCGACGCCCGAATACTATCTCGAATTCAGGTACGAGCACGACCAGGCGATGAAACGGGCAAAAAAGATCATCAGCGATGCAGGCCGTGAATTCGGGACCATGTTCGGGCGGGATTATACCAGTCTCACCGAAGGCTATCGGCTGGAGGACGCCGATATTGCCTTAGTAACGATGGGGTCGCTCGCCGGCACGGTCAAGGACGCAATCGACGAGATGAGAGAAAAAGGAAAGAAAGTCGGATTGCTCAGGATCAGGTGTTTCAGGCCTTTCCCGACAGAAGAAGTGGCAAAGGCCCTTGCTGGTGTAAAAACGGTTGCGGTCCTCGACAAGAACATTTCAGTCGGATCGAAAGGCGCGATAGCACTTGAAATAAAGGACGCCCTCTATGGGAAATCTCCAATGGTCCTCGATTATATCCTCGGCCTTGGGGGCAGGGACGTCAGGAAACTGGATATCAAAAAGATCGTGGAACTTGCGGAGCAGGGGATGGGAGACCAGTTCTATGGCCTCCGCAGGGAGGTGCTTTGATGGCCGGAAAGACATGCGAACTGTTCGAATGCGGCCACAGGGCATGCGGCGGATGCGGTGCGGCGCTGGCAGCACGTCTGATGCTCCAAGCGACCGGCAAAGATACGATCGTATGCTCGGCCACCGGTTGCATGGAAGTCTTCTCGACCCCCTATCCCGAGACGGCCTGGGATGTGCCCTGGATCCATTCCCTCTTCGAGAATAACTCGGCGGTTGCATCGGGGGTCGTTGCAGCCTTGAAAATGCAGGGGAGAAAGGAGAAGGTCGTCGCCATTGGCGGGGACGGTGCGACATTCGATATCGGCATGCTCTGCCTCTCGGGTGCATTCGAACGCGGGCACGACATGACCTATGTCTGTTATGATAACGAGGCATACATGAATACCGGGATCCAGCGGTCGGGCGCGACTCCTTACGACGCCAGCACGACGACAAGTCCGGCCGGAACCTGTTCGGAAGGCAACAGGAGGCCGAAGAAGGACCTCCCGAGGATCCTTGCGGCCCATGGCGCCCCCTACGTTGCAACGGCCTCGATCGCCTATCCTGCAGACCTGATCAAAAAGGTAGAAAAGGCAGTGAATACCCCG
>DATJQJ010000005.1:0-6741 GCA_035505975.1 Methanoregulaceae archaeon
GGGGACGGGACCCCGAACGAGACCGGCCAGGACCCCGTGCATACCTATACCGATGACGGGACCTACAACGTCACCCTTACGGTGAGCAATAGTGCCGGAAATGGCACGTTTAAAAGGGAGGGATATATTACTTCGATGACGCCAGTCATGGTCGGCGGTGGTAAGGCCTGGTACCTGGTCCACTCGAATGTCGACGGTGCAGAGGTATATTTCAATGGCGACTCGTTCGAAGGGGTCATTGAAAACGGCACCCTGCTCGTACAGACCTGCCCCACCTGCACACCGGTGTTTTCATTTACCCTGAAAAAATGCGGTTATTTAGCCCTTACGCAACCCAATGACCAGCACCCGGGAAATAACCAGACCGTCGACCTGTATGCCAATCTCACTGCGCCTAAGGAACCGCTGATCGCTGATTTCTCGGCCAATGTAACCTCGGGTCCGTCTCCCCTGGTCGTCGGGTTTACCAGCCACTCGATTGGAGTTGTGGAGTCATGGAACTGGAGTTTCGGCGACGGGACCTTTTCGGAAGAGCAGCAGCCGGTCCATACCTATACAGCCGTCGGGGTGTATAATGTCAGTCTTTCCGAGTCCAACAGCGCCTGCCAGAACGACACGATGATGAAAAATAATTACATCACTGTCGGTGCACCAGGACCTGTGTTCCAGGCGAATTTCACCGTTTCACCAACCAGCGGGACGGCCCCGCTCACCGTGAAATGCACGGACGCATCAGTCGGAAAACCTACATGGTTCAGTTACAATTTCGGCGACGGCATCACCATGTCGGGGCCTAACCCGGTACATACGTACCGGTTCCCGGGCACCTACACCATTTCCCAGACCATCTCGAAATATAACAGCGCGACATTCACCATCATGAGTTCGGGCATGACGAAGCCTGGCGTAATCACTGTCGGGAAAGTCCCCTTCATTGCACCGGTCGCTCAGTTCACGGCGTCGCCTGCTGAAGGAGCAGTCCCGCTGAACGTCACCTTCACCGACAATTCAATCGGTAACCCGACATTTTTCAATTACGATTTCGGGGACGGCATCAATATGACAGGACCATACCAGGTCCATACCTACCGGTATCCCGGCGTTTATAATGTCACGTTGACGGTCTTCAAGAATGATCCGGCCAGTGGCATGTTCGTTGGTAATTCATCGGTCCAGACCGGGCTGATCGTGGTGAACGGCCCGTAAATCATTCCTGTATTTTTTTTCACTTTCGCGGCATTCCTCTTGCGATCATACCATGCCGATCGACAAGAGGTCATCAGAGGGAAAGATTATCCACTCTTCCGTTCGTCCCATTTCCTTCCGTATACGAACCCTCCATGAAATGCCCTTTCCAGGACAAGCCAGTAGATGGCCGTACCGAAGGTCAGTGCAAAGACGATATTGTTACCAAAATAACTGATGAACTTTGCCTCGAAGGGACGGGCGAAAAAGAGCGTTCCCGCCAGTGCGAGAAGCGCCATGCAGACCAGGGTCGATACGATTGTCACGGAAAGGAAACTACCGATACTGTAAAGATCGGTTCGAATTTCATGGCCTTTCATTATACGGTGCCACAACAGGTACGACACGTAAGGGTACAGCACGTTAATGACGAACCCGGGTATGCTCATCGGGGACCATGAACCGAAGAGGTCTCCGGCGATGTTACCGATACCGAGGCCCCATGCGGCTGCAGGGCCGAAGAGAATGCCGAGGACGACAGGCAGGGCGGCTGCCGGTCGGATGGCGATACCCGCTACGACCCACTGGAGCTGGTTGAACGGGATCAGGACAAGGGCGTTCACAAGAGCTGTCGCCGCGATCAATGCCAGACCTTTCCGTTCAGTCCACGCCCTGACCAGCTCGTGCATAATAATCCTATCAGTTCCCCGGTAATAAATCCCCCAGGGTTGTTTTCGTGCCCGACAACCACCATGACCCCATAGTATCCCTCATTTTTCCCTGACAAGCCTGAAACAGGGACCAAGCCTCACGTGACTTCCGGACCCGTTAGTACTACAAAAAATAACCGGTAAAGTCTGCCCTGTCGCGAATCACCGGTACATGTCTTTACGACACCGGCCTGACTGGGTATTATCAATTTGTCCGCACATCGTGCCTTCCCTTTATTTCCCTTGATCAATGCAGGTCCAGGAGGTCTTCCATCTTCTTTTTATCGAACCCGACAATGAACACCTCCCCGATCTGGACGACCGGAGACTGGATATAGCCGGTTTTCTCAACCACCATGTTCCTCGCATCTTCGTCGGAAGCCATATCGATCTCGGTAAATGCGATCTCCCTGGATTTGAGAAACTCCTTTACCGCCCGGCAGCCCGTACAGCCCGGCGTCGAAAATACCCTTACAAAACCGGTCCCGTCCCAGGTCTTGTGAATGTAGGACTCTCTTCCTGAATATTGCTTATATTGTTTGTATCTTGCAGGATTTTTCCGATCATAGTCCTGGTGGTACTCTTCTGCAGGGTAAAAATTTTTATATGGCCGGATTTCGGTCGCGATATGAGTCCTGAATTTACCCGATGCCTCCAGTTCACGTTTCGACTCCTCAGCCAGCCTTTTCTGCTCATCGTTGTGGTAGAATATCGCGGTCCTGTATTGGGAGCCTTTGTCGGCGAACTGCCCTTCCGCATCGGTCGGGTCAATCTGTTTCCAGAATGTGTCAAGCAGTGCCCGGTACGAGATTTTTTTCGGGTCGTAGGTCACCTGCACGGCCTCCAGGTGCCCTGTCGTGCCCGACGATACCTCTTCATACGTGGGATTTTCCAAAGACCCGCCTGCGTAGCCGGACACTACCGACAGAACGCCATCGAGTGCCCGGAACGGCGGTTGCATGCACCAGAAGCACCCGCCCGCAAACGTCGCTATCATCACCCCAGTTCCTGTCTCCGGTTTCTGGTCCATATCCTTTTCAGACCTGTAATGGATCGTCTGGTATTTAAGAGAATCGTCTGACCAGACAAAAACCGGATAGCCGGCTTCCGGGGCCCGACTCCGGTCCTGTTCCCATCTAATCAGGATAGATGTCCAATTTAAGAGCCACACGGGCAATTGACATTAAGCAGGGGATACGTTTTACAAAAACTAAATTATCCATGTATCAAGTATCATTTATGATTTCATACGAGGAAATCCTTCAGGCACAGAAGGTCATCGCTCCGCATATCATACGCACTCCTCTCGTATACTCCCCGACGTTCTCAGAGATGACCGGGGCCAATATCTATCTCAAACTGGAAACCCTCCAGAAAGCAGGGTCTTTTAAGATCAGGGGGGCCACCTACCGGATACTGAATCACCGCGACGAGATTGGCCAGGCAGGGGTCATTGCCGCGTCTGCCGGCAACCATGCACAGGGAGTGGCGGTCGCTGCGAGGAGTGCCGGAGTGCCGGCGACCATCGTGATGCCGGTCCATGCATCGATGACCAAGCAGGCCGCAACCGAAAGCTATGGTGCAAAAATAATTCTTGACGGTGAGAACCTCCAGGAATCTATTGTGGTTGCGGAATCGATCGCAGAAGAGACCGGTGCCGTCTTCATTCATCCCTACGACGATCACGATATCATGTGCGGGCAGGGGACCATCGGGCTCGAAATCATCGAAGACCTCCCCGGGGCGGACATGGTGATCGTCCCTGTCGGCGGAGGCGGACTGATTAGCGGTATCGCGACAGCGCTGTCGTACAGGAACAGGAAGGTGAGGGTCCTGGGAGTTCAGGCCGAGGCGTGCCCCGCTGCCTATACGGCATTTCATAAAGGAACGGCAACATTTTCAAAACCCGGTCATTCAGTTGCCGACGGGATCCTCGTGCCGCAGGCAGGGGGAATGACCCTGCCGGTCATGCAGTCTCTTGTCGAAGACATGGTCCTTGTCAGCGATGATGAAATAATCAGGGCAATGCTGTTGCTTCTCGAACGGAAAAAAATCGTCGCAGAGGGTGCCGGGAGCGCTCCCCTCGCTGCAGCGCTTTTTAATCATATTGCAATCCCTGGGGATGCAAACGTGGTACTCGTGATATCGGGAGGAAATATCGATATATCTCTGTATTCAAAGGTAATCGAACACGCATTATTCCGGGATGACCGGATCGTTCATGTATCGGTAAGGCTTCCCGACACCCCGGGGACGCTGGCAACGTTACTGGCCCTGCTCGCGGAACAGGGAGCGAACATTCTCCATATAGAACAGAGAAACGACAGGTCCGACTTCCATCCCGGTTCGGTCGTCGTCGGAATCGATTTCGAGACAAGGGGACCTGAATATGCAAAGCAGATACGGTCATTGATCGAAAAAAAGGGGTATAAAACCTCATGAAATTGCATAATCGTACGCTCCGGGGCTCCGCCTGCTGTTTGGGCGACCATGGTTGCGACAGGACCCGGAAGTAAAAATCAATTCGTCTCCGGCAAACCAAGCCCCTGAAAAATATTGACCCCTGTTCTCTGTACGATGACTAAATCCCGGGCGATTTTTTAAAGACCGCCGCCCTGTTGACAAAATAATGACGATCTTCGACCTTCTCCAGTCCTGCAGAGGCGGCGAGGTCGAGTGTTGCACGAAACTCACGGCCCGAAACAACGAATGGCGGCTCGGCAATGAACAACAGTCCCCCGGGTACGAGCAGCGATGCGATCTCCCGGAACAGCCCGGCGGCATCCGGTACTTCGTGTACTACGAAAATCGCGAATGCTGCATCGATGCGCCCATCCCACCCGGGAGAGAGCCCGAGGGTATCGGCAGCGCAGCGGTGCAGAATGATCCGCGGCATCAGCCCTTCGGGTTCCAACCGTTCCTGGAGGAGGTCGAGCATCTCTTTCTGGAGGTCGGCAGCAATGACGGTCCCCTGATCGCCTGCCGTTTTCGCGAACTCCCTCGTGAAAAAGCCCGGGCCGCACCCAAAATCGAGTACATGGTTACCAGGTTTCACGTAGCGGGCTGCAATACGATCGGGACGATACAAAAGCCTTCTGAGACGGGAGTCCAGGTGCCGGGCTCGGGACGCCGGGAATACCTCGTGGGGATGAGAGTGCCGTGAATTCCCTACGGAACCGGTTGGTCCGTCCGGAGGGTTATTGAGGGTCATTCAGCAATTGTTTATCGCGGGGGAGAGATAAACCTGCTTTTCAGAGGGAGACCGCCAGGCCCGGATGAACAGTGAACAAACAGGTTTTCAGGGAGACCAGATAACCGGTGGAACCGGGGACTGGATTTTTCCAGTGAAGGTGGAACCGGGTACCAGTATCCGGAGTATTACAGACTGAATTTCTTCGGTGGGGCACTGACCAGGTTGGCCTGGCTGAAGGCCGGACTGACAGAAACCATTTCCTGGACCGAAGACTGGATTGGCGGGACGATCGATTGGGTTCATGGATCCGGCGGGAAGGATCAATAGCCACCAGATGAAGGGTCGATCGTCCGGATGTGGTGTTCTCCTTCCTCAAGCCATGCCGGGGCCGTGACGAGGATCTGTTTCAGGGCTCCCCGGAACCAGAACCTCTTTTTTGGGGGGATTATTACGACATCGGTCGCCCGGACCGGGTATTCTGAGCCTTCGATCACAAAAACGCCCTCTCCTTCGATGATATAATAAATGAAAGCAGAATTCTCATGGAAAAATTCCTCCAGGTGTCCGACATCCGTTTCCTCGTAAACAACGGCCGCAAGGTCGCAATCTCCTGCCCAGCTATGGATGTGCATCCTCACGCCATGCTTATCGATGATTTCGGCATTGAGCCTTGGAAATACGTACCGGCCGGGAACAGGCTGAATAGTGTGGGATTTATCGCGATCGTCGTGCGAGGGAGACATGGTCATTATTCAATCGGCAGGCTCGGACATTAACCGATCCAAAATATCCGAAATGGTCCCCTGCATCCATAATCAGCTTTGGATAAGGTCAGACCAGTGTCTACTGTAGGCAGGTTAAGATTATCTGCCGTTCTCTTTCAGAATAATACTTACTTCTTCGAGGACGGTCTCTTTTTTGAAGGGTTTATTGATGTAGCCCATGGATCCTTTACGGACGGTATCTGCCACATGATTCCCCTGGGAATCCGCAGACACAACGAGGATTTTCGCATTCCTGTCGAATTTCAGGATCTCCTCCATGCACTCCATCCCTCCCATACGCGGCATGATCATATCCATCATGACAAGGTCGGGCATCAGGGTTTTGTATTTCTCTATCCCCTCAATCCCGTCACTGGCTTCCCCAACGATCTCGTGGCCTTCACTTGTCAGGATCAAATTCAGCAGCTGCTTTGCATAGGACGTGTCATCAACAAGTAATATCCTCCCCATTCGATCAACCCAATTAGGATCTCACTTCGTTTCCGATGATAAAGATACCTGCCGGTCCCGGGTAATTGCCCGGGTACCTGGGCGCGGTTTATAAACCCGACCGGAACTCGTCAAACAATGCCCAGACTATGCGCGGGTACGATCCTGAGGAGAATTTTTCCCTGTCCGCCAGTCTCCGCCCTGGGATCCTTAAACGGGAGGAAATCCTATAGGTATAACCCCCGGGTTATACGGAAAAACCCGGGGGATATCTGCCCGGTTTACATATATACCCGCGAACACGACTTTTCTATGGATACCTAGAGTATCGTTACATTCAGGATGTCAATTATGAAGAAAATCGTTATGTTTTCCATTGCAATGGTTATGCTCCTGGCATTATGCGGGGCAGCACTTGCAGACAGGAATATTCCGGCAA
>DATJQJ010000006.1:0-21916 GCA_035505975.1 Methanoregulaceae archaeon
GCATCCGAAGAGAATATATGATTACTGATTTTTTATGCGAACACTTAAATCTCGATAATGCGATTTATTTTACATCATCGGGGTCGTGGCCTAGTCCGGAATGGCGACGGGCTCCAGCGGTCTTTCGCGTCTCGGTGTGGATGATGAACAATGGGTCTTCTGAATAGTGATGATCCGTTGGAGCACTGACGCATGTCGGAGAGACCCGTCGATCGTGAGTTCAAATCTCACCGACCCCACATTTTTCAGGAACATTAGAACGACAGGGATCGGCTGGTCTTCGGTTGTTCCGTTCAATAGAATCCTCATTCTTACTTAAGGTGTCACGTTACGACCGGGAGGGAACTTCACATCCCCGATTGCAAATTGCCAGGGAGAACCTGACTCAATACGGCCCCGATCGGCCCGGTATTACATTTTTCTCAAAAGACCTTCGATCAACGATCCTGATCGGTCAGGATGGCAACTTCCCGACATTTCACGCGTATTATGGTAAATATTGCCTATTAGGGGCGCAATTTCCGATGGGAAAGGAACGGAGCCGGTTATCCCGCTGGCTTTTTTATATCTTGCCACCTCATTACTACTCATATCACGTGAGGATTTCATGTATCTGATTGGAGAAGCACTCGTTGGGGACGGAGCGGAACTCGCTCATATAGACCTCGTAATCGGGGATAAGGAAGGCCCGGTTGGATCGGCATTCGTCAATGCCCTGTCGCAACTATCGGCCGGGCACACGCCGCTCCTGGCGGTCGTCAGGCCGAACCTTCTGACGAAACCGGCCACGCTTGTCATACCGAAAGTCACGATCAGGAAAGTGACCCAGATCAGGGAGATGTTCGGCCCGGTCCAGGCAGCGGTCGCGAAAGCTGTCGCGGATTCGGTGGAAGAAGGCGTTTTCGGGGACTACGACATCGAGTCAATGGTGATCCTCGCGAGCGCCTACCTGGACCCCGAGGCGACCGACTACAATAAGATATACCGGTACAACTACGGGGCGACCAAGCTCGCTATCAGCAGGGCATTCGACCAGTTCCCGGACAGGAAGACCCTTGTCTACGAGAAAGACCGGGCGATGCATGCGGTCATGGGGTTCAAAGTGCAGCGTCTATGGGACCCGCCGTACCTTCAGGTCGCCCTCGACCTTGTCGACATGAACAAGGTGAAGCAGGTCCTCACCGAGCTGCCCGAGAACGACCACCTGATCATCGAGGCGGGGACGCCACTGATCAAGCGGTTCGGCCTCTCCGTCATCTCGGAAATGAGAAAGATACGCCCGAACGCGTTCATCATTGCCGACTTAAAGATCCTCGACACAGGGAACCTCGAAGCAAGGATGGCAGCCGATGCATCGGCAGATGCAGTCGTTATCTCGGGCCTTGCACCCATCTCCACGATCGAGAAGGCGATCGTCGAGGCGAAAAAGACCGGGATTTATTCGGTCATCGACATGCTGAACGTCCCCGACCCCGTCAAGCTGATCGAGACGCTGTCCGTGAAGCCCAATATCGTCGAGCTCCACAGGGCCATCGATGCCGAAAGTTCTGCCCATGCCTGGGGTAACATCGCCCAGCTGAAGAAGGCAGCGGGCGGAAAACTTCTCGTGGCGACAGCTGGCGGCATACGTTCCGATGTCGTCAAGCAGGCGATCAAGTCGGGTGCCGATATTCTCGTCGTAGGCAGGGCAATAACGGCAAGCAAAGACATCAGGTCTGCCGCTGAAATCTTCCTCGAGAACCTGAACAGGGAAGAGATCGACCAGTTCAGGGTTATGACAGACTTTTAATATTTTTTTTTTTTGATTTTTTTATTTGTGTGTTATCTCATTCCATGATTTTACATTCGTTCTTGAAATATGCCTGTAATTATCAAGCATAAAAACCGGGGCAAAGGCCCCGGACCATCACCCCTTCAGATGGCCGGGATCTCCCTCTGCCCTGCCTCCGGGACCACGGGTCCTGCCGCTCCGCAGCCACCCACGCAGTAGGAGTGGCATCAGCATCCGGTGATGATGAGGTTTCCACCAGGTGATTTCTGCTTTTCAAATTTCAGGAATTTCCCTGTTTCACCTTCAGATATCCGAAAAATCTTGAATTGCCCTGATTCTTATCCCCAAATCAGATGCTCAAAATCGAGATAAAATTCAAGAAGAACTGAAGGATCATAAACTTGATGTTTCCAAAATTCAGAATACAGTATCTTTCCTACAACAAAATTTGAAAGAATTAAAGAATGAAATTGAAAAAAAGCCCTTTGTAGATAACGGAGCTAAAGCTATCAATAAGATTGAACTATTCAGCCCCGGAACACCTGCTTCCTGATTGGTGGCCGAGTTGGGCAGATGTGAGATTATTCATATCAGCATTTGGGGGTTTTCTCATTGTTGTTGCTATCCTGATGTATACCGGATATAGCCAGCTTTACAATGCAAACCCCACTTTTGGGGCATCAATATTTGATTGGGCCGGTTTGTTCCTGTGGGGTTTAATGGCAGGACCCAGTGCTGATGCAATATAGAAATCCACTAAAACAAGATTGGGATTTTCAACATAACTCTAAGTACCATTCAAAATTTATTTTCATTGAATGCTTTTTTTTAATCTATACCAGGAAAACTGGTTTAATGAAAATGAGGATCTTTTCAAGCTGGTGAGAATGAGCCGGTAAATTTATTAAAATGTTATAATGCCCTTCCCAGGGCCACCGATCCGATTTCAGGTCCGGGGCTCGTTAATCCCCAGTAAAACTGGAGCGTCCCGTTCGGCAGGGCAGCAAGTCTGATGTACCCCATCCCGATTCCAGCCCCTGTTTTCTGGCCGGATGGAAGAACACTGACGTGTCGCGTATCGGAACTGTGCACGCTCCCGGTCTCATCGATGACTACGACTTGTCTCGACATGGAATTCATCGTGCCGTTCGAGACCGCTGCAACGAGCATGACGTGCCCGCTGTCTTTTCTGTTATTGGTATTTGCATAGGCGATGATATCTCCGGGCTGTAAATCGGAAAGCGGGACACTCTTGAACCAGTCGTTCTGGCCGCTGACGAACAGGTTATAATAATTCAGCGGGTTGGGCTTATTCCGGGCCCCCTGGGGGTTGAAACAACCGGCCTCGGGAATTAGGGAATTCACCTTCCATCCGGTGAAAGCGGTCTGGTGTTGGGTGTTCGCGTAAGAGAAGAGCGAGGTGATTAAACCGCTGCAATCGGTTTTCACCACGACGGGAGACGGGGATCCATTAACGGTTACCGGCCCCGCAATCACGACTGTCCCGCTCCATCCCAACGGCGATCCCTTTGGGCTACTTTCCCAGGTGACCTGGCTGTTGCCGGCCGCAGGCCAGACGACCGAGGTGCTGACATTCGAGTGGATCAGATAGGCGTTCTGACCGGTTTTCTCACCGGAATAGGACTCGGGAAGATAGTCTGGTGCACCCTGTTTGTACGTGTAGATATTTTTCAAGAGAATTTTTCCCGCCATCAGGAGCGCTTCGCCTGAAGACCCCTTTTGTGGCGAAGATATCCAGTTTACGGTAGAAGGGGCAGACGTGCTTTCGGTGGTGACCGCCGGTTTGCCGGGTTGCATAACCGGAAAACCTGGTATCCACCCTGCATACGCTGCTCCACTTAAGAGCACCAGCAGACCCAGGACGATAACAGCCAGGTATCTCATTTCGATATTGTTTCGGGTCCGAACGTTTATCAATGGATGTAATGGTGCAGGTCAAACCGGAGCGATCAGAAAATATCTTCGATTTTGGCCGGAATGCGGATAACGTAAATCGATCGGTGAGACATTCGACCGCACCGGACCCTGCGAGACCGATAAAACCATAACCAGCTTTTATCTCCTCTTCAGGTCTAAGTCTGGATCATGAAGTTCGTATTGACCATGCTTATCGTAATCGTTGTTACAGCAGTGCTTGCAACCGGCTGCACGACAACCACCACCATCCCGGTATCAACCCAGCAGACGGTCCAGGCTTCGCCAGCCGTAGCGCAGAGTCCTGTCATCCCGAACATTACCGGTACCTGGACCGGTACCATGCAGGGGTACGAGCAGGGAACAGGCTTTTCAGACTATCATAACCAGACGATGACGATGATCGTAACCGGACAACAGGGACGGATCTTTTCAGGCCATTACGTCTGGACAACGAACGGGACTATGACTACCGAGGGTTTCGCAGGTGTCATCGGTCCTGATGGGACGACCTTGTCAACCGCCGAAGAAGATGACGGGTACTCTACCGGGTTCCTGACATCGGGAAATGTTCTCGAACTTACCTGGCACCATGCCGGGCCGCAGTACGGGGTGGCAATAGACTCCCTCAAAAAAATCTAAAAGACAAAAAGAGCCCTTTCCGGACGATCAGGGGATCGAAAACGATCATCCCCAACTAATTTTTATTAATTGCGGCCAAGTTGATAAAATAATGAGGATATTGACTTCAATATATTTTTGATACTGGATCTCCTGAGGGACGAGCCTCTCATGCCAAAAACCTGTATCAGCCATGAGGATGTAATGAGATATTGAATGACAATGTACGAGGGAGAAACGCATAACCTGATATTTTTTGCAACAGGACTGGCATCGGGCTTGTTATCCGCGATAGCGGTAAATATTGTCGCCGACGGATATCAGGCTTTTCAGTTTCTGATTCCAGGGAACATCGTCGATCCTGCAGGGGTATTTTATATCGTAATTTCCGTTATCGGTATCGCGTTATTCATCTACTATGATTATTCCATCAGATGCCGGTTAACTGCAATAATGATGATGGTATCAGGCTTCCTAATCATGTTCGGCCTGACAATGGTTGGAATTGCAGTGTCGTGAAACTAATATCCGAACCATTTTGAAACCTTCATTTTCCAGAGAATATCCTGTCAAACGACAGGGAACAGTTGTGCACCAGTCCCTTTTTTCCGGTTTCCGGGTATTCCTACATTATTGACAGCAGGCTGTGATCCTGCATTAATTTATTATAAATAGTTCCCGCACTGCTATTACCAAAATCAAGTAAGAAATAAAGAATGCTTTTCATTGCCTGGCAAAATTTAAAACAAAGCTCAGTTAAGAGGTTGCCGAACAGAACTTAAAGACCTCGAGGCCGATACAAAGGGACCGGCACGGTACCTGAATATATATTGGACACATGGAATGTACGATACCACGCTCATTTTCGAAGCCCCTGATGATAAGGTTGCAATGAACCTGTGCTTAAAAGGGCTGACAGAATAGAGATCGGGACACTGTCCCTGTGCCTGCAGATGCAGAAAGACCTGCAGGACCGAAATGAACTGGCTAAGAGCCTGAAAAGGACTTTCCTGCCCGGTTGACATCCCCGTGACGGTAAATAGAACACCTTATTATCGTAAACGTGTTATTCCCCATGGAACTCAGGTATGGAGACCCACACGAGCGTCTGGAATAGACCCCTGACATGCGAGCAGGTGAGGATTTGGATCGCCCTGTGCATCGTGTTCCTGTTCGGATACCTATGCGGGTTTATCGTCTGCCTCGGCTGGTGGATCAGGTAAAACGAAGTGTCAGGGGGTTCGATTATTGTGTTTCAGATCGGGTAGCGTAGCTCTTAACCAAAATCCATTCACATCTCAACGGATTCTCCGGGCGACAGAACTGCCACTTTGATATCGGTTGTCCGTTCAATCGCTCGCCGGAACGACGAAGGGTCCACTGCGATCGCAGGCCATGTATTGTAATGGATTGGGATGACTAAGGGTGCTCCGACAAACTGGGCAGCCATCATCGCCTCGTCGGGACCCATCGTGAACCTTCCCCCGATGGGGAGACACGCCACATCGGGTTTGTAGAGCTGTCCTATCAGTTTCATGTCTGAGAAAAGCGCGGTGTCCCCTGCATGATATATTCTCTTCCCGTCCATCGTTATGACATACCCGGCAGCCGCTCCGCCGCAGTACCCTGGCGCTGCCGGTTCTAACCAGGCGGAGTGAACCGCAGGGGTCATGGTGAACCGTACGCCATCGACATCGATCGTACCGCCGATATTCATCCCCTCAGCCGGGATTCCCTGCTTCTTCAGGTATTTTGCGATCTCGTTGATAGCGACCGTCTTCTTGGCCAGGTGCAGTGTCTCCCCAACATGATCGGCATGCCCATGGGTAACTGCAACGATATCCGGGACCTCCCGGACCGGGACGCCGTCACCGATGAACGGATCCACGAGTACCCGGGAAGAACCGGTTATGAGGACGCATGAATGCCCAAGCCAGGTAAGCTGCATACCAAGTACCTGATCGCTGCAACTATGAAAAAATTACCTCTTTCGAATGCAAGTTTCTGAAAAAAAAGAGTGTGAGGGCCGTCACTCAAAAATCCCTCCTCTGATTACCTGCCTGGACGTGCTGTTCAGGCAATGTCTATCAATTCAGCTTCTGTGATATCGATCGAGTCCCCGAGACCGTCTTTCGTTGCACTCCGGGTCATCTGCTCGCTCAAGTCCCGGTCCTCCATGACGTCCCGTATCCGTTCGAGGTAATGGTCGATGGTGTGGTCGTCCCGCTGGTCGATGACGTGGCGGTACTCCCTGAGGGTGGACGGGCTGACACCGAGCTCTTCGCTGATCTCCTTCATGGTCTTCCCTGACTGCATCAGCGCTTCCATTTTCTCCCGGTCGAACGGCATCTTGAAGTCGAGGTCCCTGAACAGTTTCAGACGTACACGGGCCCTCGCAACGGTCTTCGAGAGCTTCTCATCCCCGAGTTCCCTGGCGATCTCTGTATCGTTTTTCCCGAGATAGTAGGCGGAGACCAGTCTTGCAAGTTGAATCGGCTTTAATTTGGTCTTGAAAAAGCCCTGGTCGAGTATTTCCCGCATGACAAGGGCGATCTCCCGTTCCACCGCATCACGGTCCCTGAGGGACCCGTGAATCTTTTTCATCGGCTCTACGATTTTCGTTTTGCTGGTAATGTTGGTGAACAGTTCCAGAAGCTGAATCTTACGCTTGTCTTCCGGCATGGGTGAAACCACTCTGTGGGATTACCCGATTACATGCCCCCCTGTCTATTTAATACTATCCATATTTGCCTGTAACCCGCGTGGTTTCCCCCGGAATTTCCGGGTATTGACCGGATTCGGGAGTTACAGGAGCGCCAACTTTATCTCTTTGACCGGCGTAAATTACTAGATTCGGTAACAGGGGACTTTCCGGTCGCCTGATTGAGGATCCTGGAAAAAACAGTACGTGCAGAGAAAAAACCAGGCAGGGATCCGGTTTGAAACAGCTTTTTCGTCCCCCGGGTTCAACAATCTTTGGATAAAACGGTGGTCACGTGAGTGATATATATGATAAGATAAACGACCTCACAAAACGTCGCGGTTTTGTATGGCCTACATCCGAGTGCTATGGCGCCGTCGCAGGTTTTATCGATTACGGTCCTCTCGGCTCCATGATGAAGCGCAGGATCGAAGACATCTGGCGTTCCTTTTATGTCATCCAGGAGGGCTACTACGAGATCGAATGCCCCACGATCGGACAGGAATCGATTTTTATCGCATCCGGTCATGTAAAGGGATTTTCAGACAAGATGTTCCAGTGTACCCGCTGCGGGGAATATTCACGGGCAGACCACGCAGCCGAGGGGGGTGGCGTTGCCGGAGCATCGACCATGAGTTCCGAGCAACTCCAGGAAGTACTGGCAACGCTCCCGTGCCCAGCGTGTGGGGAAGTCCTCGGAAAAGTCGATATATTCAACTTCAACCTGATGTTCCAGACAAGTATCGGGCCCGGATCGCAACGTACGGGATATTTAAGACCTGAGACGGCACAGGGAATGTTCACCGATTTCCAGCGGCTGCTCCGGTTCTACCGCGACAAGCTCCCCTTCGGCGCTGTCCAGATCGGGAAATCCTACCGGAACGAGATATCCCCAAGACAAGGCATGATCAGGCTCCGGGAATTTACCCAGGCAGAAGCAGAAATTTTCGTCCATCCCGATGAAAAGGACCACCCGAAATTCGCCCGGTATGCCAGCTACGAGGTCCCTCTCTTCGGAGTCAGGCAGCAGGAGGAATGTTCGGAACCCCGGATCATGACCATGAAAGATGCCGTTGCATCGGGGATAATTGCCAACGAATACGTGGCCTACTATGTCGCCCTGACCCACCAGATGATGATCAGGATCGGGATAAAGCCAGACAGGTTACGGTTCAGGCAGCACCTCCCCGATGAACTGGCTCACTATGCAGAGGATTGCTGGGATGCCGAGATCAGGTCCGAACGTTTCGGGTGGGTCGAAACGGTTGGGATTGCCGATCGGACCGATTACGACTTAAAAGCCCATGAAAAGCAGAGCGGCCAGTCGTTTACCGTCTTCATCCAGTATGAGAAACCGAAACGGGTGAAACGCCGCAGGGTCGTGCCCGATATGGGAATTATTGGCCCTAAATTCCGCGGAAAAGCAAAATCTGTCATTGAAGCCCTCGAGGTCTGCAGCCCGGGGCCTGATGGTGCGACCATCATCGTAGGCGACGAGGAACTGTTTATTCCTAAAGACTTATACGAGGTGCGGGAGGAAGAGGTCGATCTTCCGGGCGAGGAAGTCAGGCCTCATGTAATCGAACCGTCGTACGGCATCGACCGCATGTGCTATGCCGTGCTCGAGCAGAGTTATGACGAAGAAGTCGTCGATGGCGAGGAACGCAGGGTCCTTCGGTTCTCACCCCTGGTCGCCCCGATCCAGGTTGCCGTGTTTCCCCTGATGAGCCGTGACGGGCTGGACATCATCGCGGAAAAAATCACCCATCGCCTGCACGAGCACCACATCCTTGCCGAATTCGACGATTCCGGGGCAATCGGCAGACGCTACCGCAGGCAGGACGAGATCGGCACCCCCTTCTGCATCACGGTGGACTACGATACAAAGGAAGACCAGACCGTTACGATACGGGACCGCGACACCATGGACCAGGCACGGGTCCCGGCAGACCGGCTCCCGGAGATTATCAGTGACCTTATCGAGGGAAAAAGGAGTTTTTCCGGCATCTGTCCATGACCTGCATCAATCACCCGCTGATACGGCCTGACGGCCTCGAATCGAGGGAATACCAGCTCTCGATCGCGATGCGGGCGCTCGATGCAAATACCCTTGTCGTCCTTCCGACGGGACTTGGAAAAACCGCCATCGCCCTCATCGTTGCGGCGTCGCGACTCTTTAACGAAGGCGGAAAAGTCCTCATACTGGCCCCGACGAAACCACTTGTCGAGCAGCACAAAAGGTTCTTCGAGAACCTGCTCCTGCCTGCCACAGGCCGTGACCGGGATACATATTTCGCCATGTTCACCGGGGAGACCCCGGGTGTCGACCGCACCCGCGAATGGGAACAGGCAGGTGTGATTTTCGCCACTCCTCAGGTGATCAAGAACGATATCCTGGCCGGCCGCTACGGGCTTTCCGAGGTCAGCCTGCTCGTCATCGACGAGTGCCACAGGGCGGTAGGCAATTATGCCTATGTATTCATCGCAGGACAGTACCGGGTGACGGCAAAAAAACCAAGGATCCTCGCGATGACGGCATCGCCGGGCGGCCAGAAAGAAAAAGTCAGGCAGGTGTGTGCGAATATCGGGATCGAGCAGGTCGAGACGAGGACCGAACACGACCCCGACGTCAAAAAATACATCCACGAGCGGGAAATAGAAGTCATCCCGGTCGCTCTCCCCCCTGAACTCGGCAAAGCCCTGGACGCCCTCAACCGGCTCGTCGATGACCGCCTCGGGATGCTGGCGGCAACGGGCATATCGGTGCCAAAACGGCAGCAACTCTCCATGAAGGCACTGAACGCCATCAATGCCCAGGTCCAGGAACGGATCGGCCAGCGCGATTCAAGCGGCTATGCAGCAGCATCCATCTATGCCGAGCTTATGAAACTGAAACATGCGCAGGGCCTCGCCGAATCGCAGGGTAGCGTTGTATTAAAGGCATATCTTGCAAGACTTGCCGGAGAGGCCTTGTCTCCGAACGGTTCGAAAGCCAGCAGGAGGCTTGCGCAGGACCCGGTTTTCCTCGCCCTGATCGAGCGGACGAAAACATGGCAACATGAACTCCACCCAAAAGTCCCGTTAGTCGAAAAAGCGGTCAGGGAGCAGCTCGAGAACGCCCCGGATAGCAGGATAATCATCTTTGCCACCTATCGCGATACGGTGACGCTCCTCGTCAACCACCTTAATTCCCACGGCATCTCATGCGAACGGTTCGTCGGCCAGGCAACGAAGGATGCAGAACAGGGCCTCTCACAAAAAAAACAGATCGACGCCCTCAGGCGTTTCAGGTCAGGGGAATTCCGCGTCCTCGTGGCGACTTCGGTCGGCGAGGAGGGGCTCGATGTACCATCCACGGACCTCGTCATATTTTACGAGGCTGTCCCGTCCGAAATCAGGAGCATCCAGAGGAAAGGGCGGACGGGCAGGAGCGGGGCAGGGAAGATCATTGTCTTTGTTACGAAAGGGACATCTGACGAGACATTCAGGTACGTCAGCCAGTCGAGGGAACGGGCGATGGCAGAAGGGATCAGGCAGATCGGGAACGCTCTAACGCCTGGATCCGCCCAGGGCACCGCGGCGACACCGGTCCAGCTCAGTATCGGGGAATATACCGGGCAATTCCGTGATACCGAAGGCCCCCTGATCTTCGTGGACGACAGGGAGACATCGTCGAAAGTCGTCGAAGTGCTGCATACCCTTGGGGCGTCCATCGATATCCGGAGATTACCCGCAGGTGATTATGCAATCGGTGACAGGATTCTCGTCGAAAGAAAAACAACGAAGGATTTTGTCGATACCCTGGTGGACCGCGACCTCCTCGGCCAGGTACGGACGCTCTCATCCCAGGCCTTGAAACCGGTCCTGATTATCGAGGGCGAAGACCTCTTTGGAGCGCGTAATATCCACCCGAACGCAATCCGGGGCACACTTTCCGCGATCGCCATCGATCTCGGGGTTACCGTGCTCGTTACCCGGAACGAGGAAGAAACGGCGGCGATGCTGCTTGTCATCGCAAAACGCGAATACGAAGCCCACGGCAACCAGAGGCCGCATATAAGGAAACCCTACCAGCCGGTAAGCGGCCAGCTGGAGCAGGTGATCGCATCATTCCCTGACATCGGCCTGAAGAATGCGAGGCTCCTCCTCGGCCATTTCGGGTCCGTCCAGGGCATCGTCAATGCCGATGAACAATCGCTCGGGGACGTGGAAGGAATCGGAAAAAAGAGGGCAAAAAAGATTTATGAATTGTCCAGGCACCCTTATGACTGAGAAAGGAGCGTTAACGCTTCTATCCCTTTTTTTAGCGTATTCATGAGGGAGAGGCAGCGGTCAGGATCCGGTTCGGTCGCGATACGTTCGGCAAGGGTGATCAATGTACCTTCGAGTACGCATGCGAGAGGTGAGGTCTCACCCGTACCGGCGAGCCTGGCAGTCCCGGGTACCGCCGTAACATCCGTTTTCCTGCCACCGGCCGTTGAAGGCCTCCCGGTTTGCGCCTGTACCTTCTTTCCGGCCGCCTTTCCGCTTTCAGTTTCGCTCTCGCACAAGACACAAAACGTTCGGTCTTTGTAGGTGAACATCGGAGATCCGCAGGTTGGACATGTCTTCGAGAGCATTTTTGCCCCTTTCAGAAGATACTCGGCCATGATATCGTCGGGTTTCTTTTCCGGCATGGTTTTATCATATCAGGTTGGTTTATCAAACTATATAAGGCGGAATATGAGTAATAATAAGAGAGGGTCAGTGAGGCATATTGTATGACTAATCCGGAAAAGACTATCGAGAACTGTGTCCAGATGCTGCAGCACATCATGGAAGATAACACAATACCGCGAAATATTCGACGTGTGGCTGATGAGACCCGCGTTCTTTTGATGAACAACAATAAGGGTATAGGTCTCCGTGCGGCCGAAGCAATATCGAAGATTGACGAGATCAGTAACGACCCCAATATGCCCGTTCACGCGAGGACACGTATCTGGGAACTCGTCTCCCAGCTCGAGACGATCCCGCTCGACTGATCAGTTGGGACATAGTTTGCCGGGTCCCAAAATCCCCGATGAAGACCATTGTATACGTAACTTATTTTTTTTTTTATTCAGCCGGATCGCCAATGACGGTAACGACGACCGACCTTTCGCGTGACTGCCTGACATCGAGTTCTACAAGGACTACCTGCTGCCACGTACCGCACATCGGGGCTCCGTTTACGAACGGAATCGTAACCGATGGCCCGATCAGGGAAGCCCTGACATGGGACCTGCCGTTGCCGTCTCCCCACCTGGTATTATGCCGGTAGGTCGCATCAGCGGGTGCGAATACGCCCAGGGCCCGCATAAAATCGGCTAAAACCCCCTCCTCGTATTCGATCGTGGTGATGGCGGCAGTTGACCCCGTGACAAAGACATTAACAAGCCCTGATCCGAGTCCGCTCTCCAGGACTGCGCAATCGACCTCTGATGAGATGTTGATGATCTGCCCTTCGCCGTGAGTAGCAAGATGAAGCGTTTTCTGGAACATGGTACGGATCGTGTGGTTGCCGGGAACAGATAACGCTTGGCCTGATGTTCAGCTAACGGGCTGGCAGACGGGAGAATCCCTCGCCTGGTTCTCCATCTTAAGGTATGTCATGTCGACAGGAGGGGGTTTCACCCTTTCCTGCCCTCCCCCAACAGGATAGCCGGGGGAAAGGGACAATCCGGATGAGAATTTATCAGTTCCAGCACAGTCCCTGTAGCAGCCGGGGTCGCCGCAGCGGCGGGGCGGAGCCCAGGGGGCGTCAGGTTTTCTGATGAAAACCAAATTATCAAGGCAACAATACAGACATTCGTGAGGAAGTTATTCTTTTTGGGGCATACTGAATCCTATATGGTCCAAAAAATTGTACCTAAAAAAATTAAGGCAGAGGCTCGTCCAGCTCAGGGACAAGGACGGCGACGCCGACAACACGGTCACCATCGTCGAGCCTCATGATCTTCACACCGCGGGTGCTCCGTTTCTGGATCGATATCTCCGATACCTTCGTCCTCATCACGATTCCCGAAGCACTCATGACGATTATTTCATCGTTGTCAGAGACCGCCTTGGTCGTGACGACCGCCCCGCCGGCCCTGTCGGTGAGGATATTCCTGACACCCATTGTGCCACGGCCGTGACCCCTGAACTCATCGAATTCAGTCCGTTTTCCACGTCCATTTTCGGTGATGACCAGGAGCATGTCCTTCTCGAGCACGGTGACCGCCTTGAGCACGTCGTTGCCCCTCATCCTGATCCCGATCACCCCCATCGCATTCCGGTGTCTCGGGAGCACGGCGTCCTCATGGAACCGGAGACTCTGGCCTTTGCCGGTCGTGAGGATCAGTTCCTTTGTCCCGTCGGTTATTTTCACGTCGACGAGTTCATCTCCTTCCCGAAGGTTGATCACATTGATCCCGGTCGATCGTGGCCTTGACAGTTCTTCCAGGGCTACCTTGAGGACCTGTCCCCGCTCTGTCGCAAAGAACAGGAACCGGTCCGGCGAAAACTCCCTGACAGGAATGACCGCCGTCACCCGTTCGTTGTTGAGGTTCAGGAGGTTGACAATCGCCTTGCCCCTGGAAGTCCTCGTCCCTTCGGGTATGTCGTAGACCTTCAGCCAGTACACCCGGCCCGTGTTGGTGAAACAGAGGAGGTAATCATGGGTGTCGGCGACGAAAACATTCTCAACGTAATCTTCCTCCTTCGTCGACATTCCCATAATGCCGCGACCCCCGCGACGCTGCTGGCGGTACGTATCGAGGTCCATCCTCTTGATATAGTTGAGGGACGTTAGGGAGACGAGGACCGGCTTGTCCTCGATCAGGTCCTCTTTTTCAATATTCGTGAGGTCTGCACTGATTTGTGTCCTCCTCGCATCCCCGAATTTCTCCCCGAATGCAACGATCTCTTTCCTGATCTCGGCACGTATATTCGTATCCGATGAAAGAATTACTGCCAGCCGGTCGATCTCCTTCTGGAGGCCCGTTTTTTCGTCGACGATTTTCTGCTGCTCAAGTGCTGCAAGGCGGCGGAGCTGCATCTGCAGGATGGCATTGGCCTGGAGTTCGTCGAGCCCGAATTTTGCGATCAGCGTTGCCCGGGCAATATCGACGTCCTGTGATGCCCTGATCGCTGTAATGACCGCATCGATGTTATCAAGAGCGAGGAGGAGCCCGATAAGGATATGGACCCGTTCTTCGGCCTTCTTTTTATCGAATTCGCTGCGCTTCCTGATCACTTCGACCCGGTGCTGGACGAAATGCTCGATCAGACCTGGCAATGTCAGGTATTTCGGCTGGTTGTCGACGATAGCGAGGTTGATGATCCCAAACGTGCTCTCGAGGGCAGTATGCTTGAATAAGTGATTTAAGATCACGGCTGAGTTCGAATCCCTCTTGAGCTCGATTACGACTCTCATTCCGTCTTTGTCTGATTCGTCGCGGATATCGGAAATGCCTTCGATCCGCTTTTCCTTCACGAGTGTCGCGATGTGTTCGATCAACCGTGCCTTGTTGACCTGGAACGGGATCTCGGTGACGATGATCCAGTCACCCTTGCTACCCCGGTCCTCGATCTCGGCGACGCCCCTGATGACTACGCGGCCGTACCCCGTATTATAGGCAGCCCTGATCCCTTCGTCCCCCATGATGACCCCGCCGGTTGGGAAATCCGGGCCTGGAAGGACACGCATGAGGTCTTCCACAGCAACCTGCGGGTTGTCGAGGTACATATTGATGGCATTACAGACCTCCTTTGCATTATGGGGGGGCATGTTGGTCGCCATCCCGACGGCGATCCCGCTCGACCCGTTGATCAGGAGGTTCGGGATCTTTGCCGGGAGAACAGACGGTTCCTGGAGGGATTCGTCAAAGTTCGGGACGAACTTCACGGTTTCCTTATCGAGGTCCTGCAGGAGCTCCTCGGCTACCGGGTTTAAGCGCACCTCGGTGTAACGCATGGCCGCCGGTGCGTCGCCGTCGACCGATCCGAAGTTACCCTGCCCTTCGACGAGCATATACCGGTACGAGAACGGCTGTGCCATCTTGACAACGGTGTCATAGATCGAGGCGTCTCCGTGGGGGTGGTACTTACCCATCACTTCCCCGACGATACGGGCGCTCTTCTTATAGGGCTTGTCGCTGGTGTTGCCCATCTCCCACATCGCATACAGGGAGCGACGGTGAACAGGTTTCAGCCCGTCCCGCACATCGGGGATCGCCCTTCCGATGATGACACTCATCGCATAGTCGATATAGGAGGTCTTCATCTCCTCCTCGATATTGATCGGGAGTACCCGGGCTTCTATCCCGTCGAGCTTCTTCTGTTCAGATGTCAAGGTTGGTCACCTCCTTTGCATGGCGCTTGATGAAGTCCCTGCGGGCGTCAACGTCCTCGCCCATGAGTTTCTCGAAAATCTCGTTGGCGAAACTGGCATCCTCGATCTTCACCTGCTTGAGAATGCGCTGGTCCGGGTCCATGGTCGTACCCCACAACTGGGATGCATTCATCTCGCCAAGACCCTTGTAACGCTGTATACTCGTCCCCTTTTCACCGAATTCGGTGATGAACACCCTCATCTCTTCTTCACGGAATGCATAGCGCTCCTGTTTTCCCTTTGCGATACGGTAGAGCGGCGGTTGGGCGATGTAAATAAACCCTTCTTCGATCAGTCTCGGCATAAAGCGGAAAAAGAATGTGAGGAGGAGCGTCCTGATATGGGAACCGTCCACATCGGCATCGGTCATCAGGATGATGTGGTGGTACCTGGCCTTCTCGGCGTCGAACTGCTCCCCTACCCCCGTGCCGATTGCCGATATCAGCGCCTGGATCTCGGCGTTTTTCAGGATTTTATGCTGGGTCGCCTTCTCGACGTTGAGAATTTTTCCCCGGAGCGGCAGGATAGCCTGGAACCTCCGGTCCCTGCCCTGCTTCGCAGAGCCTCCTGCAGAATCTCCTTCAACGATATAGATCTCGCTCTTCGAGGGGTCGCGTTCTGAACAATCGGCGAGTTTCCCGGGAAGACCTGAGCTTTCGAGGGTGCTCTTCCGCCGGGCGAGTTCCCGTGCATTCCGTGCCGCCTCGCGGGCCCTTGCCGCCATCATCGCTTTTTCAACGATTGCTGAAAGGACCTTCGGGTTCTCTTCAAAATATTCGGTAAGGGACTGGTATACGAGCGAATCGACGATTCCCTTGACGTTGCTGTTCCCGAGCCTCATCTTGGTCTGGCCTTCGAACTGAGGGTTGGCCATCTTGATACTGATCACGGCCGTCAGGCCCTCGCGGACGTCTTCGCCCCTGATACTTAATGCAGCATCTTTTATGAGGTTATTTTTCTTTGCCGAGGAATTGATCGCCCTTGTTATGGCACTTCTGAACCCTTCCAGGTGCGTACCGCCCTCCCGGGTGTTTACGCTGTTCACGAACGAAAAAACCTGCTCGTTATAGGTATTGGTATACTGGAGGGCCACATCAGCCTCGATCCTGTCCTCGGGGTCCCGTTTCCCGAGCACGATGACATCGGGGTGCGTCGGGGCCGACCCTGTATTGAGCCAGGTGACGAACTCCTTGATCCCGCCTGCATAGCAGAAGACCTGGTTGTCGCCCGAACGATCATCCCTTATCGCAATGGATATACCGCTGTTGAGGAAGGCCAGTTCCCGGAGCCGGTGGAGGAGGACGTCGTAGTCGAAGTGGGTCGTCTCGAATATCGTCGCATCGGGCATGAAGGTAATATCGGTCCCTGAGACCTTCTTTGCAAATTCTGCAATAAAGGCAGCCCTATCAGTTTTGTCGGGCTGTGATGGTTCCCCGTACCATTTCAGGTACCGTGCCTTCATCTCATTAAGGCTCTCTTCGCGCTGGGAAAGCGGACCTGTGGGTTTCCCTTTCGCAAACGTCATCTCGTAGATGTTGCCGTCACGGTAGACTTTCGCGGTCAATAACGAAGACAATGCGTTGACCACCGATACTCCGACGCCATGGAGACCCCCTGATACCTGGTAGGTGTTTTTATCGAATTTTCCGCCGGCATGAAGGACGGTGAGTACCGTTTCAAGGGCGCTTTTCCCGTTCTTTTTCATGTAGTCGACAGGGATACCCCTGCCATTATCGATTACCGTGCACGAACCGTCGGCATTGATACTGACCCAGACATGGTCGCAGAACCCGGCAAGCGCTTCGTCGACAGAATTGTCCACAACCTCGTAGACGAGGTGATGTAGTCCGCGGGTATCGGTGCTTCCGATATACATGGCCGGCCGTTCGCGGACCGGTGCAAGGCCTTCCAAAACGGTAATGTGAGATGCATCGTAAGGGTCGGTCATCCTATACCCCCCATAAAAAGACCCGATCGAGATACTAAAACGTGAATCACACTAAGTATTCGACGTTTCAGCACTTAATATTGATGAAATGGCCGGAAAGAAAATCAGTGGAATTCCCCGATGTCGGCGTCCCGGATGCCGAGTGCTTTGTCGATCTCAACGACAAGCCGGTTCAGGATCCTGACGACTTCTTTCGCGTCCTCCTTGTCCATGGTGCCCGGGACGTGCCAGATGATGTGTTTCCTCAGGCTGTCGGTCAGCCGTTCTATTTCGGTCCCCCGGAATGCCTCCGGAACGACCATCTCGTCGAGGTGATCGGAAGCCCCGAACCATGCCTGCTCGGGAGGCAGGGCAAAATGGCGTGCGATCAAGGAAAGATTGACGATATACCCGCGGCCGAATTTACTCTCCATGGGAGTTGATAGGAGTCTTATAACAAAAAGGTGACGCCCTGATTGAAGAGGCCATGGAAAAGTGATATTCAGGGCTGTGCATCGCACAACCATATAACTATCGACGATGAATGAATTAAATCGGATTTTTCAAAAAGTGCGTGATAACAAATATTGTAAAATAAATAATATTTCATACATGTGATCACAACTTTTAAAAATGGTATTTACAAAATATCAAAACCATAATCTATTTACAGAAAGAATATTACAGAATATAAAAACTATATTACGCAACTTCCAGCATAGGAATTGCCGTGTATCGCTATGACGCCTGAATGGATGAAAACGGTCGAGATTGGCCCCTGTAAATGCTGCACTCTTACAGCAGGGAAAAAAAAGAATTTCATCCAAAAGACCATATCGGGAATTCTCCATTTTTTCGAGGAGTCATTAATTTCGGAAGAATATGCGAGAAGAAAAGGATTGTTACAAAGTATTGACCCCCGGGTGAAGTTGGTCTCTATCCTCATTCTCATTTTTGCCGTGAGCATGACCCAGGACATCTGGGTCCTCCTTGTTGTATACTTCCTGACGATATTTTTTGCATATTCGAGTAAAATTGAACTATCTTTCTTTATGAAACGGGTGTGGGTATTTGTTCCTATCTTCGCTGGAATAATTATGATACCGATAATGTTCAACATATTTTTGCCGGGAACTGCCCTGGTTACCCTCGTATACCTTGGTAATGGAGCGCACCTCGGGCCTTTTGCCCTTCCCGAAACCATCTCCATCACTTACCAGGGCGTCTACGTTGCAACGCGGTTCGTCCTCAGGGTCGCAGCCTGTGTTTCGCTCGCGGTATTACTGTTCCTCACCACACCGCGGGATTTACTATTTAAATCGCTCCGCACCCTGAAGGTACCCAAAGTATATGTCCTTACCCTCGACATGTGCTACCGTTATATTTTCCTGTTCATGGATATGATCAAGGATTTTTACACCGCGAAGAAAAGCAGGACGATAAAGGCATTGCCGATGGGGGAAGAGCAAAAATGGGTCGCAAACCGGGTGGGTTATACCCTGGTCAAATCGCTGGACATGAGCGAGCGGATCCATGGTGCGATGATGTCCAGGGGCTTTAAAGGGGAGGTAAAACTCATGCATAATTACAGCATACATAAGAGGGATTACGTCGCATTGGTGAGCGTCCTGTTTTTAAGCGTATTTATGACGCTCATTTCCCAGAATATACTCAGGTTTTGATGGAGTCTGGTCAGATCATGGAGATGATATTTGAACTGCATAATGTTTCCTATACCTACCTCCGTAAGTTCGAGGCATTGAGGGATGTAAATTTATCGATACAAACGGGTGAGCATGTCGCGATCCTCGGGGCGAACGGAAGCGGTAAATCCACGCTCCTTTCCATACTAAATGCCCTGAAATATCCTACAAGCGGGGAATTTTATGCATTTGGCAACCTTGTAAAGGAGGATATCTTCGATTCGCTCGAAGACAACGAATTCAGCAGGTATTTCAGGAAAAAAGTGGGTTTCGTCTTCCAGAACCCGGACGTCCAGTTATTTTCGTCCACCGTGTTCGACGAGATCGCATTCGGCCCGTTGCAGCTCGACATGCCGCACGATGAGGTCAGGAAACGTGCCAACGATGTTATGGACATGATCGGCATCTCGAACCTCAAGGACCGGAGCCCGCATACCCTGAGCGGAGGGGAGAAAAAGAAGGTCTCGATCGCTTCAGTCTTATCGGTAAATCCGGATATTCTTTTATTCGATGAACCGACGGCGGGACTGGACCCCCGGAGCCAGTCGTGGCTGATCAACCTCATCCAGGAACTGGCAAAAACCGGGAAGACCATTATCACTGCAACGCACGACCTCGAAGTGGTCGAACAGATTAGCACGAGGGCCGTCGTGTTCGGCGAAGACCATATGATAAAACTGGATGGCGACAGTTCGCAGGTGATGAAAAACACCGAATTGCTGATATCGACCAACCTGATCCATAAACATGTCCATCGCCACGGGAATGTCCTGCACGATCACCTCCACCCCCATAGTAGCGAACATAACCACGACCACGGTACATTGGTCTGAAGATGTTTTTTCCTCCACCCATGACCGATAAAATGGATCCTCGTCAGATTTTATTGTTTTTCAGAAGACACACCCGGCTGATTGATGGGGTGGTACCTCACAAATACCACTCCGGAAAAGTACTGATATCTACCTGAATATTGACAATATCCCGGGTTCTTCGTGGAAAGATTATACGGCAATATCTGGAAAACTCTTTTCCCAAGGCAAATATCTTCCAACGATCCGGTCTCCGGTTCTTCGATGAAATGGAATACCCGTATAGATGGTATTAATGTCCGAATTCCTGTTTTTATGGCTTTGTTGACATCCTATATTTTCACCGTATTTTCATTTGCGTACGTTCTTCATTTCTGATGAATTGAAATGAATTTGAGACTTTTTGACGCTCCAGGGGTTCCGCCCCGCCGCTGTGGCGACCCCCATTGGGATATTGACTGCACAAGAACCAATTAATTCTCAATCCAGATTGACCCTGCCCCTGACTCTCCTGCTGGGTGAGGGACAGGGTGAGGATGAAAACCCCTCCTGTTGAAGTGATAACTAATGATAAAAGAGGATGGAACAGAGCGGTTTTTATAAAAAAGTTGGTTGTAGGGTTAGTGCTTGCGCACTACGAGGAATGCAACAGCTCCGAGGCCGATCACGGCAATCAGTGCGCCAAATCCAGGCTGAGTTGTCGGCTTGGGGGTTGGGACTGTTGTCGGTGGGGCGGTCGGGGGTGCTGTTGTTACCGGTGCTACGGTGGTGGGTGGCACGGTGGTTGGAACGGGTGTTGGTTTGAATTCAACAACGTTGAACAACGTGGATGCCTGTGCACCAGTCACGGTGATGCCTTCTGCCTGGCAGATGTACTCATCCGGCTTGAAGGACGATGCATCGACAGGGAAGGACCATGTGTTGAAGCCCTGGGTTCCTGCTACGACCTTGACGGTGCCGGTGTTACCGCTGAATTCACCGCTCTGGGTCTTGTCAGTTGGCTGGAACGATGAAGATACTACCTGAACGAGGATCTGGTCATCGACTGCGAGGTTGGTGGTTCCCTGGATGGTGAACTTGTCTCCGACCTGGTGGTCGCCAATCGGCAGGATAGTGATCTTCGGTACTTCAACGAGGAACTGGAGCTTCGTGTAGGTATCATCAACGCTCGGGTTGTTGAGTGCCTGGACGAGTGCTTCTGCTGCATCGGATCCCTGGAGGCTGCCTGCTCCGCCAACCTTGAACAACTGGTTGCCGAATACCGGGTATGCTCCGAGAACGTACATCGGTGCGTTCGGGTTGTCCGGGAATACATCGAAGCGGTCGTTGTACATCGGGTGCTGAACGACTACGAAGTACTGGCCGGCTGCCATGTTGGCTGTGGTGCCTTCGGTTACTTCATATTCGAACGTTCCGTCTGCATTGACGCTCTGGGTTGCGTAGCTGATGAAGTTCTTACCCATGATCCAGATTGCGACACCCTGTGTCGGCTGTCCCTGGGCTGTTCCGCGAACATAGAGCTTGTCGCCTGCTGCTACAACAGACTGTGATGCAACTGCGCTGACGAATGGCTTCCTGATGATGATCGATACGGTTGCATACTGGGCATTTGCAAGGTTGTCCCTGTTGACCGGGGTTGCAACTGCATATACCGTGTAGGTACCTGCATCGATGTTTAAGTTTGCAGTCTGCCACTTGTAGGACCATGTGTTGTCCTCAAGGACATCCTGTGGGGTGAACGTTGCCGGGTCTCCCGGGGTAACCGGTGTCCGCGGGTCGGTCATTACACCGCCTGCTGTCGGCAGGTTCGGTCCCGTGATGTAGAGGTAGGTGAAGTCTGTCTCGGAGTTTGTACCGGTCAGCTTGATCTCCTCGCCGAGGAAGTACTGCTGGTCGCCTGCTGCGACGACGGTGACTGCACCCTTCTGGACTGCAATGTCGACCTCGTCACTCTTGAACTGGCGGTCGGTTCCCGAGTTGGTTGCCGGCTCTGAGCGCTCTACATGGATCGTGTAGGTCTTGTCCTTGGTGTCCTTGGTCGTCGTCCATCC
>DATJQJ010000007.1:0-8573 GCA_035505975.1 Methanoregulaceae archaeon
TACATTCCCCTGTTCTTTTTGGAATTTTTAAAAACCGGCATTGTTTTTTAGTTTTTTTTCTTGAAAATATCTGTTTTATAGTGGCTCCAGATGAAAATTGAGAAAACCCGACGCTCCCGGGGCTCCGCCCCGCCGCTTGGGCGACCCCGGTGGGGATAGGGACTGTATCGGGGTGTCCATATACCAGTATCCCACTGGAAAGGGACAGGGTGGGTGGGAAACTCTCCTATCGATGTGACGGCTAAAAAAAAAAAATAAAGAATTAAAAGAGGATATTTGGTTATTTCAGGCCACCGGCCTTTTTCGGGTGGGAAATACAATTCCCTGATTTTGGCAAGATAATATCCTGTTATAACCATATGTTAAAAATGATAACTTCTTCTGATACTACCCCATTAATTTATCCCGAACCGCCGCCGGGGCGCCCTTCGGGGGCGGCGGAGCCAATCGCAATACGAAACAAGGCAACCCTCTTCTTTTTTCACAAGGATCTGGTAACGAAATTTCTTTTTTTTGTCGTGAACTATTCGAAAAGATTGTCGTTACCAAGGTCTTCCAAAAGAATAAAAAAATCCGGCGAAAAAAAACAATAATCTGAAAAAAATTACCCGATATATCTCAGTTCTTCTTCCTGGATCCCTTTCTCGCTCTCGATCATCTTCTGGACCATTTTCTCGAGTTCCGCGCCTCTCTCCTCCAGGGTGGTCGTATCGGTCTTTATCCCGATGAGTACCGAAAGTACCGAGAGGAGGCTTGCCGCACTTTTTGGGTCAACGAGGTACCCCGAGGTCTCGCCCATCAGGCATATACCGTCGATCCCCCGTTCTGCCGCGAGACCGAGGAGGAGCCCGGCAGCACCGATAATGCCCCCACCGGGCTCACCGTTCTCGAAAACCGCCCCCGCTGCTTCAGCTTCGGCCTTTAAGTCCTCCCTGTTCACGGCACCGAGCACCCTCGGCTCGTCCACCAGGTGGCCGACCCCGAACCCGCCGAGCGTGTAAATCCTCGAAACGCCCAGTTCTTCGGCGATGCTGAGATAGCAGTCAGCGAGCAGATAATGTCCTTCGTTCGACGAGCTCTGGAAGTCCCCGACGAGGAACAGGAGCTGGCGGGGCGGACCGTCATAGAGGTACACCTCGTTGTTGGCGAGGCGGATGACGTTCTCCTCGATCATCACCTGGGGCGGGAGGTATATCGAATGGATATCGGCGATTTTCCTCGCCCCCAGCTCGTGGATCAGGTGCTCTGCAACGAGTTTTCCCACGTGTCCGATGCCGGGGAGTCCTTCGAGCAGGACGGGGTCCTTTAAGTCGTCCCGTGAAAAGGTATCAAAATAGCGGACTCTTATATCTTCCATCCTTTCGCAATCCTCCGGTAGGGCCCATACCTGTCCTGCGGGGAGAATCGCGGGGGATGAGCGGTGATGGTCGGTTCTCCGCATACCGGGCAAATCGTGTTGAGGGTATAGGTGTAGTCCACCGGACACCGCCGTATGCGCCCGCTCATGCACTCTTTCCGGACTTGGGCTTTTTGATAAACCTGCCTTCTCCGCCGGCCCGTTCGACGACACCGATGGCCGCACTCGCTGCCTTCTCTATCGCTTTCTCGGCAAGCTTGTAATCGGGGGCGGTTACTTTGATCCGGTAGGCCGGTGCACCGATGTAGGTCAGTTCTATCTCGACATCCGGGATCTTTGGTTCGGCACTCCGCAATGCCCGCCTGATGATATTGACGCCGTCAGGCTTTGGCGAGGTTAGGATGATATTTCCCGCAACCGTCACTTTCGGGATCCTGACATTCTCTTTTGCGACCTCGACAAGTGCATCGACAGTCTGTTTTGTCAGGCCGAGTTTGTCAACAACTTCGCGGCCATTCATGACAATGTCTTCAAAAGCAGAGTACAGGTCACCGTATTTTTTATAAAGAGCCGATTCGATGGCAGCCTGAGGCTCCCCCGAAGCTTCGGCAGCGAAACTGATCCATTTCGAAGCCTTCGATTCGTTTTTCCATTCCCGGATCTTTTCGCGCCGCTGGTGTTCGTTGACGTCCTTTAACGAGAGGTCGATATGACCCCTCTGGGTATCGACATGGAGGACCTTGCAGACTACTTTCTGACCTTCCCTGATATGGTCCCTGATGTACTTTATCCAGCCGGTTGCGATTTCAGAGATGGGAATAAGCCCCTCGCGTCCCTCGTACTCGTCCAGCGATACGAAAGCAACAAAGTCCTTGACGTGCTGGACAGTGCAGACGACGAGTTCTCCCTCTTCAGGCCATTCCTCACCCTTCATGATCTTCCTTAATTGTATTCTGCTATTTTCTCAACAAGGATCTTTGCCTTGCCGCCGGTCGGCTCTGCAATGACCTTCCCGCAGACTACGCAGTCCACTTTCGTGGACGCACGATCGAACATTACCTGTTCGTTCTCGCAGTCCGGGCACTTTACCCGGATAAATTTGCTCCTGTTTTCCCTGTGTTGGCGCACCATGTCTCTCACTCCGTGAGCTCGAATTTTGCTATCCTGAAACCGGCCCTGAGATGTGCTTTGCCGCACGTCTTACAGCGGTACCTGACATTGATCTTCTTGGTCGGCTTGTCGCCACCGGGGACTTTCGAAAATTTCCCCATGTTGCCGACGTGACCCCTGCGTGCCTTCTGCCGGTCGATCCAATGGAGTCCCGTGGTCTTGGCCTTCTTTACCTTCTCGACCTCGTGCTCCTCGTGTTTCCTGCAAAATGGGCAGTAGGTCTTAAATTTGACGGGCATTTTCATGAGATTTACACCTATTGAACTAGTAACAAATACCAGTATTATTTTCCCGGAATGATATTTAACACTGTGGGATTGCCGGCAACAGCATCAACATCTTTTCCTGATGGGGGGAAAACTCTCCATAGTATAGTATTTTTCAGGATAAAAAGGGATTGATGAATCCTGGGTCAACCGGTTTCTCCCGGGGTCATCACCCGCTACGAATCTTCGCCTGGTTATAGCAGGAATAATTTATTTACCCCGTCGGTCTTAATCCCGGTTGATGTCCAAAGTACGAGTGAAGCCTATACGGTCCTTGTGAAAGAAACCATGAAGAGCGTGGGGATATCACCGGGGAATATCGGCACCTGCCGAAGGTTCGTGGAAGCTGCCCCATGTATCTCGAGAACCAGTTATGTTGTGGAGAACACCAATCTTCTTCTACGGAAAGGGGTCAAGGTTTCTTTCAGAGGGATAACAGTTCTCTCTTCTTTTAGAAATGTGTCCAGCTCTGAATGTCTTTGCTGATCGTTCATGACTGATGTCGGGAATGAAGAAAACAGGATAAAAATTCGGGGATTGTTCATTTCAAATTTTGGAAATTTCAGGAATATATATAAAAATTATCTTCGATTTACGTGCTGTGGGCTGGTTCTTAACAATTGCCAGTTCAAACAGGACGGAAGCGATATGAAGAAGGGTAAAATCGGGATTATTACATTAATAATAGTCACAGTACTGATAGGGTTCACCTTTACCGTGTGTGCAGACCGAAATGTTCCGGCGGTGCCGGAAATACAGGGACTGACCACGGGGACATCCGCAGACGTGGTTGGAACGGTTACAGAGACTGACGCCGGGGCATGGTCAACAACCTATGACCCACCGACTATTATTCCAGGATCGCCTGACTTGAATACGTTCAATTCTGACATAACCGGTGGAATTGACGGAACTTACATATCTTCAGATTCCACTACCTTTCAGGAGGTGGTAAATACCATACAATCCCAGGGAGGTTCGATAACATATTTCGATAATTCAGGTGGAAATTACTATGTTACTCAGGTCGTATTGCCGACTTCACTTCTCACACAATCTGTTCCTTCAGGGTTTGCCGGGTTCCCTCATCAATTTACGTCTTACGGTGATTTTGGTGAATATGTAATAAACCGGGATACAACAACTCCTCCACCAATCGTAACCGCGGGAACACCTGCAACCGTTATTAATCATGGTCTTCACACCGGTGTTCTTGACCCGGGGCAGATCCAGTATACCACCGGCTACAACGACCAGTACTCGGGTATATCAGGTCAGCAGACCTTTACAAAATCGATGGCAGTTTCAACCGGAAATACCATCGCTGACCAAAGTAACATCAAGGCGAATACCAATATCCAGTATATTGCTGCTGATACAGGCCGTGCGACAAGGACAGAAGACCTGCTCCTGGACGGCGCAGCCAACTCGACAGATACGGCGAGTGCGATCCTCTGTCCCTTCGCTCAATCAGTCTCGACAGTGATTCCCCCTTATTGTAACATCGTGCAGGCGGGAAGCGCCTTTGACACAACACTGACGTCAACAGTGACCTCAGCAGACACACGATTTGTCGGGACCGATTCGACATTCCCGGTTGTGCTCAATTATAACATCAATTCACAGGGAATCACCCTCGATAGTGGCAGCTCGCCCATGATTGGATCGGTGTCGGCGTACCTGAAAGTCCATGTCCAGGAAGCACGAAATAATACAACAACGAAGTCAGAGGACCTCGTCTATTCCGAGACCTCAACCGCAAGCGGACTTATCAGCAAGTTCAGCAAGAATATGCAATATCAGTCAGGATTCAACCTGGTCTGAACTTATTTTTCTGAAGGTTACGTCCTGGCTCCAAAAGCTGCAATATTTTAATCCAATAGGACTTAGCACTTCGAACGAAAGATCCTCAGCCTTAAAAATCCAATAACAGGACCGCAACACGTGAATAAGGGCATTAGGAAGGTTTGATCTAGATATTTTCCAATTTTTTTCTGATCCCAACTTGGAGTCCTACCTGAGTTACTTAAAAATATAAAGGATTTTATCTCGAATACCTGGGATTTAAGGTATAACCGATACGATACTGCGCTCGTTAAGGACTTCGGCATTCCTGCGCGGAAGGGTTACTATATCCTCTTTCTCGAGGTGATAGATCCTCCCGTCCACGCCCATGAACGGTTCCATGGTTTCGAGGACGCGGGCCACGACATAGCCCTGAGATGGGATTGCCGGGGCGTATTCATCACCGGCCGCAGTGGCCCCGGCCTCGGCGACCTCCCACGCCTCCTCTTCGGTGTGCCCCGATGGTGGTGTACCTGAAGAAGAGCGGGTGACAAGGTCTTCCCGGGCGGCGGAAATTGCCGACGTAACCTTCTCGAACATCCCGAGCTCTGCGGGGAGCATTTTTTTAATTTCTTCTTTTTCCGAGGGGTGGCTGTCGATATGGCCGGCCGCAAGGGAAAGGATCTTTTCCGCCCTGATCCTGAAAAGGTCCTGCAGGGTCTCCCTGATGCTTGCCGCACGCTGGATGAGGACCTGGGTTCGTTCACTGAACGGGTCCTCGGTTGCATAGACTTCGGATGTGAGCTCGTCCAGCTCTTCCCTGACGGCGTCGTACGTATCGTGGGGGATAATGGTGAGGCGCCCAGTCTCACGCTCCGAGAGGAGGATGGTGCGGAGATCGTCGAGATGCATTCCTTACCCGCCCCCTGCCAGATCGGCCACACCCCGGCAGCAAAGGAATACCGCAAGCGCTTCGGGGACCGTCGAGATGCCTTTTTCGAGGTTATAGGTGTTGCCGAGGATGTCCATTGACAAAGGGATTGCGAGATCGACCTGGATATCCCTGGTCCCGAATACCACCGCGTCGATAAGCGGGTCGAACCCGGCAAGGTCTCGTATGGAAAGGGGTGTTACCCGGAACCCGCTCCCCCCGTGAAGCGAGGTCGGCAGCCTGATCAAGCGCTTGATATCGGTCGTAACCGGTTCGTCGGCCAAGGCTGCCTGCTCTCTCAGGCGCCGGACCAGGGGGCCGTCATGGGCCGCGTTCAGTTCCCTGATGACAGGCCATATCACCCGGTCGTTCTGGCTCAATGGTATCCCTTCCTTAAGTTTCCTTGAGAGTTCCGGGGCGGCCCCGAGGAACCGGCCCGCCGCTGCTTCCCCGATTCCCGGAAGGGCCTCAAGGCCTGCCAGCGCTTCCTCCACGGGAAGTCCCTCCAACCATGCAAGATAGTCGATCATCGATGATATATAACGACGACGCCACCCGCGGGGTGAAGATGACCTGACCCCGCCAATCATCACACCGGGGTCGATCCCGGTCCCGCAGACATAGTCGATCAGTTCCCGCCGCTCGCTGCTCCCGAACGATCGGACAGCCGGGTCCCTGATATGGATGTGATATCCTCTCCCGCCGGAAAAGACCAAATCGATATTTCTGGAGGGGAACCCGAGTTCCCCGGTCAGCATGGCGAGGAGTTTTTCAGTCTCCTCCTTGACGCGGGAGAGCATCTTCGCGTACGGCCCGCGCACCAGGTGGTCTGCGTCGAGGTCGAAGATTAAGTCCGCGCCAGTCCATTTCTTTGCATCCATAGTGGGAGCGCCCGGCGCCTGATAATAGGCGCTCGAATAGTAGATGTGGGAAGGGACCATCGACCTCACGTACTCGACGAGTTCCTGGCGACTGCAAAAGCCGATGTGCCGGCGCATCCTCACATCGCTGCCTGCATCGAACCTGATGAACCCCCATTCCCGCTCGGGGAGCGAGGGGGGCGGGTTAACGGGATCCCTGCTATAGTAAGCAGAGAAACATTGCCTGAGAAATTCTACCGTGGAAGCCTTCATGATAGTCTCTTCTGCATGTACGGTCCCTTCCGCTGGTACCCGTGGTTTTTGTAGTACGGCCTGACCCCGATCCCGCTCATCACCGAGATGAGACCGAACCCGTTTTCGGAAGCTTCGTCTTCAGCCCGGCCGAGGAGCAGGTTTCCCCATTTCCGGTGCTGGTGCTGGCCGCCCGACGCCTCCTTTCCGATCGGGACAATGCTCCCGTACACATGGAGTTCGCGCAACAGGGCGCTCCCGGCAAGTTCGTCCCGGAAGCAACTCCCCGGGAACCTGAGGCGGGCGAATCCGATTAGGGAATCTCCGGCAACGAGTGAGATGAAGTGTTCGGTCCCTCCGGCTGCGTCATACACAAGGTCATTGAGTTCAGGCCCTGATTCCGAGGGATGCCTCCCGATCTCGCGGCAGCGGATACACCGGCACCTCCCTCCCTGTTCGACGAGCCTGTCGGCAGCAAGCTGTCTGAAATTGCTGTGTTTCGACCCTGCAACGATCAGTTTTGCAGGGATATCCCGTTGAATGCGCTGGAGCCTGACATACTCGGGGAGGAGGGATTTTCCATAGGCGATCAGGTCAATTAAATCCTCTTCGCAATACGGCTCATAGTCCCCCGATTTCCATAAGGCCTCGATCTCCGATCCGGGTGTAACGAGCGTCGGGTAGATCTTGAGGAAATCGGGACGGAGGTCAGGGTCTTCGAACAGGGAACGGAACATCCCCCGGTCCTCTTCCATGCTGCTCCCCGGGAGGTTTGGCATGACATGGAACCCTACCTTCAGCCCGGCGTCCCTGAGCATCAGGTTGGACTCCTTTGCATCTTCGACCGTGCACCCCCTCCGGTTGAAGGCAAGGATCTGGTTACTGACGTGCTGGACCCCGAGTTCGACCTTGGTGACCCCGAGTCCGAGCATGGTCATGATATGGTCGCGGCGACACCAGTCGGGCCTCGTCTCGAACGTGATCGCCACGCACCTGACACTCGAGGACTCGTTCTCTCTAAAGACCTCCTCGCGGCTGCGACAGTCGACCGGCCGCCCGGCTGGGTAATCGTTCATAGCCCTGATACACTCGGTGACAAACCAGTCCTGGTACTCCCCGGGCCGTGCGGTGATGGTCCCGCCCATGACGATCAATTCTGCCTTGTCGACCTGGTGGCCGAGCGCTTCGAACTGCCCGAGACGGGCGATCACCTGTGAGTATGGGTCGTACGAGTGCTCGCGTGCCCTCAATGCGGCCGGTTCCTCTCCGGTATAACTCTGCGGAGACCGGAATGCATGGTCCGGACCCCCGGGACAGGGAAGACACTTGCCGTGGGGGCACGCGGAGGGAGAAGTCATCACGGCAACGGGTGCGACACCCGAAAGGGTCCGTGTAGGTTTCACCTGGAGAATGGTCCTTAAATACTCCCGCTCGCAGGGAAGAGCCGAGGCGAGAATCAGGGAATTTTTCGGGACCGTGCGAAGACGGTATTTTTTACAGATATCGATGCGGGCGCGATTGATATCGTAGTCGTTTCCTGATAAGAAAAGGGAGATAATCTCCCTGCAGATTTCAGTCTCGTCCATTCGATTTAATGTCCGGCGGCAACTTTACCCGCGACGCTTTCGGCGGCATATTCCACCATCACGGGCTGCTCCGGTTTCACACGCGATACGATCTCGGTCCCGAGGGTGAGAATAGCATCTTTATGGCATTTCTTGTTTTTGTGAATATGGACAGGAGAGATTTCAAGCGCAGAATAACGTTCTGTAGGAATTTCATCACCGGTGATGTTCTCGTAGTATTTTTTGACATGAACCATCAGCATGTGTAAATGCAGCAATTCTTCCTTTTGCACACTATCACCTTTCCTCAAAATTTACTTTTTCCGGGAGCAGATATACCTTATTGGTGACCTTTATATCCGGGGTATTGAGTGCCATGGGGGCCCT
>DATJQJ010000008.1:0-5914 GCA_035505975.1 Methanoregulaceae archaeon
ATGCCAAGCCCGAAACGAATAGGAAAAATAGAATTCGGACTGCTCTCCCCGAAAGAGATCAGGACAATGAGTGTCAGGAAGATCATCTGGGCAGATACCTATGATGACGACGGGTTCCCCTACCCCCAGGGGCTGATGGACCTCAACCTCGGGGTCATCGACCCCGGTCTGCGGTGTAAGACCTGCGACCAGAAAGCGAGCGAATGCCCGGGGCACTTCGGCCATATAGAACTGGCAAAACCGGTAATCCATGTCGGGTATACCCGTCTGATCAGGAAGCTTTTGAGGGTCACCTGCCGGAACTGCAGCCGGCTCCTCCTCTCTCCCGAAGAGATCGAGAAAGTCGTGGGGACGGAAGAAGATGCGACCGGAGACGTGCTTTCCGAGAAAGACATCAAGAAAGAACGCGTCTGTCCGCATTGTGCCGAGCAGCAACTGAAGATCAACTTCGAGAAACCGACGACCTTCTCTGAAGTCCTTGTCGAAGAAGGGAAAAAGATCGAGCACAAGCTCACACCCGCCGATATCAGGGCCCGTCTCGAGAAGATTACCGACGAAGACCTGAGGCACCTCGGGATCAACCCCGATGTGGCCAGACCGGAATGGACGATCCTGACGGTCCTGCCGGTCCCACCGGTAACGATGAGACCGTCCATCATCCTCGAAAACGGCCAGCGGTCCGAAGACGACCTCACTCATAAACTTGTGGACATCATCAGGATCAACCAGCGATTCAAGGAAAACCAGGACGCAGGAGCCCCTCAGCTGATTATCGAGGACCTGTGGGAGCTGCTCCAGTACCATGTTACGACCTACCTGGACAACGAAGTAGCGGGATGCCCCCCTGCCAGGCACCGCAGCGGTCGCCCGCTGAAAACGTTATCCCAGCGTCTGAAAGGAAAAGACGGGCGGTTCAGGGGATCTCTTTCCGGGAAGAGGGTTAATTTTTCAGCCCGTACCGTGATCTCCCCGGACCCGAACATCAGCGTGATACAGGTGGGGATTCCCCTGGCGATTGCAAATGAAATGTCCATTCCTGTCCACGTCAGCCCCGGAAATATCGACGAACTCAAGGCTATGGTCAGGAACGGGCCGAACCGGCCGACATTGAACCACCCCTGCGGGGCGAATTATGTCATCAGGCCTGATAAACGACGGCTGCGCCTTGCTGAGGGGAACCTCGACACAGTGGCTGACATGCTCGAACCCGGCTGGACGGTTGAACGGCAGATACGTGACGACGATATCGTCCTCTTCAACAGGCAGCCGTCACTACACAGAATGAGCATCATGTCCCACCGGGTGAAGGTGATGGACGGAAGGACATTCCGTCTTAACCCGGCGGTTTGTCCCCCGTACAATGCTGATTTCGACGGAGACGAGATGAACCTCCATATCCCGCAGACCGAGGAGGCTCGGGCCGAAGCCGCAATCCTTGTGGCGGTGCAGGAGAATATCCTGTCCCCGAGGTTCGGCGGCCCGATCATCGGGGGCATCCATGACCACATATCAGGTGTTTTCATGCTCACGAACCAGCTCCGCTGGTTCACCCGCGATGAGATGCTCTACCTGTTAAAGAGCACGGAAACAGAGCGCCTGCCCCAACCGGGAAATACCGTCAGCGGCGAGCCAATGTGGTCGAATAAGCAGGCATTTTCCACGATCCTGCCAAAAGGCCTGAATATGGTCTTCAAGGCCAGCTCGTGTGCCAACTGCGATACCTGCAAGAAGGAGGACTGCGAACGGGACGCCTATGTCAGGATCATCGACGGCAATCTTGAATCGGGGACCATCGATAAGAAGGCAATAGGTGCGTTCGACGGACAGATCGTCCACCGCATCATCAGACAGTACGGGATGAAGCGGGCAGCGGACTTCATCGACGACATGACAAAACTATCGATCAGGTCAATCATGTTCGACGGGTTCTCGTTCGGAATCGACGATGAAGACCTCTCCAAGACCGAATACGGCCAGATTACGGAAGTGCTGGACGGGGCAGTCATGGATGTCCAGAGGCGTATACGCATTTATGAAGACGGACAGCTTGAACCGATGCCTGGCCGGACTCCTGAAGAGACCCTCGAGATGCAGATCATGCAGGTGCTCGGCAAGGCCCGTGACCGGACCGGTGAGATTGCCGGCCGGCACCTTGGTCTTGGCAACAGTGCGGTGGTTATGGCCGTGAGCGGTGCGAGAGGTTCGATGCTCAACCTGACCCAGATGGCAGGCTGCGTTGGCCAGCAGTCAGTTCGTGGCGAGCGGATCATGCGTGGTTACGATGACCGCACCCTGCCTCACTTCAAAAAGGGAGACCGGGGTTCAGATGCCCATGGGTTTATCAAGCACAGCTATAAAGGCGGGCTTAATCCGACCGAGTTCTTCTTCCATGCGATCGGCGGGCGTGAAGGCCTCGTGGATACCGCAGTCAGGACTTCTCAGAGCGGGTACCTGCAGAGGCGTATGATCAATGCGCTCCAGGACCTGAAGGTCGCATATGACGGGACGGTAAGGACTACCGGAGGCAGGATCATCCAGTTCAGGTACGGGGAGGACGGGACCGACCCCATGAAGAGTAGTTTCGGCGACCCGGTGGATGTCAAGGGAATTGTCGAGAGCGTGCTTCGGGAGGAGGTATAAATGACCCCCGAACAGGAGCAGGTAATAGAAGAAGACGATATCCCGGTCAAGACGAAGGAGCAGCTGAAGAAGTTTCTCGAGGAAAAAACCATCAGCGATGCCCATTTTAAGGAGATCATCGAGCGGGTCAACAGCGAGTACCAGAGCACGAGGATCGAGGCCTGTGAAGCGGTCGGTGTGATCGCCGCCCAGTCGATAGGCGAGCCCGGTACTCAGATGACGATGCGAACGTTCCATTATGCAGGGGTGGCCGAGATCAATGTCACGCTCGGCCTGCCCCGCCTGATCGAGATCATGGATGCTAGAAAGGAACCGAGTACCCCGACCATGACAATCTATCTCGAACCTGAATTCGGTGCTGACAGGGACCGTGCGAGGGAAGTAAGCTGGCAGATTGAGGCCGCAAGTCTCCAGGAATTCGGCGATATAACGATTGACATGGAAAACATGCAGATCGTGGTCCATTTAAACGTCGCCGTCAGTGAGAAGAGAAAAATCCCCGTCTCTTCGATTATAGAAACTGCACCGAGAAAGATAAAGGAACGGCGCCATTACCGCGATTTCGAGTTCGAAGTCGACGAGAAGGAAGCGGTCATCAACTTCATGCCGAAGGACCGTGAGAGCTACCAGAACCTCTTCCAGCTCGCGGAACATGTCAGGAATGTAATTGTCCAGGGAATAGACGATATCGAGCGTGTCGTCGTCAGAAAAGAGAGCGGAGAGTACATACTTTATACTGAAGGTTCAAATCTTAAGGATGTATTTGATGTTGAAGGCGTGGATACGCGACGCACCCGCACCAACAACATCAGTGAAATTTCCCAGGTGCTCGGCATCGAGGCCGCCAGGAACGCGATCATCCACGAGGCCTTATCTACCCTGAACGAGCAGGGTATCCTCGTCGATGTCCGTCATATCATGCTTGTTGCAGATATGATGTGCATGGAAGGCGAGGTCAAGCAGATCGGGCGTCATGGAATCGCCGGTGAAAAGGAGAGTGTCCTTTCCCGTGCGGCATTCGAAGTGACTGTCAACCACCTGCTCGATGCTGCGGTCGCGAATGAGATCGATGAATTATCCGGTGTCACCGAGAACGTCATTGTCGGACAGCCGATCCAGCTCGGAACCGGGGATGTTAAATTAATAGCCAAACCTATGAATTAGGAGAATTGCAATGGATTTTAATGCTTCATTAAGAAGGGCAATCAAAACAGGAGATGTCCTTCTCGGACAGAACAAGACAGAAGAATGTATCGAGTCAGGAAAAGCCCGAATGGTCGTCGTGGCGGCAAATTGCCCGGCGGAGTTTTTGCAGTCGCTGAAAACACGGGAGGGCCTGTTTGTCCATACATTCGAAGGTTCGAGCGTAGCCCTCGGAAAGGCCTGCGGAAAGCCGTTCATGGTCAGCGCACTTGCCGTCCTGGATCCCGGTGAGTCGGATATCCTATCCCTGAAGAGGGCCTGAGATCATGGTGGAAGTCAAACTGACAGAAGACTGCATGGGCCTGATATCCCAGTTCGAGCGCCTTACCGGAGCCGGCAGCAGGGACTGCATTATCGATGACCGGAACAACCGCATCATCTTCGTGGTGAATCCGGGTGAGATGGGCCTTGCAATCGGCAAGAAGGGTGCGAGCATCAAGAAGGCGTCGGAAGTGATGGGCAAGAAGATCGAGGTCGTCGAATATTCGACCGACGTCACCCAGTTCCTCAAGAACTGTTTCCTCCCTGCTCAGGTCACCTCCGTTGAATTCGAGGACGACGAGTCAGGGGAACCCATTGCCCTCATCGATGTCAGGGACGAAGACCGCGGCATCGCGATCGGAAAGGAAGGAAAAAATATTTTCAAGGCGAAGAAGCTCGCGCAGCGGCAGCACAACATCGCCGATGTCCAGCTGGTCTCGAACGAAGACCAGCAGTGACGGATTTTTTTATTCGATAAGCCAAGCAAGCTGAATTCCTGACTGGAAGTACCCAACCGTCACCCAGGCAGAGAATCAGTTTAGTTGACTACATTAAAAAGAAAGGTTTATTTCCTGGTTGATACGAGTAATCACCATACTGCGGGTTTTCCTCGGATATCCTGTCAGGTTCCAGGGTGAGAGAATGAGACGATATCGTGTTGAGATAGGTGCATTGCTTATGGTTGCATCGATAATGGTGTTCACCGGTGTGGGATATGCCGACCACCCGATAAACAGGACTCCCGAGATACAGGGCCTGGTAACCGGGACTTCGGCAAATGTCCAGGGAACGGTTACCGAGACTGATTCCGGCGCATGGGTTACGCGGGATAACCCCTATTTTGACTTCCATGGGTTTGATGAGCCTCCTGCGTATGGTTACGGGCCTGGAGAATTGACCGACCCGCTCATTGGCGATCAGGCCATCGTTACGACGGGTTATAACGATAACCTGGCTGCAGTGTCGGGCCTGACCGTGTTTTCCAAATCAATGGCGATCGATACCGGGAACCAGGTCGCAGATGGAACCAATCTCAAAACATTAGCAGACCTGCAGTATATCGCGACAGACACCGGTCGCGCCACCCGTTCGGAAGATATCCTCCTCGACAGCGCGGCTAACCAGACTGATCCGACTGAGATTTATGCCCTTTGTCCTTTCTTATCGGATGACTCTATCGACACCTATGGCATTCCCGCACACTGCAATATTGTCGAGGCAGGGAGCTCGATCGACACTACCCTCACATCAGTCGTCACATCAACCGGCGAACGATTTATCGGGGCTGATTCTGGCGTTCCCCTGGCGCTCGATTATGTGATCGACGCGAAGGGAATCACTGCCGGGGACCAGTCCTCACCGATGATCGGTTCGGCATCGGCATTCCTGAAGGTCCATACCCAGGAAGCACGGCAGCCTAACTTTACCGTACCTACAGAGGCGGCATATTTGGCCAGCTGGACCAAAAAGAGTCAGGACCTCAGCTATTCTGAGTCGTCTTCGGCGAGCGGCCTCATCGGTGATTTCAACAAAGCGATGCACTATCAGTCGGGACTGGTTCTTATCTGACATCCCCTGGATCCATTTTTTCCTGATTGCCTTATAAAAAAAATGACAGACAGGGAAATGAGATCCCACCACTGATTTAAAATAAAACCCCGTCTTTTTTATTACCCATCTCTCATTTCATTTTCGTTTGAGAAGTTTTAAGGTAAGTTCGATATTGTAATGAGCATCGCTGTTATCGTAATCAATTGCGATCGCATTTTCATAACACTGGAGGGCGTGGACCAGGTCGTTCTCCCTGAAA
>DATJQJ010000009.1:0-51641 GCA_035505975.1 Methanoregulaceae archaeon
CCCCCCGGTGACCACTTTTCCCTTCAGCGAGGGGATTTTATCGACATTATTGAGAATGGCCGCTTTTACCTGGGCATTGCCAATCCCGGGATGCCTCGACATGATCAGGCCGGCAACACCGGCGACCATGGGTGCCGAAAAAGAGGTCCCCTGCCATTCGTTGTAAGTATTTCCCGTGCTTGTGGTGAGGATAGGGATTCCCGGGGCTGCTAAATCAACCGTTCTGACACCATAATTGGACGACCCTTCCCCAGGGAAAGTAGCGAGGTTGTCATTTTGATCGGTTCCTGCAACACTTATTATATTATCTAAATTATATACAGCTGGGTATATTGGATAAATATCGTCATTAATACCCGAATTTCCAGCGGCGCAGATCACGAGGGCATCTGAATTGGCAAAAGCATCCTGCATAGCTAAATCATTGTGAAGAAATCCAAAAGAACAGGAGACAATTTTTGCACCGTAGGTATGGGATTGATACAGTCCCGATATAACGTAACTGCTTAAAATATAGCCATTGGAATCTTCGACAACAATCGGGACAATCCTGGCCTGCCACATGACGCCCGTGATGCCTATCCCGTTATTGCCCCGGGCTGCCAGGACTCCTGCACAGGCGGTGCCGTGGGAATCTCTCACCGTCGAACTTGCCCTTGCCCTGTCGATGTTAGATGCCAGGTCAGGGTGATTTATGTCAATTCCAGAATCAAGAACTGCTATTTCGACGTCGGGTGAACCAGTGCTGATAGTCCATGCATCAGGGGCATCGATCTTTTTCAGATACCATTGCTGGCTGAAATAGGGATCATTGGGATAATTTGCGAGATTCCCGCCTAAAAACGATCCCATAAGCGGTTGTTTGCAACCCGGATCCAGAGGCTGGGGTTCGGGTAAGGCCTCGACATAATTGTACTGGGCGTACTCGATGTACGAAATGTTCTGATAATATGCGAGAGCCCGTTCGGGTGTTGTACCATTTGATAGTGCTATCAGCTGCATTCCCGGAAGCCCCATGGACCCGTAATCCTCTGATACCGACCCGTTGATCTGGCGGGCGATTTCTGAAGAGAGAGCCTGGTATAGTACCGTATTATTATATAGTTGTGGCCTGTAGCGGACAATTACCTCGTTGCTGACGTAATAGAAGGTCTCTCCGGAACTTGTTGTCCCCCTGGCGATCTCGTGATCCCCGGACATATCTCCCATCTGATCGGCAAGCGCAACCGGTACAAAAGCGATTGAAATGATTACAACAATAAAGGAAATCAACAGGATATGGTAAAATAACGATGATGGTCTTGTTTCCATGTATTTATCCCAGAAGAAAATCGTAGGGTCTATTGAATATTAAATCTTTTTAATAATATTTTTTTTATGGTTTCTTGTCTTAATTGACCATTTACCTGCCGAAAAACAGGCTGGCGGTAAAAATCAGGACAATGTTCCGGATTTATTATCAGATTGGTTGCAAAAAGCCGGATTTTTTTTATTGTGGATAGGAGCACGATAATAGCCGGTTATCCGGGTACACCAGCTCCAGTGAAATTTGATAAGGATTCAAGGCCCGAAAATCGGTCGGACCTGCAATAACCGTTTTCAATCCACTCTTTTCCTGTCTCGCAATCCGCTCTATCCCAGGGCCTCCAGGATCTCTATAGTTTTTCTGACTTTTCCCATCCGTTTGAAAACAGCATCGCAGGAAAGCGAATGGATTCCGGGCGATCGCGAAGTCATGGCATCCTCGGCAAATACCTGGGAATAACCGTATTCATAGGCGAACCTGGCAGTGCTCTCGACCCCGAATTCGGTGGAAATGCCGCAGAGGACGATCGAATCGATACTGCCCCTCCGCAGCCTGAGATCGAGGTCTGTCCCGTAGAAGGCCCCCCACTGCCTCTTTGTGATTACAATATCCCCGGGAACCGGTGTAAGTTCGGGAACAAAATCGCTCCAGTCAGGTGGGAGTTCCGGAGGTCTTGGAAATTGGTCGTCACTCTCCTGGTTAAGCCTCGTTTCAGGAGTAATTTCAACCCTGACCAGGAACACAGGCATCCGGTGCTTCCTGAAGGCATCGGCCAGTTGTCCGGCACTGGCAACGACCTCTGCGGTCGAATGGGGCGTCCCTGGAATGGATACGATCCCTTTGATCAGGTCGATCACAACAAGTGCTGTTTTCTTCCGGTCGATTGTTAGTCTTCCTGGCATAACTGACCTAACAATCCGGCATCGTATTAAAGGTTATGACGGTTCCTGAATCGTTTAAAAATTTTAAAGCGAGTTGGGCGGATTGTTATCAAATCGGCATCAGCCCGGTATTGTGGCCGGTGATGCTCCGGCCGCCACCCGGTGTAACCACAAACGTATTCTCGATACCGACCATCCCGATCCCTTTGATGCCCTTCTTCGGTTCGAGGGCGATGACCATATTCTCTTCGAGAGGTTCATCGAACCCCTTTGCGATGACCGGGGTTTCTGCGATCTCGAGACCGATCCCGTGACCGACGAACTGGACCTTTCTCGTTCCGTACCCCATGAAGTTCTCGAGGAAGGACGGCTCCAGACCTGAAACGAAATCCTCGTAAATCCATGAGGGAACAGCTCCGGGCTTCAGGAACGAGGCAATTTCATCCTGGATCTCCACGCATTTCCGATGGATATCGACGACCGGTTCCGGCAACCCCCTGCCGAATACGTAGGTCATTGTCTTGTCGGTATGGTAGCCCTGGTACCCGCAGCCGATATCCACAAAGACCAGGTCACCGTCATGTAACTTCCGGTCTCGACTCCCGAGGAGCGGCACAGCCGGGGACATTCCCGCGTTGCCGCCCGGGCTGTCCAGATACGTGGGGTATATCGAACTCTCGCCAAAACCGATCAACCCGAGCACGATCTCTGATTCAAACATCCCGAACCTGACAATCCCGTGGTGGCCCTCGTTCACCATGAGGGTGTAGAGGTCGTTCGTGAACTCTGCTTCGCTGATCCCCTCCCGGAGCGCTCCAGGGGCCAGTTCCTCGAGCACGATGCGGTGGATCTCGCCCGCCCGTTCCATCAGTCCGAGTTCGTAAGGGCTTTTGACCGACCTGGTACGCATGATCTGCGAATCGACTGCTCGCACGTGCTTGAATGGGAAGTGTTTCCTGAGGCGCGAAAAAAGCGCAAGGGGTACCTGTTCAGTCTCGATGTAAACCGTATCAGGGATCGAAGGGATCGATGTTGCGGCATCCCGGTAACTCCGCATGGGCTGAATTTCCGGAAAGAGCGACTCGTCCTTTGCCCGTTCATAACTTCTCCTGACCCAGAAACAAGCGTCCCCGTCACGGGGGATAAGCAGCATGCCGTCCTGGATTGTACCGGTAAAATAGTAGAGGTTCACTTTGCCAAAAACGGTGACAATCTCCCAGTCGGGATGGACATTGTCCAGGTGAGACCTGAACCGTTTCATCCGGTTATCGAGTTCGGTCAGAGGGACCCTGATCTGCATGCGTATCATTTGGAGGGGGCACTATTTACGGTTGATGCAATGCGGTGATGACTAAAATGGACCTGCACAATATCTTTTATTTCCGGTCCCCTCTTGCACCGGAAAGTCATCCGGGTTGCAGGCTGAAAAAAACGGTGTCTAATAATAATCCGGAACGCCGGTGATCTCGCTTAAATAGGCCCCTGACCCGATCCACCACGTCCTGTCTACGGGGAGCATGTAGCCGATCTTGGTTTCCTCCCTGTTTCCGGCATTGGGATTCGGCCAGATGAAGACAACGTACCCACCCCCGTTCCGGGCGGTATCTGCTGCCGATCTGACGATCGCCATCCCGAAGCGATCGGTTTTACCGCTGAGGTTTTTTCCGACTGCATCCTGCAGGTAGGGATGGGCGAGCACGGTACCGTTGTAATCATACCCGGTGAGGTAATGTCCCTCTGCATCGACAAATATCCCGGAACGGTTGCCGATCTCGGATAATGCCCGGTCCTTCCCGAATGTACGTCCAAAGTCAGCCCCCCGCTTTTCCAGGTCGATCATCGCGGCGATCGGACCGGGAACAGGATCGGCCCCCTCCAGATCGGAAAAATAGATCCCGGAGCCGATCCACCACGTGGAGTCCACTGGATAAACATAACCGATTTTCGGCACATACGAGTCTTTTGCCGCTTCATCGATGCGGTTGTCAGAAGGTTCGGGATAGAGGTATGCGATGAAGCCTCCGCCATTTGATGCGGTATAATTTCCCATCGCGATGACATGAAGGCCCCTGATGTCCGTAAAGTTCAACCGGCCCTGCCCGACCTGGTCAGGCTGGTAGGGATGAGCAAGAAGGGTCCCATTGAAATCGTAGGCATAAATATAGAGATCGTCATGAGAGAACGTACCGTTCTTCTTCGAAAATTCGGCGAGGGCTGCCTCCCGTCCGGCGACCCGGGCATAGGCGGCCGCGTCGGTTACGAAGGTCCGGAGATCGTCAGGTGTCATCGTTTCGTGTCCCGGTGCCGGCTGGGCCACGGTCGTGTTCCTGATCATATGGTCGGTAGTACTGCACCCTGCGAGCAGCACCGCAATCCCGATTAAAAGACAGACCATGCCGGGGATATGCCTCCGGTTCATGCCGTTATGGTGTGCCCGGATCTGCAATAAAAGATTTCAAATGACCGCGTTCCGGTGCTGTTGAAACACATCAGAGAACCGGTTCCATGGGATCCAGGAGAGGGAGTGTCCCCTCTAGTCGCCCTAACCGGGATGCATTTTTATCCAATCAGTCATAACACCTCAACAAAGACCGGAGAGGACTGAAGATCGGAATCTACGAAGTGCCGCGGGACTTGATCGACAAGGCAGCCGATGCAACTGCGGATTCATTCATAGGAGCCGCCTGCCCGATCGGGATTTTTATGTTCCGTGGCGAACCCGATCATCTGGCACTGAAAAGGAGGTTCTATCGTTCCCTGGTAACCTCCTGTTCCCCTAAAGCAGTGATCCATACGACGTCTCCCGATCTCGAGGCAGTAAGCATATGGTTCCCGCCGGGTATGGATCACTCTGAAGACGTGGACCTGGATCCCTTCGTCCCCGGTGATTTCCAGGACCCGGGCACAATGGACCGGATGCAGGCAGTCAACGACGTGATCGATGCACTGACAGGGCATCTCGGCGACGAACCGCAATGGTACCTTCACCTCGTTGCCGTCAGGCCGCAGTTTTCAGGCCGGGGATATGCCTCTCTTCTCACAAAACCGATGCTTGTAAAAGCGGCAGCTGAGGACCTTCCCTGCACCCTGATCACGCAGACGATGGATAATGTCCGCAAGTACGAGCACTGGGGTTTTTCTGTCGTCAAAGAGATGGCCGTGCCCGGTTCAGGAGAAAAGTTCTGCTCGATGCGGAAGGACTGAAAAACCCGAGAAACCTTCCGGATTTTCAAAACTACTGAGTCCTCCGGATCGGGAGTAAATTTTCGATTTGATCCAATCTGACCAGGACACCAGGGGGAATTTTAACCGTATTTCAACAATAATCAACGGTGCCGTCATGCCCGGGCTCCAACCGCAGTGAAGAGCGGGTTGTCATTTCCCCTTGATTACAACCAGGGTCATGTCATCGAACTGGGGTAACCCGACAGCGAACGTTTCCACTGCTTCCAGAACCTTTTCAAGGATGTCCCCGGCAGGGAGTGCTGTATTCTCCTCGATAATCGATCGCAACCGGTCCTCCCCGAACATCTCTTCATCTTCGTTGATCGACTCCGTTATCCCGTCGGTATAGAGGACCATGACATCGCCTGACCCGATCGTTACCGTATCCGAACGATAGTCCTGGTGCTCGACTCCCCCGAGGAAGATGCCTGTCGATAAGCTCCTCGAAGGTACGGCGGGCGTTCCGGTAGAGCAACGGCGTGTTGTGTCCGGCGTTGACATAGGTCAGTGACCTGTTTTTCTCGGAAAGCAACCCATAGAAAAGGGTGACAAACATCCCTGCCTTCGAGTCCTGGGTGATAATATCATTGGAAAATCCGATAGCGCTGCCTGGGTCCCGGTGCCAGAGTGCACTGACCCTGACGACAATCCTCGAGAGTGCCATGAAGAGCGCTGCAGGGACTCCCTTACCCGATACATCGGCAATAAGGATACCAAAGTCTCCTGAATCCATAGGGATGACCTCGGAGGGGATTACGTCGAAAAAATCCCCACCGACTTCTTTTGCCATGACGCTTTTGGCAGCGAGATCGAACCCATGGATTTCCGGCAGTGTCTCGGGCAGGAAACTTCTCTGGATTTCGGCAGCGATCTGGAGCTCGGCCCTGGAACGTGCGAGCTTCTGTTCGGTCTGGATCCGCTCGGTAATGTCTCTTATCGTTTCAATGGCGCCGGAAATATTGCCGTCCGGGTCGTACAGCGGACTGGCTTTTGCCCAGAAGTACTCCCCGCCGGCCCGGAAACCGGGAATATAAATGTCCACGACCAGGGTATGAGTCCGATCATATTGCTGGCAGCGACACCGGTAATCTCTTCCATGGCCCGGTTCCATGCGATCACTGTCCCGTTAATGTCGATGACGAATGTCGCATCCGGGAGGAAGTCGATGATCTCTTTGTAATATTCCTCGGGAAGTCCGGTCATTGAATGGGTATCACAAGACTATGTCAGCTTGCTGGTATGTAGTCCCTTCGTGTGGCTGAACAAATTTTTCCAATACCTCAAAAATTCTCCAGTCCCTGCAAGTTCACGATCCCGCCTGATTGATGGTCCCGAATTCTTAAGCTCAAATGTCGGAAGCGAATAATCACCGGTTTTAAAACCGGCGGAGAGGTTCAATCTCTCCCAAAACCCCGGGACATGAACTATGGCTCACCCGCTTTTAAATGTTCAATAATAACCAGTTCAGGATCCTCTCACGATACGCCTCGTCATTTCCGACAACCACTTCCCGTTGAAGGCAAGATGGATCAGGACGAGCACCAGAAGAACAACCCCGCTCCAGTCATGGGCAAAACTGATCTCGTTATAGGGAAGAATAAGGCCTGAAATGGCCACGTAGCGGATAAGTTCGGGAAATTTAACAAGACCGGTGCCGATGCACACGATCGCGGTGATGAAGAGTCCGAGATCAATGCAATACTTTGCAAGCGTTCGTGAGTTCATACGATTCCATACCCTCCCTTCCAATAAAAAACCCGGTGACAGATCGCGACCGGTGATCGGATCGGATGACATCAGCTTTACAGACCAGGAATCGAATGGTACTGTTATCATCACCGGATTGTTACCTTGTCAGCGGCAGCCTTTCTTTCGACCAATATGACCCATAAGCATGTACTCTGTATTTGTATCAGAATCAGTATCAAAAAATCTCAATTGCAGAAAAAATTAGTTATTTGACGTTCTGGAAATAACGCTGGGTTGCTTCCGCTCCTTTTATGCAGTAACGGTCCTTTGTAAGTCCTGCCTGCTTCACCACCGGACATCCGGGACAGAGGCAGCCCTTGTCCTGGGCGATACAGTAAAAACTCGAACCGAGTGCACAGAAAAGATTTTCCTGTGAATTTTTTGCGCATCCCGTATAACTCGGACATCCGGGACAGATACAGGCATTTTTCAGCGTGGTAATGGTCTTTGCGATCTCGGCAGGGGCCGATTTCATCAGCCCGGTCATGGTTTTATCAAAGGTATCCATAAAGAGCACCATCCCTCCCAAGTCATTCGAATATATTTAATGTTATTCCTGAATTTTTTTTTTTGCAAAGTCAGAACTGCATGCTCCCTGGTACATCAAATTATAAATAAGATCCGGGTTTTCATAATTTACCGTGGAACAATCGGAAACCGGACCCGTTCGAAGGGTCCCTGATACTGATGAAAACCGTGCGGAATGCCTCTGCCCCCGTTGTCCTTCGTATCCTCACGATTGCAGGGGTGAAAAATTATTTTGTTCTACCGGGGCCTCGTCCTGCGACATCGATGCCAGGGGGTGCCTGTGCCCCGGGTGCACGGTGTATACCCGCTATCTGCTGAAAAAAATCTATTTCTGCAATATCCGCCCCTCAGGGTTCCCCGAAATAACGATGCGAAAGAAACATAGCGACGAAGATAACGCATTTTACGCATCGGTGCGCGATATCAAGACCGTCGCAACGACCGGAGGCAGCATCGTCAGTTCCATGGGGTCCCGGAAGAAGCTGCCTTTCTCGTTCGACGACCTCCACCTGGTCCCGGCCCAGGTCTGGAAGATGCCGAAAAACAAGGAAGACCCGGTGAATACGAAGACCGTCCTCGCACCCCTCTCTAAGAGACCTTTGATCTCGAATACCCCGCTCATGGTATCGGGACTAAGTTATGGAGCAGTCTCAAAAAATGTGAGGCTGATCATAGCCAAAACTTCCGCCAGGGAGGGTATATTATTTAATTCCGGCGAAGGCGGAGTGCTTCCTGAAGAGCTTGATTCAAAACAGAACCTTATCGTGCAGTATTCGACAGGGAGGTTCGGCATAAGCGAAGATCTCCTCAAGCAGGCTGCAGGGGTGGAGGTCAGGTTCGGCCAGGGAGCATATCCGGGTAAGGGAAGTTTCCTGCCGGCGGCAAAGATGACCGGGGATATAGCGCGGATACGGGGGTTGAAAAAAGGCGAGGATGCATATTCGCCTGCACATCACCCTGATATCCTCGACTCCGGGGACCTGGTGCGGAAGGTTGACTGGCTTCGTTCATTAACCGGCGGTTCGCCAATCGGGGCAAAAATCGGGTGTGGTTCCGTTGAACGGGACGTTTCGGCCCTGGTCAGGGCGGGCGTCGATTTCATCGCCCTGGACGGTTTTTCGGGAGGGACCGGTGCCACCGATGCTTACGTGCGTGAGAACGTCGGTATCCCCCTGATTGCGGCTCTGCCGAGGGCGGTACGGCAACTGGAAAAAATGAATGCAATAATGCGGGTTTCGCTCATCGCCGGCGGAAACCTGAGGTCGTCCGCGGATTTCGTCAAGTGCCTGGCTCTTGGGGCAGACGCGGTATACCTTGGAACGGCCGCTCTGATAGCAATCAATTGCGAGCAGTACAGGATCTGCCACACAGGCCTCTGTCCCACGGGAGTGACGACACAGAATCCCGAACTAGTGGACCAGTGCGCAATAGAAGAAGGTGTGCGGCGTCTCGGTAACTATATCAGGGTAATGACCGGGGAAATTGCCAATTTTGCAAGGATCGTTGGGAAAGATGATATCCACGCAATCGACAGGGAGGACCTGGTCTCGCTGACACGCGATGGTTCAATATTAACAGGATGTCCCTGGATCGGGGACCCTGATGTCGGTGATTGAGCGTCCGGCAACCTACCGGGAGTCATGGATACCTTGTCCGGGATATGCCTTGTGCTCTGCGGCGTTCTGGCAGCATTGTTCGGGCAAGGAAAGAATAACGATATTCGGTCCGATAAATGATCCTGCCCGTGGCTGTGACGCAGACCGGGGTAATTCCGTCACAACCTAAATTTATAAATTCAGACAGGATGCTCGTTTAATGATGTATACCCGGGAGGCCTCGGCCCTCGATCTCTTCACAGATTCTGTCAGGATCATGGGGGATGCCACCCTTTGTTCGGTCATGGAGTTCGAACGATCCCTGGACCCGGTCTCGCTTGGAGAGGCCGTGCAGGCATGCCTCCTCGCGCACCCGATCCTTCATTCCCGGCTCGTTCGCCATAACGGCCCGGCGCATTGGGAGATGGTTGAACCTGCGGGGGCCTGTCCCGTCCCCGTGACCGATACCCCGGAAGACTACTACCGATATGTGATCGGTCCGGTAAATCCCTATGAATCCCCGCAGTTCCGCGTCAGGTTGCTCCGCAGACCTTCGGGAGACGTCATCGTCATCAATCTGGCCCATGCGGCTGCCGATGCCTTCGGTCTTCACGCGCTTACCTCCCAGTTGCTGCAGGAATTCGGGGACCCGGGCAGTATACCTCCCGCCGAAGGGGGGATCCCTGAACGGGACACGCTCTGGACCCGTATGCTTTTCAATGGAGAGAGCCGTATGCCTTCCGGTATGAAGGTGATCAACCCCATGTGGCCCGCCCCCTTCGGTCCTTCGAAAAAATCTTCTTCGTACCACCTGACGAGCCTCGGTCCTTCGGCGCTGGATGCTGTCCACAGGGGTGTCAGGACATTTGGTGGCAGCATCAACGATGCACTGCTTGCGGCTTATTACCTTGCGATGAGCGACCTCACCGGTTACCTGGAACCTATCGCCCTGTTCTTTCCGGTCAACATCAGGCAACACTTAAACGACGGGTCCCGGGTAATGAGCAACCAGGCCACGAATGTCTGCATTACCCTCAGCCGGAGGAACGGAGAAGGGATGGAAGAGATACTTCCCCGGGTGATCGGGCAGGTCGCGGACCTCAAGGCAGGGTACATAGGCATTGCCGAACAGGTTGAAATGGACAGGAACTGCGATCCTGCAGGGAAAAATATCCATCAGATGGTGGCCGAGATGGCAGCCCTCCAGAAGACAGGGCTTGCCGATATTTTCATCTCCAATCCGGGTCCGGTTACACTTCCCGGTGCCGATGGCCTGACAGATGCCTACGTCTGCTATCCGGGAGGCTATATGCCGACCACGTGCTTCATCACGAGTACGTTCCGTGGGAAGATGACGATCACGATGGGTTATCAGGACAGTATACGTGCCAGGCTGGGGACGCAAAAAGCCATGCATCTCTTCAGGCAACATCTCATATCGATCGGCGAGTGATCCTTTTTTTTAGAAGCCCCGATACCGGATGACGATCAGACCAGAGACGTGACTTCCAGTCCCGACATTTTTGAAACGCAATATCGGTATTATTGGATGGGACCATGAACGTCCTTTTTTACCCGGTGTGATTGGGCGTGAAATAAAAGCCGGGAACACAATCGGAACCCTAAAGGTGTTCAATCGATTATTAGCTTGTGCATGGGGACCCTTCGAAGGCTTTGCATTGTCGCGGCGATCATCCCGGTTTTTATTATTTACGCAGTACAGGCAGGACCCCTGGGTCCACCCGGGATGCTCTACCGCACCCTCGTCGATGAAAAGCTCGGATTTTCCATCACGGTCCCGGTTTACTGGTATGGGGAAACGACAGGTTATCAGTCCGACCGATCGCATACCGTGATTAAAGACCCGTTGTCCCGGTCTGTTATTATTATCGATTGCCTCTGGACAAGAAACGATGCATATCCCTTTTTTTACAGCCTCGATAACTGGCCCGGGAACGACACAGCGGGACAGTCGGCAGAACAGAGAACGGTCAACGACGGATTGTTGTCCCTTGCCGGAGTATGTGACTATTCAGGTCCGGTGAGTTATTATCTGTACAATGAAACGAGATACCCGGGAAGAGGAAGCAGCAAATTCGAGTACGAGGTCGCTTCTTTTGTCCCGGATCCCAGCCCGATGATGACTACCGATAACGATCTGATCGTGGAACAGGCACTTAGGTCGGTCCGGGTCTTCGACCCCGCTCAAAAGCCGGAAAATCTTATCCAGCTGCCGCTTTATCCCGGTATGATCGGGCCTGCGAGGTCGCCAGGGGTCCTCCGGACAGACCGGGACTCAAAAGATTCCCAGATAGTCCTGTCATCTCCTGGTTCCTGATCGTCCGGGGAATCGACAGGACCGATCCATCTCGCAAATTTTGCTGCAAAAAATCCGAGATGTCCCGCGCTCCAGGGGCTCCGCCCCGAAACAAATGGCGGCCCGGGTCTGGACAGGCACTGCAGATGGACCGGGTAATCCTCAATCCGGATCGATCCCGTCCACTGGCTATCCTGTCGGGTAGGGAACTGGGAAGGGGAACACCCCTGTCTCTATGACATTAAAGAATGAATGAGAAATTTCCTGGCACCTGATTGAGGTGGAATCGTTCCCGGGCGAGGTCATGGGCCGATAAATCCTGTATCTCATAGTCAGGCAGCAACGTTTTTTGCAGGGGACTATCATCCGGGCGAAAAATGAGTCGATAACCGTTGACGCAAACGGCACCGATGTAAAAAAATGTGCTTTATTATTCTCCCTCGACAGCCCGGACTAACCGAACGGTAAGGTTTGTCGCCTGGGACTGCTGGTCTTCAGGAGAGATCGTTGCGACACTGTCTCCCGGCTGCCGGCCGTAATTGCCAAACTGGGCGTGGTTACCGCCTTCAATTACCTGCCTGATGGTCCCCGGCGGGAGTAAAACAAGGGTCGACTGCAGGTTGCCCATGTTAAGGACGCCGTCATTCGACCCGTATGTTGAAAGGCCCTTTAATTCAGTTGATGACAGGTTATCATTCTCTGCGGGGTACGACGCCCAGAAAAACAATCCCTGCACTTTGTCCGGATGGTTCCTGGCATAAGAAGCCGCCGCAGACCCCCCGAGTGAGTGCCCGCCTATTACCCAGTACCGGATATCCGGGAAAAAAGCGATTACCTCATCAGCCCCGTTTATCCCGAAAAGTGGAAAGGATAACGGCATTTTTACAATCGTTACGAGATAACCGCGACTGGCAATATCCCTGGCGATCGGGGCATACGACCGGTAATCGATATGCCCGCCAGGATAGATGATAAGAGCGGTTATGGGTTTATTCATGGTCGGGGTAAACACCAAAAAATTGCTGTATTCCTGAACAATGATACCCCCACCTGATTTCATCGCCGTCAGGGCCTGGTCGGTCGGACCGAGCGGGGTCATTCCCCAGGCGACGAAACCGATTGCACTGATAATCGCTGCACCCGCCAGAACTAACAAAACTGTTTTTATGATTGTCTTCATCGCACCTCACCTGTATTCTGCCAGTTGATCAGCAATTACAATCAAGGTCCGGATAATTAATGGAATTATCCTGCATATCTTGCAACAGTATTTTTTTTACAGAGAAGGAGATCCGTATTCCGGAGTGGTTTATTTTTAACCTTCAGAACGGTGTAAATGACACTGGATAAAATTAGGTTTTTTATTGACCCAGTACTGGACCAGGAAGTCAGCAGAGCCGTTGTTCACCGAAAAGCTGTTTTTTGCATAGTGCTTCAACGAGTCCGGACCACGGATGACTGAGCCTTTGCAATCCCGGCGGCAACAATTTTTAAAAGTGCACCCGCATTATCTGTTCTTGTTTTAGGGTGTTTCTGGTAGTATTGAAGAACTTTTTTAAAGCCCTGTGAACCATGAGACATTATTCTCTTACAAAAGGGAGGTACACAATGGCAAAGCATAAAAACAGGAAAAAAGTGAAGCAAAGGGCAGAACCAGGAATCGGAACGGATACAGGCAGCCCTGCTTCACCAGGAGGATTAGTTTCTGCTGCTGCAGGGGAATCCAGGCCCAGGATGAAACGCAGGGAATTCGAAAAGGAACTGGTGACATTGCAGATCGAACTTGTCAAGATGCAGGAGTGGGTGAAGGCGAGCGGAGCAAAGATCTGTGTGTTATTTGAAGGGCGCGATGCCGCGGGTAAGGGCGGGGTGATAAAACGTATCACTGAACGCACAAGCCCACGCGTATTCCGGGTAGTGGCCCTGCCTACACCGTCAGAAAGGGAAAAATCCCAGATGTTCCTGCAGCGGTATGTCCCTCATCTCCCGGCGGCAGGAGAGGTGGTCCTCTTCGACCGCAGCTGGTATAACCGGGCAGGGGTCGATCGGATAATGGGATTCGCCCCCGAGGAAGAAGTTAAAAAATTCCTGAAATGGGTGCCGTTTGTTGAACAGGCAATAATTGGCTCAGGGGTTATCCTTGTAAAATACTGGCTGGAAGAGACTATGGAGGACCAGACCGAGCGTTTTAATGAGCGCATCAATGACTACCGCAAGATTTGGAAGCTGAGCCCGATGGATCTCGAAAGTCATCGTCGCTGGTATGATTATTCGAGGGCCCGTGACGAGATGTTTGCAGCAACTGATATTCCCGAATCTCCCTGGTATGTGGTGGATTCACACGACCAGCGACGCGGACGACTGAACTGTATCGCCCACCTGCTTAGTCTTATCCCTTATACGGAAATCCCGCATGAGAAAGTGAAGCTCCCCAAACGCCAGCCCATAGGCGATTACACAGAACCTGCCCATCCGTTCCGATGGATCCCCGAGAAATACTGACAAGGAGGCACACGTGATGGCAGAACAAACAACTGAACCCCAAAAATTCTATTCGATGACACCCGAGGCTGTTGCAGCCCGGCTAAAGGTGGATCCCGCTACAGGGCTCTCCCCGGCCGAAGCGCAGCAGCGCCTGAAACAGTATGGACCGAATATCCTGGTTGCCAGGAAAAAGGAGGCCGGGTGGCAGGCCTTCCTTCGCCAGTACCGGGACTTTATGCAGCTAATCCTGGTAGGAGCTGCCCTTCTCAACCTGGTTGTGACGAGTCAGGTTGGAACGACTATCGTATTATTGGGACTGACGGTGTTCAACGCAATCCTTGGGCTGCATGGAGAATCCAAGGCCGAAGCCAGCCTGGCGGCGCTCGAAAAGATGATGAAGAACATCGTCCGGGTACGCCGCGACGGCCTCGCAATCGAGATCGGGACAGAAGATCTGGTGCCAGGAGATATTGTACTGATAGAGGCGGGCAATAATGTACCGGCCGACGGGCGGTTGTTCGTTACCGCGGCACTCGAGATCGAAGAAGCCGCCCTGACCGGGGAAAGTATTGCCTCGCCCAAGAATACGGGGGCAATCGACAGGTCCGATGTCCCGCTTGGCGATCAGGCATGCATGGCCTTTATGAACACATCGGTGACCCGCGGTCGTGGGGAGATGATGGTAACCGCAACAGGCATGGGTACCGAGATGGGGCACATCGCTGATCTCCTGAATAAGACAACGGCTGAAAAGACACCTTTGCAGAAGCAGCTTGACAAACTGATTATTCTGATTGCCGGTCTGGCCGGCGTGGCATTTATCCTCATGGTTATATTGGGCCTGAACAGGGGAGAACCGTTCGATACGATTTTCATCGCAGGCATTGCCCTTGCGATTGCGGCTATACCCACCGGTTTACCGGCAGTAGTTACCACGATGTACTCGATGGGGACGCGGGCACTTGCAGATCTGGGTGCCATTGTCAAACGACTGCCATCGGTCGAGACCCTTGGTTCGGTATCGGCGATATGTTCCGATAAAACAGGGACACTGACGCTCAACAAGATGACCGCCAGGGAGGTCACGATCCCGGGCCAGAACCGCTTCAGGGTGACCGGTGAAGGATACGGGACCCAGGGGGTAGTGACACTGGCAGCAGGTATAGCGGGATTGCAACCATGGCAAAAAAATACGCTGTCCTACAGTACAGAAGGGAAATTACTGAGTTCCGGTGGGGCGAGGGTAGACCTCGATCCAATCCTCCTTCCGATGGCCCTGTGTGCTGACGCCCGTCTCGATAACGGGACCCTGATCGGCGATCCTACCGAGGGTGCACTGATAGTGCTTGCCGAAAAAGGCGGGATCAGTGTGGACGGTGCCAGGGAGATGTACCCCCGTATCGCCGAAGTGCCATTCGATTCCGACTACAAGTTCATGGCAACATTCCACAATATGACCGATGAGCACGGGAAGCCGGTAATCCGCTGTTTTGCAAAGGGCGCACCTGATGTTCTGATCGCGCGGGGAAGCTCATTCTGGATGCCCGGTGGGGAGGTTATGCCTGCCACCGATGAGAAACGAATCCTTGCATATCAGGAAAACGAGCGTATGGCACGGGCTGGCCAACGGGTGATGGTAGTTGCACGTCGCGATTTCGATCCGCAGACTTTTAATCCGGCATCAGTGCTGATCGACCAGGTAAAGGATCTTACCCTGCTGGCCATGGTCGGTATCGTGGATCCACCACGTCCCGAGGCCAGGGATGCCATTGCCAAGTGCCATAGTGCAGGCATTCAGGTACGCATGATTACGGGCGACCACTCCGTGACTGCTGCTGCCATCGGCCATGAACTGGGGATCCGGGGCAGGGCAATGACCGGGGCGGAGTTTGCCGCGATGAGCGATGACGAGCTTATGAAAGAACTTCCCGGCATCGGTGTGGTGGCACGTGTATCACCCGAAGACAAAATTCGTCTGGTGGACCTCTTAAAAAAACAGCAAAACATCGTTGCCATGACCGGCGACGGTGTCAATGACGCACCTGCCCTCAAGAAGGCTGACATCGGCGTGGCGATGGGTATAACCGGTACAGAAGTATCGAAAGGGGCCGCCGTAATGATCCTGACAGACGATAACTTTGCAACTATTGTAAAGGCAGTAGAGTATGGGAGGGGCATCTACGAGAACCTGTCCAATTATATCCGTTATCAGATGACCAACCTGGTAGGGTACATTGTTGCCTACCTGGGTGCAGCCGTCCTGGTCATATCCGGGGGCGTGCCGTTCTCGCCGTTCGTCATCCTTTGGATCAATTTCCTGGTCCAGGTACCGGTCGCCATATCCCTCGGCTTCGACAAGCCTTCCGGCGGGTTGATGAATCGCAAGCCCCGCCCTGTCAACCAGCCGATCCTTTCACGATCGCAATGGGTACGTATCGGTTTTCTTGGGACTCTCATGGCGGCCGGCACCCTGTACGTCGAAGCCGGCGCTGGTTCAACCGGTGTCACCGTTGCCTACACAATGGGGTTTGTTGTCTTCTCACTCTTTGCTGTCATCAACGGTATCAGCTGCCACAGCGAAACTGAGACCGCATTCACGCGAACTATTTTAAACGACCGATACCAGGCGATACTTTACGGCTTGGCCCTGTTACTGATCTTCCTGCCGACACAGATGAACTTCCTTCAGGCTGGACTCGGCCTGACATCACTAAATGGCTTCCAGTGGTTGCTCTGCATTGGCCTGGCTATCGCACTGCTTATTGTATACGAGATAATCAAGGTCTTTCTGCGAAACCAACGTAAGCGGAATACGGCAACTTCTGCCGCTATGGTGTAACCCGGGTATAATTGCCCGGTAAATAACCCTCCCATTTCTCCTTAAAAAAATGTTGCGGGAGAACAGACCGGAGTCCCAGGTCTCTTTACGAAACCCTTGCAGGGGTTTGAAGTCAAACCGATCCCGTTTTTGTGCATTTACATGAAGATATAGAAATTGTGCATACAGGGCTTGGCGGAAAGGACCGGGGGATTAGACGATTAACGTTCGCACTGGTAATCTGTGCCGGGATAGCCTTGGCTACGGTAACGGTATGGGGCGGTGCCCTGCATGGAGTCCCGCCAGGCGGTGACGTATTCATCGGTGAAGAACACCTCAATTTGACGAGGGTCCCTTCAGGCACCGGTCTTTCCTGGTACGACGGTCCGCAGGCAGTGGGACGGAGTGCCCCGGCAGCGACAATAATTGTTGCAAACGCGAAGGATTTCTACGTGTCGCCGTCCGACTTCGACAACTCCAACCACGGGTGACAAGACTCCGACCTCGGTTGCCAGGCCGACGGCCCAGCCTGGATTCGGGAGAGCAGCTGCGGTTGCGGGATTCGGGACTGGCGGATTGATCATAGCATGGAGACGTCGGAAAAAATAAGTCTGGTATTGGAGTAACTGGTGTCGAAAGGGGGACTAGTCTTCATCATATCGGTTCAAATGAATGAGACCTGACACAATTATCCCATCTAGTCCCCAGGGTATGTCAATGATCAGACGGGCCGGTAATTTCATTTTCCTGTTAACCAATCTGCCTGATTGTTGTATTCCATTGGAACGACAGGAATCCTGAACCGAATTGAATATCTTCTTCACTTCTCATTTCAATTTAGATATGAAATCCTGGTATTTAGTCATTTTTTTATCTTCACAATTCATCATAAATCATGATTACTCCGTAGCCTTTTGCTATTAGCGGAATTGCAGTGACTCTTATCCAGGTGATTGTCCCATCTTTTTTCACGACGCCTGCAATGTCGTTATATGCTATTTGATTTTCTTTTAGCGCTCTTACACTTGCGAATTCTTCTGCGGGCATCGGAGAACCATCTGACCGGACCATATTCCATTCTGTACTATCTATCTTTCTCTTTTCCTGTTCTTCCCTTGATAATCCCAATAAATCTTCAGCTTTTTTATTGCACTCAATAATATTGCCATATAAATCTGAAATTGTTATACCTTGAGGGAATAAATCAAGGAGTATCTGATATTTTTTTAGAATTACGCTACACTCCCGTTCTGCTTTTTTCCTCTGACTGATATCACGGATATTGCATTGGATAACTTTTGAATGATCCAGTACGTATGAATTGCAAACAAACTCTACTTCGATACTTCCATCCCTTGTAATTTTTAAGGGCAGATTATCATACCTGATATATCCATCCCTTTGCAAAATTTTGAAGGTATTTTGCGAGAGTTCGATGTCTTTGATAAGCCCAATTTCGAAAAGGTGTTTACCAACAAGTTCTTCAAGAGTATTTCCCGTTAAATTCAGCACATATGGGTTCGCATCAATAATTTTACCGTCTTCATCAAGAATAAGAATGCCATCCTGCGCTGATTCGAACAATCTCCTGTAACGTAATTCTGATTCCTTGATTTTATTTTCTAATTGCGTCATATCGACAGATTTCCGGATTTTGTGACCGAGTTCGATAAACTGTGATTTGGGGTCACCTCCCTTTTGTATGTAAGAATTAGCACCATTCTCGAATGCCTGAATTACGACTTCTTCCCGACCTTTTCCGGTGAATATGATAAATGGAACTGTTTGATGATTTTGTCTGATAGTCTTTAGAAATTCAATTCCATCCATTTCTGGCATCATGTAGTCCGAAACGATTGCATCGAACTGCATTGTTTTCAATAGTTCAAGTGCCTTGATAGCAGAATCTGTTGTTTTTACGTCAAATCCACCTTTCTCTAAAAAAATCTTGCCTAAATCAAGCAAAGGACGTTCATCATCCACATAAAGAACTGAAGTCATATTCTATCTCCATATCCCAATGTGCGACATATGCTTCCACATGTCATTTAATAATATTTTGTATTATGATAAAAGTGCGAATATCGGCCAGATATATTTGATCCGATGTCATATTATCAGATGTTTATTTGTCCTCGAATGCCCTGCCTTTTTATACCCCCAAAGCCTCGTGGACCATAAATGGGATCGAATGACAAATATTATCCCCGGATAATGGCATTAAAAACATTAATAAGGTCTTTTGAGGCCATAAGGTAGAACGTGCTACATACCCCGAGAGACTTTAAAATTTCTTTGCCTATAAACACTGAAATACTATTAATTTATTATCCGCAACATTCCGCAGGGTACCGCAATTTCAAATCTTGCCCCTTCACCCGGTTTACCCGCTGCTATCTCTTCTTAAATCATTTTTTTTAATTTTACTTTCACTCCGTGATTACCAGCAATATGGGTTGACGAGAAGAACCAATTTTATGGATATTCCACATGGATCTACAATAGTGTGAATCAAAATTGGGATAAGATGACCCCGACAACAACAATCCAACCGCTGGTAAAACAGATCCCCAAGGTTGAGCACGACGGTATTATCACAATGTCTGACTACCCGGTGGAGATCTCGCTATAACGCTGTCTCCCGCCCTTTAATGCAATAACCATCAGCAGTTTCCACCTCCCATCAATCACATTAAGTGCAGCCTCAGTCCATCGCCAAAAATCCTTGTTCTTCGACATCACAGTCACTATATTTTTTGTTAGCACAGTCTAAAATTGTTAATATCTGCTATAAATTGACATACCCCGGATATTTGCGGGGCACGCGGGGAACGGCCGCGATGCGGTCGGCCGATTTTATGAAGAAGAAGGCATTAAAAATACTCGAAAAATGGATTCCCGGGAAAATGAAAAGGAAGACTATAAGAATATTTGAAGAGTGTATAGAAAATTTAAATGGGACAACCGTACCATGCCCGTCGCAATACACATAGATCAGCTGACAAAACGTTTTAACGGCCTTGTGGCGGTAGATAACGTTTCATTTGATATAGAACACGGGGAGATCTTTGGACTCCTCGGGCCAAATGGAGCCGGCAAAACGACGATACTATCGATGCTCGCCACTATGCTGAAACCAACGTCAGGGTCTGCCACCGTGAATGGAAAAGATATCGAACGTGAACAGGACGGTGTCAGGAAGTCAATAGGAATTGTTTTCCAGACCCAGAGCCTCGACGATGAGCTGACCGCATGGGAAAATATGGATTTTCACGGCCGTCTGTACCAGATCCCATCCGAACAGAGGAATCAGAGAATTACTGAACTCCTGGGACTTGTAGAGCTTACAGACAGAAAGGATGATTTCGTCAAGACATTTTCCGGAGGGATGCGAAGGCGTCTCGAGATCGCGAGGGGGCTGCTCCACCATCCCGTCGTCCTCTTCCTCGACGAGCCAACCCTTGGTCTCGATCCCCAGACCCGAAACCACCTCTGGCAGTACATCGCGACCCTCGCCCGTGAGAAGGGGATTACGATCATTCTTACCACGCATTACATGGAAGAAGCGGACCACCTCTGCAACCGGGTCGCCATTATCGACCACGGGAAGGTCATTGCCCTCGATACGCCAAGGAACCTGAAAGATGGAATCGGTGGGGATGTAGTAACTATCCGGTCCCCGAAGCCGGAAGCGATTGCCGAGGCATTGAAAGAGTCATGGGTATCCCATATGGAGCAACAAAACGGGGAGGTAACCATCAGCCTTCAGAATGCCGAACTTCATGTCAGCGCTATTGTAACGTTGTTGAACGAAAAACGGATACCGATCGATTCCCTTGCAATTAACAAACCGACACTTGAGGATGTATTCCTCTCGTTTACCGGCAGGACAATCCGCGAACAGGAGGCGGATACCAAGGGGAATATGCAGAACATGCAGATCTATGAGAGGATGAGGCATCGATGATACTGGACGTTATCTATATCATCTGGTTACGGACCATGAAGAGGTACCTCCGTTTGAAGAGTAGAATTATCGGGAGTGTAGGCATGCCTCTCTTCTTTCTGCTCTTCCTTGGTCTTGGTCTGAATTCCGTCGTAACCATACCCGGGCTTGGTCAGGACTATACACAGTTCATTATTCCGGGAATAGTTTGCTTCATGGTGGTGTACACATCCTTTCAATCGGGCATCCAGATATTATGGGATAAACAATTCGGTTTCCTTAAAGAGATTCTTGTCGCCCCGGTTTCAAGGCTTGCAATCGTGGTTGGACAGACACTTGGCGGCGCAACAACGGCGTTTCTGCAAGGTATCATCATCCTGGTGATATCACTTTTCATCGGGCTTCATATGGTAAACTTCATTGGTTTTCTCATTGCCTTCGGATTTATGGTATTAATCGGCATCGCATTTACTGCATTCGGGATTGCGATCGCTTCGAGAATGGAAGACCCCACCGGGTACCAGTTCATCATGAGTTTTGTCGTTTTACCGATATTCGGCCTTTCAGGGGCGTTATTTCCGATAAGCAGTCTTCCAGCGTGGATTGTTCCAGTTACCCTTTTTGATCCACTTACCTATGGTGTTGAAGGGATCAGGTACGGATTAACAGGAATATCTCAGATCAACCCGATTTTATGCCTGGCAGTACTGGGTTTTTTCACGATAGTAATGACAGTATTGGGGGCATTCTTATTCAGGAAGATGAATTATTAAAAAAGACGGAATTGAAGAAAAAAAATGGAGTTGAATGATTATGGAGATAGTGCCGGGAATTCACCAGGTCGATGGTGTAAATGCCAATTGTTTTATTATTGTTCGGGACGGATTGACACTTATCGATACGGGAATGCCCCGAAATAGCGCAAAAATAGTAACATATATTCAGGATGTTCTTAAACGCAAACCTTCTGAAATCAATACCATCGTCCTGACCCACTTCCATGTCGATCACGTGGGCAATGCTTACGATCTCAAAAAGCTTAGCGGTGCGAAGGTTGCCATTCATGAAGCGGATGCTGACTACCTTGCCGGTAGAAAATCCCAGCCTCTACCGAGAGGCGGTATGGGAATGATCACGGGAATAATATTTAAAGTCCTCCTTGGCTTGTTTTTCAGATCTAAGCCTGTTGAACCGGATATAAAGCTCCGCGATCGTTATATTGTCGCTGGTCTCACCACCATTCATGCACCAGGACATACCCCGGGGAGTATTTGTCTTTTTGATCCGGCATCAAAAATTCTGTTTGTAGGGGATCTATTGAAGTTTAACGGCATTAATATCGGAATGGGACCTCTTGCATTTGACACAGGTGAGGTACAACAATCAATCAATAAAATCGCGGTAATTGATTTTGATATCATGCTGCCCGGACATGGAGTAACTCTTAGGCCCGATGCATCGATAAAGGTCCGGGAGTTCGCAAAGTCATTACTCTGAGTTCGAAAAGTTGCAATCTGGAAATTTCATTAAATTTTGTTTTCCCATTTTTAACAGTTCAAAGGTGTATTATTTAAAATAAATCATTCATGCTGAACCAAAAAAATGAGAGTAGAATTTCTACTAAAACGTTAACGCCCCGGCCGGGACTTGAACCCGGGTCAAAAGCTCCGCAGGCTTCTAGGATGTCCACTACCCTACCGGGACACGAGCGTATCAGATGATGATCTGACTTATTTACTTCGCTGCAATGGCTTAAAAATATGTGCATCCGGAGAGAACCCCTTCGCTGCAACACCTTATTAATCCCGAAACTAAAGGTTACGTGAACAATGGCATGACGGGGATCGTCATCGCCCGGGTTCGGGAAGGCATCCTCAATGGATGAAAATGAAGGCCAGATGAAACAATTATTTGTATTCGAGAGACAGGCCCGAAGGGTCGAGCTCCTAGTCCGTATCTTCTATTCGATCGCCATTGCCATCGTGATGTTCGTGTACGGACTGATCGCCGGTATCCTGATGATTATCCAGTGGTTCGTAATCCTGATACTCGGCAGGCGGAACGAAGGGCTTTCGGACTTTATCAAAGGCTACCTTGAATATCATGTCCACGTGCTCTCCTACACGTCGTGGATGACCGATGAAAGACCGGGGATCATGCCAAAAACGGTAAAGGTGTTCGCGGTCGTCATCCCTGAACAGGAGTCGAAGTAGCCTCATTCGAACATTCTTTTTTCACAGGCGATTTTACAAACCCGGTGAACCTGGTTTACCTCTGGAACAGTAACATTCCTGTCATTAAATTTATTGATAATTGGATTATTTTCGAATTCCTGGTTTCGCAAATTGATTTGGTGTAATTCAAAACTTCGAAAGGATGGGTTTCACCCCCTCAGTGCCCCCAGGCAGGATAGCCGGTGGACAGGGTTGATTTTTGGAAGAGAAATTTATCACCTGCCGGTCGAGTGGATGAGGAAGGTGTTGGGTGGCCCCTGTGCAGTCCCTGGTCCAACCTGGGTCGCACAGCGGTGGGGGCAGAGCCATGGGAGCGTCATGGCATAGGCGTTTTACTGGTAGTATTGGATACTAATTCGAAATATCAAAGGCAAAATAAAAAAATGACACCGATTCTGCTGGATCTAAACTTTTTTTTGATCGCTGGATTTTAGATGATACGAGATTTTTCTCCGCACATCACGGCGATACATCTGTTGCGGTCGTTCGATGGCCATTCCCTAATCCATAAGCCGAAAATAAATGCACCTATATAGGATTATTCCAATAGTTTACGAACCAAAATAATGGAGGGGGTCGTGCACACGGAAGTCCTGAACCGGGAGATCGCGGAGAAACTCAGCCTGATCGGCCAGCTTCTCGAGATCACCGACGATAACGTCTTCAAGATCCGTGCATTTTACAAGGCTGCCGAGACGCTGGACCGCATGGCCGGACCTGCCGCCGGCATGACCGAGGAGGAACTCGTGCAGGTCCCCGGGATCGGGAAAGCGATCGCAAAGAAGGTCAGGGACATCGTCGAGACCGGAACGTGCGCCGAGCTTGAAGAACTAAAGGCAAAGGTCCCGCCTGCATTGATCGAGCTGCTGAATCTCGAAGGTGTCGGGCCTAAGACGGTGGCGACGCTCTGGAAGAAGATGAATATCCAGAGTATCGAAGACCTCGAGAAAGCCGCCAGGGGAAGGCGGATACGGGCTGTGAAGGGGTTTGGGGAGAAGAAAGAGGCGGCAATCCTCGATGCGATCGCCCTCTACCGCTCGGCCGGGGGACGGATGAACCGCCTTGAGGCCGAGGCGGTCGTTGCGAGGGTGACCGAAGTCCTCACACCAGGCACCTGGGAAGTCGCCGGGAGTTACCGCCGGGGAAAAAGTACCGTTGGCGACATCGATATCGTCTCGCGGGAGACCCCTTTCGCGGTGAACCCAAGGCTCCGGAAGGTCGCCGACGAAGTGATCGACGAAGGGGACCGGCGGACGTCGGTGAGGGTGCTCGGGCAGCGCGTGGACATCAGGTTTGCAAAAGATCGGCAGTTCGGCTCCATGCTCATCTACCTGACGGGTTCGAAGGACTTCAACATCAGGCTTCGTGAGATCGCGATCTCGAAAGGGCTCAAGATCAACGAGTACGGCATCGAAGAACGGGTCGACACGAACCTCCACGAATTCCCGACAGAGGAAGAGATGTTACGGTACCTCGGCCTCGATTACATCACCCCGGAGCTCCGGGAAAACCAGGGGGAGATCGAGCTCGCAATGGGCGGGCACCTCCCGAATCTCGTCACCCTGGCCGATATCAAAGGCGACCTGCACGTCCATACCAACTGGAGCGACGGTTTCCTTACGATAGCCGATCTTGCGAAGAGGGGGGAAGAGCTCGGGTACGAATACCTGCTCTGCTCAGACCATTCGGCGAGCCTTGGGATCACCCATGGGCTCGACGAGGAAAAACTGAAGGACCAGGGCCACGAGATCGAGCTCGTCAACCGGAACGGTTCGGCCTGTACCATCCTCCACGGGATCGAGGTCGATATCCTTTCGAACGGAAAGCTGGGGCTGCCCGACCAGGCGCTCGCAGACCTCGACGTGGTGCTCGCATCGGTCCATTCCGGCCTCAAAGAAGACCGGGACACGATTTCGCGACGGGTGATCGGGGCAATGGAGAACGAACATGTCGATATCGTCGGCCACCCGACCGGTCGCATCATCGGCAAAAGGCCTGGGTTCGAGATCGATATGCCAAGGATCATCGATGTTGCAGCGACCACGGGAACCGCTCTCGAATGCAATGCATCGCCCTGGCGTCTCGATATCGACGATATGTACGTGAAACCGGCACGGGACCGGGGAGCGCTCATCTCGGTCGGGACCGACTCCCACCAGTACGACGAGTTCTCGTTCATGAGGTTCGGTGTCACCATCGCACGCCGTGGGTGGTGCGGACCGGGCGACCTCGTGAATACCCGGTCTCTTCGGGAGCTGCTCGCATGGGTATCATGATGATTGGCACGGATATAACCGGTCCTGAGTTATTGCTCCGGATAAGAAACGGCTTCGGTCTATGCAGGGGCCGGAATGATCTGCTATCGCCGGAACGAAACGCGTTATCGCGGGAGGATTGAACGGTGCTCTACTGGCTTTATGAACGGATGCTGGAAAGACAACTCACCATGCTTCCCAGGAATATCTGTATCATGATCTCGGGCGATGAGGTGATGGTTGCCCCAAAAAAGATCTGCGACTGCACGCGATGGTGTATTGATATCTCATCGTCAGTCTCGAGAAGATACGGGGAGGCTTCCCAATCAGGAGAAAAGGACAACACGACAATAGAGGGACTTACCTATCATATCAGCACGAAAGACCCTCTTTCACTCGGAGAATTCCTCCCTGCGATGCGTGATATCGCGGATATTGCGGAACTGACGCTCCTTTACGGCGATTTCGTCGAGAAGGCGGGAACGGGAATGCACGTCACGATCGCGATCGGGAAAAGCGGTCGAGAAGAGATTACCAACGGTATCCGCCAGATGGCGTGCGAACGGGTCCGGCCTTCCCGGGTCGACGAGACCATGCTCGAGTCCTATTTAACCTTCAAATATACACCCGATTTCGTCATCAAGACCGGTGGTGACCACCTGACCGATTTCCTGATCTGGCAGTCAGTATATTCGGAGCTCTTCTTCTCCGACGTCAACTGGCGTTACATGAGAAAAGTGGACTTTCTCAGGGCCCTTCGGGATTACCAGTCCAGGGTCCGCCGTTTCGGGCGTTAAATCCTGTTTCAGCCCGTCCTCTGGGAATATACCCGCACTGCACGCAGGAAATCTATTTTCCGGAACTTCGGCCAGAACGGAGCGGAAAAATACACGGCACTCTCGTGACCGTTTGCGAGCCAGGGAAGGAAATTGGATGTCCGGAATTCGCCGCCGGTCCGTATGATCAGGTCGACCGGCGGGACATCAGGGCTCCCGTACAGGTGTTCCTCGACCATCGAGCAGGTGATATCCCCGGGCGAGCATTCCCCTGATTCGACCTTGGCAAGAATACGCCGGGCTGCGTCGAGTATCTCGTTCCGGCCCCCGTAGGCGAGGGCGACGTTCAGGAAAAACCCGTCATGGTGCTCGGTTGCTCGTTCTGCGGCCTCGATGGTTGCGAGGAGGTCCTTTGGGAGCATGGACCGGTCGCCAACCATCCGTATCCGTATCCTGTACCGTGAAACCCTGTCGTCGCTTTGAATTGCGAGAAATTTCTCCTTGAAGAGCGAAAACAGCGATGCCACCTCCTCGTGGTCCCGGTTGAAATTTTCCGTCGAAAATGAGTACAGGGTCATATAGCTGATCCCGAGTTCCCGGGCCCAGTCCAGCACCCGCTCGGTTACGTCTGCGCCTGCCCGGTGCCCTGTCGATGCATCGACCCCTGCCTTCCGTGCATAACGACGGTTCCCGTCCTGTATAATGGCAATATGTTTCGGCCGACGGATACACTGGTGCCTGAGCCGGGATTCATACAGAGGCTCGTATAAGGAGTTGAACATCAGAGGGGGGTCACCTCCACGATCATCCCGCGGTCAGGATACCGTTCGATGATCGAGCACTCACCGGTCAGGACTTCAGCCTGTCTTTTGAGGACCTTCCACGAGAGCTCGATATGATCGCCGAAATCGCTGTGCACCGAAGGAGACAAATCCTTTACCCAGGCAGCATCGGCGCCTGCCGGGACGAGGTTTCCATATATGATGGTGCCGTCCCTCGTCACGTGATCGAAAGGACGGGCGGTATTTTTGGCGATCCTTATCAGCCTCTTCCGTAACTGGACCGAGTCCTTGAACGACGAGGAACAGAAATGGACTTTTTCATCCCTGCTGATATGGAATGCCCAGTCCCGTGCACCGGCAACGGCATTATGGTAGCCGTCTTCGAGGGTATACCCTCGGTCACGCATCCCTTCCGCATTGGTATCGCCCCATTCGAGTTCGTTAATATTGAGAAAATCAAGGATTTCCAGTGCAGGCCCAAGGTCTCCGACCGAAGGCAGGGCAGGGACTTCGACGCCTATGGCAAACCCCATCTCCCTTGCCGTTTTTACCGATTCCACATAGTTACCCGACAGGAAATCCGGCCATTCTTCTTCGGGCGGGTGAAGCCTGATCTCATCGACGAGCCCTTTTAATGACGTGAGCATATCCCGGTCCGGGGCGGTACCGGTGTAAAGGTGAATATGGTGTCCTTCGCCGAATTCCTGTTTCAGTCGTTTGCAGTATTCTATGACGCGCTCAGGCTCAAGGAGGGGTTCCCCGCCGGTGATCCCCGTCCCGAGGGCACTCATCCTCAGGGATACCTGTATTGCCTCGTCGGGTGAAGTGACCGGATGCTCGTTGGCATATGTCACATCGATCCCTTTCCGTTCGCGGGACAGGGGGCAGTACCAACAGGTCCTCTCGCAGCACCCGGTAATAAAAAGGACCATTTTTGCACCTTTCCGGCAGATTTGACAGCCTTCGCTCTGGTTAGTCCTTGCTCTTTCGGTATTCCTGCGGATCCGTTTCTTCATGGTTCCTGAGATCATCAGCCCTATAACCTGATAGGTTGGAAAAGGAGGATATTAACTGTTGGCTATCTGCAAGAGACAGGTCATCCGTTAAACGAGCGGTACCTGCCGTAAGAAGGATACCGGCTTAATAACAGCCCCGTTGCCACTCGAAACAATTCCTGCTCCCGCCCGGTACCCGGTGATATTGACGGTAGCGTGTTTCGATGAAGGCAGGGCAGGCAATGATATCGAAGGGAAAATCCCCGATGAATTTTTCAGGGCCCCGATACCCACGACCGGCGTGCTCACGGCGAGCTTCTTAAGCATGGAGGACGTCAGCTCCGATGTCGTGGTCTGGGTGAATACCGGGGTTGGGAAAGGCGATATGGTCTTTGTTACCTGGGAGCCTGAACCCGTGGTAAATGCCTTGATGCAGACATTGGTATTGGGCTGCGAGGTGGTCAGGTCCTGCCATGATCCGCCGTCACTGCTGATGTAGCTCTGGCCGGCACTGGCCGTTGCACTCCCGGAGTACCCGGATATCGGGTACTCGATAGCGACCGGGAAGTCCCATCCCGGGCTTTGGGCCCTCACGGCAACGCTGAACCGTTCTCCGGCCTTGAGGGTGACAGGCGTATCAAGGACGACGGTGTGATATCCGGGCATCGCAAAATTCCCGCTTTGCGAGGCCTTGTAGCCCTGTGAATTCACCGGTCCCTGGTCGGGGTCGACAAAGACTTTCAATTCGTAATCTGCATACGTGGCCGTGGTGTAGAATGAGACCGCTTTCAACTGTTCAGACCCGGAAGATGTGAAGACATTGGCAAAGTAGGCAGTATCCGACCCGAGGCCGAAATTGGCCACCCAGCCGTAGGGGTCATACTGGTATACTTTCTGGTAATTGGTCGGCGGTTCGGCAGTAAACATCGCGTTGTCTCTTCCTATCCTTGTATCATAATATGACATATAGAAAAATCCCTGGTCGCCCCAGCCGGTTCCCCAGCTGTTCTGGCAGATAAATGCCCCGTTGCCTGGTGCCGGGCTCGCGAAATTGTTCTTATCATAGGAATCGTCCCATCCGACGATATCGATCGCATGGTTCGGGTCCCCGGTTCCGGAATAATAATACGACCCGGTCCGTGAATTGTATGCCTGGTCTTCCCACCTGATCGTGGAATATACTGCACCATAATCCATAATAGTCGATTTTATATTGTCATTTGCGAGAGGTCCCGTGCGGGCCGGGACAAACAGGACCTGCTGCACGTGTTTCTCCACGGGAAGGAAACTCGGCGACTGGGTCGAGCCGTCCATGTAGGGGTCGGAAGCGGCACTGACCGGGCCGCTCCAGCGGGCAAAATATGCCGTCGCCATAAAATCATTACCCCCGGCGTTCGGCGTCACGTCGAAGCCGTGAAGGTTCTTCAGATTATTCTCAGAGAACTGGTCCTTCTCGCCGGGCAACAGGGAGGACTCCAGGGAATTGATCGAGGCAAAGGCCCAGCAGTTGCCGTCCTGGCCCTGGTCTCTCACGGGAGCGGTTTTTCCGAGGCTGCGGAGGTCGTAGGAGAGCGGGATGCCGGTGCTGCTCGTCCCAGACTGGCCGGGAGTAATGGTTCCACCCGAAATCCCTGATGACGATCCCGAAGGTACGGTGCCCGACCACGTATCAGGCGACGACCCTGCGAGGTCGACGGGTGCAGGAATCAGTCCGAGGCCGTGGCCCTCGGCATTTTTATAGATGGCGGAATGGGCGTGAAGCCATTTCATGTATTCCGAACAAAAAGGGGCGATGACTGCTGTTTCAGTTTGTCCGGTTCCGGTATTAACGGTGACGGGGACGGCCGTCGCGACACCGGTCAACCCGGCAACGATAATTGCAATCAAAAGTATCGAAAGTACTGATTTGCCTCTTACCATGGGTATCATTCCTGCGCAGGGATTGGGGATTCCCGTTCAACCGGACTGCTCGTGACCGGATATTATTTTATACACTCGCAGCCCGGTCAATAAAATATGCGGATCATGACAGAACCTGGCGGTTATGCGATAACCCTGATGAGTTAAAAATTTTACCTGATCGTATTTTTCCTGATCTTGTTACCGGCGAGCTTCTCGATCGCTTCTTTATCAATATCGCCCGTGACTTCGAGGATCCCTGCCGCAACCGCAGTATCGACAAATACTTTCCCAACCGGGTTCCTGATAACCAGGGTAGTATAACCATCCGGGCTTCCTACCGAACCTGCTGAAAGGTCGGAAAAGAGGGCCGTCGCATCGGTGCAGAAATGACATCCTGCCCGTACGGCATCGTCGAGTTCCTTCATCGGGAACGAGAAGACATTACCGTCGTTCATGGTAATGACAAGCTTCCCCCGGACGTCGAGTTTTTTGATCTCCCATGTCGCGATGTGATGTTCGCTTTTCAGTTTTTTCTCGACAAGCGCATCATAATCAAAGGTCTCGGTACAGAATAAACCGACGACAAGCCTGATGGCCCGGGCATAGGGCATGAGCAGGTCGTGGTCCGAACTCCTGATACGGGAAATTGCCTGGACGACGCAGGGGACCCCTACGATGGCTATTTTTTTGTATTTCCGTTTTATCACGGCTGTCTTGAGCGCAGCAAGGAGCGGGACCCACCAGCTGTACCTGCTCCCTGCTTCGTGGACGAGCTGCTCCGACGATGTAATCACGATAGAGGTCGGCCTGAGGGTGAACCTGTCCTCCCCGACGGTGACCACCGCATCGATCATCCCTGTGTTCAGGGCATGCATGAGTATCGCCGTCACAGCCCCTCCGCTCTGGCGTCTCGGGATTTCGGCCCTCGATCTGGCAGCCACGATGTCCAGATAGGCCCCGAGGGTCTCGGTGGTCGGCGCAATGACCCTTGGACAGACCGCGTAACATGCTCCGCAGGAAACGCCATCGGTCTCCTGTTTACAGTACCCGGACTGAACCGGTGCCGAGTTGTCTCCCTGGCCCGGGAACGTGATCGCATCTGCAGGGCACACGGCGACGCAACCGCCGCACCCTGAACATTTCCCGCTTTCCCAGACTTCTTTTTTCAGATCTACGTAAGTTTTCGCAGCCATCCTGATCACTCCCACGTATATTTGTTCGCAAAGGGCCTGGCACTGGCAGGGGATATCCGTACATAATCAGACTCGAGGAATTGTGTCGGATCGAGGTTGAACTGTACGGCAAATTCATTGATGAAGGGGATGATCCGTTGCATCTCCTCGGGGGTACACGTATTTTTCCTCGTGCCCATCCCGAGGCATTCGTCACCGATATCGCCCCTGATGAAGATCTCTCCCCCATGGATGCCGCTGCCGATCCCCCGCTCTTCGGCCATGTCCCCGGTAAACCGTCTCAACACGAGGATCAGCCCTCCGGCCATGTATTCGCCGAGGAACGACCTGGCAGAGCCACCGACAACAAGGACCGGACGTTTCTCAAGGTACTGTTTCATGTGGATACCCCCACGGTAACCGATACTGTCCCTGACGATCACCACGCCGCCCCGCATGCTGTGGGCGGTGGCATCGCCGGCACTTCCGTGGATGATTACCTTCCCGGCATCCATCGTATTCCCTGGTGCATGGTCTGCATTACCGTAGAGGGTGAGGGTCGGACCGCTCATGAACATCGCAAGATCGCCACCGGCGACCCCGTGGAGGAACAGGGACACATCCCCTTTCAGGCCATCGGCGATAAACCGCTGTCCCATGATATTCCTGACCGTGATCTCCTTCGCACCGTCCGAAACGGCCTTCCTGATGTTCCTGTTCAGTTCGGTATAATGGAGGTCTGCGGCATCGATCTCGATGGTTTTCATTCGGTTCAGGCCCCCACGGATTTCACATCGAGTACGTTCATCAGGGCTTCGTCGAGCATATAACCACGCAGGCGGTCCCGGTTTCCTCTGAGGCTCTCGATGCTGTTAATGCCTGCCGCTCCCATCAGTTCCGCGAGCTCGTCGGTCCACCCGTGGATCAGGTTCGCGACCTGTTTTGAACCTGTTTCCGGATCGAGCCTCTTTACGAGGTCGGCCCGCTGCGTGGCAATGCCCCATGCACAGACGCCCCGGTAACAGGTCCCGCAGACCCTGCACCCGAGTGCCACGAGCGCCGCAGTCCCTATATATACCGAGTCGGCTCCGAGTGCGATGATCTTCGCCACATCGGCACTCTCCCTGATACCGCCGCTCGCGATGATGGATATCTCGTTCCTGATGCCCTGCTGGCGGAGTTTTGTATCGACGGCTGCAACTGCTGCTTCTACCGGTATCCCCACGTGGTCGCGGAATACCCGGGGGGCGGCTCCGGTCCCTCCGCGGAAGCCGTCGAGGACAACTGCATCTGCTGAAGAACGGGCGATCCCGGCTGCGATGGCGGCAGCATTATGAACGGCCGCGATCTTGACGAACACCGGTTTTTTCCATTCAGTCGCCTCTTTCAGGCTCCTGACCAGCTGCTTCAGGTCCTCGATACTGTAAATATCGTGGTGAGGGGCAGGACTGATGGCATCGCTGCCCTCGGGGATCATCCTGGTGACCGAGACCTCCTTATTGACTTTTTCCCCAGGGAGATGACCTCCGATCCCGGGTTTTGCTCCCTGCCCGATCTTGATCTCGATGGCCGCACCCCGTTCGAGGTAATTGATATCGACGCCAAACCTGCCCGATGCGACCTGCACGATCATGTGGTCCTGGTACGGGTAGAGGCTTTCGTGGAGCCCTCCTTCACCGGTCCCCATGAAAGTCCCTGTCTCCCTTACGGCCTTCGCAATGCTTGTCTGGGCATTCAGGCTGATCGCCCCGTAGCTCATGTGGCCGACCATAATCGGCGTATCGAGTTTCAGGTTCGGTGCGATTCTTGTGATAAGTTCGGCATCTCCGGAATTGCTCTTCTTAAACTCGAGATACGCGGGTTTTTTTCCGATATAGGTCCTGAGTTCCATCGGTTCCCGGAGCGGGTCGATACTCGGGTTCGTCACCTGGCAGGCGTCGAGGACGAGACGGTCGAAGATCACAGGATACGGCAGTGCATTACCCATTCCCGAGAGGATGATCTTCCCTGTTCGTGCCTGGTTATAAATCGCCTCCCTGATCTCGGTTGTCCAGAGAGGGTGCGACCGGTAATCGATTGGCCGTTCTTCAATAGAGATGGCATCGCGGGGGCACATTGCCAGGCAGCGGTGGCAGGCCACGCAGTTCCTTGGATTGACGGTGATCGTGTCCCCTTCTTTTCGGAACACGTTATAGGAACAGTTTTCGACGCACCGTCCGCAGACCATGCACTGGTCGCGGTCGATCGAAACCCGGAATTTCATCGGAACTGTGCCGATGCTCATGCTATGACCCTCCCGATCACCGGCGATCCGGCACGGGGCATGGTGATCTTTTCGATATCGGGCTCCATCATCCGGATGGCAGCCTCTTCGCTAGACAGGTAAAGCCGGTTACCCTGCTCGGCGGTAACGAGGGGCCTTAATTTAATCCGGTCGGTGAACCCCATAATGAAGTCCTCGTTTGCAATCACGATTGCAAACGGGCCGTTCATGAGAGCCGATGCATAGGCCATCCTGATGGCGGTATTGAGGGTCCGGTCTTTTTCAGGCAAACGGTCGATCTCGTCCCAGAAGGGTGGCGCGAGCGCCCGGGTTGCCATCTCAAGGGAGAGTCCGTGTTGCCTGACAAGGAGGTCGACAAGATATGCGACGACCTCGGTGTCGGTAAACATCGTGCACTTATAACCGAAACTTTCAATATACCGCTGGTTGGTCCCGTACGAGGTGATCTCCCCGTTATGGACGACGCTCCAGTTCAGGAGGTTGAAGGGATGGGCGCCTCCCCACCAGCCGGGGGTATTGGTGGGATACCGGTTGTGGCCGAGCCAGATATATCCTTTGTAGTCCTGGATCCGGTAGAAATCGGCTACGTCTTCCGGCCATCCTGACGCCTTGAACAGGGCGACGTTTTTACCCGAGGAAAATATCAATACCCCGGGCATACCGGTATTGACCTTCATGACGAGGTGCATGATAATGTCGTCATCAGGGGTCCTGCTTCCGGGCATCAGGGTCTTATCGGGTCTGAAAAAATACCTCCACGGGGTGTGGACCTTCTTGATGGCGGCATGTTCATTCGTGGGGATCTCCTCGTCATGTTCTATCGTGCCCCATTCAGAGAGTAATGTGTCCACTTTTGTCTTCGATTCATGGATATTATCGAAAAAAACGTGAATTGCATAGAGGTCTTTGAATTCGGGAAATGCTCCGTACGCAACATACCCCGACCCCTGCCCGTTCCCCCTTTCATCCATCTTCGACAGGGCCTCGCGGACCGATGAGCCGTCTAATCGTTCCCGGGACCTGTCAATCACACCGATAATGCCGCACATGGTACCACAAATACCCCGATGATAAAATTATTCAATGCTTTCCATACAGGTTTGATTTCCTCGTTGATAAATCTCATATATGGTGAACCATCCGTCCCGTGTGTATCAGGGCATATCAGATATGGTACAGGGGATGGTCAGAATGAGCCGTGGACCGGAAGGTAGAAATTAACTTCCATGTAATTTTTGGGATAAATTTATAGATTTCAAATTTAATGCTTACAAATTGCAAAATAATGGAAAATTGAGATTATTTTTTCAAAAATCAGGTCAATAATTATAAATAATGTCCGGTTTTATACTGATGATAATGACGAGCAAAAACGTAGTTGACAAGATGCTGGAACGGATCGATGCTGATCTTATCAAATTCGTCCGCCTCCAGTTCACCGATGTCCAGGGAATGCCGAAAAACGCTGCAATCCCTGTGGAACAGGTGGAAAAGGCACTGACAGACGGAATCTGGTTCGACGGCTCTTCGATCGAAGGGTTTACGAGAATTGAAGAGTCCGATATGCTGTTGAAACCCGATATTTCTACGTATACGATACTTCCGTGGCGGTCGGAAGATGCAAGGGTCGCCCGGTTTGTCTGCGACGTTTACACCTACGGCAATAAGCCGTTCGAAGGAGACCCGCGTTATATCCTCAAGAAAACCCTGGCCGATGCCGAGAAACTCGGTTTTACTTTCAATACCGGGCCCGAACTTGAATTTTTCCTTTTCCAGATGGAAAACGGTCTGCCGACCACGAAATTCCAGGACTATGGCGCCTATTTCGATCTCGCACCCCAGGACGCCGCAGAGAACGTCCGGAGGGATATTGTCCTTACCCTGACCAAGATGGGCTTCGAGATCGAGATGTCCCACCACGAGGTTGCAGCAAGCCAGCACGAGATCGACTTCAAATACGGCAACGCACTCGAGACAGCAGACCGCGTCATTACATTCAAGTTCGCCGCAAAAGCGCTGGCGCTCCGGGCGGGACTTCACGCGACATTTATGGCAAAACCGATCGGCGGGATCAACGGCAGCGGTATGCATACCCACGGGTCGCTCGCAAAAGACGGGAAAAATGCATTTTTCGATGCAAAAGGCGACAAACAACTCTCCCAGACGGCACTCTATTATATCGGGGGACTTCTCCGGCACGCAAAGGCAATCACGGGTGTTGCGAATCCGACAATCAATTCGTACAAACGCCTTGTCCCCGGCTACGAAGCCCCCTGCTATATCTCCTGGAGCAATACCAACAGGTCGGCACTGGTAAGGGTCCCGGCAGCCCGGGGCAACAGTACCCGTGCCGAGTTCAGGAGCCCTGACCCGATGTGCAACCCGTACCTCACCTTCGCCTGCATGCTTGCTGCAGGACTCGACGGCATCAGGAACAAGATCGAACCCCCGGAGAGCACCGACGTCAATATCTACCACCTGAGCGCCTCGGAACGGGAAAAGATGGGTATCGAGATGCTGCCCGCAAGCCTCATGGAGGCAAACCAGTTCCTGAACAGGGACAAGGTGCTCTCGAAGACTCTCGGTGACCATGTGATGGAGAGTCTGAACTGCACGGCCCAGATGGAGTCAGATGCGTTCAGACTCGCAGTCCACCCGTGGGAACTTGACCGTTACCTGGCAACATATTAAATTTTTTTTGATTGCCGGACATCGAAAAGATTAAATGACTCCATAAATAGGATCCTTCCGATAAACCTTGGCATTGAAGATGCACGACGTGCAAAAATCACCTGAGGCAAAAGGGACAATTCTTCAGATGTCTTCGTCCCGTTCGAGGGATTCGTGTATCCGGACCGGCGATAAAGCAACGGTCTGCGCGATGCAGTTCCTGCAGCCAGGGAAGCATCCGGGCATAAGCATAATATGGCATATAAGGAATTCAGGTGTTGGTGAACATGGCAATTGACAGTGGGGCCACAGCATGGCTCCTGGCGTCAACGGCTCTCGTGATGTTGATGACCCCGGGTGTGGGTCTGTTCTACGGGGGCCTCGTACGAAAGAAGAACTTTATCTCGATGGTTGCGATGTCATTCGTGGCATTCGCCCTCGTGAGTATCCAGTGGGTGGTGATCGGTTACTCCATTGCATTCGGCGGGGACATATCCGGAGCGGTCGGCAGTCTCACCAACATCGGACTAAACGGAGTCGGGATGGATCCCGGGCCGTATAGTGCACAGATCCCGTCCCTGCTTTTCATGGCATACCAGCTGATGTTTGCTGCCGTAACCATGGCGATCGTCACGTCAGGCATGGCAGAACGTGTCAAACTAAGTTCTTTCATTATTTTTGCTCTTATCTGGACGACTATCGTTTACGACCCGGTGGCGCACTGGGTATGGGGTGGCGGTTTCCTCGGGGCCTTAGGCTTCCTCGATTTCGCGGGAGGTAGCGTGGTCCATATCACGGCAGGGTTCTCGGCACTCGCCATCGCGCTGGTCATTGGAAAACGGTCAGGGTTCGGGACGTACGCCATGGAGCCTCATAATATTCCGATGACGCTTCTCGGTGCCGGTCTCCTCTGGTTCGGCTGGTTCGGGTTCAACGGAGGGAGCGCACTCGCTGCAAACGGCCTTGCGGTCAATGCCCTGGTCGTCACCAATACATCGGCTGCTGCCGGAGCCCTCGCATGGCTGTTCGCTTCATGGATGACCGGACACCCGAGTTCTCTCGGGATGGTCAGCGGGGCGATCGCGGGTCTTGGAGCAATTACCCCCTGTGCCGGGTATGTCGGCCCGCTTGCGTCCATTGTGATCGGGGTCGTCGCCGGGCTGCTCTGCTATAAGAGCATGTTATGGCGCATTGACAGGGGAATGGATGAAAGCCTGGATGCCTGGTCAGTGCACGGGGTCGGTGGTCTTTGGGGAACAATCGCCGTCGGTATTTTTGCTTCCGCGGCTATTAACGGTTATACCGGCCTTTTGTACGGCAATGTGAACCAGTTCCTTATCCAGGTAGCCGGTGCCGTTATCGTCATGATCTATGCATTCGCGGTGTCCTTTGTCCTTGCAAAGATCGTCGACCGGGTAATGGGTCTTCGGGTTACCGAGGAGGAAGAATATGTGGGTCTCGACCTTTCCCAGCACGGGGAGCGTGCCTGAGGGGTGTTCCGGATGAAAATGATAAAAGCTGTAATCAGGCCCGAGAGACTTGATTTTGTTAAAAAAGCATTGGAATCCCATGGGTTTCACGGCATGACCATTACCGAGGTGATGGGGCGGGGCGATCAGAAGGGGATCTCCCTCCAGTTCAGGGGCGGAGTCATGTCCATCGACCTCCTGCCAAAGATATCGGTTGAAGTGGTCGTTAAGGATGAAAATGCCGAAAAGGTCATCGGCCTCATTACCGAAGCGGCCAGGACCGGTAAAATGGGGGATGGAAAAATTTTCCAGATACCGGTAGAGAAGACGGTCAGGGTCAGGACCGGAGAAACCGAAAGTTAAGGATTGTTGGCTCGATCTTTCATTTTTTTTTTTTGGAGCGATCCAAAATCCAACAATGCTTCGTTCCTTTTCCGATTTCCCTTTTTTGATATTCCGTGAATCCCGTAAAGATATTTTCAGACCATGGCTTTCCGCGCTTCTCTTGCCGGCTTTTTGCACAGGTTACATGATTTGAAGGGGACCTTACTCATGTCAGTTGAGCACGGTCCCTGTGTCCTCCTCCTCCGGCCACCTGAACGATTTAGGATGCAGGGCCTTGGGTTAATCCTCCCGTCAGGAGGGTTTTGAGTACTTTGTCGCTCGTGTACCGGGAGCATATGACGGACATCCTGCCAGGCTCATAGCAAAATGTATAGTGATCGCCTGACATATTCGCAATAATTATTACTTCATCACCGGGAATATCCCGCTGGTTGAACCATCAATCAGATGGAGCGGTAATACTATCATCGACAGGGAGAACTCTTCATGAATCTTCGACAGCCAAATGCCAATGAAGCGACTGGAACGGTAAACCGTTCACGGAATGTATCCCCCATGTCGGGCATCTGCACGCGGTGCATCGACGGCTGCAAGGGGAACTGTGACAGCTGGCTCTCATCGTTTCGGGGCCGGGAGGTGCTCTATCCGGGTCCGTTCGGTGAAGTCACGGCAGGTTCGGATAAAAATTATCCCATCGACTATTCGCACCTCAACATCCAGGGATATGCCAGGGGTGCCCGTGGCCTTCCGGAAGGGACCGAATCCGGCCCGGACACTGCAGTATTCTATTCAGTGGACACCGAGACCGAGTATGGCTGGGACAAGAAAGTGCGGTTGCGCCTGCCGATATTTACCGGAGCCCTCGGGTCCACCGATATTGCGAAGATTAACTGGGAACATTTCGCGATTGGAGCTGCAATTTCCGGGATTACTATTGTCTGTGGTGAGAACGTCGTGGGCGTGGACCCCGGACTCGAGCTCGGTTCTGATGGCAAGGTGAAAAAATCACCCGAAATGGACCGGAGGGTCGAGATCTACAGGAAATTTTACGATGGTTATGGGGAGATGCTCGTCCAGATGAACATCGAGGACACGCGTCTCGGCACTGCAGAATATGTGGCTTCGAAACACAACCTCGATACCATCGAGCTCAAGTGGGGGCAGGGAGCGAAGTGCATCGGTGGTGAAATAAAGGTCCGTTCTCTGGAAACAGCCCTTGAACTGAAGAAAAGAGGCTATATAGTCCTCCCCGATCCGGAACGGGAAGACAGCCAGAAAGCCTTTAAAAATGGCGCGATGAAGGAATTCGAACGTCATTCCCGCATGGGTTTTATATCAAAGGAAGGGTTCCTTGAAGAGGTGGACAGGTTGCGTGATATCGGCTTCCGGCGTATCACCTTAAAAACAGGTGCTTATTCTGCGGTCGAACTTGCCATGGCCCTCAGGTTCGGGGCAGAAGCAAAGATCGATCTCCTCACGATCGATGGCGCCTCCGGCGGAACGGGGATGAGCCCGTGGCCTATGATGAATGAATGGGGAATTCCGACGTTCTACCTTGAATGCCTCACCTTCGGGTTCTGCGAGCAGTTGAAAAAGAAAGGGATGCGGGTGCCTGATATTGCCATGGCAGGAGGGTTCTCTGACGAACCGAACGTCTTCAAGGCAATTGCAATGGGGAGCCCGTACGTCAAAGCGGTCTGTATGGGAAGGGGCCTGATGATTCCGGGTATGGTCGGCAAGAATATCGGCAAGTGGATCGAGAGCGGGGACTTGCCAAAGACCGTTTCCAGGTATGGAACGAGATTCGAGGAGATCTTTGTGATGTACGAGGAATTGCGGGAAAAATTTGGTTCCCGGTTCAAGGAAATTCCGCCCGGAGCAATCGGAATTTATACGTATACCCAGAAGTTCAGGACAGGTCTGCAACAGATCATGGCCGGGAGCCGGAATTTCCGCATCAATACAATCGGACGAAACGACCTCATGTGCCTTACCCGGGAATCTGCAGAAATATCAGGAATTCCCTATATTATCGATGCGTATCATGACGAAGCAATGAGCGTTCTTCTCGATTGAGCCCGATATAAGCAGGAAACCGGACCCGGTAATCCGGGCTTCAGTATAATCTTTTTTGGATTACTTTATTTGGTACCCGTAAATTTTATCATCATGAAGGCCTCTTTTTTCCCAAATACGACCTATACTCTGGTCCGGATGAATTCTTTCGGAGCCGTAATCGGAATGGGACCATGAGGGTGATTATGCGAGTGGTCAGGAAGACGATTAAATAAACATCAATTTATCGTTATTAGTCGGGATTTTTAGTTAAGTTTAAATAAGGAGGAAACTAACTTCCTTCTATAGGAAACGCGGTACTGCCCGGTTCAGTGCGCAACCGCCTGAACAAACCCACCTCTCTGACGGTACCGCGGATCCTTTGTAATTTCAGGAATGATGCTCCCCTGATGACCTGTATGGCTGTAAGTCCGACCAGATTGACCAGCAAGTGCCTGGAGCTGGTTGTACGGCTGTTGCATCGAAACAAACCGGTGATACCGGTCTTGCATCGTTTCCGGATGAACGAATCCAAAGGTATGGTGAAAATGAATGGCAATTGATACTGGATCCACGGCCTGGCTCCTGGCCGCAACGGCCCTTGTAATGATTATGACACCCGGGGTAGGTTTTTTCTACGGAGGCCTGCTCAGGCGCAAGAATATCATCTCGATGATCACCCTCTCGTTTGCAGCGTTTGCCCTGGTCAGCATCCAGTGGGTGTTAATCGGGTATTCCCTGGCCTTCGGGACTGGCGGACCCCTGATCGGAGACCTTAGCGCGATCGGGCTGAACGGTGTAGGAATGGATCCCGGGCCATATAGTGCCGCAGTCCCCGGCATTCTTTACATGGTGTTCCAGCTCGTGTTTGCAACGGTGACGATGGCAATTCTGACGTCGAGCATGGCCGAAAGAGTCAAGTTCTCATCGTTCCTCGTATTTGCCCTCCTGTGGACGACACTCGTCTATGACCCTCTCGCCCACTGGGTATGGGGCGGGGGCTGGGCACAGCAGTTCGGAGCACTGGACTTTGCCGGAGGCACGGTGGTCCATATCAGTTCAGGTTTCGGTGCCCTCGCTGTCGCTTTTGTCATCGGTAAACGGATGGGCTACGGCGATCATACTATGGAACCTCACAATATCCCGATGACACTTCTCGGTGCAGCCCTCCTGTGGTTCGGCTGGTTCGGGTTCAACGCGGGTAGTGCAGTAGCAGCGAACGGGCTCGCGGCGAACGCCTTCGTCGTCACCAATACCGCAGCTGCCGCAGGGGCTCTGGCCTGGATGTTAGCCAGCTGGTACCAGGGAAAACCAAGTTCGCTCGGTTTCGTATCAGGTGCGATAGCAGGACTGGTCGCGATTACACCGGCTTCCGGGTACGTCACTCCTATGACGTCGATCCTGATCGGTGCAGTCGCAGGTCTGCTTTGTTACGGTGCCATGCTCTTCCGTATCGGTAAAAAGTTCGACGAGAGCTGCGATGCCTGGGCAGTCCATGGTATGGGCGGCCTCTGGGGTGCTCTAGCGACCGGTATCTTCGCAGCTGCAGCCATCAACGGGGCCCCGGGCCTGCTTGAAGGCAATGTTCACCAGTTTGTCGCAAATGCTGCCGGAGCCTTCGCGGCCCTGGCCTATGCATTCATCGTTACCTATATCCTGGCCTTCATCGTTGACAAAGTGATGGGACTGCGGGTGAAAGAACAGGAAGAATATGTCGGGCTCGACATATCCCAGCACGGGGAACAGTGTGCATTCTGAGGGTGATTTGAAATGATGAAAATCGAAGCAATCATAAAACCGGAAAGGTTCGAGTTTGTCAAAAAAGCACTCGAAGGGGAGAAAATTTACGGCATGACCGTAAGCGACGTTAAAGGACGGGGAGACCAGAAGGGAATTGTCCTGGAATACCGGGGCGGGAAAATTGAGGTCGACCTGATCCCGAAATGCAAAGTAGAAATTGTTGTGAAAGATAACGATACGGAAAAGGTGACCGACCTCATCATGAATGCAGCAAGGACCGGGAAAATCGGCGATGGAAGGATCTTCATCTCACCGGTCGCGAAGTCCATTCGGGTAAGGACGGGGGAGGCCGACCAGTAATTTACTTTTTTGATCACGGCCCTTTCGATAAAAAATGGGTAAGGCTTCATTCCTGCCCCTTAACTGATCAAAGATTTAAATTCTTTTACAAATTTCCGGGTTCGATACAACCCGATGGATATCTGGAATAACAACTGAATGGTTTCCCCCTTCATGTCCCACCTGGCTGTGTAATCTTTAGGCAGAGTTGGTCCTCGAAAACCGGGGAATTTCAACGGTCAGGTGTCATTCGCGCAACCAGGCCTTTATTGGCATGGGGGGGCCCGGGAAGCGTCGGATCGTCCCAATTTAATTCAAAATCCTGAGAAATGAAAGAATAATTACAAATGGAAACATTGCAGATGAAGAAAGGCGATGTGAAAACAGGGATCAGTAAAACCAATAACCTGTTTTTATTTTTTTCCAGGCATTTTTTGTTCTGTCCTATGAAAAATTTCGGATATAAAACCGCTATTTTAAATAATCCTGCAGAGTAAACGTAATACTTTGAACAATACTAACTCCACCGGGGCCGGAGACGCGACATCGCATACCACCGCGACCATTCTTCTCGTGGCAATTACGATCATTCTTGCCGTTCTCGTACTCCTGATGTTCCGGATGCCGGCTCTCCAATGGGACAAACCGCCTTCATTTCTTGAGATACAGGCAGTTTACAGTACCAATGAGCATGGTGTCCTGAATTACGACAGCCGGGTCCTCCTCTGCCACAAGGGAACAGCCGGTCTCGAAAACGACCTGTTGAAACCGGTTTTCTATCGGAATGGCATCATCGTGCCCTGCCATATAAGCACGATGAACGGTCATAAGTTCATCCCGACCGTCCATATCGGTGTCCAGACCATGTCCGGGCTCGGGTGTTCGGGGGAAACATGGGAACCCGGAGAGAAGATCATCATCGATTTTACGGACGGCACATTTCATCCGGGCGACCGGGTCAGGATGGACGTGATCGACAAACCTACCGGGTGGGTGATATCGAGCCATTCCTATACCGCATGAACCCTCGTGCGGTCAGTCGTGCAATCCTGATCGGTTCCGGTATTTTGCCTTCGATGGTGAACTGATCGCAGAGTATACCGGCTTCACGGACCGGGATTCCGAATGGACGGATGAAAATAGTCTGGCCTGTTTTCAGGAGTACCGGTGTCCTGTCTCCAAGTCTCCGATAAAGAGACAGACGTTGTTCATCGTTTGGGAAATGGTACATGAGGTCGGGCAGGAGCCCCTCCGAATCTTCGTAGGTCACGCAGATCACGGGGATTTCTGTTATCCTTGCAACCTCTCCCAGGTCGACAATGTTGAACCATGAAATCACACAACCCCCCAGCAGGAGGACATTGATGTCCCTTCGTCCGAAGTCCCTGACAATGGAGATGACCGCATCGGTCGCATCGAGCCCTCCGACCGTGACCGGTGAAAACCTGATACCGTCAATATTCCTGTCTTTCCTCATTGAAACGCCGCACACGACCGATCGTTCCCTGCCAGAATAACTCTCGGCAATGCCGAGAGCCCTCGTCCCTTTTTTCGATATCAGAGATCCAATGCCCATATGGTGCACCACGTCCTGGATCCGGCGGATCAAAAATAACCGGGGTTTTGGCAGAACCCCGAATCCTGGTTGTTGAATGAAAGCACTTATGTCTGGGAATCTAATATAATAATTGAATGAATATTGAAAAAGATAAGGTATGCATCCTTATCCCGACACTGAACGAAGCCCCCACCATCGGTTCTCTCATACATGAATTCCAGTCAGCAGGGTATTCATGGATTGTCGTCGTGGACGGCAATAGCAGGGATGCCACCCGGGAGCGTGCACAGGAAGCCGGAGCCAGGGTCATTGTGCAGACAGGAAAAGGCAAAGGAAATGCGCTTATCGAGGCGTTTCAGCAGATTGACGCCCCTTATATTCTTATGCTCGATGGCGACGGGACGTACTCTCCGGAGGATGCAGAACGGATGCTGATACCGCTCACCGAAGGTTACGACCAGACCATCGGGAACCGGCTTGTCCCTGAGAACCAGGCCTCGTTCTCCAGGCTGAACCTTTTCGGCAACCATATCCTGAACCGCCTGTTCAAGCTTGCCCAGGGGGTATACCTCTATGATATTCTTTCAGGGTACCGTGGATTTTCCCGAGAATCTGTTCGCCAGCTCCACCTGAAGGAGACCGGCTTTGAGATCGAGACTGAAATATCGGCGGAAGCTGTCAGGAATAACCAACGGGTGAACGTAGTCCCGATCAGGTACTATAAACGTCCCGGCACCCATACGAAACTCAACCCGTTCCACGACGGCCTGAAAATCCTGACCACTATTTATAAATTAGCCAGAATGAATAACCCGATGTTTTATTTCGGGCTAATCGGGGTAATACTTATGATAGGGGGCATTATTACAGGGATCTACGTCCTCTCAGAATGGCTCCGGCATATCGATCACCTCCCCCTGACCGTATTGACAGTCCTTCTCATCGTCGTTGGTTTCCAGATCTTCATGTTCGGGGTGATTAGCGACATGCTCCTTGGTTACCACCGCGAGGTCATGCACGAGATCCACCTCCTGTACGATCAGAAGCGGCCCTGAACGGAAAAACAGGGTTATCGGACAGATCCCGAAATATTTCCTTTTTTTCAACCTGCATCAGATGACAATTCCTCAAATGTTCTGTCACGTTTCCCTGCGGGACATACCGTGGAAGCTCTGGTGGAAGCCGTTCCTGGAAAAATACGCTGATGGGCGCGGTTCTCTCAAAAAAACCTTTATCTTTTCGGAGCTCAAAGAGAATAGTGATAAAACCTGCGCGATAGTAGTCTAGCGGCAGGACAGGAGCTTCCCAAGCTTCTAACCCGGGTTCGATCCCCGGCTATCGCATCCATTCATGTCAGACTCCCAAGAGGAACTTTTTGCAGTCCGGATTATTGCCGAAAACTCGAAGGGTGTACTCCGCGACATTACCACGATCGTAGCTCATCACGATGCGAATATCATGATGATCCACCAGGAGTCGTTCGATTCGGGACCGCTTGATAAGCTTGCAGAAATTTATGTCGAATTCGAAGACGGTTCCGACATTGAAGACCTTATCAGCGAGATCCTCACAATCCCTTCGGTAAAAGACGTCAAGCCGTACAAGCCATTTTCAAACATTTTCGGGACACGGGTGATCATTATCGGGGGAGGCGCACAAGTGGCCCAGGTAGCCCTCGGTGCAGTGAATGAAGCCGACCGCCATAATATCAGGGGGCAACGGATCTCGGTCGATACCATCCCCCTGGTCGGTGAGAAAACTGTCGCACAGGCAGTCGATGCGGTTGCACGACTTCCCAGGGCAGCGATCCTCGTCCTCGCCGGATCGCTGATGGGTGGCGAGATATCGCTTGCCGTCGACCGGGTCCGTGATGCCGGTATCCCGGTAATAGCATTGAAAATGGCGGGAAGTGTCCCGGAACATGCCGATCTCGTGGTTACCGATCCCATCCAGGCAGGAGTCTTTGCGGTAATGCATGTCAGCGGAGCTGCGGTATTCGACATCCACCGGGTCAGGGGCCGGGAATTTTAAATGGATATTATCGATAAGGCCGTAAAAGTACTCAATACCGATGGCATTGTGGTATACCCGACCGAAACCGTATACGGACTTGGCGGCGATGCTTTTTCCGACGATGCAATCCAGAAGGTATACGAGGCAAAAAGCAGGCCGATCTCGAAGCCGATGTCGATCGCTGTCTCGGATTTCGAGATGTTATGCGCTGTAGGGTACATTGGGGCATACGAGGAGGAGTTCATCAACCGGTTCATGCCGGGGCCGGTTACCGCAATTGTGCGGGCACGGTCCGCGGTCCCCACTATCATGACAGGAGGAACCGGCATGATCGGTATCCGGTATCCCGATCATCCGCTGGCACTCCATCTCATTTCCAGGTTCGATTCCCCAATAACGGCAACAAGCGCCAACCAGTCGGGCGCGAAAGACCCGGTAACGCCGGAAGAATGCCACGTCCTGTACGACCTCCTCATTGACGGCGGCAGGCTGACCGGGATTCCGAGTACGGTGGTAGACCTCGTGGACAGGATAATTTTAAGGGAGGGGACGCTCACCCCTGAGGTCCGCCAATGGCTGTCAGGGCGGGAGTGACCGGACCGTGGTACAGGCTCGATTGAGGGATTTTATCCAGGACAGGGACGGATGGCTGTATGCTGTCTCCACCTACGATAACGCCGACCGGATAGGCTGCATCCTCCGGTATATACCCGACCCTTCAGGGGAGAGGGTTGACAGAGCGGGCAGGAGGTACCGGAAACTCGATTTCGAACCGGCGTTCCGCCTCATCGAACGGGAGAAACCAGACTACCTCGATATCGTGCACAGGGTCCCCGTTGACGATGTGGTACGGCTTCTGAAACCAGACGTCGAGCTCCCGGTAATTATCGGCCGCGACCCGAGGGTAAAAATTCTTGCAGACCTGTTCCCGGTCCCGGTAACCAGCATGGGGTGTACGGGATCGCTTCTCTGCGGCCTTGAAATTGATTCTTCTGATATCGATTTCGTTGTGTATGGAAAAGACTGGTTTATTGCCCGGGACGCCCTCAGACTTGCCGTTCGAAGAGGACTCCTCGAACCAATGAGCGATACCCTTTGGCAGCGGATCTATGAGAAAAGGCAACCCGACATCGGTCTCGATGAATTCATCGCACACGAGGAGAGGAAATGGAACCGGGGCCGGCTTGGAGATACCTACTTTGACCTTCTTTATACGAGATCCTACAATGATATCGTAAAACCGGCTGTCCGTGGCGAAGTCCTTGGTCCCCTGACAATCGAGGCTGTTGTGACCGATTCAACCTATTCATTCGACAATCCTGCCGTATACACGGTCGACCACCCGGAAATATCATGCGTGCTTTCCTTTACACATACCTATAGCGGTCAGGCAGAACAAGGTGAAGTGATCGAGGCACGCGGAGTATGCGAGCAGCATGGAGAAGAACAATGGCTCATCGTAGGGACGACACGCGAAGCTCACGGGGAATATATCCTCTCAAAAACTCTTCTCCGTTGTTAACAGAAACGTACCCGGCCGGCCTGTTTATTAAGTGGATAAAGGCCGATTTTATCCTCATGCTCAGGGAATGGGGATTACTGTCAGCAACCCCTTTCCACCGTTCCGGATAAGATCCTGGTTTCGACTGAAACATCCCGCCCGATAAGATGTAAAACTGAATGCATCGGGATCACCATGGCCCGGTGATTTCCGGTTACCTGTCATGGAACCGCTCGGAGAGACTTTTTGGTCCGGAGTCACAGCGGGAACAATAGGAACACGAACTGCAGGGCGCATGCACAGGCCTTTTCGGGATACTGCCTGCACCGATATTCCTCGCAATACGCAGCCCTGAATATAGCTTTCTCATATCACCGGGCTGGATCCCGCAGAACCTCGATTCACCATCCGGTATATACTCAACGTTTCCGCCACCTATCGCTTCTCCTAGCATCTCTGAGAGGCATAGGGAATAGGCAGTGATCCTGATCCGGTCCTGCAGGTAGATCCCTGCTTTTGGAGACGGGACCGGCCTGACAATTGAAAAATACGGCGGCTCTTCGAACATTCTGTCGACAACTCCGAACAGCCCATATTTTTCAGATCTTACACTGACATCGTGGTCCGTCGCGATGCGCCAGACCTTTTCATTGCACACGCTTACACAGGTTTCGAGGAGGGCCGCTTCCGGCTCCCCGATAGCCGGGGCAATCGCAATGATCTCGTCCCAGATTGTCGTGTAAGAGAGGGGTTCTCCCAGGTGGTATGAAACCTGTTTACAGACAGTATATCCTGGCGTCTCTTCGAAGCGGGACAAATGCATAAAATATGCACGCACAGGACATCGCAATGATGCGGCAACCAGGGAAACGGGCACACTCTGTTTGTTCAGACTATCAGATCCTGCATAACCTATGGCGACCGCGATTATCGTGGATCTGCATCTGTTCAGGACTCCTGATTCGTCTTCCGAAGCTCGCCGTCATCGGGAGAGATCCCCAGGCTTTCGAACAGGGCCCTGATCTCATTCAGACGTTCGGTCTTATCGCTGATCGTCTCCCTCATCGCCTTTATGGCAGCATAGATCTCTGCGTGCTGCTCGATGGAAATATCTCCGCTACTTGCGACCTGTTCCAGGATCCGCATCAGCCGCTTCTGGACATCGGTGGTCCGGCATAGCGTGCGGTACTCGCGAATGGTCTCAGGGTCTGCGCCACTTTCCCCGGCAATCTGCATTTTCGTTTCCATCCGGTCACGCCTCCGGAAGAACCGCTCGATCGCGTCGTACAATGCCCTTCTTGTTATGGGTTTATTGATGTAATCCTCGATGGATAGCCCGAATTTTTCTGCCTCGTCGATCGTGAGCTGCTTTGCCGTCAGCATCATGACCGGGATCGACGAGATCGAGGGAGGCCCGGCCTTGATCCGCTCGAGGGTCTGCCACCCGTCGAGCGGCTCCATCATGATATCGAGGAGTATCATGTCAGGCCTGTTCTGCCCGAGGATCTCGAGCGCTTTCTCTCCGCTCGTTGCGGTAAGAGTACGATATCCTCCCTGCTGTAGCATGTTCACGAAAATATCGACGATCGATGGATTGTCGTCTACTACAAGAATGGTATACATATGACATCACCGGTTATGACCGGGAATGTTCCCGGCTGGAATATCGCGAAGAATTTTCCTAATCTGACCAAGATTAACTCCTGATCTTGTCAATATGCAGAGATATTCATCCCAATAGGGAGCGATGATCACATTCCCCGAAGGAATCTGGAGGGTCATCTGCACGAAGGGGCCCGTTCTTATGACTGACGAGACTTCTTTCGCGCTGCCGATGAGGTCCTCCGCATCATCGATGAGACCTTCGAGGCTGATATCGCCGATCGACAGGATATTCATGCCTTGCTTAAAAATCGATACGGCAACGACCCCGGGGAGACCGACGATCTGGCCCAGGAGGAGTTCGCCCACGTTGGCAACGACATCTGCCTCGGTCTCAAATAACCTGGAGTCCTGTTCTTCTTCGCCAGCTTCAAAAATTTCGTCGTCCGGGATCGCATGGCCGGTGGTTTCATCGTCTTCCGTTATTGGGGCGATGAAGGCTGTCGCAGGCGGCCCTGTGTCAGGGGAGTCAGCCAGAGCAGGTACGGGTCCTTCCGGCTCCGCCTCTGTTCCTGAAACTGTTGCAGACGTAACTGTTTCGGTCGAAGTTTCACCAGGGGGCGGGTTTTCCTGGTCACCGTGATCTGATACTACGGCATCATCAGGAAGACCGGATTTTTTTTCAGAGAGGAATACCGACTCTGAGGAAGGCGTTTTTTTATCTTCCTGAGAGGCGATCTCGAAGGCTTTTGCTATTTCCTCGGGGTTGTACCTTCTCAGTTCAAAGAGAATCGCATCCTGGCTCCGGAAATATTCGTACGCGGTATGACCCTTAAGGACACGTTTTCCGTGTCTGAAATAATAGGCGAGTGGTTTTCCTTTGTCGATGAGGATGAAGCCACGACTTTCCTGGACTGTTACCACGACAATTCCTGCAAATCTTGCCGTATGAGAAAGAACCCAGTCGAAGGATGCCCGCATCTGGCCTATTACCGTTCCTTCAGGAAGTTTCTCCATCATAACTGTTCTATAAGTGCGGCCCGGTTCTTTTTGAGTTCAGTCGCAACCAGTGCAATATTTGCTGTAGGTTTAACGATAACGACGATAAATAACTGCTCCTTTAACGGAGATGACAAGAGCAGGTAGTCCCGGAATTCCAGATATACCATTGCCAGGGGATCGTTTGACACTTTAAGGGCCATTGCTTTCGATTCGGCCATAACAAATGCAATTACGGCTGCAAGCTGGACTTCGTCGATTTCCCTTGTCGTGAGCCCTTCCACAACCTCCCCGTCATCCCTGATCACGTGCACCGATATGACACCGTCGATGACAATGAATTTATGCAGTATATCTCGTAACATGGACGCGAATGAATAGTTGTCGGCCACTTCATATATAGTATTCCCGGGTATCGACAGTCCATTCCGGTTTTCCGGCATCATAGGTATTATCGTTTGATCTTTTGTTTCAAATCTCACTGGCAATTCCAAAAAATTGTTTCCCAGACGATCCCGGGTATGATTGAAGCTGAACAAGGAGAGGTGATCTCCCGGGATTGAACGTAAATCCTGGATTTACGAAATGACCCGGTGCAGGAGCTGGTATGCCTGGCTTACTTTGTCATATCGTCTTTTGCGAGAGTATCAAGGATCCTGTACGTATTAATCAGTTTGTTGAAGGAAGTCACCAGTTCTCCTATCTCGTCGTTCGTCATTACTTCGATTTCAGATGTCTTGATCTCACCCTGGCTCATGCCATGAGCGATTGTCGAAAGTTTCACAATCGGGCTTGTAATACTGCTTGCGAGGAAGAAACTCCACATCAGGACGACCGCGAGCGTAATCACGGTCAGAAGGATAATGGTTGTCTGGAGACCCAGGGCAGCGATGATACTTTCAGTACCGCCCATTGACACTATACCGAGGAGGAATATCGGGATAGTCGCGACGATTAGCATGCTGATCATCAGCTTGAAGAAGATCGGGATCTGGATCCTGACCTCCTTCCGTTTCAGTCTGTCTTCACTCATGGCCATGGTCATCATATCCATCTCTCCTGATACATGTATATAAGCAAATGCAGTATATAATATTATATATCAATATTGTAATCCATTGAAATGTGACCAGTCAAGGATCAGGGACGGTCTGACCTTTGCCATTTTAGTCGGTTCAGCACGTATTTAACAAATCACGCCGAAATATTTGGTCATGGCAAACCAGGAAATTTCCGTTAATATACCCCAGACTCTGGACCCCGTTTATAGCAATATGATCCAGATCGCGTTTAAGGAAGACGAATTTACCTTCGTCTTTCTCCACCAGCTCCCCGGGGTGAACCAGGCACGGGCGAAAGCAATCGTGAGCATCACGCCGACCCATGCAAAAAATCTCCTCGCAGTCCTCGAAAAAACCATGACCGACTACGAATCGAAGTTCGGGCGGATAGAACCGAAAGGCGGGAACGTCCCTCCCGATAATGTGACCACTATCCGCGGATATTCTTAAACGGGGCGGGGGCACCCTTCCCAGAACCCGGCAAACCGGGGACCCGACTCTAATTTTATATGAGGCGGGATACAATAGATAAGAGGCATTTTCCTGCCGCCGTGGCTTAGCGGTATAGCGGCTGATTCGTAATCAGCAGGTCGGGGGTTCAAGTCCCCCCGGCGGCTTCCTTATAGAGGGTTTAAATCGGCAACAACTCATTTATCATCGAGAACTCCCTTGGTATAGTATGGCTCTCCGCCTATCCACCCCGATGAAGTAAAGAGAACAGGCCATGATGTGAGCTGAGGAGGTCGAAACGAAACGAAGTGGAATGACGACGCGAGGAAGCGAACATGATGGGCGTCAATCTATTTCACTAAAAAATTCTCTTATAGAAATTTTTACTGACACTGCGTTCTTTGAAGTAATGGGAAATCGTCAAAATCTCTCAATTCTTAATAAGAAACGATTAGTTTATTGTTCCAAATGGTAATGTTTCAAGCATGAAACGAATACTAGTTGTTTTTTTTTTACTAATAGCAGTGATGATATGTGGTTGTTCTAGTACATCATCAACAAATATTCAAAAAACGACAGTCACCATAAAT
>DATJQJ010000010.1:0-64116 GCA_035505975.1 Methanoregulaceae archaeon
ACCAGAATTTAAGTAATGCACACTATCGGTTTGAAATTTCGAGGAATTAGCGGTTACTAGACAAATTTCCGCATTGCCGATATCAACGTCAGAACCAATACGGCCCATGGCCGCGTCCTTGGCTCTCCATCTACAGAGGGACTAATGTTAGCTTTTTTGGTATTTAAGACTGCTCATGGCGTTTGGATTCCGGACATTTTCCGGGATTCTTATTTCCAGAGAAGCCCTCTATCCGAACCAATTCCGCAACTTTGCAGGAGTGTTTGGTTCATCACTGTCGAGGCTAATTATGTTAGTTTTTCAGATATTTAAGATTGCTCCTGGTGTTTGGAATCCGGACAATTTCCGGGATTCTTATTTCCAGAGGAGCGTTCTATCCGAACCAATTCCGCAACTTTGCAGGAGTGTTTGGTTCATCACTGTCGAGGCTAATTATATTGCCTTCGGAGCTATATAAAAACTATCATCCATTAATCACAGGAAGATCATGTACTGCATTATATCGGGAAAACACCGATAAAATAGTTGGTTGAAGTGCAGGGCACAATATGCACCCAGGGAATTTCCGGTCGCCATTAACATTCTGAGCCTGGAATTGGAATTTTTTTTTTAGTCTGGTTTTCGGCCCGGAACTCCTTCGGGCCCGGACAGGAAGACTAGCGCGCGGAGTGGACGTTAAACTCTAATATCTCGTTTGATTGTTCAAAGAAGGGTAATTTATCCGAATTTTACCCATGACCTGATGTGTTCATAATGATGAATCTGATATCCGCGCGACGGGTAGTATGAAGAGATCGCCAAAAAAATCCTCCTGTTCGAGGGTAATATCTCCCTCGAACATCAGGAACAGGAGTGGGATGTAGACCTCGGGCACGCTCCGGCCGGTCCTCCTGATGAGTTCGGCGAGGGAGATCCGCTCATCGGTGAAGCTGCAGTCCCGGCATGCGTCAAGCACCTCGAGTGCCGATTCCTGGTAGCGCTCTTCATGCGCGATGCTTACGATATCTTCTGCATCGTAGAACTCTTCAGGTCCATAAGACCGAAGTCTCTGTCTCCTCCTTTCTTCTTTTTCTGCATTTTTCAACTCGGTAATCAGTTCGTAGAGGGTAACGGGATGACGGCGGAACTGTTTTCTATCAAGCCTTCGTTTTATCTCGCGTTCCAGGCGATCGACGGGGCCGAGGGTCTGGTTTTCATCACCGCTGATGTCGAAGCTGAATTCATCGGCAGTATCTTCATCCATGTCCTCGGAAAATTCGAAGTCCACGTCCAGTGCAAGTTGTTCGAGGTGCTCGGATTTCATCCGGAGTAGTGTCGCCGCGTAAAAAAGAGTCCTCCCCGATATCCTGAGGTCCAGTTCTTTCCTGCGTTCAAGTTCTGATAAAAAACGGTCAGTCACCTCGACAATATCGATGTTCCAGGGATCGATCTCTCCCCGTTCGGCCATCTGCACGAGGATCTCAACAGGTTCCTCAGCCATTCACCTTGACTCCTGTTACCAGCGAACTCTTATCTGCGCGGACCGTTACACCCATGATCCGGTCGGCTCCGTCGATCATCGGTTTTCGGAGCGAAACGATGATGAACTGCGAGGTACTGGCCCGTTCCCGGATCATTTTTGCTATGCGTTCTGCATTGGATCCGTCGAGCGACATGTCAACCTCGTCGAACGCATAGAACGGCGCAGGCACATATTTCTGAATTGAAAAAATGAAAGCAAGGGTAGTCAGTGATTTTTCCCCACCTGATAATGCATTAAGCAGGTGGACTGGCTTATCCCGGGGTTGCACAGCGAACGACAACCCACCTGAAAACGGGTCTTCCTCGTTCTCGAGTACGAGGTGCCCTGTGCCGCTCGTGAGCGTTGCGAAAATCTCACGGAAATTTTCGTCGATAGCATGAAATGCCTTCACAAAGGCTTCGAATTTCATCTTCCCGAAGGTCTCTATCCGCTCGATCAGGGTCGTCCTCTCCCTTGACAGGGTTTCTTTGCGCGTGGTCCGCTCCCCGACTCTGCGTTCGACTTTCTCATACTCTTCAATGGCGAGCATATTGACGGGCCCGATTTTTCTCATCGCATGGCCGGTCTCCGCGATACCGTCTTCGATCTCCTGGAGCGTCATCTCGGTGGTTACATCCCCTGCCTCGGGTTTCAACGATTCTATCTCGTCCTGTATCTGCTTCGCCCGCTCTTCCAGCGCCGAGCGCTGGACCCGCGTCCGCTCCGCGAATGTGTCAAATTCCATGAGTTTCTTCTCCGATGAAAGGATATGCTCCATGATCTCATCGTGTTTGGACCGCAGGCCTTCAAGTTCTCCAGAGAATTGTTTTTGTTTCTCTTCAAGTGCAAGGATATCTGTCCTGCTCAACTCAACAGACTGTTTCAGGGCTGCAGTCTCCCGGTCTGCTTCTCTGTTCCGATCCTGAAGCTTCGACAGTTCATCCTTAAGCTCGGTCATCCGGTTGTTGAAATGCTGACGCTCCCTCTGGAGGTCTATGATATCCGATTCCTTGTCCCTCAGGCGCCGCTCGAGGTCTTCGGTCTCCTTGCGCCATATGTCACGTTCCTCGGTCAGGGCAGGGATCCGGGTGCCTTCAAGGCGCTTCTTGATGAGATCCATATCGGCGTTGTGCCTGTTGATTTCGTCGGTGATCGAGTCCAGTTGTTGTTCGAGGAGCCCGAGGTCCCTGCTACCGGTCCTGACTTCCTCTTCCATAGAGCCGATCGCGGCCTGCATCGTTTCCCGTTCCTGGAATAACGCCTGGGCCTGCCTGCTATATTCCTCGGCCGCCATCCGGTTTCTTTCTGCTTCCTGGGTGATCCCGGCCCGTTGAGTTCGTTTTTCCTCTATCGCTCCGATGCTCGATTTTACCGCATTTTCAAGATCGGCGGCCTCGTCACGTAACTCACCGATCCTTGCCCTCAGCCTGTCGATCTCTTCACCGACGGCAGCACCGAATCCCCGGACATTCTTTTTGAAATATCCTCCCGTCATTGCGCCGGAACGGTCGAGAAGTTCCCCGGTCGTCGTAACCATCCGGTACCGGCCAATCATCTTCCTCGCCTTATCCAGGGATTCTAAAACGAGCGTCCCACCAAGCGCCACACCGAACGCATCCCGGTAGCGCGGATCGAAAGAGAGGAGGTTTATCGCATAATCGATGACGCCGTCCTCCGAAACTTTAGGATATTCCAGCCTTTTTAATTTTTTCAGGGGGAGGAACGTGACTCTCCCGAGTTTTTCTTCCTTCAGGTATTGGATAGCCCTGGCGGCGACCATATCGTCCTCGACGACAACGTAATGGAGTTTCCCCCCGGCAGCGACGTTCAGGGCCAGGGCATACTCGGGAGGGGCCTGGGCAAGTTGCATAATGGTGCCGTATACTCCCTCCATCGCGAGGACCGATTTAAGGACATTGCTGCCCGCTTCCCCCCTTGCCTGGGCCTGGGCTTCAAGCCTCACCACTTCTTTTTCAAGGGCCTGGACCTCCTCCCTGATCTCCTCGAGCATATTTCTTTTTCCGAAAGAACTGCTTTCCAGGCCAGAAAGGTCCCGGGAAACCTGTTCAAGCTCCCGGTTTTTCTCCTCTGCAAGGATAGCGGCTTCTTTTGCGAGGTCTTCCTTCTGGGTGATGTCTCCATCGATCGTTGCGAGCCGCTCAGCCATACGTTCCCTTTCTGATGTCCTCATCCTGCTTTTTTCGAGGAGCATATCCTGCTGATGGATAACGGACGAACGGGCCCCTTTCTTCTCTTCGATCGTCTTCATGAGGGAGAACAGCTGGTCTCTCGAACCTTCGGCTTCTTTACTTTCGTTCTTAATTGCTTCTTCGGTTTTCTCAAATTTTCCCCGCGCCGAAGCCGCTTCCATGGCGAGGTTCGTCCGGTCGATATTTAAGTTCCTGATCGCTTCGTTGCACTCTGCGACTCTTGTCTCCGCCCGCTTGGTATCGAGATAATTCCTTGTGACCGACTCGAGGTTCGCTTCCTTGTCCTTCTGCAGCCTCGCGATCGTCTGTTCTGCAACCCGTATGCTACCTCTCAGCTCTTCGAGGGTCGTGATGAGCTTTAAGTATTCTGCACCGCTTTTCTGGTTAATCCTTGTATCGATATCCTTTAAATCCGAACGAAGGTACGAGAGCTCGTTTTCCTCGATGCCCCGGTCCGAGAGAATTCTTTCCAGTTCGATACTCTGGTCAGCGATCAGTCGTGCAACGGTATTGTGCTCCTTTTCGCGCTCCTTAATCGTTGCGGCAAACCTGGCGCTCTGGAGAAATTTCTGGCGGTTTTCCAGTTCCTGGTACCGGAGTGCCTGTCCTCGCTCAACTTTCAGTTCCGAAAGTCGCTGGTTCAGTTCGTTAAGCAGGAGCTCTTCCCGTTCGATCCTCTCACGGACCACCTCGAGCTCGGACAATGCCTGGTCTCGTTTCATATCAAACTCGGCAACCCCGGCTATCTCATCGATGATCTTCCTTCGTTCGAAATCACTCATCTCGATGATCCGTGTAATATCACCCTGCATTACGACGTTGTATCCGTGGGGTTTTATCCCGACCTTTGCAAGTAGCTCGATTACGTCGTTCTGTTTGCACAGACGATCGTTTAGGTAATTATAACTATAATACCCATTTCCGGTCCTTTTGATCCTTCTCCTGATCTTTGTGCCATCGGAAAATGTGATCGAGACCTCTGCTGTATTTTTACCGGAATTGAGGTTGATCAGGTCGGTGAGCTTTTCTGCCCGGAGGCTCCTCGAACCTGATAGTGCAAGGACAAAGAGAATGCTGTCGATGATATTGCTCTTTCCTGATCCGTTAGGGCCTGAAATAACCGTAAAACCATCAAAAAAGGGAATCTTCGTCTTTTTAAAAAATGATTTGAAGTTATCGATCTCGAGCTCGCTTATATACAATGACCGGGCCCCTGTCTATTTCTTCTCTTCTGTTCCTTTTTCATCATCTTCTGCCACAATGAGGTTGTTACGTTTCGGTTCCTTTGATGACCCCATATTTTTCTTGTTGGAAAACCCTGCCGATGCGACGATATAATGATTATCGCCCCGGCGTTCCTCGAGTTTCATCGTCCCATCGGGCTGCATGATCATGTCCATCCTTTTCTCCTCTTTCACCGAAGCCGTTGCCTTTTCAGGGGCAGCACCGGGTTTTTTCTGCATGATCACCGTGCTGCCAGGTGTTTCCGGCCCGGCCGGCTTCATCATCTTGAGTTCCTGCCGCCTTTCCTCGGAGAACTTGTTCAGCTTCATCGCGATCGACTTGAGGTCGAGAAGTTCCTCGGTGAGTCCCTTGACGAGGGCCTCCATCTCTTTCATCTTCTTTTCGAGTGCAATGACTCGGTCTTCGGTGCTTCCACCGGGCATATCCGGGTTCCTGATTATTTCGGCCATGTCATCTTCCCCCTGTCTGTCAGATCTGTTATCCCAATGATATTCCGCTGATTCGTACCATTGAGAGCGCTTTAAGATAAAGATGAGCCTTATAACGTATAATAATTATGTTACGGCCTGCTCGGTAAGATTGGCCCATGGATAGTCCGGCATACCTCGTACGCGGACCGGATACGGGAAGATCAAGTGTTTATGACGGCACTGTTTTCATCTCCATCCCGGACGCTGTTCACGCTTGGACAGTAAGAAGGTAATGCCGTGATTTTGCCGCGTTTCCAGTAGAGAGAGAATGGGATCCGGCAGAACATTTCATTTTTTTTATGAAGGAAGAAAAGGTATTACCCTATCAGGACGACGTTTTATAATATGTCACATCTGTCCGAGACTGATCGTGAAATAGCCGATATCATAGAGAAAGAACGCCTGAGGCAGGTAAACGGGCTTGAATTGATTGCATCCGAGAATGTCGTAAGCCGTGCAGTCCTCGAGGCGATGGGATCCATAATGACCAATAAATACGCCGAGGGATATCCGGGCAAGCGGTATTACGGCGGATGTGAATTTCACGATATGGCCGAGGACCTTGCGAGAAACCGGTTGAAGCAGCTCTTCGGTGCGCAGCATTCAAATGTCCAGCCCCATTCAGGCACCCAGGCGAACATGGCGGTTTATTTCGCGTTTATGAAGCTCGGCGAGACGTTAATGAGCATGAAACTCACCCAGGGGGGCCATCTTTCGCATGGATCGCCGGTTAGTTTTACGGGAAAATTCTACAGGGTAGTCCAATACGGCGTCGACCCTGAGAGCGAGACCCTCGATTACGGCGTGATTGGAGAAATGGCCAGGAAAGAAAAACCGAGGATCATCGTCTGCGGGGCCTCGGCATACCCGAGGACAATCGATTTTAAGGCCTTCCAGGATATAGCCGATGATTCAGGGGCATACTGCATGGCCGACATCGCCCACATTGCCGGCCTTTGCGCTACCGGTGTCCACCCGACTTCGGTCGGCGTGACAAATTTTACGACGACAACGACCCACAAGACGCTCCGGGGTCCGAGGGGAGGTGCGATCATGTGCAACAGCGAATATGCCCAGGCAATCGACAAAGCAGTATTCCCCGGCATGCAGGGGGGTCCGCTGATGCATACCATTACCGCCAAAGCGGTGTGTTTCCACGAAGCCCTCAGGCCGTCGTTCCGTGATTATTCGCGCCAGGTCGTAAAAAACGCGAAAACCATAGCCGACACACTTATCGGGCACGGTCTGCGGCTTGTTTCAGGGGGTACCGATAACCATCTGATCCTTCTCGATCTGACCGATCAAAAGATAACAGGCCTCGAAGCGGAAATTGCCCTGGGAAAAGCAGGGATAACGGTCAACAAAAACACGATCCCGAACGAAAACAGGAGTCCTTTCGTGACGAGCGGTCTCCGTATCGGTACCCCGGCCATTACATCGAGAGGAATGAAAGAGGAACAGATGAAGATTATCGGGGACTACATCGCCACGGTAATAAAAGATATCAACAATACCGGGCGTATCGAAAGTATAGCCGAAGAAGTCAAATCTCTCGCGGCCAGATATTCACTATACCCCGATTAGCATGATCATCGACGGAAAAAAAATAGCCGGTAAAAGACTGGAACTCCTGAAGGAGAAGATCGACGAATCCGGACTTTATCCCAGGCTCGCCACGGTGCTCGTCGGTAACGATCCCGGGTCCCAGATGTATGTCCGGATGAAACATGAAGCCTGCGAACGGGTCCATATCGGTTCGGTCAGGGTTGAACTTCCCGGGGATGCAACGACCGACCAGGTCCTCAGGGAGATCATTAAACTCAATAAAGATCCCTATATCGATGGAATCCTCGTCCAGCTCCCTCTCCCGTCCAAGGTCGCCACTCCGAAGATTATCGCTTGCGTGTCGCCGGAAAAAGATGTCGACGGGTTTAATCCCTATAATATGGGCCTTCTTTTTAGCGGGACACCAGGACTGGTCCCCTGCACCCCAAAAGGGATCATGACCCTCCTCGACGAGTACAGAATCCCGTTGCGTGGGGCCGGTGTGGTCGTAGCTGGTCGCAGCATCGATGTCGGCAGGCCTGTTGCGGCACTCCTCCTCCAGGCAGATGCGACGGTAACGATCGCCCATTCCAAAACCCGGGACCTCGCCGCTGAGATGAAGAGGGCAGATATCGTTATTACGGCGATTGGAAAGGCAAAGTTCATCGGACCGGAAATGATCAGGGACGGTGCCACCGTCATCGATGTCGGCATCAACTACCTCGATGGGAAATTATGCGGGGATGTGGATTTTGAATCGGTGAAACAGGTCGCCGGAGCAATTACCCCGGTCCCTGGGGGAGTGGGCCCGATGACCATCGCCTCGCTTATGGAAAATACCTATATCGCAGCGATCAACCGATCATGCAGCAATGCAGGATAAACGGGTTCGAGGTCGGCAGACCAGCCCCGGTAAGAATAATGGGGGTCATCAACTGCAGCCCCGAGTCTTTTTTCCAGGGTTCACGGGTAAAAACCTGTGATGTGCTCGAATTTGCCAGGACGATGGTCGATCAGGGGGCCGATCTCATCGACGTAGGTGCGCGGAGTACGTCCCCGAAAGCCCCCCCGATCAGCCCTGACGTGGAGGCTGAAAGGATTGAACTTGCCCTTCAGGAACTGGAGGGGAGCGGCATTACCGTCTCGGTGGATACGACCAGGCCGGAAGTGCTCAGTCGCTGCCTGCAATACGATATCCACGCGGTTAACGACATCGGGGGTCTCTCTGACGAGAGATATGCCAAAATTGTTGCCGATTCCGGACTCCCTGCTTTTCTCATGGCATCGGTGTCGGCGCCAGGGGACCCGACAGACATCCAAACGACATTCGGCGCCCTCGGAGAGGTGGTATCGAGGTGCCGATCTTTTGGGATTGAAGAGTATGTCCTCGACCCGGCCATAGGGCTCTGGAGCCCGGAAAGGACGGTCGCGCTCGACTGGGCGTTGTGCAGGAATTTTGGGAAATTCGCACGATTCGAAAGGCCTCTTCTCGCAGCAGTCTCCCGAAAAACGTTCATAGGGAGCCTTCTGAACCAGCAAAACCCGGAGGACCGGCTGATCGGCAGTATCGCCGTGACGGTGCTCCTGCTCCACGCCGGTGCCGATATGGTCCGGTGCCACGATGTCAGGGAAACAAAGGAAGCGGTCCGCGTTTACGAAGAAATGGAAAGGGGTATGTCGTGAGGAATAATTTTTCTGTAACAGGGATACATACGGGGCTCATCCGTCCCGGGGACGATATGGTACGTGCTATTCTGGATGCTAAAGAAACAGCGGATTTGGGCGGCCTCAAAGAAGGGGATATTATCGTTATCGCAGAATCGGCCCTTGCAACATCGGAATCCCGCCTGATCAGGCTCGCCGATATCGTACCTTCGGACCGGGCCACTGACCTTGGCAGCAGGTACGGCATGGACCCGCGGGAAGTCCAGGTCGTGATTAACGAGAGCGACAGTATCGTCGGAGGGATCCCGGGGTTTCTCCTTTGTATGAAAAAAGGGACCCTCCTCCCGAATGCCGGTGTCGATGCGTCCAATGCCCCGCCGGGATACCTTTGCCCACTGCCCGAGGAACCTGACAGGAGCGCCCGGCACATCAGGGATGAAATCAGGAGACGCAAAGGTATCCTTACGGGTGTGATCGTCGCCGACAGCAGGACCCATGCGATGCGGGTGGGGTGCAGCGGGGTTGCGATCGGTTGTGCCGGGATCCCTTCGGTAATCGACGACCGGGGACGGAGCGATCTGTTTGGGCGAAAACTGGTCGTGACTAAACGGGCGGTTGCCGACAATATCGCCACCGCAGCCGAGCTGGTCATGGGAGAGGCCGACGAGTGCACCCCTGTCGCAGTTATCCGCGGGCTCGGTCTGCCCATGACAGAGCAATCCGGGATCGAGGAGATCGCAGCAGAGGACTGTCTCTTTATGGGCACGCTCCGGAATATAGCGAAAGATGATTGACAAGTTTCCCGGCGAAGATTATCTGGGAATCATCCGTTGGCAGATTTAAGTGAATTTGGGATAATCTGACGCTCCCGGGGCTCCGCCCCGCCACTGCGGCGACCCCGGTTGGGATAGGGACTGCATTGGTAATGGATCCGTATCATCCCGAATTTCCCGGTCTTCTTACTATTTTTAGATAATTCTCTTGTTAACACATATCGACAGGATACTATTAGTCTCTGAAGTACTGATTTCAAGTAATTTGAACCGCCGCCGGGGCGCCCTTCGGGGGCGGCGATGCCAATCGCATTTCGAAATCAGCTGCCATACCTGCTTCTTTTATGAAACAACGTTAATCCCTCTGCAGAGGAGGCTGGGTAATTAATTTGACGCTCCAGAGGCTCCGCGCCGCCGCTGCGGCGACCCTGGCTGGGATGGTGACTGTACAGGGACCGGTTAATCCTTAGTCCGGATTACCCTGTCCACGGGCTATTCTATTCTGGGGACGTCAGGGAGGGGACCCCCTCCTGTCAGACCATCGCAATGCTTGAAGATTTATCACGGTCGGGCTCGGCGGAAGTTATCTGCAACCCCTGCTGTCATTCAACAGTCTTTAAAAATTCAACAATTTCTGTAAAATCAGGAACACTATGAATGGGATATATTTTCACAAAAATCACCTTCTGGTCCTTGTCGACGATAATATTGGCACGTTCCGAAAAACCATTCGCCTCCCTGAATATTCCGTAAAGGCGGGACACCTCGCCGTGAGGCCAGAAATCGCAGATCAACCGGGTTTTAGTAATCTTCAGAGACTCGGCCCAGGCTTTCTTGCAGGGCACCGAATCCACGCTGATCCCGACTGCAACGGTGTTGAGAGATTCAAATACCTCAAAATTTTTTTCCAGCGCCGCCATCTGCCCGGCGCAATACGCTGTCCATGCAAGGGGGTGGAACGAAAGGATTGTGTTTTTTCCTGAATTCTCAAGGAGGTCGAATGTCTTATCGTTCTGGTCTTTCAGTGAAAAATTTCTCCCGATATCCCCGGGTTTCACAACCGGACCCTGTCCTATACCTTCTGCCATACTCAACCATCATTCAATTCATATTATAAGAGAATTTGTATTGTTTTGAACCCGTACTTAAGGGTGAAAAGCGGGATTCGGGACATCAAATAAAAAAAAAGATGAAGGTTTAGGTTTCTCTTACCGGTCCCCACACCCGCTCCCGGATCTCTGCGGTAGACGTCTCACATTGACTCTTCCCTTCTCGATCAGGAGCTCGAGCCCGCATGAGCGGAGGAACCCGGCCGCCCTGCCCGTGCCATGGATCAGGAGCTCCACCAGGTCTTCTTCTTCGTCGACATCGGTATGAAGCCGGAAGGAATCGATAATTTCACAGGAGAGACCTGACCCTTCTGCAATTTTTTTATGTTTTAAGAAACTCGCACCATAGTAATCGACGTGGAACCGGGAACAGTCTTTCACGAATATTGCATTGGTCCCGCCACCCCTCCCAGGCCCGAGTGCAACATCCGCAGTAGTTGATAAGATCCTTCTGATAACATCCGGATCGACCAGAGGCAGATCGGCCATAATAATCAGAAGCGGGCCTTTCATTGTCCCGAGGAGGGCATTGAGGGCAGGGTTCAGCTCCTGGTCCGAGACCTGCACTTCGGCATATGAACAGTGAAGTGGCACGGTCGAAAGGATAAACGGGCTGCATCCGGCGCCCCGTAAAGCCGTGACGATATCGGAAAGCATCGCTTCGGCAAAGCACTCCCGCTCGTCTTTGGAGAGGACATGAGAAAGACGGCTTTTGGGATTAACGGGCCTGAAAGGGACAACCGCCGTAACGGACATTTTATACGAATAGAACTACGAACGACAAAAAGCAATCGTTTTTACCGAATCAAACATTACATGACCAAGCAGAAACGAGCAAAGGTTATACCAGGTGTTTCAATCCATGCCGACCCGAACGGTAACGTTTTCAAAAAATGTATTCCTCCCCCTTACTACCGTTTGCCGGAACCGGTGCGGTTATTGCATCTTCCGGACTCCTGTCGGCGACCATTGTATCATGGCTCCGGAAGAGGCCACAGATGTGCTGGCCCGCGGGGCCATGGCAGGATGCACCGAGGCCTTGTTCACATTTGGCGAGAAACCGGAGTCTGAGCCTGGATTTTCAACATATATCCATGAGACGGGCTATGACTCCATCCTTGAATACTGCCATGCCCTGTGCAGGGTAAGCATCGGGGCAGGGCTTCTGCCCCATACGAATGCCGGGGTCCTCGATTATGATGATCTCGCCTATCTCAAGCCGGTAAATGCGAGTATGGGCCTGATGCTCGAGACAACTGCCGACGTTCCGGCCCATCACAACTCTCCGGGCAAATTACCGGAGGCCCGGATTGAAACGATAGAGAACGCAGGGAAATTGAAGATCCCATTCACAACCGGACTTCTGCTTGGTATTGGCGAGACAATGGAAGACAGGGAAGAGTCACTCGTGGTGATCCGGGACCTCCACCGGAAGTACGACCACATCCAGGAGGTGATCATCCAGAATTTCTGCCCGAAACCCGGTACGCCGATGGCCCGAGAGCCTCCGATCACGTTCGACGAGTTCTGCGTCGTGATCCGGTTTGCCCGCGAGATCCTTCCGGACGACATCGCGATCCAGGTAGCGCCAAACCTTGCCGATGCCCCGGCGCTCGTCAGGTGCGGCGTCGACGATCTCGGGGGGATTTCTCCGCTTACCATCGATCACGTCAACCCCGAGCACCCGTGGCCTGAGGTCGAAAATTTAAGAAACTCCCTGGGAGACGTCGTCCTCGAGGAGCGGTTGTGTATCTACCCGAAGTACATCCACAGGGGCTGGGTTTCAGGCGAACTGAAACCACTTGTCAACCGCCTGCAGGCAAAACTTGAGTCCGGGCGGCTGTAACTGGGCTCGAAATTCCTTGCCTGATTCGCTCTCTTCTTTTCCAGATATTGGCTTCACCTGACAACCATCCAATCTGCAGGCCCTGATACCGTTACTGATGGATAGTATCGGTATCAGTTTTATTAGGAGACGGTGAAAAGAATTACTGCAGAAGCTCTCCCGCCCGCCAGTATCAGGGGCTGGAGATTCCGGCGAAATTATCGACCTTTATCGGAACAGGCACCTCACGGTCAATAATACTTGGGAGAACATGGCATGAAACTACTTGGATTGCTGTACTCGGGGAAAGCAAAATCAGTCTACCGGACCGATTGTCCCGGAGAACTGGTGATCACGTTTCGGGACGACATCACTGCATTCGACGGTGGAAAAAAAGACAACCTCAAGGAGAAGGGGCGTCTGAACCTCGAAGTATCCGTCTTTTTCTTTGAATTGCTCGAAAAATCCGGTGTCGCTACTCACTATATCGGGAAGCTCGGAGAGGACAGCATCGTTGCCCGGGAGCTGACGATGATCCCTCTCGAAGTGATTGTCAGAAACATTGCGGCAGGATCGATGGTAAGGACCTACCCGATCAAAGAAGGGACGAAACTCGACCCTCCCATAATCGTAATTGATTACAAGGACGACTCAAGGCACGATCCTATGCTGAACGACGACATTATCATGGCGCTGAAGATCGTTACCGGCGAAGAACTTGCGGCAATTAAACAAATGGCTCTCAGGGTGAACGAGGTGCTTCGTGATTACCTGGCGACCATTGGAATCGATCTCGTCGATTTCAAGCTTGAATTCGGGAAGCAGGACGGAACCCTGTACGTCGGGGACGAGATCAGCATGGATTCCATGCGTCTCTGGGATAAAAAAACCGGGGAATCGCTGGATAAAGATGTCTACCGGTTCTCGAAAGGAGATGTTATGGCGAGCTATCGCATGGTGGCGTCCCGGATAACCGGCTGGAAGTGACGAAATCGGCGTCACCGGATCAAATCCTGGGAACTGATAGGAAAATTATCAAATCCCGGGTTCCGGCGACCGAAGAAACAACTTCGATCCTTTCAATCCCCTTTATCATAATCGTCGGAGTACCCTGGACAAAAGGTGATCTGAAAATCGTTGAATATCTTTAAAATCCATCCCAATAAAAACAAATAGCAGTAAACGGATAATGCATTAACCTTCATTTGGAGAGACATGATTTATGGCGTATACAAAAGAAGAGGAAGAAATACTGGATTCGGTGGCAGAATATGCAAAAAAGCACGGGTATTTTTTAAACCGCGAGGATAAAAAACTTGAAAACGTCATCAAAGGCCTTGCAAGGAATTTGCAGAAATTCGGAAAACAGTACTGCCCCTGCAGGATTCGCTCCGGCGATACGGAAAGGGATAAACAGATCATCTGCCCATGCATATTCCACGGGAAGGAAATCGAAGAAGAGGGAAGTTGTCACTGTAACCTGTATTTTAAGAATGAATGAGGGTTAGTCTGCACCACCGGAAACAGTGTATATCCGGGTAATTTATTATCGATTATCTGCAACATTTTTTTTAAAACGATCTGGAAATTCATTACGGCATAACAGGAGATCTGAAGATTTCAGAAGAGACCTGATGCCATCGAATGAATCAGGAACATATCGGGTTTCCCATAGGAAAATATTCCTTTACCTGACATGATAAGAAGATCGGGGATACAGGGTAATTAACGGATGACGGGCAGCAGGGAAAGCGGAGACGTGTCTGCAAAAGTGCTCAACATTGCGGACGCATGTAGGGAAATGGGGATAAAAAAGACAAGGGGCGAACTTGGTCAGGCAATAGCCGGCATTGTATCTGCGTATTCTCCCAGGGACCTGCAACAAATGAGATCTAATTTTGCACAAAAAATAAAAAACGTAGATCCAGAGTACCGCGATCGCCTCGAAGGAATGGTTACCGAACACCTCCATGGGACGTACCAGAACGTGCGTCTCATGCACCAGCAGGGAGTACTCTCAACATTGCGTGAACCCGTTCCCGAAAATACCCAAGAATTCTTTGCGATGGTATCCGCACATTGCGCCAGTGATGATGACGATGCCAGGCTGCGATTCCTGAAATTTCTCCTGTCAGGGTTCTGTATGCTTGTCCAGGGCCTGCCCGGCCATCCGGTGGGAATGCCGTTTCCTGGCGGCAACATGGTGGAGTCGATTGACGGGAAATACTACTGCCCGGTCAGGACAAAGGCCGGTGATGTCGATGCAGCTCTCTGTCCATTCTGCCCGGCTCTTCAGACGCAGGAGATCGGGTATTTGAGACCCCCGATCAATGCAGGCAGGCAAAGGAAGCAGGAATTTATCAAAAATTGTTATGATTATCATAATTTCAATGGATGAAAGCGGGATGAATTTTACTTCAATGAGATACATTCCTGCATCTAAATAATTGGGATTATTGGTTTTGCTGAATTCCTCATTGATGTTTGAAGTGCCACCTCGACAGAGGGGGTTTCACCCCCTTTCTGTCCCGCCCCATCAGGATAGCCAGGAGACAGAGTTAATCGGGATTGAAAATTTATCCGTTTCCCGAACGGTCCCTATCGCAACCGGGGTCGCCGTAGCAGCAGAGCGGAGCCTCTGGAGCGTGAGATTATTTGAATTGCTCCATAATTATCAAGGTAAAACAAACCGAGGTAACATATTTGAAAAAGATGGAGAGCGCCTGTTTCGCGCCCATCAGGTCCGTTATCAGCCGATCGACAACGCTATTTCAGGCTGGTAGCGATGACATGATATATTGCATAAAATCCGACGATCATCGCGGCACTGTAGCCGAACACCGCAAGGACCCAGACGAAGTCCGGGAGCCTGAGGTTGGAGGACAGGAGGACTAAGGAAGACCCGACGACTACCGCCCCGGTAACGATGCCGATGAGTAGTTTGTCGCTCAGCCGATCGAGAGACATCTGGAGCTTCTCTATGTCGGTCTCGACAATCTCGATCTTTACCGTTCCCGAAGAGAACCTTTTCAGCGTCCGGTTGACATTCCTCGGCAGGTCGAACAATCCATCAGTCGCTTCAAGGAGTGAGCGGGTGGCCTCCTTGATCAGGTGATCGGGAAGGTTCATCCGGTCTGTGAGATGTTCGAGGAACGGGTGCACTTCTTTTTCAAACTTGAACCCGGGGTCGAGTTTGACGCCGATGTCGAGGATCATGACAATCACTTTGAGCATGAGCATGAGGCTTGTCGGGACCCTCAGTTGATACCGCCTGAGTACTTCGGTCAGGTCTTCGACGACCGTGGCAAAATTATTCTCACCGAGGGAGAAGCCCTGGGAGTCGAGTAATGCAGTGTACAACTCGTCTTTTATCGCTTCCCGGTCTTCTTCCCTGATGACGACCCCGAGTCCCTCGAACGCGTTCAGGAGCATGCCGACGTCGGTATGGATGATACCGTGAAGGAGCCTGACGAAAAGAAACCTCTTTTCAGGTCGCAGAACCCCGACCACACCGAAGTCCAGGAACACGAGATCCCCGCCAGGAGTGACGAACAAATTCCCGGGGTGCGGGTCGCCATGGAAAAATCCGTCTTCAAATATCTGTTTCAGGTACGCGTTAAATCCGGTCCTTGCGATCTTTTTGAGGTCGATCCCCATCTGACGAAGTTCGGTGAGGTTGGTAACCTTTGTGCCGTTGATAAATTCCATGACAAGGAGGTGCCTGGTGCTGTAATCCCAGTAGATTTTTGGGAACCTGACGCCCCTGACACCTTCGAAGTTTTTTCTCAGGCGGTCCGCATTCCTTCCGTCCTTCACGAAGTCCAGTTCTTTACTGATCTGCCCTGCAAAATCATCGACCATGCCGGTCGGGTTATAAATCCTCGATTCCGGCATCGCTCTTTCAAGCCGTGCCGAGAGTGACCTGATGATAGAGATATCCATCTCGATAATTTCCTCGATACCGGGCCGCTGGACTTTCAGGGCAACCTCGGTTCCGTCTTTGAGCCAGCCCCGGTGGACTTGTGCGATTGATGCCGATGCCACGGGTTCCTCTTCGATATCCTGGAACACCTCCTTATAATCGGGACATTCAGCGGCGATGACAGGCAGGATCTGGCTATAAGGCAGGGGGTTATTGTGGTCCTGGAGTTTTTCAAGCTCTTCGATCAGGGGTGGGGGCAGTAATTCAGCCCTGGTACTCATGATCTGACCGAATTTAACAAAAGTAGGGCCCAGTTCTTCGATCGCAAGACGGATGCGGACGTAGACCGACAATTTTTCTTCGGCCGAAGGTACCCGCAGCCTGAATCGGCGCACGCCTGGAAAAAGGGTCTCGACAACCACGCCAAAACCATATTTTACGAGCACATCCGCAATCTGGCCGTATCTCCTGAATCTTGTGACCATCGTTGTCCACCTAATCCCTCACCGGTGAAGGTCGGATCCCGATCTACCGGTGGCTGTAATATGCAGTTATTGTTCCTTCCTCGACGGCGTCGATCCTTGCAAATCCGATCCTCTCAAACTGTACGACCCTGCCGATCTTATCCCCGACAGCAGGTTCGCAGAAACCCGGGGAATCCCCCCAGGGCAGGTGAAGATTGCATGCTGCCGACCCGCCGGCAGGGAGCCACTGGACAATCGGTGCTTTATTCGATCGCGCTTCAGCAAGCGAGTCTCCGGCAAATTCCAGTTCCGGCCTGCCATCGGTCCAGGCGACCTGTACATTGAACAGGTCTTTTAACCTGAGCATCCCTGTACCAGGCTGTAATTCACCACGAGGGAGATAAACCTCTCCTTCGAATTTCAGGGTCCTGTACCCTCTCGATTCATCACCCGGATGGATCATCGCCCTGGCCTCGCGGGATGGGGCATTACCAATAGAGACCTTCACCGGATCCGGCACGAAGAAGTACCGGTCTGCAACAGGATCAACGATCTCACGGTTCCTGGCAAAGAGGTTGTCCCATGAAAATGAGATGTCAGTCTCGCCGATCCCGATGTCGAGGACTGCCTGCCGTACTGCTCCCGGTTGTATTCCCCTCCTTGCAAGTGCACGGAGCGTCCCAAGCCTGATATCATCCCATCCGCTATAAGTCCCGGCATTGATCCCTGCCCGCATCTGCGAAGTTGAAAGCACGACCCCTTCGATCCCCATCCTTCCATAATGGCGGTATACCGGGATCTCCCAGCCGAAATAATCGAAAATATATTTCTGGCGCCTGGTGTTGGCAATATGGTCTTTCCCCCTGATAACATGACTGACCCCCATAACGTGGTCATCAACGGCGACTGTGAAGTTCATGAGGGGATATACCAAGGCCTCGATCCGTGGATGGGGCGGGTTATTCAGGATCCGGAACGCCGGAAAATCACGCATGGCCGGGTCCGGGTGGTCCAGGGTCGTCCTGACCCGGACTGATGCTTCCCCCTCGTAATACCCTCCATCGAGCATCTTTTCCCAGTTTGCAAGATTTTCCTCGATGGATAGCCCCCTGCACGGGCAGGCTCTACCCGCAGTTTTCATGTCGCGGAACAGGGTGTTGTCGCAGGTACAGACATACGCACCACCCATTTCGATCAATTGCTTTGCAGTTTTGTAATACAGGTCGAACCGGTCGCTCTGGAAAAAAATATCGGTAATACCGAGCTCGAGCCATTCGATATCTTCCGGGACCATCTGGTATGCATCGGGGTCTACCCTTTTCGGATCGGTATCCTCGATCCTCAGGATGTATTTTCCACCGTACCGTTCGACATATGCATCGTTTAAAACCGCGGCCCTGGCATGCCCGAGGTGGAGAGGACCGGACGGATTGGGAGCAAACCTCATTACCACGCCGTTTTCCGCGGATTCAAGCGGAGGTAAAACATGCACGTGCTGTTTTGGTGCCTTCATTTCATCGATAAGTCCAGGGGCGAGTTCCTCAAGTTTCGATCTCCTTTCTTCGGGAGTAAGCGCTTCGACTTCGGACAGGACATCTCTTGCAAGACCTGCAATTTCCCTGGCCTGTGGTTTTAAGTCGGGATATTTCCCCATGACCATGCCGATTACGGTGCCGCTTTTCGGGATGTTATTATGTTTTACGGCATTCTGGAGAGCGAAAATAAAGAGAGCTGTCCTTGGATCGATAGCCATTTTTAGTGGCCTCGGGTCACGAAATAATCCCCAATCTCGATGAGGAGCATTTTTTCCTGAGAATCGGGGAGAATTGATATGATTTGATTCCCTTTGCTGACAAGCTCGCGAGCCGTTTCCTTAACGCCGTCTATGACGCCGGCGTTGTTGAGGAGCGTTATGACCTGTTCGATCTCGTTATCGGAGAGGTCCCTGCAGTAGGGTGACAAATCCAGTCCCTTTTCCCGGGCCCTTATGGAGATGAGCGTCTGCTTTCCCTCGCGGATATCGGAAGCCCGGTCCTTTCCGCTCTTCTCAGCGCTCGCTACGATATCGATGACATCGTCCTGTATCTGGAACGCCATACCGGTGTAAAGGCCATAGTGGTACAGCGCGCTGGTCTGGACGGCATTTCCGCCGGCAAGGATGCTCCCTATACCTGCAGCGGCTGCATAAAGGACACCGGTCTTTTTCGAGACCATGTCGAGATATTCACCTTCGGTGACGTCATTGCGCTTCTCGAAAGACATATCCATGTGCTGCCCCCTGCAGATGTCCACACAAGCCTCGGCGAGCATAGAGACCGCACGGACTTTTGCCTGATCCGGGGCCCGGGTCTTGCAGATGAAATCAAAAGAGCGGGCATACAGGACATCCCCGGCGAGGATCGCGGTCGGTTCGTCCCACTTCGTATGCACGGTCGGTACTCCGCGTCGGAAAGAGTCCTCATCCATGATGTCGTCATGGATCAGGGTGAAACAGTGGGTCAGTTCCAGCGCGAGAGCCGCGGACATCACTTCATCGGAACTCCCTTTTCTCACCGCATCTGCAGCGAGCATGACCACTGCGGGTCTCAGGCGTTTGCCCCCGGCCATGAGGATATGAGCGCTGGCTTTCCCGAGTTCCTCAAATTCACTCCCGAAGAACCGATCGATCATCAGATCGACCTGCTTTGCCGTAAAATCCAGATACTGTTTCAAATCCATGATATCCGCCCGTACGTCAGGTCAGCTTCAGGCGATGCCCGTTCGACATGATATGGGCATCGTTATGAAGCGTATAGCCTATCTCACTTGCGAATTCCGTATATGCCGATGTCATCCTGATATTCCCGTGTGCAGGGATGATGTGCTGTGGGTTTAAGAGGTGGATAAATTCGTAATGGTCCTCCCGATATGCGTGTCCGCTCACGTGCAGGTCTTCGTGTATCCTCGCCCCGCTCATGCCGAGATGCGCTTCAACCATGTATCGCTGACCCTTATTCATCGGGTTCGGGATTACCTTCGCCGAGAATATCACCTTATCGCCCTTTTCGATCTTGTATGGTGTGTCGCCGAGGACTACCCTTGTCAGGATCGATCCCGGTTCTCCCTGGTGACCGGTGACGATGGGAAGGAATTTCTCCTTTCCTGCTTTCATCATCCGCCTCATGGTGCGGTCGACGGTCCTGCGATTCCCGAACATGCTCATGGTTTCAGGAAACGCGACGAGTTTCATCTGCTCGGCTGTCGATGAATACCGTTCCATCGAACGTCCGAGAAGGATTGGTTTTCTCCCGATTTCATGTGCGCATTCTGCAATGGTCTTGACCCGCGCGATATGGGATGAAAATGTGGAAACGAGAATTGCATTCTTATCGTCCTCGTAGCTCGTAATGGTATCCCGGACCAGGTCCCGTGCGATTCTTTCGCTCGGGGCCCTTCCCCTGAGGTCCACGTAGGTGCTCTCGACAATCAGCGCGGCAACACCTTCCTTACCGATCTGGGCAAGCCTCGCGAAATCCGGAGGCTCGCCGATGACCGGCGTCCTGTCAAGCTTGAAGTCGCAGGAGTATACGACAGCCCCGTTTGGTGTGTGGAGCACCGGGGTGACGGTCTCGATGATACTGTGCTGCATCCTGACAAATTCGAGGACCAGGTTCTGGGAAAGCGTATATTTTTGCCCTGCTTTCAGTGCAAAAAGTTTATTATTCACCCCGAATTTTTGTTCGCCGGCAATCTGCTGCCTAATCAGCTCGGTCGTGTAGGGCGTGCTGATGATAGGGGCATTATAACGGTGGGCAAGTTTCGGTATTGCCCCGATATGATCGAGGTGCCCGTGGGAACAGACAATTGCCTTGACACTCCCCTCAACGGTGTTCATCATCGTATCGTCAGGTATTGCCTTCATCTGGATCAGGTCCAGAGAATGCATATTTTCCACCTCTGCATCCTCGTGGATCATGACCTGGTCGAGGCGGAGACCCATATCGAAGATAACGATTTCCTTTCCGCAGCGGACGGCGGTCATATTTCTCCCGACCTCGTCATATCCGCCAACGGCAATAATTTCAATATCCATTGTATTCCTCACGTATGTTGTCTATCAATTCCCTTGTAATTCCCGTGATCATCGCATGTTTTGACTTCAGCCCGGCGATATTGCCGGACCCGGTAAGGAACATGGCGACCTTTAACTGGTTTTCGATAGTTTCTATCACACTAAATAACGATTCTTCTCCTTCTATTGCCGGCTTTAAGAGTGGCAATGCCATTCCTGAGAGTTCTGCACCGAGCACCAGCGACTTGGCGATGTCCAGGCCGCTTCGAAGGCCCCCGGTGGCTATTACAGGTCCTCCTGTCCTCGCCACGTCAATCAGGCTGACGACAGTCGGTATACCCCAGTCAATAAACTCACGGCCAAGGCTGATCAGCTGTTTATTGTCGGCACTTGGACTTTCATCCGCCCGGATACCTTCGATAGCGGCCCATGATGTCCCACCAAAGCCACCAATATCGATTGCCTTAACTCCTGCTCCGAATACTGCCTGGGCAGCCTGTGCGGATATTCCACTCCCAGTTTCTTTTATGATTACCGGGTACTTAAAGTCTTCACATAGTTCCCGTACCGCAGCGAGACAGCCTGTGGCATTATGGTCCCCTTCCGGCTGGATTGCTTCCTGGAGGAAATTCAGATGAATGGCAAGGGCATCGGCATCGATCATTGAAACGGCCCGGTCGGCCCACTCGGTGCCATGGTCCCGGAGCTGGACGATACCGAGGTTCGCAACGATGAAGGCATCCGGTGCCTCGTCACGGACGACTGAAAACGTCCCTTCGAGATCGGAGTTTTCGAGTGCCGCCCGTTGGGAACCGACACCCATGCCGATCCCAAAATGCCCTGCTGCTTTTGCAAGCCTTGCATTGACAATCCGGGTGTCTGAGTGACCCCCGGTCATGGCGGCAATAAAGAGAGGAGACATGAACCGCGATCCGAGAAAACGGGTTTTTGTGTCGATTTTATCGAGGTCGCATTCAGGAATGGCGTTATGGATCAGCCTGACATCTTCAAATCCTGTAAAGCCCCTCTCTATCGGTTTATCCAGGCAGATCCTCAGGTGATCCAGTTTCCTTGACGACGTAAGTCCGGCCTTTTTTTCGAACAATCTAATCACCCCTCACCCGGGTACCCCCATGGGGTTTCCCGTCCAGAAAATCCCCGATCCTCGATGCATGGAAAATGTCGGAGCATATACCCTGTTCTGCAAGAAAGAGGAGCTCCCCTACCTTGCCCGACATCCCACCGGTAACGTCGGTATGACCAGAGGTCCCTATCTCCAGGTCGTCCTTGCTTTCCGGTGTGATTTCCCGTACTACCTCACCGTGCCTGAGCACCCCGGGGACATCGGTTGCAACACCGATACGTGTAATACCAAGGGGTCCTGGCAGGATGCTTACCAGTTGGTCCCCGGATATGATGCTGGCACCCTTTGTCAGGTCCATCACGACATCCCCATGGAGGACCGGAACAATACCGAGGCCGATCATCGCACCTACCTGCGGGAATTCGCAGGAAACCAATCGTCCGTTATTAGCATAACCTGCTGAAAGAAGGTGCACGCCTACGGCTTCTGTCCCGGCTTCCCGAAGCGATCCGACGACCCTGGCATTCAGGCACGCGACGGCACGGTGAGTCTCGTATATCCCCGCCTTGTTCTTTTCAGAGACGCCCTCATTGATGTGAAACCTGCTGGCTTCAGGATGACCGCAGGACCCGGCACCATGCACGAGCAGGAGGGCCAGGTCCGGGCGGGAAGCGATCACCTGCGCTATCCGCCCGATCTCATCATTCCTGATACTACCGGGTACGGCCTTATCAGTGATGACGCTCCCGCCTATCTTCAGGAGCATCCTTTCAGGCATCCCGTTCCCTCCTGACCCCGTCTGTATCGATACTCGTGATAAATGCCCTGGCATCGCATGCCTCAATCGCCCCTGCAATCCTGCCTTTCAGATGTTTCGGACAGATAGCGACCATGCATCCACCCCCTCCGGCTCCGGTCAGTTTCGCGCCGTAGGCCCCTGCCTCCCGGGCAGCAAGGACCAGGCGGGAAAGCGACTGATGCCCGACACCAAGCACCTCGAGCAGCGCGTGGTTCATATTCATCAGTTCACCGAGCTCGACAGGGTCGTTCATGTGGTGCATGGCGCGGATTGTCAGACCCCCGATCGCATCGATCACCGGGTTGTATATCTCCGGGTTTGCTCTTCTTCGTTCAGCGACCATCTCGACCAGTTTTGCCGTGCTGTGGGAGACCATGGAATTACCGATTACGAGCTGGAACCCTTCCGGGGGCAGGCGCCTCCTGGAGGCCCCGAGAATGAATACCAGTCCACCGTACGTCGATACCGTCGTGTCGGTAGGGCTTGCCCTTCCTTTCTGAACTTTTTTCTCGATGCCAAACGCGATATCTGCTATTTCCTCGCGGGTATGGTGCAGGCCGAATTCATCGTTGATCGCAGACAGGGTAGCGACCGTCACCGCGGCCGAAGATCCCAGTCCCGACGAACTGGGGAGTTGGGAATTGATATAAACGCTTCCTTTCACACCGAGCTGCTCGAAACAATTGTCGATGTACGGTGATTTTGCCGGGTGAGCCGTCCGGCTTTTCCTGACCGTAACAAAAACACGGGGCCTGATCGCCATCGCGATCGCAGGTTTGCCGTATACTACGGCATGTTCGCCGAAAAGGAACACCTTTCCGGGGGCACTCCAGGTGACCACCTATATCACCGCGATAGCAGCGTAGCCCACGACCTCGGAATCGTCACCTGTCACATCACCGCTGGTTGCGTATTCCAGGATCTCCGTTTTTTCTCCCCCCATCTCTCTGCATGCAAGAGCCATCGCTGAAATCGGGCCATACCCGCATGCGGTTATCCCACGTTCCCCGATTCTTTTATAGAATTCCGGTATATCGAATTTTTCGAGCGCCTCCATCGCATAGAGGTCGTTGGTGCGGGCGATATCGGCCCTGATATAATGGGAGAAATCGCTCGAAGCCACGATCATCGCATTCTTCCCCGTCCTCCGGATGGCACTGGTTATCTGTTGCGAGAGCAGAACGGCACTACGGTAGTCCTGCCTGCCCATCATGATCGGGGCAATCCTTGCCCTGGGGAAGCGGTACTTGATAAACGGGACCTGGACCTCGAGGGAATGTTCTTCGCTATGCGAGGCCTCGTCCACTCCGATATTCAGTGCCTCAACCAGTTCGGTATCGTTGTCCACGATGCCAAGAGGTGTCTCCCAGGGCACTGCCGAGACGCAGGTCCCGAAACCCCGATGACTGGGTCCGATGATGACGAACGTTCCATTGAAACCCCGGTCGATGGATGCAAAGGCCCGGGCAGCAACCGCTCCCGAGTAAATATACCCGGCATGGGGTGCGACAATCCCGATCGCTCCTAAGGATGGCCATGCATTCTTAAACAATGTAGCCATCAATTGTTCGAGGTGGTCCGGATCCTTTGGGTAGAACATCCCCGATACTGCACACGGACGGATCTTCATCGGACTACCTCTTAGCTGGATGGTATATTTAGAATTCTGTCTCGAAATCCTCGGAGGTGAGCGATGTGGCAATCCCCCGGAGATGGAGCATCTCTCTGGTGAGGAGATAATATATCATGCTCAAGGCTTTTCTTCCCTTGTTGTTGGTTGGGATGACGAGATCCACGAAACTCGTCATGTTATTGGTATCGCACAGGGCGACAATGGGTATACCGCTCTGCACCGCTTCCTTAACGACCTGGGCATCGCCGATCGGGTCCGTCACTACCACTACTTCGGGCTCGATATAGTTGTGAAGGTTCTGATTGGTCAGCATGCCGGGAATGAACCTGCCGGTCACGGCAATCCCGCCGATCGTTTCCGCAAACTTCTTGGCCGGGTACTGCCCGTACTGGCGCGATGTTACGACGAGGATACGAGACGGTTCGAACTGGTTTAAGAACTTTGCCGCGGTCTTGATCCGCTCGTCAGTCTCCCTGATATCAAGGATATACAGGCCGTCTCCCCGGACCCGGTAGATAAATTTTTTCATATCCTTGCTCTTCTGCTGGGTGCCTATGTGTATTCCTGCTGCGAGGTATTCTTCGACGGGCACCAGCGGTTCTTTTAACTCGATTTCCATTTCTGTTTCTGTCATTCCAACATCTCCTCAATTCTAATCAGTTCATTTAATTTTGCAATCCGTTCCCCACCGACTACACCCGTCTTTAAGAAAATGCATGCGAAGGCAGTTGCAAGATGGGAAATAGTCATATCGGTGGTTTCGCCCGAGCGATGGCTCATTACCGTATCCATACCATTGCTGTGAGCGAGCCTGATCGCTTCGAACGTGTCGGTCAGCGTCCCGATCTGGTTTGGCTTGATAAGGACGCAGTTTGCGGAACCGTTACCGATCCCATCGGCTATCCGGCCGGGGTTAGTGACGAACAGGTCGTCGCCGCATACCAGGCATCGGTCGCCGACCTGCTCGGTAAGCGTCGCAAATCCAGTAAAGTCTTCTTCGTGCAATGGGTCTTCCACATAGATCAGTTCATACCGGTCGACAAGCTCGCCGATGTAAGCGATCTGGTCTTCGGTTGTCCGGACTTTTTCACGGTAATGGTACTTGCTGTCGCTTTCCTGCCATAACTCGCTTGCAGCGACATCGATTCCCATGCCGATCCTGATCCCGGTCTCATCCGATACAGCTCCCGTAGCCTCTTTCACGATATCGAATGCCACCTCGTCGGAGACAGAGGGCGCCCATGCCCCTTCATCTCCCTTTCCGCAGGGCCGGTCGTTTTTAAGGAGGAGCTCGCGGACTTTCCGGTGCACCTTGGCATTGGTGAACACCGCCTCGTACGCTCCTGCTGCGCCCACCGGAACGACGAGAAATTCCTGGATTTCTGTGGCATTGGCCGCATGGGCTCCCCCTCCGATCACATTGCCAAGAGGCAGGGGGGTCGTCTGGATAAAGGCTCCTCCGAGATAACTGAACAACTCCATGCCTATCGATGATGCAGCAGCCTTCGCATTCGCAAGGGATAAGGATACGGCGACATTTGCACCGATCATGGCAAAATCGGGAGTGCCATCGATCTCTCTGAGAAGGAAATCGACATTCATCTGTTCGCGGGAGTCTTCACCGATCAGTTTCGGGATCACATGTTCCCTGGCGAACGATACCGCTTCTTCGGGTGGCTTCACCTTTGCTTCGAACTGACCGGTACTCGCCCCACCGGGAGCCGCAGATCTTCCGAACCCACTTTCGGTAAAGACCTCTGCCTCGACGGTCGGGTTGCCCCGGCTGTCGAGTATCGTCCGTAACCGGATTTCCTGAATAATCGACATTCCTACTTCCTCTTTACGGTGATGGGGATGATGTTATGCTGGAATTCCTCGATCGCGATCTCGAGCGGATCTGTGTTTGCAGTATTGATCAGAAGCGGAGCACCCATCGATATTTGGAGAGCCCGGGCTCCAATGATCCGGGCTCTTTCATACCGGGTATACGATTGCATTTTCTATCCTCAAAATGTAATAACGATGATAAATGGGGTCGCTGAGATTCGAACTCAGGTCACTGCGTCCCGAACGCAATAGGATGGTCCAGGCTACCCTACGACCCCGCTACTTATCACTGGTATGGATTAAGATCGTCTATAATCTCCTTATGCGTCAGCAGCATCCGCCGGCAGCAATAACGGTCCATGCCGAGATCGTCGAGGATCTTTTTAGGATCCTCGCCAGCATCCCGGCGTTGCTTAAACTCTTCATATGCTGGGGAAATAACTTTTCCGCAGGTGAAACATCGGACAGGTATCATATCAGTTCGATCTCGTGGTTCTCTTCTTCATCATTCAACGATACGACTTCTGGAACTTCTTCCTTGCTCCACGGCCGTGCGGCTTTTTCGACTCTTTCTGCCGGGAATCATTGACAAGGAGCGTCCTGTCATAGGCAAGGTACGCATCCTTTATCTGCGGGTCGTTCGACCATTTGAGGATACTGCGTGCGAGAGCGGTCCTGATCGCCTCTGCCTGGCCCATCATACCCCCGCCCTGCACATCGATAGCCACGTCGACGCCTTCGATAGCATGCGGGACGAGGAGCAGGGGTTCGGATATCTTCATGCGCACGAGATCGGTTCCGTAGATCTCGAGCGGGACCGAATTAATCCTGACCCTGCCCTTGCCGGTCTTCATTGTCGCCCGTGCAATTGCTTTCTTCCTTTTACCGCTGGTATTTATAATTTTTACCATGATACCACCTCTAATATTTCGCCCCGAGGAATGTGCTGACCGCCCCGAGCGTAACGAACTGGGCATTGTTAAGGCGGTCCATGTGGGCATCCTCGAGGATCTCCATTTCCTGCCCCAGGAATTCCGGGGGGACTCCGACATAGGTCTTGATACGCCGGAACGCCTCGACACCGCGTTCTCTCTTGTACGGCAACATGCCCCGTATCGTCCGTTTCACAATATGGTCGGGTCTTCTGGGGAAGTACGGGCCTCCTTCCGTAGATCCGCGCTGTCTTTTATGGTTGTAATTGTGGAGGACACGGGCCCTGCTTCCGGAAATGATTACTTTCTCCGCATTGACTATTGCAAACGTTTCTCCGTTCAGGGCGCGGCGGGCCACGAGGCTTGCAAGCCTGCCCAGGAGCAGTCCGTCACCATCGATGATTGTCACCATAAATTCACCTCAGAATCCTTACGTGGCTCCCTTTCGGGTGTTCCCTGACAAGTTCCTCGATGCTCATGCACTGGCCTTTCGCTCCGTTGATCTTGTCGGCAGCCGTCTGCGAAAAATTCAGCGCTGCCACCTTTACCGATGTCTCTATCATACCACCGCCAAGTACTTTGCCGGGGACAAGGATGATCTCACCGTCATTTGCGTAGCGGTTGATCTTGCTTAAGTTAACCTCTGCATACTTGCAGCTGGATGCTTCAATTTTAGTGGCGATATCCCGCCAGAGGCTTACCCCGTTTTCACGTGAAGTAGTCTTCAGCAGTGATATGAGGTTAACCAGGCGTGGATTGGACTTAATCCTGCTTTTCATCTCCTGTTCCTCCCGATATTTCATCTAGTTTTTCAACCATTTCCGATGACCGTGTCCTGACATAGGTGAGGCCCTGGAGTATGACCTCCCTGACTTTCAGGGAACCGTCACCCTCGACGACGAAAATAAAGCGGTCCTTTTCGAAAGTTACCTTAATCGCCGGTTCTTCACCGATACCGGTCCCAAGGCATGCCCGCTCGCAAAGACCGCAGAGTGAACATTCTTCGAGACGTCCTTCGACAACCCTGACGCGCCCTGCTTCTGTTTCAAGGACCGTCCTCGGGCATTCGTCAACGCACTGACCGCATCCGTCACATGAGTCCCCGATCGTGATGAGCGGGTAGTTTTTATAACCGCATGCCGATACGGGCTGCCATTTTGCGTGCTCCCTTCCGGTCGAGAGTATCGCATGTGCTTCGACAACGACTTTCTGATCTTTCGTGAGCTTGACGACGGGGATTGTCTCGTAGGCAGGTGCCGTGGAGGGGTCCTGGGGGATCAGGTCCCTTGAATATACCATACCCGGACCTTCCACACTCATCGTGAATGTGGCTGTGCAGGCAGAGCATCCTTCTCCGCCGCAGGAACATTCCTCCCTCCTGACATAAGCCGATGAATCGGTCCTTATCGGTATGAGACCGAGGCGGTGCGCCAGCATTTCATCGAACAGGGCACTTGTATTGTCGTAAATGCGCACCTCTTCGATCGCCAGCGTCGGGACTTCCCCGATCATCGCCCTTCGCAGGGTGTTTGCGAAGGAAGGCGTAACGGGCCCGATATGAAACCGGCAGGAGTTGTCGTCGAGCTTCGTGAACGTGATCTCCATTACACTCTCCGTCCGCGCCTGCCACCCTTGGCCCTGATAGAATCATGGGGAATCGGGGTGACGTCTTCAATTCTTCCAATCCGCATTCCTGCCCTGGCCAGTGCGCGGATTGCCGCCTGTGCTCCGGGCCCCGGGCTCCTCTGTTTGCCACGTCCCGGTGCCCTGACCTTGACGTGGACACCGGTGATCCCCTTTTCCCTTGCGACCTGGGCTACGTTGGACGCCATCTGCATGGCCGCATAGGGAGAACTCTCGTTCCGGTCCTGCTTGACCACCATGCCACCGCTGCTCTTGGTAACGGTTTCGGCGCCCGACAGGTCGGTCACGGTGATGATGGTATTATTGAAGGATGCAAAAATATGAGCAACCCCCCATTTCTCCTTCTCTGCCATGGCTATACCCTCCCGGTCTTCGCAATCCTTGCCCTTTCCGCATGATCAGATAAGGCGAGCGGGGATTTCCCGTAGTACGAGATCTGTGTCTCCTCGGAACGATTGACACGGTATCCCGGTATGGTCACTCTCTTGCCGTTGATTGCAATATGCCCGTGAGTAATGAACTGCCGGGCCTGTTTCGGCGAGCGTGCAAATCCCTGCCTGTAGACTACCGTCTGGAGCCGGCGTTCGAGCTGGGCCGGGACCTTTAACGACAGGACGTTGTCGATATCGGCGTCAGGTCCGAGGAGTCCGACACGCTGCATATGGTCGATCAGGACCGATTTCTTCTCGTTGAACACCTCTTCCGAAGTACCGGCCGACATGAGGGAAAGGAGATCTCTTGCAGCCTTCCGGTACCTGCGCAGGTGTTCCTGGGCCTTCCAGACCTCACGTTTGTTTCTGAGCCCGTACTCGATCACGAGCTTGGTCTCTTCCTGGATCCTTGTCTTTTCAAACGGCCTTTTCGGGGTCTGGTATTGTTTATGATTCTTACCGGGATATCCCATGCATTACCACCTACTCTTTCTTCCTCTTCACACCGACAGTCGTACCGGTACGGCCCGTGGACTTCGTACGCTGACCCCGTACCTTCTGCCCTGTCTCGTGCCTGATTCCCCGGTAGCAGCGGATCTTTCTCATGATGTTGATATCTTCATCAAGAGTCGTCGTTACGTCCGAACCGAATATATGACGGCTCTCACCGGTGTAGACGTCCTTGGGCCGGTTTACCATCCAGACAGGAACCCGTTCACCGTAGTTTTCCGTAACGCTTCTGAGTCGGTCTACTTCCTCATCCTTGAGACGACCCATGATATCATGGCCGTTCACCCCGGCAAGTCTCGTTATCACAGCGGCTGTGTGTCTCCCCACACCCTTTATGCCCGTCAGTGCAACTTTGACCTGTTTCGTCCCATCGAGATCAGTGTTGCTGATCCGTACAAAGTATTTTATTTCTTCTTCCTGAGCCATCCAATCCCTCTTTACTGAGATTTGCTCTGAACGCTGAGGGAGGGATTTGAACCCTCGAGTCCCAGGGGGACACAGGTTTAGCAAACCTGCGCCATACCAGGCTTGGCTACCTCAACAGCGAATCTCGCATCTTTCGACACTCGCAGCCGACAGGCTGCTCCATGAATGGTGCTTCATAATATGGATCAGAACGGGTAATAACTCTTTGGGTATCTCATGACCAGGCATGAGGTCATATATTTCGGACCTTTCAAACCCGGTTCTAGGAGTTTTCATCATGATTCTAACCCGATAGGCCCTTGCGTCTGGGGATGTTTTCTGTTCGTACGATGTATTGATCTGGATTTTCGAACGAGTGGTTCTGTGAATTCTTCAATTATTTTTAATCGGCTTGTCGACAGGAGAAGGTTCCACCCCTTCCCTGTCTCTCCCCCGTCAGGATAGCCAGTGGACAGGGTCAACCGGGATTTGGAATTAATCGGTTCATTTGCAGTCCCTATCGCAACCGGGGGCACCGCAGCGGCGGGGCGGAGCCCCGGGAGCGTCACATTATCCCGATTTCCTTAAATCATACAAGATGAAGAATATCAGCAAAAGAAACTTCACTTAATTAATGATTCAACAGAGCCGGATTTTACAAATTATTTCTTTCCACGCCGTACATTTCCGGCGATCAGGGCCGATGTTACCAGCGGCAGGGCGATCGTGGCATCGCAGAAACACTGGACCCGGGGTGAATGGACCGCTTCCTTGCCCCAGCTGATCGCCTCTTCGAACGTACAACCGGAAAGGCCACCCCAGTGAGGTGCATCGGTCGTATACTGGACCGCATACGCATGCCCGCCCTGGGTCCCGCCATAGACATCGGCGATGACCTGGGTCTGCTGGATGAAATTTTTCGGGACACCTCCGCCTAAATACACGACGCCTGTTTTTTTGGAGCATTCCACAATCCCGGCGATCTCATCAACATCGGCCAGCTGGTCAATATCCACCCGGGTCCCATCCCGGCGGGCCATGAGAAGACCGATGCCGATCGAAGAGTCACAGAGGGCCGGGATGAATATCGGGACATCGTGTTCCACCGCACTCGCAATGACCGACCGTCCATCGGGTTTTTTCCGGACCATCCATTCCCCCCATTGCCTGATAAACTCCCTCGAAGATCCGTTGAAAGGTTCGACCTCCTTTGCGAAATCTGCGAACTGCCGGTCGATGCTGCGGAACTGCTCTTCATAGGCGAATACGTCATAAATCCGGTCTATGCCCTCCGAATACAGGTGTCCGTCGTCCACGTGGTGGTGACCAAGATAGTGCCGGACCCCCAGGTGTTCGCAGGCGTCATGAAAAATATTGGCTCCCGTAGACACGAGGACATCGATATAGCGACGTTCCACCAGTTCGATAATACAGTTCTGCATTCCGGCGGGGATCATCGCTCCGGAAAGACCCATCAATATCGTGCATTCCGGATCCCTGATCATTTCAGCCCATACAGAAACCGATTCACCAAGTTTCCTTCCCTGGAACCCGGTCCGGCTCATGCCTTCGAGGAGCCGGGAAATTTCCCCCGTCGGGACAACTGGTTCGGTCGGTTTCATGGGCATCCGGAGTAATTATTGCCTCCGGTTGCTATTAATGCTTCCCGAATCCGGGGCAACTGGCTGGAAAAGCCGTAAATTTCTCTCGGAATGAAAACGATTCCACCATGGCCCCCTACACCACAGGCCTGAAAAACAGAAGGGGCCCTGAAAGAAGACCCCTTTATAACGCTTTTATCAGCGAATTCCGGGTAATGAGGCCCTTTAAATCCCCATCTTCAATGACCGGGACCGTGCTGATATTTTTCTGCACCATCATATCGATCACCTGTTTGATCTTTGCATCGCCACCGACGGAGATCAGGGAAGTGCTCATGATATCCCTGACGAGCAGGTTGCGTATGCGGTGGTCCTGGTGACGGTCCTCTACTACTTTTCTGAACTTCCTCATCGCGGTGGCCACGTCTGTTTCGGTTACGATGCCGATGACCCGGTCACCTTCTGTCACGATGAAACGGTGAATATTGTCATCCATCATGCGCCTTCTCATATGAACGACCCGCTCTTCGGCATCAATGGTCCAGGCTGGTTCGAGGACCTCCTGCACATTTACGTCAGGCTGGAGGAACTTAAGCAGATTTTCTGCAGACACCTGCCCGATAAGCCGGTGTTCGTCGTCGTATACGACAACAAGCTTGTAGTGCTGGAGCAATGGAACGAGCACATCGATATCCTGGTCCGGGTACACGGTAGTGAAATCTTCTTCCATCGAATTCGATACGTGAATCGAGGAGGGTGAAAGGGAAGAATTTCTTTTACTCCCGAGACTTTCCGCAATTGTCCTCCGTGATACAGTCCCGACCACCGTGCTGTTATTCACAACGATCAGGGGATCGACCGATTCGGCAAGCATTTTATCGAGTGCTTCGGTGATTGCAGCAGATTTCGCAATCGTCACCGGCTTTGCCATTATATCCCTGATAACAACATCTTCGCTCATTTTGCCACATCCTGTATGATATCATCTCTTTTAAGGATTCCTTTGATCTCGTTTCCATCGACAACAACAAGGCTGCTGACATGTCCTCGACGCATCTGCTCAACTGCCTCCTTCACCGGGGCATCTGAAGCAATAGTCAGGACGGGCCGGGACATGACATCTTCTGCAATTGCAGAAAGCGAAACGACGTCCCGGTAATGTTTTCTCCCCGCTGATTCATCCTTCCGGAGCATCGTGATCTCCTTTTCAGGGACGCCGTTGCTCCTGCCCTCGGGGTACCTGAAAAATGCAAGGTTGCTTTCGCCGATGATCCCTGCCAGGGTCCCGTCATTGTTCACGACGACCAGCTTGTCGTTCCGCTCGCACATCGTGTCAATCACATGGTCGAGCGAATGGTACCGGCTGATCTGAACGGCATCTTCCATCATGTCGCTAACCGTTTCCTTCAGGTTCCCTGCAAGCGACGATTTGAGAAGGTCCGACTTGGTGACAATCCCGGCAATACTCCCGCCATCGAGTATCGGAATGCCGCTGATGCAACTTCCGACCATCAGCCCGGCAAGGTCCCTTACTGGTGTATCGGGCCCTGCATAACAGGGATCGGCGGTCATCAGGATAGAAACGGGGACCAGGTCCACAGGTCTCCGTTTCCAGAGGGGTTCAGTCTGGCGGAGCCGGTATCCGATATCTTTTTTCGTGATAATCCCGGTCATTACGGATCCGTCCATTACCGGAAGGCGTGAAATTTTATGTTTTATCATCAGCTTCCTTGCATGAGCTACGGTCTCAGTCATTGAAACCACAAAAACAGGGCTTGTCATAATGTCCGATGCAATCATGTTACGACTCCCTTGCAAAGGCTTTTACCAGGTCAAATTCAGTCACAAGGCCGATAAGACGGGCATTCTCTATAACCGGAAGTGCCCCGACGCTCCGTTCGACCATTTCCCTGGCGACATCGTTGATGTTCCTGTCGGGTCCCGTGGTATACAGGTTTCCTGAAACCAGGTTCCTGACGGGCATTGCCATGAGCTCTTTCACGTTCCCGGTTTCCATGCGGGTGAAGATCTTCCGGTCCCCGAAGTACCGAAGGATGTCCGATGTGGTTATGATACCGAAGAGCACATCGTCGCTTACTACGGGGAGCCTCCTGAACCGGTGCTTTGTCATGTCCCGGGTGACTTCGCCGATCGTGGCATCGGGATTCGTGACCCGCAGTGCAGTTGACATGACATCCTCGGCGGTTTTATCGATGTTCTCACCGGCAAGTGTTTTCATGACATCCCTCTCGGTCACAATCCCGGTTACCCGCTCGCCCTCGCCTATGATGGGAAGCCCGCCGATCATCCGGTTCATGATAATTTCCAGGGCGTCAGCGATGCCTGATGATTCAGGCAGCGTTGTCAGCTGGGTTGTCATGATCGTCCTGATGCTTTCGTTAACCGCAGCGAGCAGGTTACCCTCGTGCTTGACCTTGACGAGGTTATATTTGTCACCTCCTCCGAGGAAGTTGATAATATCGCCTGATGTGACGATGCCCCTGAGTTTCCTGCTCCCCGGATCAATCACCGGAAGCCTCCGGAATCCGCATTTCGTCATGGTCTCGACCGCCGATAAGATTCTCATCGTAGGCGGAACAGAGATCACATTCCGGGTCGCGATCGCCATAATTTCCCCTTCATGGGTGACGATGTGTGATTTGAATTCCACTGGCCCCCGGTCGAGAGAACCCGGGGTCCGGGGGGCTTTCTCTATTTTTTTTATCGATCGATCATGCTGGCTCATGTATTCACAACCTTGCTATTTTCCATTCCATTTATCCTCTGATTTGAGAGATCAATGCCGCAGGAAAACGATAAATACAATTCCTACGGCATTGCAAGCCCTTTCAGTACATCATGGCGATCGAGGATCCCCCTGATGCTGCCTGATTCCACTACCGGTACGCGGCTGATATCGTGCCTGACCATTAATGCCGCTGCAGACTGGATTGGTTCGTCTGGCTGGACTGTAACGACATCCTTTGCCATCAATGTTTCCACGGGTACGGCAGCTCCGGTTTCCAGTGCTGCCCGTATCCTGCCTGCTTTCAGAATGTCCCTCCTTGATATAATACCCAGTATTTTATTCTTCTTCACGACAGGAAACGCAGTAAATCCACTTTCCACGATGAGGCTGTAGATCTTTTGGATCGGGTCACCGGGTGCGCACATCACCACGTTCCGCGACATGTACTGGGAAACCGAGCCGCGGAGTTCGTGGCGTGTAATGATAATCGGGAAGAGATCCGAGAGTAGCACTCCACCCTGGATATTCATCTGGCCGTTAACGACACAGGCACTGTCGGTCCGATAGTTCTTAATGGCGCGGACCGCGTCCTCGATAGGCGTATCGCAGGTGACCGACGCCGCCTCCTTGACAAAACCCTCGACGGTTACGTTCGATTTCGTCGCTGTTACCCGAAGGACATCGGTGAGGTCGATAAAGCCTGTCAGTTTCTTCCGGTCGTCAAAAATATAGATTTCCCGGAAAGCATCGTCCCGGAGCACCTGTCTTGCTTTTGTCACCGTCTCGGAACATTTGAGTTTTGGCACCTCAACCATAAAGTCTGCGACGAGTTTCATCAGAGAAATTCCTCCTCACGGCACGATGAACAGAGCATGACGTTATCGACCCGCTTCAGCTCGTCCGACATCTTGCCGCATCTGTTGCAGGTGCCGATGAAGGACTCGTCGACCCGGTTTATCTCGATTAGGTCGGCCATGAGGTCGTTCATTTCTGTTGATACCGTGAGCAGGTCCCGAACGGTGATGATACCGATGACTTTCTTCTGATCGTTCACGACAGGGAGCCGTCTGACTTTATGTCGGACCATCATATGGGCCGCATCTCCCACGGTCTTGCCGGCTGACACCGTAATCAGCGGAGTGCTCATAATCTCGCTGACGAGCACGGTGCCGGGTCTCTTGTCTTTAGCCACGACCTTGCAGTTAATATCCTCCTCGGTAACAATACCAATCGGCAGGTTGTTCTGGAGAACAATGCAACTCCCCACCTCATCCCTGCACATCGCCTTGGCTGCACTCGCTACATTGGCCTCAATTCCTATGGTAGTCGGCTCATTTTGCATGATTTCAGTCAGCGGTACGCGGGTTTCGAAATGGATCTGGTCTTTCGCATTTTTCAAGAGTTCACCTCCATATGATTACTACAATTTACCATACAGCAAGCCATCAATATAAAAGAATTGGTACGCACAGGACTATTCCGGGAGTATTTAGGGATAATAAATCCATTAAGATAAATATTATCCGGAGAATTGCATATGATAATATGGTGTGCCGCTGATTTTACAAGAGGATTATTCCATGGCAGGATCTGAAGTGACAGCAAGGGGTGTCTGATGGATATATTCGTGCAGACAAGGAACAGCTTCTCAAGGTTTCTCGCTGCTTTTTTTAAGAAAAAGCGCTCGCGGATCGGGATATACGGGCCGCCAAATGCCGGTAAAACAACCCTTGCCAACAGGATCGCCAGGGACTGGGCGGGCGATTCGGTCGGGGCCGTAAGTGAAATACCTCACGAAACGCGACGGGCATCGAGAAAACAGGATATCAGGATCACCGGTGCGAACGGTCACACGATCACCATCGATATCGTCGATACCCCAGGGGTAACGACGAAGATCGATTACAAGGAGTTCCTCGAATACGGCATGGATAAGGACGAAGCAATCACCCGGGCGAGGGAGGCGACTGAAGGTGTGGCAGAGGCGATGCATTGGCTCCGGGAAGACATCGACGGGGTCGTCTACATGCTCGACAGCACGGTCGACCCGTTTTTACAGGTGAATATCATGATGATCGGGATCATCGAGAGCAGGAACCTTCCGGTGATAATTGCAGCCAATAAGATCGATCTCCCTGATGCATCGCCCCAGAAGATACGGAGCGCTTTTCCCCAGCACCCTGTCGTCCCGGTCTCATGCCTCGAAGGAAAAAATATTGAAGAACTCTATGAACAGATGGTACATACATTCAGGTGACAGAGATGATGTGTGGGGTTGAACTATGATACAGGGTGTCCAGATTGACCTGATTTCTGAGGACCGTCTCGATAACCTGACATCGATGGAGAAGATCCACCTGATCCTCGACAAGGTGCGCCAGGGGACGATCGTCATTCTCGAAAAGGGCCTTGAACCTGAAGAGCAGAGCAAGCTCATAGAGATGACCATGAAGGAGATACTGCCCGACGATTTTAACGGCATCGAGATGGAGACGTATCCGGCAAAGGAGGAGAATTCCTTTCTCTCGAGGTTGATAGGAAAAGGAAAGCATACCAGTGCAGCCCGGTTGACGGTCATCGGCCCTGCAAACCAGATCAGGATGATTAAAAAAGACAAAGACCAGATCAGTGCCTGGATATCGACACGGTGACTTTGCAATGCCCCACAAGTGCATGCAGTGCGGGAGAGAATACAAAAGTGCATCGCCGGCAATTCTCAGGGGGTGCGAGAGTTGCGGGGGACGAAAATTCCTCTTTGTGGGCGAGAGGGAACGGAACGAGGATGTCCTCTCAGAAAAATCAACGGTTACCCTTGCTGAAGAGTCCTTCTCAAAAGTCCTGGAAGTCCCAAACGATCCGGAACAGCAGCAGGACTTCGCAACCAGGCTTGAAAGTATCAGGATTGTTGCGCCCGGGACCTACGAACTGAATATTGAAAAGCTTGCTGATAGCGACGAACGGGTCGTCTCGATAGGCACGGAAGGTAATTACGTGGTAGACCTCCATTCCATGGCAAAACCAAAGAAGGATAAACCGAAAAAAGAGAAGAGACGCTAAAATTCCCAGGTAATCGTTATAATTTTTTCAGCCCTGGTAAATTCCTCATTCATAATTAAGGTGTCACTTACGAGAGTGAGGCGGTTTCACCCTCTCCCCTGTCCCTCCTCAAGAAGGATAGTCACGAACATGGTCGATCTGGATTGAGAATTAATCGGTTTCTGTGCAACTCCCGTCCCAGCCGGGGCCGCCATGGCGGCAGGGAATGAGCCCCTGGAGCACTAATTGTCGTTTCTGTCTAAGGATAATTAAGGGATACCCGGTCTAGATACCCATAGCAGCATCACCTTGTCTCTACATCACTGAAACGTCACCAGAAATCAAAGGAAATCTGCGGATGAAAAAAAATTTGAGTAGGGAATATTAACGGTACTTTTTTTCAAAAAATCGAGGGGCGACGCGAAAACCCTTGTCCCGGGAAACTGCCGATCAGCTTATGTTGTCAACACTGTATCCCTTTGCGGCCAGGAGTTCCTTTACCCTGTCGCGATGATTTCCCTGCAATTCGATGGAATTTCCTTTTACGGTTCCACCACAGGCGAGCTTGCCCTTCATGAATTTTGAAAGGTCTTCGAGATCAATGTCGGTAGGATCGAGTCCCTCGATTACGGTGACTTCTTTCCCATAACGTCTTTTATTTACCTTGACATTGATCCTTTGCTGTTCTTTTGCTACCTCCTCACAAATACAAAGTTCCTTAGGTAGTCCGCAGGTTGGACAAATCCCACCATTCATTACCTGTACCTTTAAAAGTTTCGTTATTTATTTCTTGGCATGATAAACCGTAATTATCAGGGTATCCCAATGCAGAGCGGTTATCGCAAAATTACCTTCATAATACCTGCCGGTGATTAGACTCACAGGGTAACCATCCGGTGGTTTTAATCACAGACTTTACAGGAACCGGCACCTGCAGCAAGCACCTGCAGGTTCTTGCTGTTATTACGGTACACCGTGATCCCCTTGCACCCCGACTCCCTTGCAAGGGTAAAAATCCGGGAGACCTCACCGGGCGTGGCAGACTCGGGGAGATTGACGGTCTTCGATACGGCATTATCCACATATTTTTGCACTTCTGCCTGCATCCTGACGTGGTGTTCGGGGGGAATTTCATGCGCTGTCCTGAGCACCTCCCTGATATGCTCGGGGATGGGCAGTCCTTCGACACTGCCCGTGCGCCGGACTTTTGCCAGTAAATCCATTCCGGACCTGACCCTGGATAACAGGCGGGTAACGACCTCCGGGGTGATCTCGATCCAGGTTCCCTGCAGGGATCTTCTCATGACGAGCGAAAAGTAAGGTTCGATACCGCTGCTCGTATCGGCTATGAGGTGAAGCGATCCGGTAGGAGCCACCGTTGTGACAGTCGCGTTACGCATATCAGTTTGGTATATGCTCATATCGATCGCAGGAAACGACCCTTTTTTTACTCCCATCTCATATGAAGCCTGTTTTGCCTCGTCCTGGATAACCGACATTACTTGTCCGGCAATAACGACGGCTTCATCCGAAGAATAGGGGATATCGAGCCTGATTAGTAAATCGGCAAGACCCATGACACCTAGTCCGATCTTCCGGGTCCGTAGTGTTGCTTCCCTGATCCTCCTGGTAGGAAACCAGGTTGCATCGATGACCGCATCGAGGAACCGGACCGCGAGACGAGCCGTTTCCCTGATTCGTTCCTCGTCAATGTCTCCTTTTACCAGAAATTGCGAAAGGTTGATACTGCCGAGGTTGCAGCTCTCGAACGGCAACAGCGGCTGCTCGCCGCATGGATTGGTCGCCTCAAAGGGCCCGAGTCCCGGCACGGTATTTTTTTCATTGATCCGGTCGAAGAACAGCATTCCGGGGTCGCCCGAACTCCATGCTGCACGTGCCACGGCATCCCAGAGATCGCCGGGTGCAATTGTCTCCCTGATCTCCCGGTTCCTCGGGTTGACAAGCCCGTATTCTCTTCCCGATGAAAGGCACTCGAAAAACTTCCCATCGAATCCAACGGAAAGATTGAAATTATCGAGACCCCACCTTCGCTTAACATCGATAAAGGCAAGGATATCGGGGTGCGAGCTTGCAAGCACACCCATATTCGCCCCTCTTCTTCTTCCACCCTGCCTGAGGGCATTGGTCGCCTCGTCGAACACGCGGATAAACGGGAGGGGCCCTCCTGCAACGCCGGGTCTTCCGCCGACCTGATCGTTAGAGGGGCGAACCTTTGAAAAAGAAAAACCGGTCCCCCCGCCGGTTTTATGGATCTGTGCCATGATGCCGAGAGTCCTGAAGATCCCCTGGATCGAGTCTTCGACAGGCAGTACAAAACATGCAGCGAGCTGCCCCCTGGGCAGACCGGCATTCATCAGGGTGGGAGAATTTGGCAGGAATGCAAGGTCTTTCATCACCTGGTAAAAGCGGCTGCACTCGGACGTGCCCACGGCGCGTGCAACCCGCAAAAAGACGTCCCCGGGGGTTTCGCCCGGAAGCGTATATTTTGCCGCCAGCAGTGTCCGGGCATTCATGCTTAGACTCATTGACCGGTAAAGGACTGCCATTTTATTTAAAATTCGCACATACATCTATGTGTCCCGATGTCAGTGATTATCCTGGGTACAGCATCCCATACAGGAAAAAGCACGGTCGTAGCTGCCCTGTGCCGGGCGCTTGCGAACCGGGGCATCTCAGTCGCACCATTCAAGTCCCAGAATATGAGCCTCAACTCATATGTAACCCCCGACGGTTGTGAAATCGGTATTGCCCAGGCCATGCAGGCGTTTGCCGCAAAAATCACTCCAACGGCCACGATGAACCCGATCCTCCTTAAACCGAAAGGGGGCATGGTATCGCAGGTCATCCTTCTCGGGCACCCCTATAAGGACGTTGTTATCTCAGAATATTACAGGGAGACCGATCACCTGTTAAGGACCGCTCTCGACGCTGCAGGGCGGCTTTGCCGGGAGTATGGGGATATCGTGGTTGAAGGTGCGGGAGGAGCTGCCGAAATCAACCTTTACTCCCGGGATATCGCGAACATCAGGCTCTCCGAAGCACTTGATTTTCCTATTATTCTCGTTGCTGACATCGAACGGGGAGGGGTGTTTGCCTCGGTATACGGGACCATGGAACTCCTGCCTCCGGGGATCAGGAACAAGGTCAGGGGCATCATCATCAACAAGTTCCGGGGCGATCCCGGGATTTTTTCACCGGGCCCGGAGATGATCGAGGAGCTTACGGGGGTGCCGGTCCTCGGTGTATTGCCATATTTCGACATCCCGCTCCCGAGCGAGGATTCCCTTTCGCTCGGCGATAAAAAGACCGGGACATATCCAGTGAAGGTTGCCGTTATCAGGCTGCCACATATATCGAATTTCACCGATTTCGAGCTCCTCGAACGATATTGTTCGCTTTCCTATGTTCAGCCCGGCGGGGATCTGTCCGGGTTCGACTGCATCATTATACCCGGCACGAAAAACACCATCGAAGACCTTGCGGAGCTGAAACTGGGTGGCGCTGCCGACGATATCATCCGTGCCAGGGTCTTGGGAGTCCCGATCATCGGTATCTGCGGCGGATACCAGATGCTCGGGAGAGAGATTCACGATTCGGGCGTTGAGTCAAAAGCCGGCACCTATCCCGGCCTGGGCCTTCTCGATGGGGTAACCAGGTTTACCGGTTATGAGAAACAGACGACCAGGGTTGTCTACACGGCATGCCCGTACCCTCCGATACTTGCAGGTATTGGTACAGTCGAGGGGTACGAGATCCACATGGGCACAACCGAGAGAGGCCGCGACCGCCCGGCATTCGGGCCCGAAGGTGCCGTATCTGACGACGGCATCGTTATCGGAACGTACATGCACGGCCTCCTGACAAACCGTACGGCTGTCAACGCCCTTCTCTCCTACCTCTATAAGAAAAAAGGGGAAACCTTTACACCTATTCAGGAGGACGAAACGCACGACTGCTATGACGAACTTGCCGGCATCTTCGAACGTCATATCGATATGGATGCGGTGCTCCGCATATTTAACGAAAATCATGACAGAGACCATTGAATATCTGGCAGGGATTATTAAGAAAAATTCAGCTTATTGAGTTTCTCTGTTCAAAGTTGCTTTTACGGGTTTTTTTCTTCATCTTTCACGATCTTAACTGAAATTGCATAATCTGATGCTCCCGGGGCTCCGCCCCGAAACCAGTGGCGGCCCCTGTTGCGATAAGGACCAGGACACCGGAAAGGTAAATTTCTTGTCTCAATGCCGAACCAGTCCAACGATTATCTTATTGGAAGGGGTGCAGGGATGGGGTACAGCCCCCTCTGTCAATGTGGCCTTCCAGGCGTGAATGAACATGTCAACAGAGCCGGAAACTTGAATTTTCCAGGAGGCTTTCAGTATCTGAACGACTGTTCGATATCAGTCATTTACCCGATCGGCAATGTTTCTTTGCAAAAATCGATCAGGTATCGCCAGAGCCGACAAGTACGAACGAATCCACGGGCGATCCCGGGCCGGTTTAGCTATTATTTTCTTCACTTGAGCGTGAAATCCGGACCTGGACGCCAGAATGCCGGGTCATGTGGTCTTCCAGCTGCTGGATCAGCTCAGGGATCTCTTTCGTATCGGTCTCAATTTTTTGGCGTGAATCGATAATATTTCTTTCACTCTCATGAAGCTCTGATTTTTTGTACCTGGCTCTCTTTTCCAGCGCCTCTTTTTCATGGATAAATGTATCGCGCCCGATCTCCTCCCTGATCTCCCTGATCTGGTCGTTGATATCTCCGGACTTCCGGAACACCTCCATAAGACGGGAGGGGAGCCTCGTGGGGCCGGAAAAAAATTCCTGTTCCTCCCCGTTTTTGAGGGTAATCTCTCCGGATGCAACCATTTCGGTGACCGGCTGGAGAACACCCGAGATCATCGGAAGAAGCTCGTCCGCCACGGGCATCTCATTTTTGGAGAGGGTTTCAACCAGGACATGGATCTTTTTACCGAGGGGATCGTTATGGTCTTTATGCGCAACTTTTTCGGCCCTCCTCATTACGTGGACCACTATTCCCGCAAGGACTGTCATTTCGTCGGTAATTCTTTCATGTTCCTGCAGGAGGTCCTGCTCGATCCTTGCAAGCTCGGTATAGCGGTTAAAACGTGGATCGCTCCCGGCAGCCGTGACCTGGCGGGAGAGTTCTTCCTGTTCCTTCCCAAGTCTTGCCGCCTCATCGATCAGCCGGGGCAGGTCCTTTTCAAGATCGTCACGTTCCCGCTGAATACGGACCAGCGACTGGTGGATAGTCCTGATCTTCCCGAGAGTTTCGTGCTTTGACCTGGATTCGGCGAAGACAGGGTTCATCGCATTGACTTCTTTACCGATCCGCGATACCTCAGCCTGGATCAGTTTCATCTGTTCTGGAAAGACCCTTACGAGGTACCGGCCCGGGCCCTGGGAAGACTTGATACACCCTTTCAGGCATTCTGCCACCGCATGATAAAATTCTTCAGTTTTCTCGGGGTACGGCCTGGAGAGGGCAGACATCATGGCTTTCTTATAGAGGGGAAGGGAATTTTCGGCCACCTTCTCGAGTTTCGCGAACCCCGTCCCTTCGTGATCGCCTTTCCCGAGCTCTGGGACCAGGATCTTTAACGATGCGATCGCCTCCATAACCGGCTTTCTCGAGGCAGACACCCGGGATTCCTCTATTCCCCTGATTTTTTTCTGTTCTGTGTCGAGCCACCCGGGGACATCCGGGATCGCTATTTTGAGGGGTTGCTCCTCCTCCTTCGCGAACAGGTCCTTAATTTTTTTGAACATTCAGATCACGTTCTGCAGTCTGGAAAAATCAGTTTCCTGAGGCCTATCCCGGTATCCGACATTTTCCATGGATTTTTGAAATATCAGCCTAATCATCCCTTGCTATCTCGCGGAGGCGTCCAACCCCGTCGATCTCCCGGATCACCCTGACGACCCTGGGCGGGACAAGGGGCTCCCATGGTTCCCCGGATAGCATCCTTCTCCGTATCTCGGTGCCGCTATGAGTGGCACGCTCGTACATGGACGGGGAATTGACGGGAATTCCTGCTTCGCCAAACAACCTGACCACGAGAGGGTTACTTGAATAGACGGTATCGAACGGGGGCGTCATCGCCCTGACATGGGCAACCCACAGGGCATTCCGCCTGATGTCTTCGATGGGGATAACGTAAAACGGGCAACCCAGGCCATCAAGAGCCGTTGTGATCATGAGTACCCGTTCGCCTGCGGTAAACGGGTTCTCGAGCTCATGACTGAGCTGGGCCGTGCCTACCCCGATCACTATCTCGTCCGCCTCGAGAGCGATCTGCTCGAGCACTGTCTGGTGCCCTGTATGGTAGGGCTGGAACCGCCCGATGTAAAATGCCCGGCTCATGGTCCCGCCACCATGTTTGCAATCCTTGCTGCAAATGCACCGGCCGTGAACCCTGCATCGATGTTGACTACTGCAATAACAGAACACGACTGGAGCATACTTGCCAGGGCAGCCCTTCCCTGCCCCATGTATCCGTAACCGCTGCTCACGGGAACCCCGATCACGGGCTTGTTCACAAGCCCTGCAACGACTGCAGGAAGCGTCCCTTCCCTACCTGCCGCGACCACGAATACGTGTGCGTCGATGAGGTCCCTGACCGCCGGGAACAGCCGGTGAATTCCGGCCGCCCCGACATCATAGGCGGTAAGGACCGTGCAGCCCATCTCCTCCGCAATCACCCTTGCTTCCTCTGCAACCCCGATATCCGACGTCCCGGCGGTAACAATTCCCACCACGCCTCCGGTTTTCGCGGGTCCACATTCACCTTCACGCGCAAGGACCAGCATGTTTGCTGCCTCGTGGAATTCTGCCCTGATATTGTTTAATTCACACAATGACCTGACTGCGCCTGCATGTTCGGGGAGTAACCGCGAAATAATGCACCTGCCCCTCGATTCCACCTGTTTTTTCGCGATTTTGACGAGGTGATCGGGTTCTTTCCCTTCGGCAAGGATCACCTCCGGAATACCGCACCTGACCGACCGGCCGGTGTCAAGCCTGGCAATTTCCCCGACGGTGTCGATCCTGAGCCCTTCTATCTCCCTGACAGCCTCTTCGAGAGAGATCGTCCCTTCATTAAGGTTTTTTAAGACCTCCCGTATCATGTGATTCGGTTGCATGGTTTGATAATAAAGATATGGTCTTGCGTATAATATACCTGCATCCATATGAGCTATCTGTTATACGTCGCCATATTCGGGGAAATCGCGGTAATTTTCTTGTGGTTGCGCGACATCCGGATATTCTATCTGACCGGTCTGCCCGGCTATAGAAAAGCGGCCTATTACGGTGTCCTTTATGGAGCTCTTGCAACGTTCGGCTTACTCATCGCCTATATGTATGCCGGGTTCGAGGTGGTGGGATTGGGCGTTATCATGGCTGCCCTGTTCCTCCAGGAACGGAATAAAAAGGAAAAAATATGGAGCAAAGAGACCACGTGGGAACGGTTTTTCGGTTCGGTCAGACCGGAGAGCAAAAAATAAACCAGGGACCAGATTCCGGCAGGGGAGAGCAACCGTGATCCAGAAACCGAGAGGGACCAGGGATTTTCTGCCGCCTGAAATGGAGCACCGGAGATCGGTAGAACAGCGAATGCGCGAGAGGGCATCCCTCTGGGGATATCGCGAGGTATGCACCCCGGAATTCGAAGAACTCGCGCTGTTTACTGCACGATCGGGCCAGGGTATTATCGAAGAAATGTATGTATTCGAGGATAAGGGAGGCCGGATGCTCGCCCTGCGACCTGAAATCACTGCCGCAGTGCAGAGAATGTACCAGAACGAGGCCAGGGTAGCGCCGAAACCGCTTCGATGGTTCTATTTTGCGGACTGTTTCCGTTATGAACGACCGCAGAAGGGCAGGTACCGGCAGTTCTGGCAGTTCGGCATCGAATTGATTGGGTCCGACACCGCGACCGGCGACGCGGAAACGATCATGCTTGCCGATGATCTATTGCGATCGACAGGAATCGGGTTCAAACTCCATGTCGGTCATTTGAGTTTCATGAAGTCTCTGCTAAGCGATCTGCCCCCTGGGGAGCAGCGGGACGCCATGCGGTATCTCGATAAAAAAGATGATCAGGGGCTTAAGAATTATCTCGACCTTTCGGGGAGGGCCGATCTCTTTGAATCTCTCAGTATGTTGCCTGAATGCAGGACACTCGAAGAAGTTGCTGAGGTGACCGGCGGCGTCCCTGAGATCGGAAAGATAGCCGAGACGCTGGATATCCTCGATAATGCCGGTACGTCCTACATCCTCGACCCCGGTATAGCGAGAGGCCTCGATTACTATACGGGCATGGTATTCGAAGCATTTGCCGAAAATCTCGGTGCTGAAAACCAGATCCTCGGAGGCGGGGCCTACCGCCTCGGACAGGTACTCGGAGGAGACGATGTGCCTTCCTGCGGCTTCGCCGTCGGATTCGACCGGGTGATGGTTGCTCTCGGTGAGCCCACGGAAAAACCGGTAAAGGCGGTTGGAATTGTTTATACACCGCAGGTCAGGGCACACGCGGTCCGGATTGCCCAGGAATTCCGGGCTCACGACATAAGAGCAGAACTCGACGTGATGGGGAGGGGCATAGGGCCACAGATCACCCACGCCTCGAAATCGGCGAAGGTCGTCATCATTATCGGTGAACGGGAGCTTAAATCGGGAACAGTTACCTTAAGAGACCTGGAGACCGGAGAACAAAAGGAATTAACCGTACAGGAAGCCGTGCGCGAGGTGGCAACGCGTGGCCCTCGCTGACGAACTAGCCAAATCACAGCGCAGTATCAGTGTTGCGGAATTTTTCGAGAAAAACAAGCACCTGCTCGGTTTCGATTCGCCCACGCGAGGTATTATCACGACCGTCAAGGAAGCGGTCGACAATGCCCTCGATGCATGCGAGGAGGCAGAAGTCCTCCCCGATATATACGTTGGGATCAAGAAGATCTCAGGCGATGTTTTCCGGATTACGGTCGAAGACAACGGCCCGGGAATTGTCCCGGAACAGGTGCCGTTCGTATTCGGAAAGCTCCTCTACGGTTCCCGGTTCCATCAGATCAAGCAGAGCAGGGGCCAGCAGGGGATAGGGATCAGCGCAGCCGTGCTGTATGCCCAGCTCACGACCGGCACCCCAACGGTGGTAATTTCGAGGACCGGTGCACAATTCCCGGCCCACCGGTTCCTCCTCCAGATCCATATCGAGCATAACGAACCGGAAATCATCGGTCACGAGGAGATCGAATGGGACAGGGCACATGGTACCCGCGTACAGATCGAATTCAAAAGTAATCTCACCGCAAAAAAGAGACTGCTTGAATATCTCCGATATACAGCGGTTGTCAATCCTCATGCCCGCCTGCTTGTCGAACTCGATGACGAAACGACCATATTCGAACGGGTATCAGCCGAGGTGATCGTCTGCCCGAAAGCGATCCAGCCCCACCCGCACGGGATCGAGATTGGCCAATTCTCAAGGATGGTGGCAGCAAGTTCCGAAACACTCGAAAACTTTCTTGTGCAGGGATTCTCAAGGGTCGGGAAGAAGACTGCTGTTGAGATGTGTGCTATTGCCGGGCTTGACCCGCAGAAAAAAACGGCAAAACTTACCAAGGACGAACAAAAACGTCTCCTCGAGGCGATGCAACAGGTCAGTGTCCCTGCACCTCCTGCATCGGTCTGCCTGTCACCCATCGGCGAGGACCTGATCGTCAGGGGTCTCGAAAAAGAATTCCAGATGGACTTTATCAGGGCAAGGACAAGGCCCAGCTCTGTTTTTTCAGGGCATCCGTTCATGGTCGAAGCAGCCCTGGGATATGGCGGGAAATTACCGGCAGATGGAAATGCCCAGATCTTACGATTCGCCAACCGGGTGCCCCTGATGTATCAGCAGGGTGCCTGCGCCATCACGTCATGCATTGCCGGCATTACCTGGAAGACCTATGGGATAACGCAGGCCGGGCTTCCGGTCGGACCGCTCCTGATCCTTGTCCACATCGCCTCCACAAACGTCCCTTTCACCAGCGAAAGCAAAGATGCGATCGCATCGATACCGGAGATCGAAAAGGAGATTACCCTCTCCCTTCAGGAACTCGGCCGCGAACTTAAACTCTACCTCTCCCGCAGGGATAAAAACAGGCTTGCAGACGACCGGGCACGTGCCGTCTGCGCGATTATTCCCGAGATAGCAGCAAAAGTGAGCGAGATTGTCGAACTGCCTCCACCCGATATCTCCCCGATCGAAGGACGTATCATGAGAAAACTTATTGCAAAAAGGAGAGTTGCAGACGGGATCGTCACCATCGAGCTGAACAACTATACAGATTTCAAGGGAACGGTCACCGTGTACGAAACATCTCATGAAAAAGCCGGGGACGCATACCCGCCCCCCGAATTTGTATCGACCCTCGATAACGAGTACACACGGGTGTGGCAGGTCCCGGTGGGGCCCGGAACGGCGTGGAAAGCATCATATACGGGTAATGGCGGAGGAAGTCTCGATATCAGGGGAATGGAAGAGAGCAAGCTCGTGGTGGTGGATTTCAATGCCTAAACCGAATCGGGATAGCGAGGCGGTCGACAGATTGCTGAACATTGCGATGAACTGGTACGGCCAGCTGAAACAAGGGGAGATCCCTTCCATTTCGCTGCCGACGAGGACAAAACACAATATAGAATATGACGACGGGAGTGAAGTCTGGAAATACGGGGACAAGGAAAGTGTGCGCCACGCTGGTTCGGCAAAAAGTGCGTTGCATATCCTCAAGATGGCCTTTGTGATCTGGTTCTTAAAGAAACAGATACGGGAAAACCGTTCGTCGACGTTGAGAGAATTGTATTACATCTCTGAGGGCTGGAAAAAGGCTAAGTTCGCAGCACAGGACGAGAGCAATTTCTTAATCGAGGACCTGGAGATCCTTACCGATATGCAGAGAGAAGCGTTCCACCTGAGGCCCGAAGAGGACGGGGCAACGATCTTCGGCCCAATCGAGTTGAAAGAAGTGACCCGGCGCGGAGAACGACGCATTCATTGCCGTGACGATGTGGGCGAAGCGGGGTACCAGATACCGACCAACGTCGATACGATAGATTTCCTGAAACACGATGCAAAGCTGGTGATCGCTCTTGAAACAGGTGGAATGTACGCCCGTCTGATCGAGAACGGGTTCGACGAAGATTACAAAGCCATCCTGGTCCATCTTAAAGGGCAGCCGGCCCGGTCAACACGGCGCGTACTGAACCGCATCAACGAACAGTTCAAGCTTCCCGTGGTTGTCTTCACCGATGGCGATCCCTGGTCCTACCGCATCTATGCCAGCGTCGCGTACGGCGCGATAAAAAGCGCCCATATGTCGGAGATCCTTGCGACCCCCCAGGCACAGTTCATCGGCGTCCAGCCAAGCGATATCAGGGACTACAACCTCCCTTCTGACCAGTTGAACGAACGTGATATCGCTGCCCTCAAAAGCGAACTTTCAGACCCCAGGTTCGCTTCGGACTACTGGCGCGAACAGATTAACCTCCAGCTTAAGATGGGACTTAAATCCGAACAACAGGCTTTTGCAGCCCGTGGACTGGATTTCGTGACAAAAGAATACCTGCCGGCCAGGCTTTCCGAGATGGGGATTATTTAGGCGGGATATCAGAGAGAAAAAATTCCGCAATCATAACTTCCTTTACGTAAATCTTCTTTTAATTCTCTCAAAATTCTCATGATTCTTGCTAACCAAAATGAAGACGCTCCCGGGGCTCTGCCCCGCCGCTGTGGCGCCCCCGTGGGATAGGGACTGTATCGGGCATAGCCACTAACATCATACTATACCAAGTTTATCCCATATCGTGCCCTGTCAATTAGGTTGAACCGCCGCCGGGGCGCCCTTCGGGGGCGGCGGCGTCAATCGCAGCAAGAAATATGGCAGTTAAGCTTCTATTTCGGAAAAACGCTTACTTAAAAAAATGGTATTTTTCTCCAGTTCCGAAACGTTCCCTGACTCATCTACACAAAGAACCTGAATGCGAGCCACGCGATGAGCAGCATGATGACCGAATATTTTAGGCCGGCGATGGCACTCCCTTCACCCATCTGCCCGGCGACGAGCCCCGAAAATATCCCCTGGATCATTGCCGCATGGGCAAATAATCTCTTGTAAAAGAAGATATCGAGATTTTTGATAAACTGGGCACTCGACCCCGCATGGGCTGATGCCGATGCAGCGGTCGCCATAGTCGTGAGGAATGTCGTTACAAGCACGAAAATCACGAACAGGAATACCAGGAATGAGATAAGCACGATAACGACATAGATCATCATGTTGTTCCTGCGTTCGGTCTTCAGTTTCACGAACTCGTACGTATCGTTTGCCGCAGCGCGGAGCACCTCGGAGGCATCCCCCCCTGCCCTGCTCGCCTTTGCAATCAGGTCGACACTCCGGTCTGCAAGCGGAGTCTTCAGCCGCTGCCCGAACCGGTACATCGCCGTTACAAAGGGGACATTCCAGGACATTTCGCTGTCCATTTTCCGAATAAACGGCGTGAGGGTGCTATACTCTCCGGCCGAGACGAGGTGGACGGCATTGGGGAGTGTCATTCCGCTGTCGTTCATCCCTGCAAGATCGCGGAAAAAGTTGGGAAGGGCTTCTTCGAGGTTCCTGATCCTTTTCGATTCCCTGATGTCGAGTACGGCCAGAGGCCCGAGCGCGATCAGGATCGCGATAACGGTAATGTCATCGATGATGGTGGTGGTGAACAGGACCGCGGTCCCGTATTGTCTGATCATGGTGACGGTCCCGATAAGGAAAAATAGCAGGGCTGCCGGCACACACACGATCAGGATATTGACAGGTTTGTCCAACAGGACTTTCAGGGGGTGCTTGATGAACCGTCCTAACCCTTCACGATGGGCACGGTCATACGCAAGCTTATCTTCGATCTCCTGCTCTGCCGTATCTCCCTTGGGCATCCTGATTCCTGGTATCCGTTCAGGGTCAGGTTGTTTTGAACCGGGTGAGTAAATTTTGTCGAAAATGCCCATATTATCCCTCCGGTGTCATCGAGCTGATCATGATGACGAACATGATGCTGCCGAACGGTATCATCATGTAGATGATCACGTAGAGAAAGATCGGGTTTGCGTTGTTCCCAATGACCGACATGATCGACTGGAGGATGATCAGGAACAGCGGCCCTGCCACCATCGCCGTGACATATGATTCTGCAATCAGGCCTAGCGTGTCGAGGAATAACTTCTGTGTCTGCCTGTTCTCGATTGCATACTGATCAGCCTTGGTCCTGAAGTAGACGGTGAGGTTGCTGCCGCTCGCGATGCTTCCCATGGCCCCCTGGATGAACTCTTTCATCCGCAGGCTTGGCGTCGAGACCGAGGTGATCCGGAGCGCATCGATCAGGTCTTTACCGAACATATCGATCTCGCGGACGATATACCGGGCTTCGACAGAGCTTTCCCCATAGATCGGGCTGTCTGCAAGCTGCCGGAATATCTCGGCCGGCGGGATTCCTGCCGTCGACATGGCGGTGATATAGTTAATGGCATAGGGCAGGGTAGCATCAATGTTACGTTTCCTGTTCCCGGCCTGGATCGAGGGGTAGAGGTTGTAGATTAAATAGGTGATGCCGCCGAAGACAAGGAGCGAAATGACCGTCACGGCTAATGTACCAAATGCCAGGCTGTATTTCGCGATGAACAGGAAGGCATCGGGTACCGCGCCCCGGTAGGTGATCAATTTTGTCAGCTGGAACAGGAAGGTGATGGTGCCTATGCCCACCGCGGCGAGGAGGCCGACGAGGACCGAGGTTACAATGGCAGTCGAGAGATATACCTCGAAAGGGATTGCCATCCGGGCCGACAGGAGGTCCTTTCTGAGCTCTGAATATTTCTCCCGCTGGCTCTTCACCCTGGCACCAAGGAGATTGAAGCAGAAGCGTTCATAACTATTCATACAGGTCTGCCCTCACCTTCTGTATGACCGTCTCAGAGTCCCTGAAATAAGAGACGAGGATATTCGAGACATCGCGGAAATGCCGTATCTTCTTGATCCTCATCCATTCAAGCACTTCCTGCCTGCGCTTGAGTTCCTCTCGTATCCGCTCCTCGGTCCATCCCCGTTCTTCCATTATTTCTTCGAGGATGAAGGATTTTCCTGAATACTGGATCTCGTCTGTGGCCTGCCGCCATTTGAAGACTTCGTTCGTAATGAGCTCGTTAGTCCGGGGGTCGATATCAAGGATCTCTATGATCTGCTTGTTTCTCCTGATCCTCTGCCCGCCCACCCGTGCCTGGACCTGGACACAGACGAGGTCAAGGGCTGAAAGCATGTTCCTCGGGACGTCCAGCGGAGGATTTTCAATCCTGTGCACGACACTCGCAACTGAATCGGCGTGGATAGTCGAGTACGTCACGTGGCCCGTGCTCATCGCCTGGAACAGGGTCTGGGCCTCCTTGCCACGGACTTCGCCTACGAGAATATACTCCGGGCGCTGCCTGAGGGCGGCCCTGAGAAGTTCGTACATATCGATCTCCCCTTTTCCCGCGGAATCGAAGGACTGCCGGGTAATACTCGGAATCCAGTTCGGATGGGGGAGTTTCAGTTCCCGCGTATCTTCGAGAGTGACAATTTTTGCGAGCGGGGGGATGAAAAGGGCGATAGCATTCAGGGCGGTCGTCTTTCCCGATGCGGTCCCTCCGGCCAGGATCAGAGACTTCCCCGTTTCCACGGCAAGCCAGAGAAATGCGATGGACAGAGGAGAGAACGTATGCCAGTCGATCAGGTCGGTCGGCGTTATTGGTTCATCCCTGAATTTACGCACCGTAAAAGTCGAACCGTGTGCGGTGACTTCCTGGCCGAGCGTCATCTGGATACGGGACCCATCACTCATGGTCGCATCGAGCATCGGCTCTGCAATGGAGATATATTTTCCTGCACGCTGGGCAAGTTTGGTAACAAATGAATCGAGATCCTCTGCGTTCGTGAACATCAGGTTCGTTTTCATCGATTCAAAGCGGGCATGATACACGAAAATAGCCGAGTTCACACCGTCGCACGAGATATCTTCGATATATTTGTCGTGCATAATCGGGTCGATCAAGCTCTGGCCGAGGAATTCTTTCTCCATATTGTAGAGGATTTTTGCCCGCTGGATTGGCGTGGGGGAAAGGCCATAGTCTGCAATAATTTCATCGGTTATCTTGCGAAGGGTCTTTTTGGCAAATTCAGGAACGATGTCTCTCGAATTGATATCGAGTCGCTCGAAAATCCTGTCCTTGAGCTCTGAAAAAAGGTCTGTTTCTGCAGGGGAAAGGACTGGTTCGAGCACCATGTAGGTGTATTCGTGGGTATTATTGTCATATATGACCCGGACATACGCAAACGGTTCGTTTACGGCATAGAGTTCGATTTCTTCCACTCCGGCTCTTGGACGCAGGTCGAGGTCGACGACAGGTCCGTGGATCTTCGGATCGTAATCCTCGGTTTCGTGCCGGATCATCTTGAACAGGTTGAACTTATCGAGGATACCTCCCTTCGCCTCTTCTGTCGCGCCTTCGGTCAGCTGGCTGACTGAAATCCCGGAAAGCCCGCCTGACGGGAGTCCGGCTTCCCAGAGGCTCTCGATCTCCTGAGGCACGGTTCCGTCCGGCCTCGCGAAAATACTGGTCTTCGATTTCAACTGCACTTCGTCAACAACGAACGTCGCTCCTTTCGGTAGGATTAGTCCACTGATATTGCGGAGCTGGTCGACGCTGACAATTTTTTCGTCCTGTTCTGTAACATTATCAGACCACTTGGTTTTCGCTGCATCTGCAACGCGGCCGCTTTCAACGGATGGGATCACGAACGGGACCGGGGGTGCCTGCTGCATTTCCTCTATTGGAGTATTGAAGTCCTCCGAATCCGACAAGTCGGGAAGACCAGCCTGGGGTAGTTCCTGCAGTCGATCGCCGGCGGGTGCTTTTTCAGGCGTTACGTCCGGCCCGGCCACCTCACCGGCGGCCGGACTATCAGGGGCGGTACCAGGTTCCCTGTGGGTACCGGGATCGGTACTCGGCATTCCGATGCGTTTAAGCAGATTGTCGAGATCGACACTCTCTGTTTTCTGTTTATCTGCCGATACTCCCTGCGTCGGAACAGGGTTATTGTCCTCTTTCCTGTTCGCAAGTATTTTTTTCAGGAATCCGGATTCTTCTTCTGAATCGTCATTCATTGTCGTACTACATTAACAGGTTATGTTCTTGGTATATAACTATGAAATCTATGGCTCTGTGCTTCAAATATATTTCCTTCATTACAGGCAGAGCTCCCTATCATGGTCCTTGCGATTCATATTCTTGTCTCTTCCTGCAGAATTTTAATGGTCATCCTGATAAGACCGAGATTCGCATCCGGGGACGTATATACACAGAGATATAAATCACCGTAAGGTGCGATTATCAGTTTCCCAAGCCCGGTCTCCAGAATGATCTGGTCAATTGTCCCCATTTTGATGTCGGTGGCAATTTTCATCCCGGCCCGGAGAAGGTCCTCTGCCATCGCCGCCACCTGGTCGAAATCGGCTTTCCCAAGTGAATAAACCGCAAAACCCTCCGAAAATGCGGAAACTGCTACCACGCCGGGTTGCTTCAGGATTTTTTTGAGCTTATTTTCGTCGAGGAGGTTGGGTATGTCCTGCCTGATCCTATCTTCTTCGAGCATGAGGCCTTCTGCCCGGCACACTTCAGCCGCTTTTTTAAACTCGGCCTGATCGAACCGCCTCAGTTCCATGGTCTCGGGAGCCCCGGCATTGATTATTTCCAGGGCGTGCTTTCCCTTGTATTCCTTGATCCCGGTGGAAAACATAGCCGCGATTAACTTTCCCTGGTCGATTAAGATAAATCCCTGGCCATGTGAGGTTGAGATACGGATCGTTCCGACAAGGGTGATAATCTGCTGGACGTCCCCTTCTTTAAGCGGGTTCGCGATATACCCGATATGCGTTCCTTCTGGCAGGTTCATGTCAGAGTGCAGCCATCAGTCGCTCTTTATTCTTTTTCAGCTCGTACCTGATTCGTCCGACGTTCGCCACCGAATCTGCAACAATTGCTATCAATTCATCTGATGACAGAGGAGAGAGGATGATCGGTCCTTTTTCAAGTTCGACCAGCATCTGGTCCAGCTGGCCTTTCCCAAGTTCGTTACCCATCGCTTCCGAAGTACCCATACCGGTTGATGCCATCGCACCCAGCGCATCGATATCTACCTTTCCCGATACTGCGCTTTCTATGACGAACCCGTCCCTCCCGACCACGACCGCTGCCGTGACTCCTTCCACCTTAAGAAATTCACCCAGAATTTGTTTGAGCATACAAAATCTCCCCGAAATAACCCATCGTAGATAGGTGAAATTCTATAATACAATGATAAATATGTTTGCATACATATTTTTTTATATTATTAGCATGCAATGGAGCCCTCTTGCACCGCAATTTTCTTTTCGGTTGATGAAATGCTCTGACTATTCACGTCTATTCAGAGTTTAATTGAGATTACACAAAGAATTATGTAATAGGTAGACACCTTATTGATATAATGCAACTTCCACGCGGATCCTTCCATTCCATAAAGCGGGGAATACTCCTGGACACGCTACTCGATGAGATGGAAAAGTCGGGATTTTCGGGATATTGTACGATTAGTTTGGATGCGATAAGTTGTTCGCTCGTTCTCCATTCGGGCAATTATATCCTGGCAGAATACGGGAAAACCGAAGGAGATGCTGCATGGTTGAAAATCAGCGATCTGATAACGAAAAAGGTTGATGCCGCTTTAACGGATCTCTCGGATGCCCAGTTGAAATTGTGCCTGGAATTTAACGCACCGGCAGAAATTCTGGAACCGGTCAGGAGAGTGCGTCACGAGACGCCAGTGAAATCCGTCCTGCCCAACGTCCGATCTGAAGCCCTGGCCGGGCAGGAGTCCCGCCATGCCAGGACAACGGAAAGGAAGGGAAAATCCACAGGGGCGGCTGTAAGAGCCCCTAAAAAGGTTGCAATAGCCCCGAACGAAAGCATCCGGAATCCGCAGCCGGTTGAAAATGACGAGGCAGAAATTTTCGACCGAGATATCGGTGCGCTTGACGACCTTGACCTTGATGAAATGACCAGAAAAATCAGGGAAAATTGCGTTGTAACCGTCGAGAAACTTCATCTCGAACATCTTATCCAGAAAACGAGCTGATATTGATAATACCAAAGGGATGAAGAATGGCCTTCCAGCTTCCGTTAATGAATTCATTCTTCGTGATCACCGCAGTAATCCTGGTTATTGCGGTCATCGCGTTGGTCCTGATTGTGATCCTCCTGAAATTATACCAGGTGAAGAGCCATGCCGGGAAGGGACCCGGCGCAAAGGGCCGCCAGGAGATGGAAAGTACCGCCAGGGCATCATCGGGGACAGCCGGCCTGGTCCAAAAAAAGCACAAGGCTTCATTGGAGTTCGAAAGCGAGTTAGAACTTCGCGACGAAGGTGATATTTCGAAGAATATGAAGGCTTTTGTAGAGAAATACCGGTTCGATTCATTCACCCTTTCAAGCGTAGACGGCCTTGTCATCGCATCGACATCATCCGACAGCCAGGGCGATGCCGCGAACTACAGCCAGTCATTCAGGAACGGCGTTCAGTCACCTGAACCGGGGACAACAATTTTCGGGATGAGCCATCATGGCTCTACCATAATCGGCATAATCAGGAGCAGTCATCCGGTCCCGATCCCTGTTCCGGATAATGTCGAATCCGATGCAAACAACATTCTTAAATGGAGTTTGTAGTACATTCAGGGATAGGATTTAATTACCAGTATATAAATTTACAATAAAGCAAATCTCCATAGGTGTTTTATGGTCAGGGTATACACGTTGGCTTCCGGGAAAGGTGGCACAGGAAAGACCACGGTAACCGTGAACCTGGGGACTAGTCTGGCCCAGCTCGGCAAAGAAACCTATATTATGGATGCCGATATTGGAATGGCAAATCTCGGGCTGGTCATCGGACTTGAAGACGTACCCATCACCCTCCACGAGGTGCTGGCCGGAAAGGCGAATATTAAAGATGCAATATATGCCGGTCCCGGGGGGGTGAAGGTAGTCCCGAGCGGTATCTCTCTCCAGGGTTTCCAGCAGGCCGATCCTGAAAAACTCAAAGACGTATTGAAAGACCTCATCGACCGGTGCGACTACCTACTCATTGATGCCCCGGCAGGTATCAGCCGGGACGGGGTGATCCCGCTCGCGATCGCCGACGATGTGATCCTGGTCGTCAATCCGGAGCTCTCTTCGATCGTCGATGCCCTTAAAACAAAGATCCTTACCGAGGTCGTCGGCGGGCATGTGCTCGGAGCGATCCTCAACAGGGCGGGTATCGAAAAGACCGAGGCGGTCAGCCAGAAGATGGAGAAGGTGCTGGGTGTCAAGGTGATAGGGACCATTCCTGAAGACCCCAATATCAGAAAGGCGGCATCGTTCAAAACCCCGATCGTGATTAAGTATCCCGACTCGGGGGCATCCGTGGCTTTTAAGAGAATCGCTGCAGGAATGGCAGGGCTTCCCTTCAAGGAATCTGTCGAAGCCTCGAAAGAAGGGTTCATAGACCGTTTCGCGAAAGTTCTTTTCAGAGGGAAATAATGACCATTGAGGAGTTCCTCATCACCTGTTTCGGCTTAATCATCGTACTTCAGTGTTTTTTCATGTATATCATGTCGCGCAGGATCCAGCAGTTACTTAATGAACAGAGCAGGATAGGTGGCGATATAGAGATCTCGGACAGTGAACTGGAAGCCCTCGCAAAGAATGTCGAAGAATTTAAAAAACACAATATCTGAATAACAGAACCCTTTTACACCGGATACGAATAATCTGGTGTTTGATATCTTACCCGGTTAGAAAACGCAGCGGACAGGCGGTATAAAATTCGGGGGACCTATTTTAATGAAATTGTCTCCTCGCGCCCACCGGAATGGACTTTGACCGGAAAGATCTGAATTTTCTTTTCCCGGTCCATGATCACGACATCATAGTCGCCGAAGAGGAGTTTGAAATACGCCTTCCCTTCACCTGTCGTAACGTCGCTCCCAAGCACCCTCCCCTGTTTCCTGACCGAAACATGGAGTCCGGACTGGGGCACGTTATCCTTGAGGACCCGGATCCCGAATGCCCCCATACCCTCGTTTTTTCTCTCGATGATAGGAATATTCGGTGAAAGATTCGAGTTTAAGTGACTCCTGTCGAATATCCTGCAGGTGAGTATCCACTCTTCCATTATCTCGCGTTCCACGCGGTAAAATGAAAATATTTCATTTCCCTTCAGGAGGTACACGGCCTTATCGCCGATAAGCATCCCTGTCCGGTCTATTTCCACGGCGCCCTGCGGTTCACCTGACGTGAACAGGAGGTACACAGTGCCCCTGTCAATGGCTGCCACGGCAATACCGCTCTTGTAATCATCCATTGCAAATTTTTTAAGCTCGTTCATACCGAACGGGCCCTCCGATGTTCTCGCCTCTATGCAACTGGTGAGGAATTCGTCGAGCTCCATATCAGGGATCTCCTACCTGACGAACAGCGTTGAACGCCGGTATTCCCGGTTCCCTAAACAATAATACGGGTCTGGTCCCGTCAGGGATACACATGGGTATTTTAGTCACACGCAGGATCATAGGATCTGATATAACCCAGTTCTTTGCCTGACAATAAATAGCCACTGGAAAGAACCGGCAGGGGTCGTGGACCAGCAGACAGAGGGTATTGTTTTTGCAGGTTTCTGTGAGGGAATTTTAAAAATCGATGATTCTTAAGGCCCCGGATCTACCGACACCATGATTAATGTGTCCTTATGGCGATATTGTAGAGAGACACGATGATCGTTATCCCGCTTGTTGTGGGCGCATTGGCGGTAACCGTAACATTAGGTTATGCATCCAGACTCGATATCCTCGACAGAAGGGTGCCTTTCATCACCTGGGTGCCGATGCTTGTCGTCGGACTCCCGGCAGCCGGGATTGCACTATTGTTTCTTAACGATGGCATTTCCCTCCTGACAGGGTATCTGGCGCTCGTCTCGGTCATCCTCTATATTGCGTACCTCGGCAACCGTAAAAGCGGGAAGCCGTTAAGGGTATCTTTTTTCGTCCCGGTGCTCGCTGCACAGATTTATTCGGTCCTATATTTTCTCGAAACTCACCTGACGCAGGGCATCCTCCTTTCCGCTGCAGCGATCCTTATCACAGCGTTGGCGACCTGGCTCGAAGCCAGAGAAAGCGAGACGGCCTTTGTGGACCTGTGGCCTCTCCTGTATTTCCTGGCCGGCGCCCTATGCTGGTTCTCGTATTCGCTCTCGGGCGGGGGGATCGGGTTTCTCCTCCTCGGCATGATGGCACTCTTCTGCCTGATATTTTACCTTTTCGGGATATTGCAGCTCTTCGGCGGTGCCGACGCATGGGCACTGATATTTGTCACCCTGATTGTTCCCCTATTTCCGTTCGAGCCGCTGACCGGATATCCTGCGGTACCGTTTTTTCCCTTCACCGTGCTCGTGAATGCAGTGCTTTTTAACCTGATCGCCCCTGCAAGTCTGTTTTTCATGAACATAATAAGTGGCAACAAGGCCCCATGGCCCTACCTCTTTCTGGGGTACCCGGTGAACGGGAGTACGATCGGGGCGTCCTTCGGGTTCGTCATGGAAGAGATCGTCGAACGAGATGGTGTCCTGACCAGGAGATTTCTTAAATTGAGAGAGGCGCTCGGTTCAATGGTCACCGGGCGCCCGCGAATCTATACGAAAGATTTGAGAACGAACCCTGAAAAATTTGCAAATGAGATACGATTATATAAAAAGGCAGGAAAGGTCTGGATATCGTATGGAGTGCCATTTATCGTGCCGATCACGGCCGGGTTGGTTTTCGGTCTTTTTATCGGTGACATCGTCACGATTTTTCTGAAAATGGCTGGAGGTGCTTAAAAACAATGCTTTCATTACGCTACCAGGACGGGCTGATACCAGTTGTCGTTCAGGATCACGAGACAAAAGACGTGCTGATGGTTGCTTATGCAAACACCGAGGCAGTCGAGCTGACGGTCAGGACCGGGTTTGCCCATTATTATTCAAGGAGCAGGAAAAAGATATGGAAGAAAGGAGAAGAAAGCGGTCATTTCCAGCATGTCTGCCGGGTACTTGCCGACTGCGATGAAGACTGTCTTCTATACGAGGTTGTCCAGGAAGGTGCAGCCTGTCATACGGGACATTGGACCTGCTTTTACCGAACCATCGATGGAAAAGAGATTTCAGAGAAGGTCTTCGATCCATCGAAGGTATATAATAATAAAGATCAATTGCCAAGTACTTAAGCGGTGATATTTTTTGAAATTAGTACCAGATACGAGTGTCGTTATAGATGGTCGCATCACCTCCATGATAAAAACCGGAGAATATAACGGTGCGACAATAATTATACCCGAGGCAGTTGTTGCTGAACTCGAAGCACAGGCAAACCAGGGGAGAGAAATAGGGTTTTCAGGACTAACCGAACTGCAGGCTCTCTGCAAACTCGCCGAAGAAAATACTATCGAATTAAAATTTGTTGGCGTACGGCCGAGTCTTGAGCAGGTCAAACTCGCCAGCGGCGGAGAGATCGATGCCCTCATCAGGAACGTTGCAATAGAAAACAGTGCACGATTTATCACGAGTGATATCGTCCAGGCAGAAGTAGCACGGGCAAAAGGGCTCGATGTCCTGTACTTGAAACCCCAGATGGAAGAATTCGGAGCACTTGGCATCGACCAGTTTTTCGATGAACATACCATTGCCGTTTACCTCAAAGAACGGGTTCCTCCCGTGGCCAGGAAGGGATCCATCAACGATATGCACCTTGTCAGGATAAGGGACCAGCCCTCGACAGAATACGAATTGAGGGCGCTCGCCCAGGAGATCCTGGAACGGGCTAAACGCGACCCGGATGGTTTCATAGAGGTAGAGAAACGGGGAATTTCCGTCGTCCAGATCGGGTCGATGAGGATCGCGATCGCACGGAGGCCGTTTTCAGACGGGATGGAGATCACTGCTGTCCGTCCGATTGTGGACATCGTCCTCGATAATTACCGGAAAGCAGGAGTTCTCAAGAACAGGATAACCGGAGAAAAACGCGGCATCCTGATTGCCGGCCCTCCGGGTACGGGCAAGACCACTCTTGCACAGAGCGTCGCGACCTATCTTGCCGATAACGGGTTCATTGTAAAGACCATGGAAGCACCGAGGGAACTCCAGGTGCCCGATCATATCACCCAGTACACCACGCTCGAGGGGAGCATGGAGAATACTGCCGACGTCCTGCTGCTCGTCAGGCCCGACTACGTGATTTTCGACGAACTCCGGAAAAACGAAGACTTCCGTGTGTTTTCCGATATGCGCCTCGGCGGGATCGGTATGATTGGAGTTGTCCATGCAACCGGGCCTCACGATGCACTCCAGCGTTTCTCGGAACGGGTCGAATTCGGCGTATTGCCACAGATCGTTAATACCATCATTTTTGTCGACAAGGGAGAAATTATGAACCTCTACGAGGTGGATTTCACCATAAAGGTCCCCGAAGGCATGCCGATGGAAATGCACCCAAGGCCCGTCACCATGGTCAGGAATTACGAAACCGGCGAGCTATCATTTGAGATTTTCAAATATGAAGGAGAGACCATCGTGATCTCTTCCCACGGTCCGGCATCGGCCCCGGAAGTCTCATTAAAGACGCCTGCCGTGGCAATGCCTGAAAAGGCTGAAGAAGAAAATACCGGATGGAAAGTAACAGAGAGGGAGATCCAGAGGGAGATCGGCCGATATACCGACGGACCCGTCGATGTGAGGATGCTCTCTGACTCGAAAGCGGTCGTCTACATCGATGACAAAGACGTTCCGGCGGCGATCGGCAAGGGAGGAAAAAATATCGCGGCCATTGTGAACAAGGTTGGCATCGGGATCGATATTCGTCCGAGAAGCGAGGCCGAGAAACTCCAGCCCGAGAAGGTCTCGCCAGAGGAGGAACTCCAGCTCGGCGGCGGGATCAGGATCAGGGTGGACAAGAAACAGCTCGCTATTATCTCCCCTGACCAGGCAGGAAAAATCGTGGACGTGTTCGCCGGCAAAGAATACCTTTTCACGGCTACCGTCAACGAATCCGGCGAAATCCACCTCGGGAAGAACAGTACGATCGCACAGGAAATGCTGAAACGGTATAACGAAGGGGATACTATCCGGCTGAGACCGGTATAACCCCCCGGGTAGAATTTTTATCAGGAATTTTTTTCCGGAGTGTTATCCTTGAACGAATTTGACTTGCAGGAATTTGAACGGGATGCAGATAAAAAATGGGAACATGTATTTGAAGTAAACCCGAAAGATCAGAAAAAGCTGTACATCACGGTGGCATATCCATACCCGAGCGGTGCAATGCACGTCGGTCATGGCCGGACGTATATCGTACCCGATGTCATCGCCCGATTCTGGCGCATGCGGGGTTACGACGTGCTGTACCCGATGGCATTCCACGTGACGGGAGCGCCGGTAATCGGGATCTCCAAGAGAATCGCACGGGGGGACGAAAAGGCGATCCACCTCTACCGGGACCTGTACAAAGTCCCGCAGGACGTTCTCGACCGGTTCACCGACCCGCTGGAGATCGTCAGGCATTTTTCCGAAGAATACCGGCGTGTCATGAGGAGCTGCGGCCTTTCGATCGACTGGAGAAGGCGGTTCACCACAGTTGATCCGACGTACAGCAAATTCATCGAGTGGCAGTGGAAACACCTCCACGATAAGAACCATGTCCTGAAGGGAGCCCACCCGGTACGGTATTGTCCCCAATGCGAGAACCCGGTCGGCGATCACGACCTCCTCGAGGGCGACAAAGCCGAGATACTGAAATTCACGCTCGTGATGTTCAGGTACGGCGATTCCTTCATACCGACGGCAACTTTGCGCCCGGAGACGATCTACGGTGTCACCAACCTCTGGGTCAACCCGGGCATCAGTTACGTCAGGGCAATAGTCGACGGAAAAGAATGGATCGTAAGCCAGGAAGCGGCAGATAAGATCAACCTCCAGGACCATACCGTGACGGTGACGGGCCGGCTCGATGGCAAAGACCTTATCGGCAAAACGGTTTCCCATCCGCTTTCAGGAGAGGTCCCGATCCTTCCCGCAACCTTTGTCGATCCCGACATGGCGACGGGAGTCGTCATGAGTGTGCCGGCACATGCGCCATTCGACTACATCGCTCTCCGGGATCTTCAGAAAGAAGGGAAATATATCGATATTGCAGCAATTCCTCTTATTACCGTGAAGGGATACGGCGAGATACCGGCAATGGACGCAGTCGAGCGTGCCGGAGTAAAAAACCAGCTCGATTCGCGCCTCGACCTGCTCACCCAGGAGTTGTATACCGCGGAGTTCTCCCAGGGAAAGCTGTTTGAGAAATATGGCGGCAAGCCGGTGAGAGTGGCTCGTGAAGAAGTTGCCGCGTTGATGGTGGAACAGTACGACTCATCCGTCATGTATGAGTTTGACACGAGGCCGATCATCTGCCGTTGCGGCAGCCGCGTATATGTAAAAATCCTCCATGATCAGTGGTTCCTCGAGTACAGCGACCCGGCCTGGAAAGACGAGGTACGCGACCAGCTCAGGGAAATGGACCTCGTCCCTCCCGAGGTCAGGACCGAGTTCGACAGGACGGTCGGCTGGCTGAAAGACTGGGCCTGCACGAGAAAGGTCGGGCTGGGGACACGGTTGCCGTGGGATAAGGCATGGCTGATAGAACCCCTCTCGGATTCCACCATATACATGGCCTATTATACTATCGCGCACCGGATAAGAGAGTTTTCACCCGAAGTGCTGACTCCCGATGTCTTCGACTACATCTTCCTTGGCAGGGAAACGCCTGGTCTCCCCGGGAAACCGAAGTTAGACGAGCTCAGAAAGGAGTTCCTCTACTGGTACCCCTACGATTTCAGGTTCTCGGCAAAGGACCTGATCTCGAACCACCTGACCTTCCAGATCTTCCACCATGTCGCAATATTCCCTAAACCGCTGCTCCCAAAAGGAATGGTCGTCTTCGGCATGGGTCTTTTGAACGGTGCCAAGATGTCGTCTTCAAAGGGGAACGTGTTCCTGCTCGAGGATGCAGTTGCTGAATTCGGTGCAGATACGGTCAGGATGTTCCTTGTCGGCAGTGCCGAGCCCTGGCAGGATTTTGACTGGAGAAACGAACTGGTTATTTCCACGAGAAAGCAGATCGAACGCTTCTATAACGTCGTCGAGGACTCGGCAGGCTTAAGCGAACCCGGGAGTTCCATCGACCGCTGGCTGACATCGAAGCTCCAGCACCATATCGAAAAAGCAACCGAAGCACTGCTAAGGTTCCAGACCAGGCAGGCACTCCAGGAGGCATTCAACGGTGTGGAGGCAGACCTGAAATGGTACCGCCGCCGTCTCCCCGAAGGGTCTGCAGGGCATGCTCCCCTTAAAGACCTCTGCTCTGCCTGGGTCAGGCTGATGGCCCCGATAATCCCGAATACCGCCGAGAGGCTCTGGACCGATCTCGGC
>DATJQJ010000011.1:0-13237 GCA_035505975.1 Methanoregulaceae archaeon
TAGAAATCCCTGATATGGGTCATCCCGGCAACATCGGTCACGCCTTTCATTGCCCTGATGACCTCCCACCGGCCTTCCTCACGTATCGCGGCCATCGGGTTTGTCCCACCGAGGGCGACGATCCCCATATACTGCGGGTCAACGGTCACACCGAGGGCAGGGGTATTTGGCATGCCGACTTCAAGGATGCCCGAGATATCGCTGTCAGCGAGGTTGTCCAGGACCTCCCCGACCACCGGCTCTGCTTCCATGTGGCACTCCCTGATGTTAGCGAGGAGAGTTCCGCTCCCTTTTCTCATGACGGCGTTCACCGAGGTCAATTCCTGCGAGATGAGGACCTGGAGCGGGTCAATGGTCGTATACTCATAGAGGATCATGTGAGTAAACCTCCGGGGGACCATGTGATCGATCTCGACGATCCCACCCCCGATCGGTTTCATGGGAACACCGCGCCTGAGCAGGAGCCCGTCAAGCGTCGAACTGCAGACAGAGACAATCCCCGTACAGCCTTCTGGCACCGTATATTCGTCAAATTTCGCCCCGGCCTGGAGGAACCTGACAAGCCCGCTTACACTGATACCGGCCCGGAACGAGTCCTTGAAAATTTTAATGGCGAACTCCAGGTCCTCTGTCCTTACGAGAGACAGGTTATACACGATACTCCCGGTCCGTTCAAGGGGGTCGTAACTGACCTGCAGGGCATATTCTTCGATACGGTGGCTGACAAATTTCAGGAGTCCTGTCATTGTACAGACTATTCATTATAAAAGAGAAAAATTGTTCTATAATACAAGGGAGATATACTCATGATGGAACACGAGACGCGGGAAAAGGCAAAGAATGCCATAAAAAATATCCTCGAAGCGGCAGGTTTCGAGGTCTCCGAGGTGGATGACCCCCTCGATCTCTCGGCATCGCGGGGCACGGAATGTGTTGCCGTGCTCTGTTCGAACGATGCCGACCGTATAGGCGAGTTCGACCGGACCAACTACAGCATGGTGGAGGGTGACGGTCAGGTCGCCTGTACAAAACTCCTCTTCACTCTCGACCCGGGCATCGGAGCAGAGCATTGCGTCGTCTGGGGGGTCAACGAATTTGTGAGATATGCGGGAGAAGCCACCCTTGCCGGGATGCTCGACCGTCAGCTCTCTCTCACTCTCGTGCCCGGGGCCGGCAGTAAAGGAGGATTGCCCACCCGGGAAGACGAAACAGCCAGCCCGGAACCCTCGGGTATCAGCATACCGCACCTGCCGGTAAAAATCAATAAACAACAGGCAGAACGCATTTCAGGGACACAAGGGACCGCGAGCCTGCGGTTCATGCCTCACTGGGTATATCATTTCATGAGCAGCGGCGAACAGGTATACCAGGACCACCACATCCCCTTCGACGGGGAGGGATGGGGTTCGCTGAACGCGATTAACGGTATGAGCGTGCCGATCGATAACAAGGCGATCGAAAAAGGAGATATCCCCGCTGACTCCGAGATTGTCCAGCCCCGCATCACGAAGGATGAAGCAAATACCAAAATTTTCAATGATATCGTCGAACAGCTGACCCAGCGGGTCAGGATCAAACAGGTGAAAGGGGACACGATCTTCTACGAAGAGAAGGTCATGAAGCCTGAAAAGAAAAACATCAGTATCGATCTTGACCTCGTCCATTTTCCCGTATGGCAGGTCCGGGGCAAAAAAATCGTGGAAGTCAACGCATTCACCGGGGAAGTCCTTTCCGAGCCGATGGACGAAGGGGTAGAGATCCTCTGATCGCATGATCGTCATCCTCGGTGGAGGGCCGGCCGGCAGGCTGGCAGCCATGCACCTGGCTCATGCCGGGAAGCAGGTCCTTCTCGTCGAGCGCGGCGACATTGGCGGCACATGCCTCAATTTCGGCTGCATGGTCGTATGTGCCCTCAATGATGCCGCCCGGACTATAGCCGGAGCACGCGAACTGCATAAACTCGGTGTCCTCGACACATCCCCGGGTGTAAGGTTCCCGGTCCTTATCCGTGAAATGCAGGCCGTACAGAAGACGATCAGGGACATCCTCGATGCCGAAACAAAAGCCACAGGGGTCGAGATCCTCTATGGCACCGATGCGGAGCTTCATGGGCGCACGGTTGTCATCGGCGATGAGACGATTCACCCTGATTACGTGATTGCGGCGACCGGGTCAGTCCCGGCAATTCCCGATATACCGGGAATCGGAAAACGGGGGATATTCAATCCACATACCCTCTCTTCCATGGAGGCACTCCCAAAACGGCTTGTAATACTTGGTGGCGGGGTGATGGCGGCGGAGTTCGCCTACATATTTTCTTCGTTCGGGTCCGAGGTGCACCTCGTCGCGCGGAGTGGGTTATTGAAGCAACTGGACCCTAAACAACAGGCAACTGCAAGGAAGGAGCTGAAAGAAGTCCATATACACGAGCACGCCGGCGTCCCCGGCATCCTCGGAGACGACCATGTGGATTCGGTCGTTACCTGCACGGCTGAAAACCCCGGCGACGAGATCCCCTGCGATGCCGTTTTTGTCGCAACAGGCCTGCTCCCCAGGTCTGATCGTCTTCACGGCATCGATAAGGGACCTTCGGGCGAGGTCCTGGTCGGCCCTTACATGGAGACAAGTGTTAAAGGTGTGTATGCGGCAGGCGACGTCACAGGCCCGCCCTATCTGACCCCGGTCGCCCGTCATGAAGGGATAACGGCTGCCGAACATATCCTTGGCCGCCGGCGCCCGATCAGGTATCAGTATTTCCCGCAGTCCGTGAACCTTGCAAATGAGCACGCTTTCTGTAACCCCGGTGGCAGCGGTTGTGTGACAATGGGAATTCCCGGTCCGGCAGGTCCCGGTACTTTCTGGAAGGTCCCCTTTGGCACGACCGGGATCGCACGGATCAGCGTCGACCCCGACGACCGGTCCGTGGAAGGGTTGTCGGTTTCCGGCCCCGGGGCAGGGATCATCACCAGTTATATCTCGTTTCTGATGCAAAAAGGCGTTATAGCAGACGATTTCGATGATTTTCTTGAGATCCATCCGGAGACCGACGGAGTTTACAGCCTGATCCGGTATGCCTCAGGGTATCTGAAAGAAAATAAACGGGAATAGTGCATTGTCCCGTCAAAAACAATAACCGGAACATGGATCCCGGAATATTTTTTCTTCGTTACCCGGTGACCTCCCGGCCAGGCACCAATGGGAATATCTCCCGCCATGATCATATAGAGTCAGGTACCGATGGAACCAGCTATGCCCGGGGACGGCCGTGTCACGATTGCGCTCATCCAGATGGCTATGAGCCCCGATCCGCGCAAAAACATTAAATCCGCTGAACTGAAAGTCAGGGAAGCTGCCGCCCGGGGAGCAGCAATCGTTTGTCTCCCGGAGTTGTTCCACACCCGGTATTTTCCACGATATGTCAGGTCTGATCCGTCCGGGATGGCCCAGGGCGTTCCGGGAGAGATCACCAGGAAATTCTCTGCCCTCGCCCGGGAATACGGGATCGTGCTCATTGTCCCGCTCTTTGAAAAAGCACCCGATTGCCGGTATTATAATACGGCGGTCCTGATCGATGCGGACGGCACGCTCCATACGCCGTACCACAAGGTACATATCCCGGATGACCCGGGATTCTTCGAAAAAGGATATTTTTACCCAGGCGATGGTTTTACCGTTCATAATACCCGCTACGGCCGCATCGGGGTGTTGATCTGCTACGACCAGTGGTTCCCGGAAGCCGCGAGGATCATCGCACTGCAGGGGGCTGATATTATTTTTTACCCGACGGCCATCGGCCAGCCCAAAGGAGATCTGCCCATCGAAGGTACATGGCAGGAGGCCTGGGAGATCATCCAGAGGAGCCATGCCATCGCCAACAGTGTTCATATCGCAGCCGTAAACAGGGTTGGTATTGAAGGGGCGACCGGATTCTTCGGCGGTTCGTTCATCTGCGACGCATTCGGGAACGTGCTTGCACGGGCAGGGACATCAGAGGAGATTGTCGTTTCGTCCGTTGACTTCACCATGAATGAACGGGTGCGGGATTCATGGGGATTTTTCCGTAACCGGAGACCAGAAACCTATGCGACGATCTGTGCAGGAAAAATTGGCGGAAAAAGCTCGAAAACGATTTATCGCAGGGTTGATGGATCCGAGTCCCCGCTCGGGACCGGCACACCGAGGAACCGGGGGTTCGGCATGCCTGCCGAATGGGGACCCCACGAGGCGGTCTGGCTTGCATGGCCGGATAACAGGGATACCTTTCCCCACCTGGAAGAAGTACAGCGATCGTATATCTCATTCATTGCAGCCCTTCGTGGTTCGGAACGCGTAGAGCTCCTCGTACGGGATGCTTCGGTAAAGACCGGGATCAGGAAACAGCTGAAGCGGGAGGGGCTCGACGGGTCTCAAATCAGGTTCAGGACCGTCGAATATACCGATGTCTGGATTAGGGACTATGGGCCTACCTTCGTAACAAACCCGGCCCTGCGGCAGGTCTCGATGGTCAGGTGGCTGTTCAATGCCTGGGGCGGGAAATATGAAGATCACCTCAGGGACGGATCGATCCCCGGGTATATCAAAAAATGGACTCACACCGCTTCGTACGAACCCGGGATAGTCCTTGAAGGCGGATCGATAGACGTAAACGGCCTCGGGACCATTATGACCACACGTTCCTGCCTCCTTAATAAGAACCGCAATCCTGCGCTTTCTCCGGGAGAGATCGAGGAATATCTTATGGAATACCTGGGCGGGACCCACGTGATCTGGCTTTCGGAGGGCATCGCAGGCGACGATACCGATGGGCATATCGACGATATCGCCCGGTTTACCGGGCCGCGAACAATTGTCTGTGCATGGGAAGACGACAAGTCGGATGATAACTACGATGCTCTCAGGAACAATTTTGAGATTCTTAGACAGTCCCATGACCAGGACAACCATAAGATCAATGTCGTGAAACTCCCCATGCCGTCAGGAATTTCCGGGACCTGCGGGCGTTATCCTGCATCGTATTCGAATTTCTATATCGGGAATACGGTAGTTGTCGTTCCTGTTTTTGGCGATCCAGCTGACGAGGAGGCCAAAAAAATCCTTCAGAAGGAGTTCCCGGGACGACAGGTCATTGGAATTGACGCAACGGCACTGGTCGAGGGACATGGTGCATTCCATTGCGTTACCCAGCAGCAACCAGAACACGGAAACTTCGTCCCGGCTATGCATTGTGACGCCGGAATGGAGAAATGCAGGGATCAGCCTGGCGTGAGCAGCCGGCCGCCAATGCTCAGGTCTGACAGGAGGGGGTAGTTCGATAAAGGGTCCTGTTCAGGGATCCGCCGAAATGAACGACGGGGCTGATAACAATTTTTCCGGGCAAAACAGAATATGAGTATACGGAATCTGGTGTTCGCGTATACCCTGCAGATCTACCATTTGACCATTCGCACGCTCGTGCGGATGGTGCTGTGTTGTACATTTATATCAAGGTGGTTTCTGGCTGTAATGGCGATTGTTGCACATCCCTCCTTTTCAGTCCCGCTGAACGGGTCCTTCTTCCCATCAGTATCCGGCGGAGCGGTATGATCAGGCGGCGGCTGCGGGCTGCACGGCAGCCACGCGAACCTGAATTATCGTTCTCTGTCGAACCCGGGGATAACCGGTGGCACTGGTCCCCACCGGGATTCTGACATATCTCTCCGGTAATGGCCGTTTCATGGTCAGGTATCATGCTCCGCACCTCCTTGTTCGTGAGCCGGGATTCACCGGATAGTCCGCCACCACAGCCTGATGGGAGATCACCAGGAGAGGGACATCCCGGCAGGCCGGATCCGGCCGGTCTGCCTGCAAACCCGGCACACATGAGAGACTTTGGTGAGGGGGTATAAACGGTCTGCCTCCGTGCAGGGTGAAAGTAACAGGGCCATTCCTTCAGTGAGACCAAGGCCTGCCTAATCCATGGTCATTAGCCCTTTATCAGATTGAGAATAATATTCATGAGACAATTCCGGTGATCGTTCAATGGTCATGAGTCCCTGGCTGCCCGTTTCGCTATCCGATACCACCGAGTTGGTCGTGTTTTGTATCGCTTTCTTCACATGGGCCGGAAGCGAGATCATCGGATCCATCATCCTTCCCTGGCTCCGCCATCGCAAGGCCGGAAAAAAACTGGAGAGAAAAGACAAAAATTCAGCACTGTTGGTGAATATCGGGATCATCGCATCAATTTACATCGCTTTTGGTTTCTCCCTGGCCGGGGTTGCTCCACTGCCCGGATGGGTATTCTATCCCGGCATTATACTCATGTTTGCGGGGATCGTCCTTCGGCAATGGTCCATCGCGATACTCGGCGGGTTCTTCTCGGTCATGGTGAGTGTGCAGGAAGGCCAGACGATAATCAGGAGAGGACCGTACCGGTACATCCGCCACCCGTCATATACCGGGACACTCATAACACTCGCCGGCATCGGGCTTGCGGTGCAGTCATGGGGGGCCCTGCTCACGCTGCTTATTGCGTTTGGTCTCGTGTACAGGTACCGGATAGAGATCGAAGAGAAAGCGCTTGTCCTGCAATTCGGCGACGAATATGTAGAATATATGCATGAAACAAAAATGCTGGTCCCGTTTGTTCTTTGAAGGCACCGCTCATGATAATGACTTCTGGAAGGCCGAAAAATCCACTATTTATAGAAACAGAACAAAAAGGTCTGATTGATTTCCCGGAAAAAGACCTTAGCGACCGACCACCATGATGCTCACAGGAACAGGACTCGCCATCGCCGGATTGGCCGCGTTCGCCGCCGGTATCGTTAATGCTCTTGCAGGAGGCGGCACGCTGATATCGTTCCCTGCCCTGGTCGCACTGGGTATTCCGGAAATTTCGGCAAACGTGACGAACACGGTCGCACTCTGTCCCGGGTTTCTCGGTGGGGCGGTTGCCCAGCGCAGGGACCTGAAAGGGCAGAAACGAAGGTTGTGGATTTTTCTCCCGGTCGGCGCGGCCGGTGGCATAACCGGCGCAATTCTGCTCCTGTTCGTCGACCCCCGGGTATTCCGGTTTCTTATCCCGTTCCTGATCCTCGCTGCATCGCTTCTCCTGGCCGTCCAGGACCGGTTAAAGGAATGGATCAGGAACAGGTCGGCGAAACAGACACGGGAAAAGACTGCTATCGGAAGTGCGATAGTTCCGGTCGGTCTGACCACGGTTTACGGGGGATATTTCGGCGCCGGCCAGAGTGTCCTTATCCTTGCAGTGCTGGGCCTCTTTGTTGACGATTCCCTGCAGAGACTTAACGCCCTGAAACAGGGTATTTCCCTTGCATCCAACATCGCAGCAGCGGTATTTTTCCTCTTTTCCGGGATGATTGTCTGGGAAGTGGCGATCGTGATGGCTGTCGGGGCTTTTGCCGGGGGAGCCGCAGGCGGGAGGTTTGCCGGCCGGATCAACGCAGAACTGCTCAGGTGGTCGGTGGTTTCGATCGGCCTTGCGATCGGGATATGGTTCCTCGTGACCCTGTAGTGGTACTTCACGGGAACAACACCGATAACCGTTGCGCCGGAAGGGTGATGCCTCACCGGGTGTCAGGACTAACCAAAAAAGGGCGACCGGGAAAAAATACTGTCCTACCGTTTCACCTGGTTGGTGATCCGTTCGCGTACCTTTAAAAATTCAGGGTCCGAAATCCGCCTGGGGCGTGGCAGCAGGACATCGGTGATTTCCTCGATATTCCCTGGCCTGTCAGAGAGGACGATAATCCTGTCGGCAAGGTACACAGCTTCCTCGGGGTTATGGGTGACGAGAAGGATGGCGACGGGATGGCCGTCCTGCACCGAGGCATCCCGAATCCTTAACACCTCGTCCTGCAACTCCCGCCTGGTGAAGGGGTCGAGGGCGCTGAACGGCTCGTCCATCATCAGGATCCCGGGCCGCACCGCCAGTGCCCGGGCGACAGCCGCCCGCTGTTTCATGCCCCCCGACAGTTGGTAGGGGTAGTATGATGAGAAACCGGTGAGCCTGACGAGGTCGAGAAGACGGCGCACCCGCTCCTGTGCCTCATCGACCATTTCCCTTCCGCCGCCGATCCTTAAACCATAGGCGATATTGTCGCGGACGTTGAGCCAGGGAAAGAGTGCATCCTCCTGGAATACCATGGCCGCCCTGACCCTTCCGGAACCCGTCCCCTCCTGCAGACTGATGGACCCGGTTTCGACCGGCTCGAGGTCTGCAATCATACGCAACAGGGTGGTTTTCCCACACCCGGACGGTCCCATGATGCACAGTATCTCGCCCGGGAATGCGTCGAACGAGATGTCCTGAAGTGCCGGGCATTCCTGCCCGCTGTCCTTAAAGGTCTTTCCGACCCCGCGAAGCGAGAGAACCGGCTTCATCATTCCCTCCCCTGCCAGTGGAAGAGCCTGGTCTGTCCGGCGCGGAATATCGCATCGGCACCGAGGCCGATCAGGCCGATAACGACCATCCCGGCCCCAATCACCTGGAGCTGCCCCAGGTTATAGGCATACATGATCATAAAACCAAGGCCGGCACTTGTCCCGGGAAGCATCTCGGCAGCAACGACGCACATCCATGCGATGGCAAACGCTACCCGCAGCCCGGTCCAGATTACCGGCATCGCACCGGGGAATATCACGGTCCTGACTTTCTCGGGAAGCGTCGCCCGGAACATCCGTGCGACGTCGATCCAATGGCTCCGGACACCGTGGACCCCGTCGATCGTGTTGATCAGGATCGGGAAAAACGCCCCCATGAAAATGATGAAAATGATGGACGAGAACCCGAGGCCGAACCATGCAATGGCGAAGGGCATCCAGGCGATCGGCGGGACCGGGCGGAGGACCTGGATGAAGGAGTTCAGATAGGAGTCGACTTCCTTGGAATTGCCGATCAAAAGGCCCAGGGGGATCGCCACTGCGGCAGCACAGAAAAAGCCGGTCAGGACTTCCCTGATGCTGACGATCGCGTTCTCCACGAGCGACGACCCGCCAAGGACCGGTGCCACAGGGTGGATCAGGACCTGCACGATCGCTCCAAGCCTCGGCAGGATATAGTTGTTATTGATAACGACCGCAGCAATTTCCCAAATAACGAGAAATGCGACAATGACGACCAGACCCTTCGCTGCCTGGGTTATGGCCTTCCTGTGGTTAAGCACCATACATGATCACCGAGATATTTTCGTACGACATGGCATTCCTGATCATCTCCTCCTGGATCGAGCTCTGGACCGTTGCGATGATGAGAGGTTTCCCTTCTTTCGATCGTGTCTTCGCCCACCCGACAAAGCTGGTCCAGTCGTTGCATGGTGCCCTGTCACTGACGACGAGCCCGGTCCCGCCCGAATTGATGGACTGGATCATCGACGACGGGTTGCCCAGGTTGATCTGGAGCTCGACCGGGACAGAACCGATATAGGCACCGTCGAGTGCCTTCTGCCCGACCGTGGTCATGATACCACCTCCCGACGACCCGGGGACCAGGTCGACATGAGCTGCCGGACTTCCGTTGACGAGAAGCGTGCATTGATCGGGCCGAGACTGCTGGGCGTTATCAGGGACGAGGCAGAACCCGTACTGTTCGCAGAAGTAGTCGGAGTCTTCGACCATGACATATAACGGTGCGGTATGGTCCGACGTGGGGAGGTACCCGAGGCTTATCGTTGGGACGTTGTCGATCGCAGGGAGGGGCAGGGTTTTGTTGAGGAACTGCCGCCCTTTTGCTGCGACCGTGGGGTTCATCGAGAAGGCAACCGTTGAAGTGGTGACCGTCCCGTCCTTTTCCACCGCAATGTTCGTGATCACGGGAGGGTTCACGTCGCTTGTGAAATTGATATTGCCGAATGCATGCTCTTCGACGGCGTCGGGTTCGAGCGAGCCGTTCATGGTCAGGATCGGCTTCGTGCCGTACACCCACCTGGCAGTGATATTCTCGGCAAGGGACGGGTCCTCGTTCACCCGGTCGACAGCCGCTGTCGTCAGGCCTGAAAGAAGGGCTGCGACATCAGGGTACTGTGCGATCGTGTCGTTCCTGAGGACGAACACGCAGCAGGCTGCATCTGACCATTCTCCCGGGGGAGGTATCGCGGTGGTGTTTGCAATCATTTTTCCCGACCCTGACATCGTCGCAGTCGAGACCACCGATTCCCAGACGATGAATGCATCGATCTGGCCGGAATCGAGCAGCTGGGCCATCGAGCCCGTAGAGGTATACACGAGGCAGACATCTCCGTTCGTCCCTGCCTGGCCTGATCCGGGGGGCGAATAGAGCGCCAGGAACAGCACCGCGATGATGACAATGAGACAGGCGAGAAAAATGAGATATGATGACCGTACGTTCATGCGTTCTTAAAATTTGGGAGACACTGGTATTTATGGGAGGGGGTTTTGTTCCGGTGAGTCCGGAAAAGGGTCGTATCTGATGTTCTTTTGTCAGGGCATTGCAATCTGGCATTCGGGCCGGCAGAAAAACCTTCATTACTCTGGTTTTCCAAAGATTTCCTGGAGATGTGACAATAATGGCAAAAATAACGATTGAACCAAAGAAAGGAAAAGACGGGCAGATCGAATATATCGTCACCTACAGCGACGTCAAGACCGATAACCAGTTCACGGTGACGACGACATCTGACCAGGCCGAAGCTATGAACCGGCTGAAGGAAACCCTGGAGAACGAAGTCCGGGAAACCGGAATGAAAAAGTGATCTTTTCCGGATTCAGTTTTTTTGCTTTGCCGGCATCCACACCATACCATTTCCGGAATTTCTTTATTTCCAGTGATTCAGGGGCCGTCGTTTCCTGAAGGCGCGCTATCACGGACCTGATGAACATTTTTTATGGGTATTAATGGAAGAACTGATGCTCGAGTGAAAACTGGACAAATGAACACTCTAGATGACCGATCCCGGTGCCGGCCCGCCAATCCTCGCATATACCGATTGATAAAATCTTAATGCTCTGATTTTATTGAAACACTCTCTGAATTACCGGCCATTTATACAATCCGTGGGTCACCAATGAAAGACAAGAGTCCATTTTCATCGATCCTCCACGGAAACACTTTGATTCTCCTGATCTCAATTTCCTCGAATCTTAAATTCTCTTTTCTTATATCAAAACATATAAATAATACATCTCATATGATTGTTTGTTCAGAAAACAATTGTAGATCCACTTGGGGGGAAATTATGGCAAATAATCAAACTGAAAAGAACACATGGAGCCATTGCATACGCGAGATGTTTTGCACGGTTGACTCCTATGGAAAAGTTAACCGAATTAGAGTCGTTATTCACGCATTATTAATTTGTTTTATTTTAGGCCTCATTGTGATAGTTCTTTATGGTTTATGGCCAGGTCCAGATATTAATGGATTTTCTATCGTTGGAGTTGGATTGCTTTTAGCGGGGGGTATATTTTTTGTAGGAGGATTTTTAGGATTCTTATTCGCGATTCCACATTCACCGGAAAAAGATAGTGCCGGTTATCAACCCAATACCAATCTGGAACAAATATCTGATTGGTTGACCAAAATTATTGTCGGGGTCGGACTGACTCAGTTGATCCAACTTCCCCAGGCTCTGCAGATGTTTGCTTCAAATTTTTCCCAGTCACTTGGAGGTTCTCCGTTTGGGGGAGTGTTCTCAGTTGGCATTTTAATTTTCTTTTCGGTAAATGGTTTCCTTGTCGGATACCTATGGACCCGGAAATATTATGCACAGGAACTACAGCAGTCAGACATCGAACTTCAACAGGATCAACAGAACCAAATTGATATGGATGCGCTGAGCGCGGTAAAACAGGTACTAATTCCCCAGGATGGGCAAAAGCCGGCAACTCAGGATGAATTGGATAAGAAAATCGCGGCAGCATCTGATTATGTAAAATTAGTGATATTTTCAATTGCTTCAAATCAAAAAAACAGGAATTTGTTTGGCGGAGGACCTGAGCTGAGTAGAACCGGACTTATTTTCAGAAGTCTGATTAAAACCGATGACTCGAATGCCAGGTATCATGAAAATCTTGGCGATGTTCTGCGAGCCAAAGTGCCTCCTGCCTATGAAGAGGCAGAAAAAGAATACACATCAGCTATCAAGTTCCGTTTACCGCAAGATGAACCGTACTACTATTACGAAGGGTACCGTGCAATTTGCAGGATCAATATGGATAAAGATTTCCCAAGGGCCGCCTGCTCAGATCCGGATTTAAAGAAGAAAATTATCGATGATTTAGAGGCTGTCAAGCAGCAGCCTGATGCGGTTAATTATCTCAGCAACACATATGTTGTTATAAAAAACTGGGCTAAATTAAACGGATATTCCTGGCCGTAGATTGATCAACTTTTACCATATTTATCAGTGTACAAATAAATTCAGAAGACCGATGCGGGATACCGATTGCCGGAACTTTAACTGCCCAAACATCAGTCACGGCTCATGGTCAGGTTTTTGTGTACGATCCTGTTGCAGATACTGAAATTTACCTGCCATTTTACTCAGTTTATCGTACACAAATCTTTCCTGAAAAATTTGTCATTAATGCCCGTGTTCTCAGGGAAGTTCCGAGGCTTCCTCCCTTTATCTCATTCCTGGCAACACGGTGCTTTTTTTCACAATCTGCAATAAGGAAGAGGATTCGGTTATTGCCGTTCCTACTGTTCGATCCGGATGAAATGAGTCATGTCTGAAAGCACGGTATTGTCGTGGACCAGCGAGACGTTGAATGAATAGTTTCCCGGCGATAAACCCGCACAGATGGAACAGGGAGGGAGGTTGTAATCGTACGTGATATTTGTCTCCCCTGGCTGGAGACTGGCAGGGATATCATGGGAGATACGGTCTCTCCCGTAATTGTCCTTGAGCCCTTCGAACCTGAGTGTGGCATTGGTCAGGTTTTCGGCACTGCTGACGGTTACCGTGATTGCCACCAGTTCGTTCGAATGATAAAGGTCTTTATCGGTCGACACATTGACGATAGATGCGTTGACGGGTTTTGCCAGCGTTAAAATTCCCAAAGAAATGAGTCCTATCGCAGCCACAATCAGAACGATCGCGAGGATCTTTTCCCGCATAGTATCATGTTGGAGCGTCCCGTCATTAAATTATGTTCTGATCGTGGGAAACTCACCGGCGTCCTGCGTCTTGTTTCATTCCGGACCCCAAAAATGGGAAAAAGGTCCGGTAAATCCTCTTCGCGGTCCCGAATATTTTGGGGTTATTCGTGGAGCCCT
>DATJQJ010000012.1:0-97074 GCA_035505975.1 Methanoregulaceae archaeon
GTGGTTGGCGGGCAGACTCTGCCATCTCGTGCCTCAAATAGGTATATAGGGAAAAATGACTATAAAGATGTTTGCGACTATGCAGTGCGAATTATGTGGTGCAAAGGCACGGGTTCTGAAAAATGTGCGGATTGAAGGGGCGAATCTTCAGGTCTGTCCCCAGTGCGAACATTATGGTGTCGAGGTTGTACAGCCAAGAACCCCCCAGAACAAGATCTCATCCCCAGGGAAACGGCCTGTCAGCACAGCTCCGATAACCCAGCAGACCAGGAAACGACGCGATATGTTCGACATGATCGAGGGGGAAATCGTCGAAGATTACGGCGATCGGATAAAACATGCACGAATGGGAAGGGGTTGGACACAGAAAGACCTCGCAATGGAGTTGATGGTCAGGGAACTGTTGATCAAAAAGATCGAGAACAACGACCTGATCCCCGAGGACGACATCAGGCAAAAACTTGAAAAGGCCCTGGATATCCGTCTTATCGATATCCCCGAGGATGAATCAGAGAAACAACGACAAAAGAATCTTGTCCCGACGCTTGGCGATGTCATCTCGATAAAAAAAGTGAAGAAATAAGATTAAATTTTTTTTTATTCGGTTTTTTGTAAATTCCGATTTTATTTCGATAGTAATATCGATAGGAAGAAATTTCCACTCCCTCCGGCCATTGCCAAGCTGGATAGCCTGTGGGCATGGTTATCCTGGACCATGGATGAATGCCATCCCAATAAAATCCCTGCATAACCGGTCGCCGCCGGCTTTGGGGGACCCGGGAGCGCCTGAAGAACATCGAAAAGAAAAATACCTGAAAATCAAATTTCAAAAATGACCTGAAATTCCAAAAATCCTCTTATTATAAAGTCTGGAAAATATGCCTGTTCCGGGCTTATCCGTATCCTTTATATAGAGATAGTCCCAATAAGGGTGTGCAATGTGTGGTGAGTGTTTTTTCGCCGGTGAATGTCTTTATCGGGACCAGCGGAGCCACGACACGGAGCACTAGCAGCGATAAATTTAGCAAATTGAATTACGATTCTTCGGAAACCGGACCAGGAGCGGATGCTCATTATTCCGGCATAATTATCCCGGCATATTTTTATTATTTCTTTAGTTTTAGGTATCTCCTTTTCTGAAACGGAAGAGAAATTCCGGTTCGGCAAAGGAGGAGGTTTACAATGACAGGTTACCCGGTTGTTTGCAAAAATTTTCTGAAATTGACCATGAAGAGGAAAAAGTTATGAGAGGAAAAGAGATCCGGCTTGAACGGATAATGAACAGGAACACGCGAAAGACCATCATCGTCCCGATGGACCACGGGGTCACCAACGGGCCGATCGATGGCCTGATTGATCTCGGAAGAGCAGTAGACCAGGTCGCAGAAGGGGGAGCGAACGCTGTGCTTGGGCATGTCGGCCTCGCACTCCACGGACACCGGAAGACCGGGCGCGATATCGGGCTGATCCTCCACCTTTCGGCGAGTACATCGATTGGTCCTGACCCGAACGCCAAGGTTTTAGTGAACAGCGTCACCAATGCAATGAAAATGGGTGCCGACGCCGTGTCGATGCATGTCAATATCGGGGCCGATTCAGAAGCAGAAATGCTATCAGACCTCGGAAAAGTGGCCGTTGAATGTATGGAATGGGGAATGCCACTCCTCGCGATGATGTACCCGCGGGGCAGAAATATAGTCAACGAACAGGGAGTGGAAGAAGTAAAAATTGCAGCCAGGGTCGCCGCCGAACTGGGTGTCGACCTGGTTAAAACAGTATATACCGGCGATCCTGACAGTTTTCGGGAAGTCACCCAAGGATGCCCGGTACCGGTAGTAGTTGCGGGAGGAAAAAAGACCGACGACCGGTCGACGCTCGAGATGATCGAAGGCGCGATGGAAGGGGGTGCGGCCGGGCTCTCGATCGGTCGGAATGCATTCCAGCACAAAACTCCGGCACGGTTTATCAGGGCCGCGGCGTTGATCGTACATGAACGGAGAAGTGTTGACGAGGCGCTCGAGATATTGAAATAATCCCGATGAGCCATTCGTATATCGGGATCAGAAATGAAAGGCGCACAACCATGAAGATGAATGTATCCAGGTGAGGTCAGGAGGAAAGACAATGATAGGGAAGGAAATCAGAATTGAACGGATTATGGACAGAAATACAGGCCGGGCGGTGATAGTCCCCATGGATCATGGGTTTACCCTGGGCCAGATCGACGGGTTGCTTGACATGACCGAGACGATCTCGCAGGTATCGGAAGGAGGGGCCAATGCAATCGTACTCCATAAGGGGCTCGTCAAGCGGGGTCACCGGAAAAAAGGGAGGGATATCGGGCTGATTGTCCATCTCTCGGCAAGCACTTCGTTGAACCCGGACCCAAACGACAAGGTTCTTGTCTGTACGGTGGAAGAGGCAGTGGCGCTCGGGGCCGACGGCGTTTCGATCCACATCAATCTCGGGGCCCCCCAGGAATCGAAGATGATCGAGTCTGCAGGAAAAATTGTCAAAGACTGCAACCGCTGGGGTATGCCGCTCCTCGTCATGATCTACCCAAGAGGAAAAGGCATCGACCCGGTATCTCCCCAATCGGTAGGGCACTGTGTGAGAGTCGCAGAGGAGCTGGGAGCAGACCTTATCAAGACCAATTACACCGGTGACCCGGGATCGTTCCGGAAGATCACCGATGCCTGCTCGGTCCCTGTGTTCATCGCCGGCGGCGAGAAGACCGGAGACCTCGAATCGCTCAGGATTATCCGTGAGTCTGTCCATGCAGGAGGAGCAGGGGTCTGTGTCGGTCGCAACGCTTTCCAGCGGGAGAACACGAAGGCCTTTGTCAGGGCGCTAGGCCTTGTCGTGCACAGCGACCTCGAACCGGCGCTCGCCCTGGAGCGTTGCAAATGAAAGAGCTCTGGGTCGATTGCAGGCCATGGAAGAAGGAGATCGCAACGACCGCTATTGAAAGCGGCGCAGATGTGCTGGTGGTTGAGGAATCGAAAAAAGGAAAAGAACTCGGGCGTATAAAGACGGTCGCGGAAGACGGCGACCTCGTACCGGAACGGGACGTATTCGTCTGCAGGATCAATAGCAAAGAGTCCGAGCAGAAAGCAGTGGAACTCTCACGTCTCGGCTATGTAATCATCGAGACTGAAGACTGGAACGTTATCCCGCTTGAAAACCTTGTGTCGGTGTCAGACAGCATCATAGCCGCGGTCAGGAATGTAGAATCTGCAGAACTCGCCCTGAACGTTCTTGAGAAGGGCGTCGGGGGCATATTGCTTTCTACGGATGACCCCTCGGTGGTCAGGTCGGTAGCTTCCCTCATCTCCTCGCGGTCAGAAAAGAAGGACCTGGTCCCCCTGGTGGTCACATCGGTAACCCCGGTTGGCATGGGCGACCGGGTATGCGTCGATACCTGTTCGATGATGACTGACGGCGAAGGGATGCTTATCGGGAATACATCGGCGGGAGCATTTCTCGTGCATGCCGAGACACTTGAAAATCCCTATGTCGCCCCCAGGCCGTTCCGGGTGAATGCCGGTGCTGTCCATGCTTATATCACGATACCGGGGGGGAAGACCGCCTACCTTTCAGACCTGCGTATCGGCGACAGGGTCCTTGTCTGCGACGCATCCGGTACCACCCGGGAAGCAACGGTCGGACGAATCAAAATCGAACGGAGACCGCTCCTGCTGGTCGAGGCAGAACATCATGGACATATGGTAAGCGCTGTCGTCCAGAATGCCGAGACTATCAGGCTCGTCCGCGCCGACGGTTCGGCATGTTCAGTGGCTGATATCGCACCCGGGGATGAGATTTCCGGGATCATTACGGAGAGCGGCCGGCATTTCGGTGTCTCCGTGCAGGAACATATCGTCGAGCAATGATGAAGCATGTTCACATCATGAGACCATCCGCAACGACATTTGAGAGGGATCGCCCTTGAAAGCAGGAATCATCGGCGGCACGGGAAAGATGGGGAATCTCTTTTTAGGGGTCTTCAAAAGGGCAGGGTACGAAGTCCTGGTCTCCGGCCGGAAAACCAGGGAAACGAACCTGGATATTGCGAAAGAATCCGATCTGGTCGTCATTACCGTACCGATACGCGAGACCAGGGAGGTAATCAGGGAGATCGCACCCTACCTCGGCCCGGGTCAGGTAGTATGCGATCTGACGTCCCTGAAAGTCTTTCCCGTTGAGGAGATGCTGAAGTCCGAGGCTGAAGTCATCGGATTCCACCCGATGTTCGGTCCTTCGGTGCCGTCGCTTCGGAAACAGACGATCATTGTCACTCCCGCACGCTGTTCGAAGGAGACCGTCGACCGTCTCACGGGGGTGTTTACCCGGGAGGGAGCGCTGATAACGATCACGACTCCCGAAGACCATGACCGCATGATGGCAATCGTCCAGGGCCTTACCCATTTTGTCACCATCGCCATGGCCGAGACCATGAGGAGAACCGGTATCCGCCCGGAAGACACCGTTCCGTTCATGAGCCCGGTCTACCAGATCGAAACAGGTATCGTTGGAAGGCTCCTGTCGCAGGACGCACGGCTGTATGCCGATATGCTCTGTTTAAATCCATACGTCCCGGCTGTGATCGGCACCTGCCGTGAAGCGATTGGGGAGACCGGCACCGCGGTGATATCGGGAGATGCCGATGAATTCGAAAGGATTTTTGGAGCCGATGCAAAATTTTTCGGCGATTTCGCAGGAAAAGGTGCATCGCTTACCGATTTCCTGATCGGGTGCATGGTGAAACGATGACCCTGTTCGCACTGGGACCCGAGGGGACGTTCAGTCACGAACTGGCGTGTCTCGTGTCCCTGTCGGGCGAGGTCCGGCTCCTCCCGTCGATTGGGCTGGTATGCAGGGCCGTTGAAGAAGGAAAAGGCGAAGGCATTATCCCTATAGAGAACAGTGAGGCAGGAGCGGTGGGACCGGCCATGGATGCACTGCTCAGGTACAGGGTCTTCATCAATGCCGAGTTCTATCGGGAGGTCCACCACTGCCTGGCTGCTTTTGTACCGCCTGATCAGGCATCTGTTATCTATGCCCATCCTCAATCGGCTGAACAGTGCAGCGAATTTCTCGATACCCTTGGGATTACCGTCCGTTACACGGAAAGCAATGCAGCAAGTGCACTGGAACTTGCGAAGGACAAGTCCGGGGCCGCGATCGTTTCGGAGCATATCGCCTCGCTGTACTGCCTGCCTATCATCCGAAAAAATATCGAAAATAACCAGAGCAACGTGACGAGGTTCGTTAAAATTTCGTCGGAACCGGTGAAGGAGGAAAAGCCGGAAAAATGCAGTATTGTCGCCGATCCCGAGGTGGACAGGCCGGGCCTCCTCTACGAATTGCTTTCGGTATTCGCAAGGAGAAATATCAACCTGTGCCGCATCGAATCGCGGCCTTCCCGCAGGGGGATCGGGAGTTATGTTTTTTTCATGGATATTACCACTAACCCGGGATGGCAGGACGCGCTGTCAGAAATAAGCGGGATTACCAAGGTAAAACAGCTTGGTTGCTACCGACGTCCGGAGGTCCCTGGATGAATGTACTGCTGCCGCGGACCCGCGACGTTGACCTGACCTTTGCAGCCCCGCCTTCGAAGAGCTATACCCACCGGGCACTTATTATCGCCGCGCTAGCCCGGGGAGAATCACGGATCGTAAGGCCCCTGAAAGCGAGGGACACGCTGATCACCTGCAGGGCGCTCCGTTCCCTCGGTGCGAACATCCGGGAATATGGAGACGATCTCCTGGTTTTGGGGAATTCCGGAACTCTGTCCTGCAAGCCGGGGCTCACCCTCGATATGGAAAACTCGGGGACAAGCCTCCGCCTTCTGACCGCGGTAACACTCCTCTGTCAGGAAGCGGTGGTGATAACCGGTAGCCAGAGGATGCAGGAGCGGCCGGTGGGGTCCCTCGTCACAGCCCTAAACCAGGTTGGAGGTCGCATCAGGTACAAGGGACAGCCCGGGTTTCCACCCTTGTCGGTCACAGGAATGCTGGAAGGCGGGAGTGTCTCGATCCCGGGTGATGTCAGCAGCCAGTTTATCTCCTCCCTTTTGATTGCCGGCCCCTATGCGTTATCGGATATGGAAATAACGGTAACCGGAACGGTGGCGTCGAGGTCGTACCTGGACCTGACCTGTAATTGCATGGAGGCGTTCGGGGTCATACCGAAAAGAGAGGGGTATCATACCTTTGCCATAAAGGCTGGAGAGCGCTACACGGCGGAGGATTACACGATCGAAGGAGATTACTCATCGGCCTCGTATTTCTTCGCCATTGCAGCGGTTTGCGGAGGAAAAGTTCGCGTGACAGACTTAAACCCCGTCTCGGTCCAGGGGGACAGGTCGTTTCTCGATGCGCTCGTAAAGATGGGGTGCACAGTGTACCGGGACCGGTCCGCTATCATCGTTGAAAGCACAGGGGAACTTAAAGGCATCTCGATCGATATGTCTTCGTCCCCGGACACGGTCCAGACCCTCTGCATGCTTGCAGCGAGAGCGGTTTCGCCATCCGTAATCACCGGAATTTCTCATCTTAAATATAAGGAAAGCGACCGTTTGCAGTCTACTGCCGATATCATCAACAACCTGGGAGGCAGTGTGGCCGTGACAGAAGATTCTGTCACGGTTTCACCATCCCCACTTCATGCAGGGGTAGTCGATCCCCTTGACGACCACAGGACCGCCATGAGTGCTGCCATTCTCGGTCTTGGCATGGGGGGTATCGAGATCAGGAATGCAGAATGCGTGGATAAATCGTTTCCCGGGTTCTGGGACGAACTAAAGAAGGCAGGTTTATGGTGATGCCGGTTCTAAACCGATGCAGGGGTTGGTCTGCATGGTAAGGATTGTCCTGACCGGGTTCCGGGGTACCGGTAAGACCCGGACCGGTGAACTGCTGGCCCACATGATGGGAGTCCCGTTCCTGGATACCGATGCCGAAATTGAGAAAAACGCAGGGATGCCGATTTACGAGATTTTCCGGAGGTACGGGGAGGATTATTTCCGGCGGCTCGAAGTGGATGCAATCGCATCCCTCCCGTCCGATGATTCGGTGATAAGCACCGGGGGAGGCTCTGTCCAGAACCCGGATAACGTCGCCGGGCTCCGGTCGGGCAGCATCGTCGTGCTCCTGACCGCATCCGACAGAGCGGTCGAGGAGAGGATCGCCAACACGGAGCGGCCTTCCTTAACAAAAATGCCGCTCAGGGAGGAGATCCATGAACTCCAGAAGATCAGGCGGATCAGGTACGTGTCGTCATCAGATTTCTGCATCGATACGACAGGAAGAGATGCAAACGAGACGGCGATGGCTATCAGGAAACTCATGACCGAAGGTCCGGTCGGTCCCGGGGCGAGGAAAGAGGCGAGTTCGTTCATCCGAAAGACCGATATCGGGACTGAAGAGGCAGCACGATGTATTGCCGATATCGAAGGGAACGCCACCGATCCTACGACAAGGTTCTACGCTGTTGCGGGAAGCCCGTGCAGGCACAGTCTCTCACCGCCGCTGTTCAACAGGCTCTTCAGCCATTACAACATGAACTCACGTTACCTGCGGTTCTGCTGGCCGGATTTCGAAGACATTACCAGGATAGCGGCGAGGCTCGATCTCAGGGGGCTCTCGGTTACGTTGCCGTTCAAACCCGACGCGCTCAGCTATGCCAGTGAACCCGACGACCATGCAAAGGCCATCGGCGCTGCCAATACCATCGTCTTCTCGGGCGGCACCTCCTACGGGTTCAATACCGACTGGATCGGGATCCGGGGACCTCTCGAACACAAGAAAGGGTCTGATGCGGCGGTAATTGGGGCAGGCGGAGCTGCAGCTGCGGCTGTTTATGCACTTCAGTCTCTCGATATGAACGTAACCGTGCTTAACCGGACGCCGGAAAAGGGGAAAGAACTGGCAGAACGGTTTTCATGCGCTTCCCTGCCGTTATCGGATTTTCCTACGATCAGACCCGATATTGTGCTCAATACGACTCCAGTGGGGATGTCCTCATCATCGAACCGGGGAAGCCCGATCGACCCGGTTTACCTGAAAAGAGAGATGACGGTATTCGACCTTGTATATACGCCGGCCGAGACGCCCCTGATCGCTGCCGCCCGAAAGATGGGTTGCCATGTGATCCCAGGGACGGAAATGTTCGCCCGTCAGGCCGCAGCACAGTTCGGCTATTTCACGGGTATTGAGGTGCCGCTCGCAACTGTACGGGGGCTTGTGATTTGACAAAAGTGTGTCTTTCCCCGAGGTGCGACAGATGAATACATTCGGGAGGAATTTCAGGTGTACGACCTTTGGAGAGAGCCACGGCAAGGCTCTGGGGGTCGTAATTGACGGTTGCCCTGCAGGTGTATCCCTCGTTAAGGAGGATATCCAGCCCTTGCTTGACCGTAGACGCCCCGGTCAATCAGATCTGGTCTCCCCAAGAAAAGAACCGGATCGGGTTGAAATTTTATCAGGTATCTTTGAAGACAAGACCACCGGCGCCCCGATTGCCCTCGTGATCGGGAATTCAGATACCAGGTCTCACGATTATAAGGACCTGGCAGACGTGTTCAGGCCGGGGCATGCCGACTTCACGTGGCAGGAAAAATTCGGAATCCGCGATCACCGGGGAGGGGGCAGGGGCTCGGGACGTGAAACAGTCGCAAGGGTTGCTGCGGGTGCCGTTGCGATGAAGATACTCGGGACGGCAGGTATATCGGTTACCTCCCGTGTTTGCGAGATCCACGGAAGGACAACCGTTACGGAGATGGAGGAAGAGATCAGGGCGGCGAAAGATACCGGCGATTCGGTCGGCGGCATTGTTGAGATTGTCGCGAGGGGCTGCCCTTCCGGGCTTGGTGATCCGGTGTTCGGGAAGCTTGATGCGATGATCGCCGGGGCGATGATGGGAATCGGAGCAGTAAAAGGCGTTGAGATCGGTGAAGGGTTTGGTGCGGCAGCATTATACGGGCACGAAAATAATGACCCGATGACCAGCGACGGCTTTCTCTCGAACCACGCGGGAGGTGTCCTCGGCGGTATATCCACCGGTGCTGATATCGTGGTAAAGATTGCGGTCAAACCTACACCTTCCATTTCCTGCGACCAACAGACCATCACCACAGACGGCGACTCCAGGACGATCTCGATCCATGGCAGGCATGACCCGTGTATCGTCCCGAGGATCGCACCCGTGGCAGAATCCATGCTTGCTCTCATCATTGTCGATGCACTCCTGGAGCAGGCAAAATATATTGGGTTTTCCCGATACCTCATGCATCGACGAAACTAAAGGAGATGCCCGATTTTGAGAGATTCGTGAGAATAAAAGGAGAAGAAGGATGAAAAAAACCAGTATGATACTTTGCATGATATTTGTCATCGCCGGAGCGACGTTCGCAGGGTGTTCCTCAGTCAGGCAGCTCCCGACCATTCCCGGACAGGTTGGTGCAGGGAATTCCCAGGTCCAGGCAACCCTGCTGAACGAGCACGACCACTGGGACGTCTCGCAGGGCTGCTATTATTCGGTCCAGTACCAGGTCTTCAATACCGGGAATACGACTGCCAGAAATGTGAAACTGTACGTTGAACTTATCCACCTTAACGATAACGCCATACGGGACTCGAAGGAGATATATGTAGGGACGCTGGGACCCGGGTCTTCTCAGACAGTGACGGCGGAGCTTGACGGGGAATGTCTTCGGGATTATAACACGCAGGCAGTGCCGGTTTACGACATTTGACAGGAGTTTTTCCCTGACTGTGCTTTATTGTCCTCTTATTAATTATTTTTACACCAATTACCGATCTGATCCTTAGTTTTATCATTTCAGATCGGTCCTCATAGTCCAATGCTCCGGGCTCCGCCTTGCCACCGACCTGATCCTGCCTGCGACAGGTCGGACGGAGAACGATTAATTTCAGGCCCCCTTAATTATCCCAAGATGGTTATCATGGCTGGGTTGGGGGCGGGAAGGGTATAATTCGTTTCTTTCGTGATTTTAAACCTGAAACTGACGTAAGAGGATTAAATTCGACTATTGGCATTCTTCCGGATAGGTTCAAATACCGGACTATCCTGCATAGATGCCGGTCGGATTTTCCCATTGTTCCGGAACTATCGCAGGATTGAAATATGACGCAATACCAGATTATGCGTTATCTCCGTTCCGTGAGGTCTTTTCATGGGGGATTTCCTTTGCCCGAAATGCAAATCAAAAGATACAGAGTTTGATGATCTCGTAACAACGGACAGCGGGCAGATGATCGCAAAATGCCATTGCAATGCCTGCGGTAATAAATGGGACACCCCCTTCGGACTTTGAGACATCGGCAGGGACCTTCCGCCCGGAAACATCATGAACAATGTGAGGTTTCTTTCCTGTTTCTAGATTACCGCGGATTTTTACCGGTCACTACCGGGTTTTCAGGGTACGAAGTCCATTCGGTAAACCCTCCCTCGTAGAGGAGCACTTTCGGGTATCCGAGGAAATATTTGAACAGGATAAATTCGTTCGTTGCTTCCCTACCGGTCCCGCAGGAGCAGATTACGGTTTTATCGGGGGTAACGCCCTTTTCAACGACCATTTTCTTAATCTCTGCTTCGGCTCTCAGAAGTTTTTTGTTCTTGTCATCCATCAGAGTCTTCCAGGGCAGGCTGACGGCACCGGGGATATGCCCCGCCTTTATCCACGGCCCCTGGCCCTCGTAAAATGCGGGCGGCCTGGCGTCGAGAAGGACGGCATCGGAGCGGTCTTTTATCGCCAAAACCTGTTTATAGCCGGCAAAGAATTCCATTTTTAATTCGGCCATGAACACCGAAGGCTTAACCGGCTGAGGGAAAACCCGGGTCAGGGGCCTTCCCTCGTCCCGCCATTTCTCGAACCCGCCGTCGAGGAGGCATACGTTGCGGAGCCCGTACCTGATCAGGCTGTACGTGACCATCGTCTGTTCCAGGCCATCGCCGATGAACGCTCCGCATCCGGTCAACGGGCCTCCGCTGGAATATACTACCACAGGAGACCCGGCTTCAAGCCCCAGTGTCCGGATAATGGCCTGCCCGATCTCGGGCACGACCCACTCGGAAGGGAGGTGCTCGCCGTGGAGTCGGAAAATCCCCTCGTGGACGTACCGTGCTCCCGGAATGTGGTCCTGGATATACTCGTGTATGTTCGGCTGGCAGTCAATGATGGTGAGGCCCTTGTCACCGAGATGATCTTCAAGCCATCCGGTGGAGACCCATTTTACAATCCCCTCTCCAGGGGGATACGGATAGGTTTCTGGCATGCTGAATGTTCTCCTTTCCCCTTCCGAAGGATCTTCCTGCGGTATTTTGAGGTGATCCCGGCTTTGCTCGTTGAGCCTGATATATGTTTCGCTGGTCCAGGGAAGATGGACGCTCTTGCGAACATCAGTTAGTCAGGCAATAGTACGGACTGATGACAGTATTACCTATATTCTGATACCATTGCGCCGGAGTATTATCCCTCGGGGTTAAGCCTTGAGAATGGTAAAAAGGGACTTCAGTTCCTCAACGCTGTATTGCCCGGGCGATGTCGGTGAACCTGCATAGCCGAATGCCCACGATGAGCCGAACAGAGGGAGGACTGCCCGGATATGTCTGAACTTTTCGCCCATAATGCTCGTGATCACCGGTGTTTCTGCGCTACAGGTGAATGCAAGCAGGTCCAGCACCTGTTCGCAGGTCCCGGGCGATACGACAATTTTTGGGATGTCGCCGTACGAACGGAGGGTCTTCTCGATCTCCCTGAGTCCGTTCGGGGACGGCATCGATGTCGTATGGTAAGAACCCACGACTATAGGCCCTTGTTTTTTTACCTTAACGGCGAACGAAGAAAATTCCTGCTCTATATCGACGTACGATGCAAATGGAAGCAATGGACTCGTTATTTCCCACCATTCCCTGGCAGTCCCGGAAAACAGCCCGCCCTCGGCACTGCTCCTGAGCGTGATCACGAGTGGAATATCGATCTCGTTATGCCATCGTTCGGCAATGGCCCGGGAGTCACCATTCATCAGATCAATCCGGAGTTCGATAAGGTCGGGATGGTCCCTTCTTAAATCGATTTCCGAAGGATCGCCGCAGGTGGATGCGACAATGTTCACCACGGATGTTCAAACAACTATTACTCTTTGGGTAATTTATACTGCATACATGACAGGATGCGTGATTCGGAATGATTGGGCAAAATAATCATCACGACTCACTTTTAATATCGGCACAGGTTTCTATTATCAGGACGCTCTCTTCCATCTGTTGGACGTGGTTAGCGGAAAGTTCCTTGCGGATGGAAATGAAAATGCAGAATAAAACGAATATCAGGATCCTGTATCATGTCGACGGCTGTTTCTGATGAAAGCGAAAAAGAACTCGATACCCTCCAGAAGGGTTTTCGTCGTCCGTTCTTCCTGAGTTTCACAATCGGTGTCCCGTTTTGCATATTCAAATTATTGTTCGGCCTGACGGCAGCACGGATCGGAGCGGAAAACAATATTTTTCTCGTTATATTCGGGTGGATCATTGTTGTCTGGGCGATAGCGGACCTGTCGATCAACGTCAGCAGGGGGATCCTCGATCTCCTGCACCGTCCCCTTCCCTTTGAATGCTGCATTATCGCCCAGTTGGGACATTATATAAAAAACCCGATGCTTTTCCTCGCCATTGATACGCTTCTTACGTTCATGATTGTCTGTTATATGCTCTGGTCCTTCTGGATAACGAGGCTCTCACTCTTTGAATCGTACCTGTGGTTTTTTGCCACCACGTTAAACCTGATCAGCCTCTCCCTGGTGAGCGTATACAACGAGATTGTATTCTACCGGGTGAACCGGACGTCCCCGGAATAATTCTGGCATAGTGCAGAGTCAGCCACTGATTTTTTTTCGGATGTCATACTATGCCCGTGTTCCCTGCATGGTAATTCTCGTGATTCTGACTGTTAAAATGATAAATTCTTCCTGGACCGTGTTTTTATCTATTATTTCGAACCCCCGCCGGGGTATCTTTGCGGGCGGCGGAGTCTATCGCAATACTAAGGCACCAGACTGCATTGTTTCCCTTATGATCCGATATCGAATTCTCTCCGGTTTTTCAACGTGAATTATATGAACTGTCGTTATAACAATCCACAATCCCCGGATTTTTGTCATTGATCACCCGGGCATCGGGTTATCTGTTTTCCGGCCAAGAATACTGTACTGAAATGTCAGGTTCGCACTGGTCCCGGTCCGAAGCAGTCCTGCAGGTAATTGCCTCTCTGTCCCTCATCATCATCCTTCCATTCGTCCTTGGCGTCGTTACAACTGTCTCCCCTGCATCGACTGCAGGCCTTATCCTTGCAACGCTCGTGATCGAGTACAGTGCACCAATCGCCGGTCTTGCGGCAGGCCTTAATCCCGGGTACACAGTAATTACCGTAGTACTGGTAGGGTGTGGGGCGATTGGCATTCAGTACCCGGTTTTCGATGCCATGTGCTGCCGTTCCGGAAGGGTAAGGGGCTTTCTCGATCGGATCCAGAAGAAGTATACGAATTCACCGCTGGTACGACGCTACGGGGTACTGGCACTCGCACCAGGGATCCTGACGGTAGGCTTTTATATCTGCCCGGCGGTCTCATGGCTTTTCGGATGGGACCGGAAAATCTCGTTTCTCATCATGATAGCGGTCTACAGCGCTGCTGCAACCGGAGTGCTCATGGCAGGACTTGGCATCATCAGCTGGATCCCCGGCTGATACCCGTTTTTTTCCGTGACCAGCCAGCCAGTATAAAACCAGATTATATGACCTCGACGACCCTATGATTATCCGCTGAACCACCAGACAAGCAGAATCTGGTCGGGCGTCCAAGGTTACGGTCCGATAATCCCAACTGACAGCAATTACCCGGCTATGTTTCGCCGCCGGAGCTTACGATGAAGATACCTGAATTGCTTGCCCCTGCAGGCTCCACCGAGTCATTGGTCGCGGCAGTACGGTCAGGTGCCGATGCAGTTTATCTCGGCGGGCCAACATTTGGTGCACGGGGTTATGCCAAAAACTTCGACCGGCCCGGTCTTCTCGAAGCGATCGCATATGCCCACTTAAGGGACGTCCGTGTCTATGTCACGGTCAACACCCTCGTCCTCGACCGGGAGATGAACGACGCTGCGGAATTTCTCTTCTTTCTCTATGAATCGGGTGCCGATGCAGTCCTTATCCAGGACTATGGCGTGGCATCGGTTGCACGGGAGATCGTTCCCGACCTGCCGCTCCATGCATCGACACAGATGACCATTTTCAACCGTGAAGGTGTCGAATTTGCAAAAAAAGCAGGTTTTTCCCGGGTGGTACTGGCAAGGGAATTATCCTTCGCGACGATATCCGATATCGGCAAATCCCCGGAGTGCAGGGGGATCGGCCTCGAGATGTTTGTCCACGGAGCCCTCTGTTACTCCTATTCCGGCCAGTGCCTGATGTCTTCGTTTATAGGGGGCCGGAGCGGAAACCGGGGGCTGTGTGCCCAACCGTGCAGAAAACCATACACGCTCGTCTCCGGACCCATGGATGCGTATGGGCGCCCAGTCTCGTTCTCGCAGGTCAGGACCAAAGGGGAATACCTGCTCTCCACCAGGGACTTATCCCTCTATCCAATCCTCGATCGGGTGGTGGACCTGCCTGTGGAGAGCCTGAAAATCGAAGGAAGGATGCGGTCGCCCCGTTATGTGGGGACCGTTATCAGGATTTACCGGGAGGCCCTCGACCGGATCAGGGCAGGAGACTGGAAACCAACCGATGAAGACGAGCATGACCTCGCCCTCGCATTCAACAGGGGGTTTACCAGGGGCTATGGGGGAGGTGCCCGGCACGACGAAATCATGGGCAGAGATCGCCCCGATCACCGGGGCTTGTTCGCCGGCATCGTTACTTCCTACGATCAGGCACGGCACCTGGCCCTGGTCTCCCTTCGATCGACCATAACACCGAAGACCGGCGATGGAGTCGTATTCCGTGAACCTCGTACAGAGACAGAGATCGGTCTGACGATCCAGCACGCAGTCGTTGCGACCGACAAGGGTATCCTGATAGCCCTGGGAGAGAGGGTCTCCCCTGGAACGCAACTCTACGTTACGAGAATATCGGACCCGGCCGGGGTGTCTTCTCTGGAAGCTGCCGGCGGAGGACAGGAACCTCCCTGGATCCCGGTCGACGTAGCCGTTTCCTGGGACGATCAGAAACGCCCGGTCATTTCAGGGCGAGCCTTCGGGAAGCAGGGTCGGGAAGTATCCGGCGTTTTTTCCGGAACCCCGATGAGTGAAGCGCTGACCAGGCCTTTGACCACCGACACGATCCGCTTACAACTCTCAAAGACCGGGGGAACGCCATTCAGGATCGAAGAATTGGCAATCGCTTACCCAGGCGGCCTTTTTTCTCCTGTCGGTGACCTCAACCGGTTGAGACGGGGACTGTTTTCGGCTTTAACAAGGGCGATAGTTACGTCATGGGAACCTTCTCCCGAAGATCTGACCATTGCCAGGGAACGATTGTCCGGATTCAAAACCGTAACGATGAGCCCACCGGTTGACGGTCAGGAGCCGCGATTCAACCCCATGTCACTCGCCGTTTATGTATCCGGACACCAGGAAGCGGGCGCTGCCCTTGCCGCCGGTTGCGACAGGGTTTACTTCGAACCCGATCCTGTCGACGGATTTACCGCCGGATGGTGTTCGGACCGGAAGGACATGGCGATCCCATTTGAAGAGATTGTTCAGGCAATCATTTTTGAGATTGCCCGGCTATGCAACCGGTTCCCGGGAAAGGTCGTCTGGAAATGGCCGTTAATTACCGATTCCGGATTTATCGACGTTGCAATTTCCAGCCTCAGGAAAAACGCGATCCAGGGATTGGCGGGGATCATGACCGACAGCCCGGGTATCGCAGAAATAATCCGCAACGAACTGCCGGAAATTTCGATCTACGGCAGCCAGGGCCTCAATATTTTTAACCACCGTTCAGCCATGTTCCACCAGTACCTGTTTGATATGCTGACCCTCTCACCAGAACTCTCCAGGGACGATATCAGGACGCTGGTTGCAACGGGCAGACCTCGTTGCCGCACCATGAGATTTGAGGTTATCGTCCAGGGAAACGCGGATGTCCTTGTCAGTCGGGACTGCCTCATTACGGGGACCAGAAAAGGCAGCCCGGGATGTACTCCAGGCGACCTCCCGATGTTTCTTGGAATCCTGGACAGGACCGGAAGGGCCTTCCCCATATGGACCGACTGGAGCTGCCGGACGCATCTCCTGAACTCATCGGAGACATGCCTGGCGGATGAGATCCCATGGATTGAGAGCGCAGGTGTCGCCTCGGTTGCCATCGATGCCCGGCGTAAACCCCCCCGCTATTCAGAAGAGATGGTCCGCCTGTACCGGGAGGTGATGGCTGGTCCCCGGGTAGATGGGAGATTGAAAAAAAATCCGGGTATTCTCGGCCGTATAAAAGAACTATCGCTCGGGGGCATCACCGCCGCTCACTTCAGGGGAAGCCTGCTCGTTCCCGTGCCCGAAGAGTGAAGACCACCGACCATACAGTTCTTTTAGGTGGACGTGCCTATTCTCGTTGAATACGTATGGTATCGCCATTTATCCTGATCAACTTAAAGACATACCGGGAAGGTATGGGACAACATGCCCACCGGATTGCTTCTGCAGCACAGGCTGTAGCCTCCGACAGCGGCGTCGTAATCGGCATCGCTCCTTCATATATTGACATCCATCCGCTCGCCCGGCACTACGAACTCCCCGTATATGCCCAGCATGTCGACGGGGCGGCGCCCGGTGCTCACACCGGCGCAATCAGTGCCGAAGCCCTCATGCAGGCAGGTGCCACAGGTTCGCTCGTCAACCATTCGGAGCGGAGGCTTACCCTTGCCGACATCGAGGCATCCATTTCCGCCCTCAAATCGGTAAAACTGATTTCGGTATTGTGCACCAATAATGAAGCCACCAGTGCAGCCGGGGCAGCTCTTTTTCCAGACTACGTGGCGATCGAACCACCCGAACTGATCGGAAGCGGGATTTCCGTTGCAAAGGCAAATCCTGATATTATCCGGAGGAGTGTCGAAGTCGTCCATAACGTGAACCCGAAGGTTAAAGTCCTCACGGGCGCGGGGATCCAGTGCGGTGAATGCGTTAAAACGGCCCTGGAACTCGGCACCGATGGCGTGCTCCTCGCATCAAGCGTTGTTAAAGCTGAAGACCCGGAGGCAGTACTCAGAAATCTCGTTTCATTGCTCTGACCTGACAAAACCGTCGGTTCAGGGCAATAATCCGGGCATGTAGCCCTCTTTTGCTTTTTGCGAGACAAGGAGGAGACAACATGACCAGACTGAAAATCCTTTCAGACCGGCCCTCACCTGTCCTCGAATGTTCTCTAAAAGATCACGCGGAAAGCTCGGTTTTCCTCCGATCAAAACGGTGTCGTACGTGCGATCCTGTTTACAGGGACTGAGATGACTGCAGCCATCCGATGCTATGAATCGCCTGGATTTGCTTCGGTCTGGGACTACGGCCTGGTTATTTTCAATAAGCCATTAACCTTGCATGAAAACTAACAATCTTATTCCGACAGAAAAACGGGTCCTGAACATTAGTGAGTGGGAGGAGTAAGCCCCCTTCTGTTTTTGCGGCATTCAGCTTCGCGCCATACCCGGACAGGCACTGAGCTGCCCATCGTCCTGTTCCGGCTTGCACCCGCAGGGATTCACCGTTTCATCGTATCCTGCCCCTGCGCTCTGCGAGTTATCTCGTGCGGGACGCACTTCTCGCACGGGGGTATTAAACCCCTTGCTCGGTCGCATCATTGCTAAAGGCAGGCCGTGCCGTTTCTGTGCCATTGCCGTGACTCTCGCCACCCATACTTGCATATGGCTGCGTGCCCAGTAGGTGGGGGGACTTTCCTCAGCGGCGGGTTTCGCCACCGTCAGCCGCACTCTCCCTCTCATATTATAATGGTGAGAGCGCATTATTTACTCTTAATGGATGTACTCACCCCAGAGGAAGGTGAACTGGCCGTGGGAATTGCCAGGGAAACGATCGAGGCTGCGGTAGGCTGCAGACCTGCATGTCTTCCCAGTCTTCCGGCCATCTTCCAAAAAAAACGCGGTGTTTTCGTAACTATTACCAAATGCGGGGAATTGAGAGGCTGTATCGGGTTCCCTTACCCGGTGATCCCCTTAAAAGATGCCCTTTCAGGCGCCGCTGCATCGGCTGCACTGGAAGACCCGAGGTTCCCGCCGGTCAGACCGCAGGAGTTGCCCGGGTTGTCGATCGATGTGACTATACTGACACCCCCGGAACCTTTGACGGTGCCGCCTGGTGAGAGACCATCTAAGGTAGTACCAGGGAAACACGGACTTATTGTCCGCTCTTCCGGGCGGAGTGGATTGCTGTTGCCTCAGGTGGCGACCGAATACAACTGGAATGCCGTTGAATTCCTCCACCATACGTGCATGAAGGCAGGTCTTACCGGTGACTGCTGGAAGAACCCTGCTACTGAAGTCCTCACATTCGAGGGGCAGATTTTCAGCGAACAGGGTACCGAATGACCATTTCGTTCGAAATCCTCGACGAGGATATTAATGGCCGGTGCGGCCGGCTCACCGTAGGCGATAAAGTGCTGAAGACACCGGCTCTCCTGCCGGTCGTCAACCCCCACCTGCCGGTCATCCCGCCAGGGGAAATCCAGGCCATGGGTGCGGGGGCCATTATCACCAATGCCTACATTTTTTTCCGGAGCAGCGAATTCCGTGAACAAGTGCTTGCGAGGGGACTCCACGACCTCCTCGGTTTCGACGGCATCATCATGACTGACTCGGGGTCGTTCCAGCTCTCGGTATATGGCGATGTCGAAGTCACCAATAAAGAGACATTACTCTTCCAGCGGTCGATTGGGAGCGACATCCTCGTGCCTCTCGATATCCCCACGCATCCCGATTCTGACAGGGATACTGTTGTCCGCGAACTGGGGATAACAATGGACAGGATCAGGGAAGCACGGGAGATCATCGGCCCCGGCGCCAACCTTGCGGGTCCTTTGCAGGGAGGCCTTTTCCCTGACCTCAGAGAGTCGGCCGGCAGGGCCCTTGGAGAGATGGGTTTTACCTTCACTCCTGTCGGTGCCGTCGTCCCGCTGATGGAATCATACCGGTACCGCGAGCTGGTCGAGGTTGTTCTCGCCGCCAAACGGGGTGTACCCTCTTCGTCCTGTATCCACCTGTTTGGCGCAGGCCACCCGGCGATGTTTGCCCTCGCGGTCGCAATGGGTTGCGACCTGTTCGACTCGGCCGCGTATGCCCTATATGCAAAGGAAGGCAGGTACCTGACAACGCACGGGAGTATGAAGATCGACGAACTCGCCGAGCTCCCCTGCAGTTGCGAGGTTTGCAGGCATACCACGCCAGAAGAGATGAGGAAATCCCCTAACAGGACACGCCTGCTGGCCCGCCATAACCTGATCGTCACGCTCACGGAAATTGCCCGGATCCGACAGGCAATCATCGATGGAACCCTCTGGGAACTGGTCGACGAACGGTGCCGCGGGCACCCGGAATTGCTGCGCGGATACCGGACCCTGCTCGGTCACGGGGAACAGCTCGCCGGCCGCGACCGCGTATCGAAAAGACGGTTCTTCTACCGCGGGTCAGAGAGCTGCCTGAGGACCGAGGTTTCCAGGTACCACTCGATGATACCCCGGTTCCAGGCCGGTCAGCGGGCACTGGTATCGTTCGACCGGACGACAGGCGATTTGGGGGGGCATTTCGAAACGGTGTTCTGGTTCCGTCCCCCGTTCGGGCCATATCCCCCCGAACTCAGAGAGACCTTCCCGATAGGCCAGTCCGAACTGCCTGACTGGGATGAGGAGATGGTCAGGTCGGGATGTAAGGGGATCCGCGCCCTCCTTATTGCCAACCCTGAATGTGATGTGACTGTCCGTTGCGGGCCTGAATGGGCTTCCCTTGTAGCACAGGAACTTCCGGGGGTCCGCATTGACGATAGTTGATATCAAAAAAAGAGACGGGCTGGCACGGTCCGGGACCTGCACCACCGCGGAGTGTGTCATACGGTTCCCGTCGGCGGTTGAGACGACGAATCTCTTTCCGGCGTTGAAGGCGGTTAAGTTTGCAAATATTCCCCTTTCCGCCGAAGAGCGATTCACGGCGCGATACTGGCCGGAAGACCCGGCCCCCCTCGTTAGTGTGCATCCTCTCCACACCGAGGGGGCATGTTCCGGCGATATCGTGATGGTCCCGGGTTGGCACACGGCGCTTCGGAATCCCAAAAATTACCTATTATGGCTGAACCAGCTCAAGTCCCATGTGCCTCCCGACACGGTATGGTATGCACCGGCAGCCGCACTTCCTTCCAACGCGCATATCCTCTGCTATACCGGCTTCGACCTGTTCGATTTCACGGCATGCGATCTCGCATCGGCGAACCGGAAGTTCCTCCTCCCCGAAGGAGAATTCGACAAAGATTTGATGGGATCCGGGATCTGTTCATGCGAAGGTTGTAGGACCGGCGACTTAACCCTTCACAACAGGCTTGCCCTCAGCCGCGAACTCGCCCTTGTATCGGCGTTTATCCAGCGTTCGCAACTCAGGGAATTCGTAGAATCGCGGTGCAGGTTCCATTCTGAACATGTGGCGGTGATTAGGTTGCTGGATGCGGAATTCTCGATGCTTGAACACGCACTTCCCATCGTCAGGAATACAACATTTGGGGCGATGTCAGGCGAGTCCCAGAACAGGGTGGAGATCGCCCGGTTCGCCTCGAGGGTTATCGGGCGGTATATACCACCTGCCGCCGATACAGCTGTCCTGCTGCCCTGCTCTGCAAGAAAACCCTATTCAACCTCCCAGAGCCACAGGAAATTTGCCGAGGCCATACAGGGGAGGGCGCACGAACTGATCGTGACGTCACCTGTCGGCCTTGTGCCCCGGGAACTGGAACTCGTGTACCCGGCGGCGCATTATGATGTGCCCGTTACCGGTTACTGGGACCGGGAAGAACAGGCATTCATCGCAGGGATCATCGGCAGGTACCTCCTTGCCCATCCCTACCGGCGGGTCATCGCCCATCTCGAGGGGGGAGCGCTCGAAGTTGCAATGGCCGGTGCCGAAATGGCCGGGGTCGAACTCGAATGCACGGCCGGGGACACGAGGCCGACCGACCCGGCGTCGCTCCGCTCTCTCGACTCCACTCTCGCCGGTAACCGGAGGATCAGGCAGGATACCTTAAGGGGCACGTGTTCATGGCAATTCGGCGTAGTACCCGATATTACAGGTATTACATTCAGGGGCCGGTATCCTTCAGTACGGTATGAAAAGGGCCGGGTCCAGCTCTTCTCGCTCGACGGCTCCACAGGACTCGTCAGGCCGACATTCGAGGGGTGGAAATTCCTCGGCGAGGGTTACAGGGTCCATATCAGTGATTTCATTCCCCAGGGGGACATCCTCGTCCCCGGGGTGACCGGCGTCGATCCGGCAGTCAGGGAAGGCGATGAAGTACTGGTTACCGGGCCCGGGGTTTTAGCGACGGGACGGGCTGCGATGCCTGCAGAAGAGATGAGGCGGTCCCGGCATGGCGTAGCAGTCCGGGTGCGTAAGATAAAAAGGATGTAGATTCAACAGGTACGATACATCGTAGATCATCCATGGAGTGAAAAGGTTGTATCGTTTCGAAAAGGGCGTACAGAACGGGTGGAAATCGTGAGCTCCCCGGCTGTCGCGGTAAACCCTAATGCAGATGTCTTGGATCCGGGTAAGGCTGGCAGGGAGAAAAACCCGGTGGTTATTGCAGTTCCGAGGGAAACGGCCACGGGAGAACTGCGCGTTGCGTCGGTACCGGAAGTGGTGCGCAAGCTGACGACATCTGGTCATAATGTCAGGGTAGAGCACGATGCGGGAATCAACTCGTTCTATCCGGACGATATGTTTATCGAAGCCGGTGCAAAAATAGCGTCCGGCCGGACTGACCTGTTGGCCGGGGCTTCCATCCTGCTCTGTGTACAGCCGCTGACGGTTTCCGAGATCGAACAGCTCGACAGGAACGCGATCGTCATCGGGTTCATGAACCCGGCTAACAATCTTCCGGCAATAATAAGGATGCGTGACCTGGGGATCACGGCCTTCGCACTCGAGCTTGTACCGCGGATATCCCGCGCACAGAGCATGGATGCACTCAGTTCACAGGCCACGGCAGGGGGCTACGTGGCGGCGATCCTCGGGGCAGGGAGCTGCCCGAAATTCCTTCCGATGCTCACGACCGCTGCGGGGACGATCCGGCCGGCAACAGTCCTTGTCCTCGGCGCCGGAGTAGCCGGCCTTATGGCAATCGCCACATCGAAACGGCTCGGTGCCGTTGTCGAGGCGTACGATGTCAGACGGGCTGCCGGGGAACAGGTGCGGAGCCTCGGGGCAAAGTTCCTCGAACTCGAGATCAATGCCGAGGGCCAGGGCGGTTATGCCCGCGAGCTGACACCCGAAGAGAAAGAAAAAGAACAGCATATGGTTTCCGCGGCCGTCGCCCGTGCCGATATCGTCATCACCACCGCCGCGATTCCGGGCCGGAAAGCACCCGTGCTCATCAAAAAAGAGACAGTCTCGACAATGCGGGCCGGTGCAGTTATCATCGATATGGCTGCTGAAACCGGAGGGAACTGCGAGCTGACCGAGGCTGGTAAGACGAAACACGAACATGGCATTACGATCATCGGTCCGCAGAACCTCCCCTCCCGGGTGCCGTTTCACTCGAGCCAGATGTATGCAAAAAACCTCCAGGCATTCCTCGCCCTGCTCATCGATAAGAATGGCTCAATTGTAACCGAATTCACCGATGAGATCCTGGTGGCCAGCCTCCTGGTCCATAACGGCGTCGTGACCCACAAACCGACTCTCGACCTCCTCGACGGGGGAAAACCATGACCGATCTGAACACCCTTTGGACAGCCGTTTACATCGCGATGCTTGCTGCCTTTACCGGATATGTCGTGATCAGCCGGGTGCCGGTCGTGCTGCATACACCCCTGATGAGCGGTTCGAACTTTATCCACGGGATAGTCCTTGTCGGGGCCATGGTGGCCCTGGGCCTCGCCACGACACCCCTGCAGCAGGTCATCGGGTTCGTGGCGGTTGTTCTTGGAGCAGCCAACGTGACCGGCGGATACGTCGTCACCGAACGCATCCTCCAGATGTTCGACCGGAGCGGGAAAAAACCCGGCCAGGGAGCCTGATATGTTCGATTTTTCCGTTTTGATCGACCCGATCTACATCGCAACGATCTTTTTCTTCATCATCGGCCTGCAACGCATGAGCCACCCCCTTACGGCAAGGAGCGGGATCGTCTGGGCAGGGGCGGCGATGCTGATCGCGACGCTTGTCACGTTTCTTACTCCCGCACTGACGAATTTTACCTTGATCGCGATCGCGATAGTCATCGGTGGCGGTTTTGGGTATATAGCAGCAAAACGCGTCGCAATGACGGACATGCCCCAGATGATCGCCCTTTATAACGGGATGGGCGGTGGTGCGGCAGCCGGCATCTCGGCAGTTGCTCTCCTCGGCATCACGGACGCGGCTGCCGGGTCCCTCGCCGTCATCGGCGGCCTCATCGGGGCCGTCTCATTTGCAGGCAGCATGGTCGCATTCTCAAAACTCCAGGGCTGGCTGCCTCCCCGCCCGATCACATTCCCCGGCCAGCAGGTCCTCAATATGGCAGTCCTCGCCATTGCCATCGTTTCCGGCGTACTCATGATCGTGCAGCCTTCATGGGTGCCGTTGAATTACGCCATGTACCTGCCCTTGTTTTTCATCTTCTCTCTCGGCTTCGGGCTACTCATGACGCTCCCCATCGGAGGCGCCGATATGCCTGTTGTAATCTCGATGTACAACGCTTTTACCGGTCTCGCGGTGGCGCTCGACGGGTTCTCGTTTGCAACGCCAAACTATGCCATGGTGATTGCGGGTATCATCGTCGGTGCAGCTGGCTCCCTGCTCACCATCAATATGGCCCGCGCCATGAACCGCTCGATCTCCAACGTCTTCTTCGGCGCATTCGGTTCAACCGCAGAAGAAGAACAGCAAATCGCAGGAAGCATGAAATCGATCGAAGTAGACGATGCGGCAATAATGCTTGCCTACGCAAACAAGGTCATTATCGCTCCCGGTTATGGTATGGCAGTCGCCCAGGCCCAGCAGAAGGTCAAGGAACTTACCGACCTGCTTGAAAGCCGGGGCATCCAGGTTAAATTCGCCATCCATCCTGTCGCCGGCCGTATGCCGGGACATATGAACGTCCTTCTTGCTGAGGCAGGGGTCGACTATGGGCACCTTAATGACCGGGACGAAGTGAACCCCGAGTTCCCGGGCACCGATGTGGTACTCGTCATTGGCGCCAACGATGTCGTCAACCCTGCAGCCCACCGGGAAGGGAGCCCTCTTTTCGGCATGCCGATCCTCGATGTTGAACAGGCTAAAAACGTAATCGTACTCAAACGAGGCCAGGGTAAAGGGTTCGCCGGGATCGAGAACGATCTGTTCTACCGGGATAATACCCGCCTGCTCTACGGCGATGCAAGGGAAACCGTTGCAAAACTCGTATTAGCACTTAAAAAACTCTGACACCATCTTTTTTTTAGTATTTTTATAAGATCTTTCCTTCTGGTATAAAAAACGTTTAAAGTTGATATCCTGAAAATTGGCCGACCCCCAGGGGCTCATCCCTGCCTCCGGGGCGACCCTTGGCCCGGACAGGGGCTCTATGGGAGGTTTAAATTATTTCCATATCTCTTTGGTGAGCCCCCTTTCCACCGGCTGTCCTGAGGGGACAGAGGCAGGAGGGGGAATCGGACCACCTCCTGCCTGAGCAATGCAAGCGTTTTTTACGCTCTGTTTGACTATTTATTGAGAGTCGTGTCCATATCACCAATTTCAAGATGATTTATTCAATTCACACCAATTACCCGGGGGCCTTTTCTTTATCATTACAATTTTTTCCCTGGTTCAGCAGTCAGGACTTTTTTCCGGGTCTGACCATTCGATTCCGGCCGGATTTTCCATTGCCAGGATGATCCCCCGGTAAATATCCCGCGCCTTTTCCAGGGACACGACCGATACCCGTTCGTTCCTGGCGTGGAGGAGTTTCAATTCGCCAGGGCCATATTCAACGACCCTGAACCCTTCTGTCCTGAGAAACCTGGCATCGCTGGCAGCCCATTGCACAATCGGGAACGAGGGTTTTCCATAGGCCTTTTCAATCTCCCCGCACGTGGCAGCAACGAGAGGACAGTCGGCAGGGGTAAGGGATGGATCGCTTGCCGTCACAATGTTTACTGCGGCTCGCGGAGAATGGCGGCCAATGTCACCGATAAGCTCGGGAATTGAACATCCCCAGGGGACCCTGATATCCAGTTCGAGCGAACAGTGTTCGGCAACTACATTGGATTTCTCTCCGCCTGAAATTTTTCCCGGGTTGTACATGATCCTTTTGAAAATTTTCTCCGCCCCCGGCATTTCGAGAATTTTTGCAAGGATCTTCGATGAAGCACCGATGATCCGGTCCAGTTCGCTCCCGGCATGATACTCATGGCCGCTCAGTTCGTTTAAGTAACTAATGGTCCGGTACGCTTCCATGATCGCGCTGACCCCGGCAACAGGGTAGAGGGAACTGTGACCGGGTTCGCCCAGAAATGCCATCGATAGCCGGCATAGCCCCTTCTCCCCGATTGTCGGATGGAGCGCAGGAGTCGGTTCTGCGATCAGCACATCGCATGGTAAAAGGCGCTTTTTCCTGATTATGCTGCAGATCCCGTGTGTACCGCTGGTCTCCTCGTCGCATACAAATAAAAACCCGGCGTTATTTTCTATTCCTCTGTCGACGAGATCCTTGTAGGCCGAAAGGAGGGCCGCACAGCCCCCTTTCATATCAGTGGACCCCCTTCCGAACAAAAACCCGTTCGCGATCTTCCCGGAGCACGGCGGAAAATCCCATTCGTCAGGGACGGCAGGAACGACATCGACATGGCCGCAGAGGAGAAGACCACCCTCCTTCTGTTCGGTAATAAGGTTAGCCCTGCCGCCCCGGTTCACGAGAATTTCCGATCGAACACCGAGACTATCAAGAAACACGGAAATATACCTGATTACTTCTTCGGTATTCCCCGGAGGATTTTCACTGTTGATCTTCACGAGGTCTGAGGCGAGGCGGGCAACATCCATGTTGATGTCACATCTGGACCGCTGAATCGCTCTTAAATTCGTTGAAGAGTTTTCCTAGTGAGGCATCGCTGTACAGGCTCAATAAAAATTCACGATTGAAAAATTCTTCGATGGCACGGTTGAAAAAGCCCGGCGATAACGCCGTCGACTGGTCAGGGTCCAGGACGATCCGGAAACTTCGAAACGTCGCCTGGTCTTCGTCATCGTATATCCTTCTCCAGAGCTCGGGGAGGCTCTCGAACCGGTCTGGGTGGATCTCTTTAAGCCAATTGACGAATTTGCCGAAAAGAGCCCGGTCTCCTTTTTTCTCCTCGTCAATACGCCATCTCAGGTACTCCCCGGTCATAATATTCTTCGGGGATGCGTAGTTATACGCCATCAGGCCGACGGTATAATCGACGTGGGCAAGTGCATCAATAAAATAAAAATACAGCACCGGGTGGAACAGAGTCGTATCATGGAGAATTAAGGACTTCCGGTACAGGTTATCGAGGATCGTGATATATTCCCGCTCATCACTCATAGCCTCCTGTTGGCGGCTTATTCGTATAAAATTTGGTATGGACAGGTACATGGCCGGTATCTCCGGCAGCTCCCTCGTATTCTGGTCAGTCTTACAGGTAGAACGGTTCGCGACGCTGGACCGCCTCCTTGAATGCGGCTTCGAGATCTTCCCCGGACTTCCCCCTGATATCGATGTGGTTGTCAGTCCTGAGCAGGCAGGGTTTCAGTTTACCGTCCGACGTCACCCTGAGCCTGTTGCAATACCGGCAGAATTCGGTGTTGTGGAGAGGGCGAACGACTTCGACTTCAGCCCCGTCAAGACAGTATTTCTTCCGGTGGTGCATCCTCCGTGTTATTATCACCTTCGACCTGTTTTCAAGGTCAGATTCGAGACACGCGAGGTCCTTGTGGCTGGAACATGCACCGATATCCATGAGTTCGATGAGTTGGAGGATGAGGTTCCGGTTATTCCTGACAAAGGTAAAAAAATCTTCGAGCTCGTGCTCGTTGATGCCTGCGAGCAGGACCATGTTCAACTTGATCGGCGTGAGGCCCACCCGTAGCGCCATATCAATCCCTTCGAGGACATCGGAGAGCCGGTCACTTCCGGTGATCTCCTTATAGGTAACCGGGTCCAGGCTGTCTATCGAGACGTTGACCCTTGACAGACCGGCGTCTTTCAGGTCAGCGGCATATCCCGGCAGAAGCGTACCGTTGGTGGTGATCGAACTCTCCATGGACCCCGGTACCGAACCGATGATATCCACGATATCGCTCCTGAGAAGCGGTTCTCCGCCGGTAAATTTTACACTCCTGATATCGAATTTTTCGGCGACCCTGAGGATTTCCGCAATTTCGTCGGCTTTAAGAGGATATTCCGGGTTTTTTTCACCTTCCCTGTGACAATAGATACAGGAAAGGTTGCATGCAGGGGTAAGGCTGACACGCAGATTGCTCACCGGACGGTTGTACGGGTCCTTAAGTTTCATTGTCCTCCGGATCCATCTGCATATCGCCAAAAGGACGACCGATGAAGTTTTTCGCAATAATATAGATCTCCGTGCTCCCTCTCCTCGAAGCCTGGGGCCTGAAAGTCCTTACAGAAAAAAAACACTCCTTCACATCGGCAAGCAGGGTGTTAAAGTCCTGGCCCTGGAAGGACTTGACGACAAAATTTCCTCCGGGCTTTAATATTTTCGTGGCAAATACAAGTGCCTGCTCTCCAAGTTCGATCGCCCTCGCCTGGTCATATGACCGTTGCCCTGATAGTTTTGGCGCTGCATCGGAGACAACTACGCCTGCCTCGGGGATGATCTCACGTACCTCCCTTAATACTTCCTCGTCGGTAAAATCCCCGCATACCGTGGTCACTCCTTCAATAGGAGGCATATAGGAAATATCCACACCGACGACTTTTCCGAGGGTAATCCCCCGGACCACCTGGAGCCAGCTGCCGGGTGCTGCACCCAGGTCGACGACATTATCCGAGTCCCGGATGATATGATGCCGTTCCTGGATCTCGGTGAGTTTGAAGGCTGCCCGGGAACGGTACCCCTCCTTAAGCGCCCTGACATAGACCCTGTCCCTTCCCCACTGCGATCCCATGATCAACCTGATTTACCCACGAATGGGTCCTCTGCCTGTCCGGTCAGTATTAAACATTGCAACCAAGCAAAGTATAGTATTTAAAGAAATTCCCTAACTATTTTTCTTTTCAATTGCTAATAAACACAGATATGGTACTAATCCGGTAAAAGAATTAGTCATTTGAACCGGGCATGAGATCGGTCAGGTACCTGTTCCCGGCCCGGTCCCTGTTGCCCTGATCTTGTTCTCCGCTTCTATCTGGGCTGCTTTTGTCAGGTTAACCCGTTCTATTGCAAGCGCCGCCTGATAGGCGAACGCCGTGAGGATCCTCGTCTGGTCCGGGGCCATAGTACCTTCGAGCTCTTCCGGCTTCACCCCGATCACCCCGAGCACACCCTGGGTAGTCCTGAGCGGGATATACCTGAGACGTGAAGCGTGGAGCGTATCGGTATCGTACCCGGCCTCGGTTCCGTGGTTATACGACCATGTCGCGACGGCCAGATCGTTCTCGTCGAGTTGCAGGTCAGAACTGCCCTTGTTGACCACCAGTTTTTCGCCTTCGGGGAGCATGAATGCAGAATCCCAGGAAAATATTTCCCTGATATTCCTGGTCACGGCCTGGACAATCGAATCAATATCGACCGCGGTGGCGAGGTCCTGGGAGAGATCGTAGAGCGTCGCTGTTTCCTTTTCACGGATCTGGGCAGCTTCAGCCGTTTCACGGGCCCTGGCCACGAGGATGCTGATGACACTCCCGACCAGGATCAGCCCCAGAAATGTGATGACATACTCCGTATCGGTGACCCTGAAACTGTACTGGGGCGAGACAAAGAAGAAATCGAATACCAGTACCCCGACAACCGCCGTCATAATTGCCGGACGCAGTCCCCACAGGAATGCCGATATCACCACGGCAAGGAGATAAAACATGATCAGGTTGGTCGGCGAAATGTACGGCCTGATTAGCCATCCGAGTAATGTGACGCCGATAAGGAGGAGCACGCTGTTAAGATACCCTTTCGGCGGTGCCACCGGCAGCAGGGGCTGCATCTCGGTATGTTTCACCGATTTTCCCTCCTCGCTGCTGATTACATAGATATCGATAGGCCCGCTTCTGTCTATCAGCTGATCCACAACCGAGCCGAAAAGGACCTCAATCCACCAGGGCCTGAGGGTCTTCCCTATGACAATCCTTGTAATATTGTGTTTCTTGGCATAGTTAATCAGCGTGTCAGCAACGTTGATGCCAAATATCGTCGCAGTTTCGGCACCCATTTTTTTTGCAAGCCCGAGCGTCCGGTAAATCTGCTCTTTTGAGGATTTCGAAAGCCGCCGGTGAGACGGTGTTTCAACGTACACGGCATCCCAACGGGCATTCATCCGGTCAGCCTGCCTGCGTGCAGTCCTCACCAGTCGTTCGGATATCGGGCTCGGCCCGATGCAGACGAGGAGGCGGTCTCCCGCCGCCCATGGTCCGGGGATCGACCTGATCTGCATGTACGAGAGCATCTGGTCGTCGACCCGTTCCGCGGCTCGCCGAAGTGAAATTTCCCTCAGCGCATAGAGGTTTCCTTCGTTAAAAAACTCCTCGATTGCCCTTGCAGCCATATCGGGCACGTAAATCTTCCCTTCTTTTAACCGCTGGATCAGTTCGGGCGGAGGGAGGTCGACGAGTTCTATCTCGTCCGCCTCGTCAATCACCCCATCAGGTATCGTTTCCCTGACAATCACCCCGGTGATCTGGGCGATCACGTCGTTCAGGCTCTCGAGGTGTTGGATGTTTAAGGTGGTGTATACGTCGATCCCGGCATCGAGGATCTCTTCGACATCCTGGTACCTTTTGAGATGGCGGGCGCCAGGGGCATTGGTATGGGCGAGTTCGTCGATCAGGACCAGTGCGGGATGTGCAGCGATAATCGCATCCAGGTCCATGTCCTCGAGGGTGATGCCATGGTATTCGATCACTTTTCTCGGGATAACCGGCAGGCCCTCGATTAGTTCGTCTGTCTCTTTCCTGCCGTGTGTCTCGACATACCCGATTCTTACATCGATTCCCTCGTTCTTCCGGTGGTGGGCATCGGACAGCATCTCGAAGGTCTTGCCGACTCCTGCGATGTATCCGAGAAAAATTTTAAGTTTGCCACGTTTTTTCCGGCGTTCTTCCCCAAGGACGCGTTCGAGGAGGAGGTCGGGATCAGGCCTCCGGTCAGACTGGAGAACCATTGGGCAGGTCACACTCCTATCAGCACGAGGAGGATATCGATTATTTTTATCCCGATAAACGGCACGATGACACCACCTAACCCATAGATCAGAATGTTATTCCTGAGAGCGTCTTCTGCATTCATCGCCTTGTATTTTACCCCGTGGAGAGCGAGCGGGATGAGGAATACGATGATAAGGGCATTGAAAATCACGGCGGCAAGGATGGCATTGTGGAGGCCCATGATGTTAAGTATGCCGAGAGCGGGGTACGTCCCGATGAATGCCGCCGGGATGATGGCGAAATACTTCGCGATATCGTTTGCAATGGAGAACGTCGTAAGCGCACCGCGTGTCATGAGGAGCTGCTTTCCGATCTCCACGATCTCGATGAGCTTGGTGGGGTTACTGTCGAGGTCGATCATGTTCGCCGCTTCCCGTGCTGACTGGGTCCCGGTGTTCATCGCCACTGCCACATCGGCCTGGGCCAGTGCCGGGGCATCATTCGTCCCGTCGCCGGTCATCGCGACCATCCGGCCTCCTGTCTGGTAGTCACGGATCATCTTCAGCTTGCTCTCGGGCGTCGCTTCGGCCAGGAAATCGTCGACCCCGGCCTCTGCCGCAATGGTTGCGGCAGTAAGCTGGTTGTCCCCTGTTATCATAACGGTCTTGATGCCCATCTTCCGGAGCTGCGCAAAACGGTCCCTGATCCCGCCTTTCACGATGTCCTTTAAGTACACCACGCCGAGAGCTCTTCCGTTCCTCGCCACGACCAATGGAGTGCCTCCTGCCCGGGCAATCGTATCTACCTTTTCATTCAGTTCGCCGGAGACCGGGTTACCGGCGTTCCTGATATAACTGAACACCGCATCGGCTGCACCCTTCCGTACATGGACATCGCCAAAGTCAACGCCGCTCATCCGGGTCTGCCCCGTGAAGGGGATAAAAACCATCCCAGGTTCCGATTCATGGGCACCGACGGTTCTGCCCCTGAGGCCATATTTCTCTTTTGCGAGGACTACGATACTCCTGCCTTCCGGGGTCTCGTCGGCAAGAGACGCTATCTGTGCATTTTCGGCAAGTTCCTGGATATCGGTCCCGTCAACAGGGATCAGCTCCACTGCCTGGCGGTTTCCAAGAGTAATTGTGCCGGTTTTATCGAGGAGGAGGACGTCGACATCCCCGGCAGCCTCGATCGCACGGCCCGATGTGGTAATGACATTTCTCCTGATCAGGCGGTCCATACCCGCTATCCCGATGGCGCTCAACAAACCCCCGATCGTTGTCGGGGCAAGGCACACGAGGAGGGCAACCAGGGTTGTAACGGCCACTACCTGGCCCATCCCTGCCACCTGGACCGAGTACCAGGAGAACGACCAGAGGGTGATACAAACGACGATGAATATTCCCGTAAGACCGATCAGGAGGATATTCAATGCAACTTCGTTCGGTGTCCGCTGACGTTTCGCGCCCTCAATAAGCGAGATCATGTGATCGAGGAAACCTTCGCCCGGGTTTGCGCTCGACCTGATGATGAGCCAGTCTGAGAGGATGACCGTCCCCCCGGTCACAGCGCTACGGTCACCTCCCGATTCTCTGATAACCGGTGCACTTTCACCGGTGATGGCGCTTTCATTAACCGAAGCGATGCCTTCGATGACCTCCCCGTCTACGGGAATCGTATCGCCGGCAGTCACGTAAAAAATGTCGGATTTCAGCAATGTCGACGATGGAACGACGTTGTAGTCGCCTTCTCCCGGCTCCTTTCCCTTTACTACCTGGAAACCGGCACCGAGTTTCTTGGCGTCAGTTTCTTTTCTCATTTTGCGGAGCGATTCCGCCTGGGCTTTGCCCCGGCCCTCGGCCAATGCTTCGGCAAAGTTTGCAAACAACACCGTAAACCAGAGCCATGCCGTAATAGCCCCGATATATCCGGCGGGTGCTTCGCCGTGGCCGATCAACGCCTGGACCCAGAGCAGGGTGGTGATGATGGCGCCCAGTTCGACGACAAACATCACAAAGTTATGGTACAATGTCCGCGGATCGAGTTTGATGATCGAATCGACGATCGCGTGTTTGTATAATGCGGACTGATTTTGGGAAGGTTCAGACATGGACCACCCCTCCCGTCACGATCATAAGCTGCTCTGCTATTGGTCCGAGGGCGAGAGCCGGCAGGAAACTCAATACGCCTACTATTAAGATGACGAATACGAGCCAGATGATGAAGAGGGGGCGGTGGTCGCGGACCGTCCCCTCGCTCGCCGGTACGATCTTCTTGAGCACCAGCGCTCCTGCCAGCGCGAGCGTCACAATCTTAATCGCAAACCTGCCGAGTAACATCGCGATAGCCGTCGTGAGATTATAAAACAGGCTGTTCGCCGAAAGTCCCGCGAATGCACTGCCGTTATTCTGCGCTGCAGAAGAAAATGCGTACAGGATCTCAGAAAAACCGTGGGGCCCGGGATTGAGAACGGCAGACCTTCCGGGTTCTGCCAGCACGGCGATGCAGGTGAAGATGAGGATCACAAAAATCGGTATCAGGATGATGATTGTCGAGAGTTTCATCTCGTTAGGTTCGATCTTTTTCCCAAGATATTCGGGAGTCCGGCCGACCATAAGGCCGGCAATGAACATTGCAATAATCGCGAAGACAAGCATCCCGTACAGGCCCGATCCTACCCCGCCATAGACGATTTCTCCGAGTTGTATGGCGAGCAGCTGGGCCATGCCGCCAAGGGGCATGAAGGAGTCGTGCATGGCATTTACCGCCCCGCACGAGGTCGAGGTCGTTACGATGGAGAAGAACGAGGACGCAACGATCCCGAAACGTAACTCCTTCCCTTCCATATTCCCGCCCGGCTGGAGCGTTCCCGGGGATTGATCGACCCCGAGCGGCGTGAAACCCGGGTTTCCCCCAACTTCCGACCAGATTGCGATGGAGACGAGGGGAATAAAAATCAACGTCATCGCAATGAGGAGTGCAATCCCTTTCCGTTTCGAGCCGACCATCGATCCAAATGTATAGCAAAGGCTGGCCGATATCAGGAGAATCGACAACATCTCGATGAAATTAGCAAATGCCGACGGATTTTCGAACGGGTGCGCTGAATTGGCGTTGAAGAACCCGCCGCCGTTTGTCCCGAGCAGTTTGATCGAGATCTGTGAGGCCGCGGGTCCGAGCGGTATCTGCTGTGCAGCCGCAAGAATGGTCCCGTTACCATCCCTTACGGGGTCGAGGAGCGGCACCGTTACAGGACCATTGAATGTCTGGACCGCCCCCTGGGAAACAAGCACCAGCGATACAATGAAGGCAATCGGCAGGAGGATAATGACACCCCGGACGATCAGGACCCAGTAATTGCCCAGTTTGTCCGTGGATTTCCTCGTGAATGCATATATAAAAGCGATCACAATAGCGATCCCTGCCGAAGCCGAAAGGAAATTCTGGACTGCAAGCGCCATCATCTGGGTCAGATAGCTCATCGTAGTCTCGCCCGCATAAGCCTGCCAGTTGGTATTCGTGGCGAAACTTATCGCAGTGTTAAGCGCCAGGTCCCAGGGGACCGGGCCGGTTCCGAGTGGGTTTAAAGGGAGGTACTGCTGGAAACCCTCGAACAATAACACCGCTGCGATTCCGATCGTATGAAAGATGAGCATTGCGACCACGAAAGCCTTCCAGTCCATCTCTTCGGCGGTATTTATCCCGGAAATGCGATAAATCCAGGTCTCCAGCGGTCCGGTCAATGGTGACAGGAAGGTAGTCTCACCGGTATAAACCCGTGCGATGAATCGTCCGACAGGAACAATGAGCAATGCGAGCACCACGCCAAACAATATCAGCCAGGTCCAGTCGGTCGCCTTGATCCCGAATATCGTGACAGCGGGCTGGTTTCCGGGGGCCGGCAATGGAGTGACCGTAATCCTGCCGGCACTGAGTTCGTCTAGTTTGAGATTTAATTTAAGGATGTTGACCCGTGGCTCACCGAAAATGCCGAACTGCGGGCCCTCGGTCAGTTGGGCTATCAGGGCATCGACACTTCCCAAAGTGAGATTCCGTACCCGGGCGATCCTGGCAGCCTGGTAATATGCCGCTGCAGGACTGATATGGGGATCGAGGCCGCTCCCTGAAGAGGTGACAAGGTCCACGGGGACCGGCAGGCTGTTCCCGGGGTCTGCGGCATGCAGCGCATCGATCCTGGACTGCACTTCATCAAACAGTGCAGGGTTTGTCGGTCCAAGGTTCGACCCGGTCGAGGGTTCAGGATTGTAGGGAGTGGGAGTGGTGGCGGAAAGGCGTCCCCAGAAATAGACGGGCGATGAAAAAGGCTGCCCGATTTGTTCTGACCCCACAACCGTCCCGTTCCTTATAATAAGGTCGCCGTTCGCCTGGCTGGGAAATGCCAGCTGGGCGACTGCAGTGACTGCGAGGGGGTAGATGACACCCGTAATAAGGGTCAGTAGCAGGAAAATGATAAATGCCGGTTTTAATTGTTTTTTAACCGAATCTATGACCGTTGCAGGAATCATTTGGAAGTTTCTCCTTCGGCTGTCTGTTGAAATAGGCATTAAAAAGTAATGGTATAAATGCTATTCGGTACAATTTGGAAATTTATTCCTGCTTTATCGAGATATCGGCTGAAGGCTGATAAAACAGGACTCATTCTGGAAAATAAGCCAGATCAATCCTCAACAAAACAATCAGAACAGGCAGCCGCGATTATTGCAGGTCTAAATGTTAATATTCCTTTTATAGGAGAACCAGACTTCCATCCCGGAATAACAGCAATCTGATCATTGTCGGTGGCGGGATGCCCGCCGGGTTGCTCGTATCGATTGCGATCAACCTCCCTCTCCCATACGTACCCCGGGGGTTCAATGCATCACCCCTGAAAGTACTTCCCTTGCCGAACCCGTCACCATTCTCTGCATGCCCGGGACATTCAAAGGAATTTATTGATTATTGATTCAATGCGGCAAAAAATTCCAGGAAATTAGGGAAATAATTTTCTTTCATCAGGGGGTTCCTTATCGCAATGGGTTTATCAATGCCCGGGACTGTTCTCCAGAATACTTTCATGGCAATCAGGATGAAACAAAATTGCGCTGTAACAGACTTTCCTTCCGGCAAAAGGAAGACCCCCTTGTTTTTTTAGCTAATTTCACCGGCGGATTATATATTCGTTCAATTTAAGTATATAATTACAAAATAATAGTTCACCTCTCCCGCAGATCATGGGCGAGCAATGGTGGAAACCTTCCCCATGATACGCCCAGGGGATCGGAGAGCGAAAGGAAGCCCTCTTCGGGGGATTACCTTATTAAAAATATGAGCGATAATACTATCAGATGATAATCCGGGGTGCGTAATGTTAAAAGCAACAATTGATGCAGATGTCCTAAAAGAATCCATCGATGCCATTTCTGCACTGGTTACTGAGTGCAGGCTCAATACTGACGAAAACGGGATCAGCACCCGCGTGGTCGACACGGCAAATGTCGCAATGATCTCGCTGCTCCTGAAAAAAGAGGCATTCCAGTCCTTTGCTGCGACAAGGAGCGCCCTTGGGATCGATATTGCCAAAATGAAAAATATCTTTGGCATGATGGCGAAGAACGACATGATCACCCTCGAGCTCACCGATGACATTCACCGGATGCAGGTCAGTTTCCAGGGCTATCGTTACTCCATCACCCTTCTCGACGAGAACACCATCAGGAAAGACCCAAGCCCCCCGACGATCGAACTTCCGGGTAAGGTCGCAATACCGGGAGCCGAATTAAATTCTGCAATCAAGGCTGCAGCGGTCGTTTCAGACAAGATCGCCCTGGGAATCGATCCTGCAAAACAGGTATTCTATATGTCAGCCGAAGGGGATACGGACCATATAAGACGGGAATTTTCAAAGGATGAGATCACGTTTATCAACGGTGTCGAGGCAAAATCCCTTTTCTCCCTTGATTATCTGAAAGATATGGGAAAGGTCATGAGCCGGGCCGAAGAGGTGGAGATCAACCTCGGCACCGATCACCCCGTCCGGTTTTCCTTTGCCATCGCGAACGGAAACGGTCGCGTGGAATATCTCCTGGCACCCCGGATCGAGGCCGACTGATGCGGGTCGCGATCGATGAAAAAGACTTTATAAAATATCCATTTTTAAAAGAATCCCAGAATTTCGTAGGAAGTTATGCCGGTTCCCCCGAACAGTTCCTGACTTCACCACTTGGGAAAGCGGCGCTCGAAAACGCAACGGCCCGGATTATGTCGGCGGTCAGGAGCAGGTCAGATGCGGTACCTGTCCTTCCGGGATCGACCGACAGCGAGGGAGTCAGGATCGCGGTGGCAGGATACGCGGTGGCACGGATTATTGTCTCCTGCATGAAAGACCGGATGATCATCGACCGGCTTACGAGATACGAGTCCCAGCAGGCCTACGAATACCTCGTTGACGAAGACCAGGACAAGAAAAAGTATATCGCCCGGAGCCTTGGCCTCGACTTCGACACCCGCCGGATTCCACTCATCCCGTATATCGAACTGGTTTCGGGAATGCGGGAAGACCGCTGGCGACTGGTGAACCGGGACGTATCCGAAGGTCTCGTCGATGTCAGGCAGCATGAGATCGATGACCTGCTCAGGGAACGGATCAGGGTTACCATCCACAGAAACCTCCCCATTCCCGTCCCTCCCGGGGTGTGCGAGCTTGTTTCCGCACAGGTATCGGCGATCGGCGCGGCAGAACAGGCCTATCTCCTCGAACAGTTCGGGGAGGTCGACGAAGAGTCTTTTCCCCCCTGTATGAATGCACTGATCATGGCACTTTCAGCAGGTACCAATATCTCGCATCCCGGAAGATTTGCGCTGACCTCGTTCCTCCACAACATCGGCATGAACCCGACCGAGATTATCAACCTCTTCTGCAGGGCCCCGGATTTCGACATCAACCGCACGATGTACCAGGTCGAGCATATCTCGGGACGGGGTGGGACGGAATATACTGCCCCTTCGTGTGCCGCAATGCGTACGACGGGTGTTTGTGTAAGGAAAGACCCTCTCTGCGACCGGATTAGCCATCCGTTGAGTTATTACAAAGTGAAGAAAAAAAAAGTGAACAAGCAACCGGCACCTGCATCAGGTGATATGCCTGTTGATCGCAACGCCGGCCCCGCTCATGAGCACGACAAAGCAGGTAATGGCAAGGATATAAGCGACCCCGGCGGGAAGAACGACAGGGAGACCGATAAGAAGCAGCGTGAACAGGATGAAACCTGAGAGCCCTACGGCCACATCGAGAAGTCTTGGGTCCATACCATATATTTATCCGGAAACGCTTTATGGTTACCCATCGGAAGACCATTGATCGCTGGTGGACCGACTGGTCAGGTATATCCGTCAAAGTTCGGAGGAATGTCCGTGAACAGTGAGAAACAGGAAATATTATCAAGGCTATCGTCCGCAGTATCAGACTTTTCCCGTTCCCTGAGCCCCGGGTATATCCCCGGCTGCGGTGCGGACATCGCATTTGCAAAGACCGTTGCCAGGGACGAGACCGATATCGCCTCGGTTGGAGGTAAGATTACCGCACCCGGAGGGGCGCTGGTCGCGGGAGACCCGGTCTTTGGCCAGGGAGGTGATACCGCAAAAATCCTCCTGACTGCAATGAAATTCGATCCCCTGATGAGAAGTACCGCAATAATTCGCTGCTCTCCGGACCTTGTAAGGAAATTAGACGAGTTATTTTTCGAGACCTGTTTTTTTAATCCGGAAAAGGAACCGCCCGGCATCAGCACCATGGACTGGGGCGTGGCATCGTGCTGCCGGAATGGTGTACCCGATGTCATTTATAATACCGGTTCCCAACGATTTGAACCGATCGCACGATTTTTCGGGGAAGATCCTGTTGAAGTCGTAAATAGTATTATTATGGTAACAGGGCGAATAATAGATGCACATTGAGAGGATTGACTTCATGGGAATAAAGCCATCTTATATCAAAACAACGGGTCTTGAACTCATTGTCAGGTTTTCTGACAGATTTACCAACAACTTTGATGAAAACAAGCAGGTCGTCACCGAGATGACCTCCATTTCAAGTAAAAGAGTAAGAAACCGGATTGCCGGATTCATTACACGGAAAATAAATACGGGAAGACATTCATAACCCTACATATGTTTGAGGGAGTTCTTCCTGCGATCGTAACCCCTTTTAAAAGAAATTCAACGATGGAGATTGACCTCGAAGGTTTGAGGTCGAACATCGCATTTCTCCTTGATCAGGGTATCCATGGTATCGTCCCCTGCGGTTCCACCGGTGAATCGGCCACACTCAGCTTCGAAGAGCACGAGCAGGTCCTGGAAGTCACTATCGACACCGTCGATGGGAAGATCCCGGTGCTTGCCGGGACCGGGTCGAACAATACGGCGGAAGCGGTACGTCTGACCGAGGCCGCCAAGGACCTTGGCGCAGATGGCGCCCTCATCATCAGCCCGTACTATAACAAGCCCAACCGCTCGGGGCTGATCAAGCATTATACAAAACTTGCCGATATCGATATCCCGGTGGTCATGTATAATGTGCCAGGGAGGACCGGGCAGAATATGCTTCCCGACCTGGTGGCCGAGCTTGCTGCTCATCCGAATATCGTCGGGATCAAAGAAGCAAGCGGAGATGTGGCCCAGGTATCGCGGATTATCGAGAGCACTCTTGATGAAGACTTCATGGTCCTCTCGGGCGACGACAACCTGACTCTCCCCATCCTGTGCCTCGGGGGAAGCGGTGTCATCTCGGTCGCGGCCAATGTGGAACCAGCGCGGATGGTCTCCATGTTCGACCATTTCTGTGAAGGGGAACTGGAAGATGCCCTTGAAGGACACTACGAGCTTTCGCCCCTCTTCCGGGCGATGTTTATCGACACGAACCCGATCCCGGTGAAAAAGGCCGTTGAACTCAGGGGACTTGCCGGAGGACCGGTCAGGCCGCCCCTGGACGACCTCGATCCCGAAAAAACAGAAAAATTGCAGGAGGTCCTCGATACCTATGCCTAGCGTGATCGTCTGCGGTGCTTTGGGACGCATGGGCACGACGATCGGGCGCATGGTGAACGAATCCTCGGACCTGGAACTTGCCGGTGGTGTCGACGTTCACTCAGGGCAGTTTTTCGGGAAAGAAGTCGTTAAGGCCTCCCATCTCGACGAATTTCTCAATAAGACGAAGCCTGATATCATGATCGATTTTACCGTGGCCGATGCCGCGGTAACGAATGTCAGATCTGCGGCGAAAAATGGTGCGGCATTGGTGATCGGCACGACGGGGTTTACCCCTGAACAGCGGATCGACATGGCAAAATCCATCGAAGGGCATGTTCCTGCTGTCATTTCAAGCAACTTCAGCATTGGCGTAAATATTTTCTGGCAGTTGATCAGGGAGGCAGCCCCGATGCTTGCCGAATACGATATCGAAGTCGTCGAGGCACACCATCGCTATAAAAAAGATGCCCCGAGCGGTACTGCAAAGACTATACTGCAGATCCTCGACGAATCGATCGGTGAGCGGAAGAAACAATATGGCAGGGAGGGGATCCGCGAGAGGGACAAGCAAGAGATCGGCGTGCATGTCATCAGGGGCGGAGATATCGTTGGAGATCACTCTGTGCTTTTCTCAGGAAATTTCGAGACCATTACCCTGGCTCACCGCGCCTATGACAGGTCTGTATTCGCCCAGGGGGCCCTGCGGGCAGCAAGATGGGTATATAGAAAAGAACCGGGAATATACGGCATGAACGATGTGCTGGACCTTATTCCCGGAAGCTCCCGTTGACCACCGTCAGTATCACTATCGAAACTTTATTTATTCTTTTGACCGACATTATTAGGAATACGTGAGTGAGTTATGACTGCAATTATTGAAGAAGACCGATGCACTGCCTGCGAGACCTGTGTGGACGAATGCCCTGCCCAGGCGATAACGATGAACAAGGACAAAGCGAACGTTAACAAGGAGATATGTGTCGATTGCGGGTCATGTGTCGATGTTTGCCCGTCAGAGGCCATCCATCTCGAATAAAAATCACACTCTTTAATTACTCCTATGATATAGCTATTTTCCATCTATGATCAATGTAGGAGTATTAGGCGCGACGGGCGCAGTGGGTCAGCGATTTGTGCAGCTCCTTGCTGACCATCCCTGGTTTCACTTAAAGGCACTGACCGCCTCGGACCGGAGCGCGGGAAAACTGTACCGGGACGTTGTCAACTGGAGGCTCGATGTCCCATTCCCTGAAAAGATAGGCGGTATCAGCATCAGTCCTACCGAAATCAGGAGCCTTAAGGACATCGACCTGGTCTTTTCTGCCCTGCCGGCCGAGATCGCAGGCGGGGTGGAATCCATGTGTGCCGAAGCCGGGATAGCTGTCTGCAGCAATGCGAGTTCCCACCGTATGGATACCAATGTCCCTCTTGTTGTTCCGGAAGTCAATCCCGAACACCTCGGGCTTATCGACGTACAACGGGACAAGGGAGGCGACGGGTTCATCGTTACTAATCCCAATTGTTCCACGATTATGCTCATGATGTCGCTGGCACCGATCAGGTCCTGCAGGTTTACCGATGTGCGGGTCGCGACCATGCAGGCAATCTCGGGTGCAGGATTTTCCGGTGTTCCAGCCATGGCGATTTATGACAATGTCATCCCCTATATCGGCAGCGAAGAACAAAAGATGGAGACTGAGTCTTTAAAAATTATGGGAACCCTTGACGGGTCCCGGATAAAGGACGCCCCGTTCTCAGTCAGCGCCAGCTGCCACCGCGTCCCGGTCATCGACGGGCATACCATGGCGGTGTGGGCAGATGTAAAGGAGGATGTCGGTTTGGTGAAAAAGATGTATCAAAATTACAAACCGCCTATCAGCGGGCTCCCGACCCAGCCCGATCACTCGGTGCTCCTGCTTGACGATGACGACAGGCCCCAGCCCAGGCTTGACCGTCTCCGTGGGAACGGGATGACCGTCTCGGTCGGACGGGTCAGGCCAGGTCTCCGGTATGTGACCATGGGGCACAATACTATCAGGGGAGCTGCCGGAGCCTCAGTATTGAACGCCGAACTTATCCATTCCCGTAAGTATCTCTAGGGGGGTTACCTGATGATTAAGGACAACACAGTATTCGTCGGAAACAAGCCAGTAATGAATTACGTGCTTGCAGTGGTTACACAGTTCAATAACGGTGCTCAGGAAGTCGCGATCAAGGCCCGCGGAAAGGCAATTTCACGTGCCGTCGATACCGCCGAGATCGCCCTTAACCGTTTCTTAGAGGGTGTCGACAAGAAAGAGATCATCACCTCAACCGAAGTGATAGATACGGATAGTGGAAAGACCAATGTCTCCAGCATCGAGATCATCCTGACCAACCAGGCCCCTCCGGACCTGCATCAATAATTTTTCAGTCGTGGATCTGAAAACTTTACCAAAATCCCCGGGATATTTGGAATCTATCGATTTTCCTTCTGAATCCTTCTCCGGAAGCCACTTCGCGGTACCAGAAAGGATATAAGAACTGGCCCGAAATACTGTTATCAATGAGAGTAAGTGCTATCGCGGTACTCCTTATTCTTTTGTCAGGTATCGCGGTGCCGGTCCTTGCAGCTAATGATGAAAGGTATAGTTACATCACTATGAAGGACATAAATATCACCCTTGAAAAGGACCATGCGAACATAAAGGTCAATTATACGATCGATGAGGGGACCCAGCTCATCGTATATCTCCTGGGAAAACAGGATCTAAGAAACAAGCTCCTCAAAGTGTTGAACTATGAAGATGCGACCGTCAGATACGTCGATATGAACAGTGCAGAGATCGTGATCAACGGGATCTCTTATGATTATGGCAGGGGAATATACTGGTTCCCGGACCATATGTTCAGGGTGGAGGTCCCGGTACTCCGCGTTACATCCCCGCAGGTTACCAGGGAGTATTTTAATACCAGCGAGTTCCCTGACGGTATCGGTTATTTCGACCCCTGAAATCGGGCAATTTTAGTAATAATGTTTTGGGCTGTCTTAAAACACCCAAAATTTCCCTTGCATTATATTTATATTCTTAATTTTTATCGATTTTGGATGAATGAGAGCCAGTCTGACGCCATCGGCTACGCCCAGCCGCTGTGGCGACCCCGAACCGCGATAGGGACAACACAGGGAACCGATTATTTCTAATTTCCCAATAGTATAACCGGTCCGATGACTATCCCCCTGGAAACGGGACTGGGAAGGGGTGAAACACCCTCCTGTCAATGAAACACATTTAAACAGATGCTATTTGTTTTGTCATTGTTAACGTGAATTTTAACTAATGCGGGGATTCTCTTTTTTTCCCGGGTCAGCCTGCAGAGGGAAAAAAACAATCTCACCGCATAACCTGGGGATGGTTAAATGATTCCTGCCCGGTACTGCAACGCGATATAATGCTTGGAAAAACGTTTAATTAATCACCGTGAATGGATTTCTTCGCTGCTCTATCGAAAACGTTATCATATGGGAAAGCGAGAATTCTGTACTGAAACTGGAAGGTCCGCGGTTAACGGCATCATCATATCGATAATTTGCTGATACTCTAGATATGATTGACAGCTGATACTCTTTGCATCAAGGCCGTTTAAACGGCCTTCAGTTCAGCCCACTTCTAAAAAAATCGTCCAAAAATTCAGGGATTTTCATAAAATAACGGGACACGGGTGTTCTGCCTGAAGGAAAACAGTCCCCTGACCGTCAGCCTGACCTCGGGGATCACGGGTAATGAAAGGAATGAAAGGTGCATGAAAGGATCTTCTCCCGCACCAATGGTCTCGGTCATACGATGGAGGCGACCGAGCTGCAGAGACACGTCTTCAAATGCCCCGGAAGACATCAGTCCTGCACAGTCCAATGGCAGTACGGTGACATTCCCCTCACAGGCCACTGCAAGCCCGCCATGGCCCTTGATGACAGCTCGAACGGCACTCCGGATATCTTCGTCACAGGCTCCTGCGGCGATGATATTGTGGGCGTCATGAGCGATGCTTCCGGCAATGGCACCCTGCTTCAGCCCGAAGCCGTGAACGAGCCCCACCGAAAAAAGTCCAGGCTCGTACCTGCTGCAGGCGACGGCCTTGATAATATCCCTGTCCAAATCGGGCAATCCCCCTTCGCTGACATGGTATCTGAGCTCACGGGTGATTATCTCCCCGGGGACCAAACCGATCACCCTTGCATCATGTCCTCCAGGGATGGAAAGCGAACCTGGGCCGATTGTTGACGCATCCATGGTAACGGGAGGCACTATGCCAGGGGTATATTCCGATCTTCCGGTAATGGTTCCTCTCCGGAAGGTCTTTGCAATAAAAAATCGTCCACCTGGTTCAAGGACACAAAAATCTGCAACCCTCCCTGGTGTAAGGGCACCCCTGTCATAAAGGTGGAACCGGTCTGCTGGAGACAATGTAGCCATTCTAATGGCGGTCTCGATCTCGAGTCCATGCGAAACTGCCTCCCTGACCAGTGCATCGATATGCCCCTCGCTGACAAGGAGATCGGCATGGCGGTCATCCGTAGCAAACGAACAACGGGAGGCTGAACAGGTGGTCACGACCGGAAGGAGTGCCCTGATGTTCTTCTCTGCCGAGCCTTCCCGCAGGTAGATGAACATCCCACGCGAGAGCTTCTCCAAAGCCTCCGTGGCAGTCGTACATTCATGGTCGCTCTGGGGACCGTTCAGGATATACGCGTTCAGATCCCTGCCCGAAAGCATGGGCGCATGGCCGTCAACAATATCGGCCAGCGCCAGTTTTTCCCTCACCACCCGGTCCCCGGACAACACACCCGGTACATTCATCATTTCGCCGAGGCCGAGAATCCGGGGGTGGCCGATGAATTCCCCTAAATCTGCTGCATCGAGGACTGCTCCTCCGATGTCTTCCGGAGTGGATGGAACACATGAAGGCAGCATGAAAAAAATATCGATATCTGCATGTGCCGAATCGGCAAGCATATACCTGATACCATTTCCGCCCATGACATTTGCAATCTCATGGGGGTCAGCGATCGCCGTAGTCGTGCCGTGCCGTGCCGCAAGCCGTGCAAATTCCCTGGGCGTCAGGAGCGAACTCTCGATATGGACGTGGGCATCGATCAGGCCTGGGACGACCCTGGCATTCCGTAAGTCTTGTTCCTTTCTTCCTGTATAGGTACCTGTTCCAAGGACAATACCATCCTTAACACCAAAATCGACAAGATCCCATGAACAGGTAAAGGGGTTGAATACGTCCGCATTCCGGAAGACGATATCGGCGGGAGCAAGGCCCTGTGCTGCCCGGGATAAAGCGGTATCAGGGAACTTCAAAATCCCTGATCACCGCCGGAAAACGGTTCATCCCGGAACTGGTATGGATGAAACACCGGTAGTGCCCGGGTTTGAGCGATACCGGGATGGTCACAGCCGTTTCACCCGCCTGAAGGGGTACCTGGCCTGAAAAGCGGTAGATTTCCTCACGTGAAAAGCCTTCATCGCTGAATACCGCCGCCTCAACGAAGGCATCGGGAACTGCCTTGTCACTGTGGACAAGAAACATGATACCGGAGCCGGTATATGCGACATCTCCGGGATAGACCGAAACACATCCGGTCGCCATAGCCGCCCCGAGGAGGACGATGACGACGAGGGAAACTCCCGCAATACGCATAATAATTCTTCAGGGGGGCTACCTACATAATGATCGCGGTTTTACCTTTAGAATGATGAGATTGATCGGGCTCTTCTCTCAGGACTATGGATACCTGCACCCCGGGATCGAATACCGGTGTCAGTGTTTCCAGCTGCCAGATCCATCAGATTTATGAAGAGTTCAGAGAAGAACCATATCAGATTTTGCAAAAGATATATAAGGGATTATTATAGATTGGAAATATTATGAAGCAGAATATGATTATTTCAATTGTAATTGTCGTTGCTGTCTGCCTGGTCGTGATTTTCTTTGCAGTCGGGTACAGCCGGATGTTGCAGCCGGTCAATAATCCGGCACCGGTTACACCCGTACCTACACCGCCGGAAGTTACTCCCTCCCCGACACCTGTTATGACGACCGTCGCGCCGATGCCAGTGCCGACCCCGGCCCAGATGGACTGGGTGACGAGCATCCAGAACGGAACCACCAATATCGATATGGGTAAACAGTCGGTCCTCAAGGGCCGGGCGTACATGGACCCGGTCCTCGCTGTTCAGGGACAGTATGTCGGTGTAATTAATGCACTATACAGCGCACAGAGAAATTTCACTGCGGCAAAACAATACTTCATCTTTGCACAGGCCGATATTGCAAATGCTGCCAAAACTGCACCCGTGTCACAGCAGGACTCGCTCTCAAAACTGGCCTCGGTCCTCAGTTCAGATTCGACAAGCATTGACCTCTATATCATGTCCACGCAGTACGGCCTTGCGACCGAATGGTGGAACGCCAATAATGTCTACAACCAGGCAAACAGTCAATATACCGGGAATATTCAGTCTACGAACAACCTGCTCAACTCGATGAATATTCTGCAGACGTAGGAATAGCGCAGGAATACGAACCCCGTTACTTTTTTCGAGCCCTGTTCACGAAATAAATGAAGATCTTTGTCAGATATTAAGGTTCAGTGGGATTACAGGGGTTTTCAACAGATTTGATGAGGGATAATTATGGCTAATCCTTGAAATGAAGGCCATTAGTGCCGGGATAATAATATAAAATTCCCTTCAGGTGTTGTTTATGACGGAAAAAAATCCACGTGAATCCTTGATTTAACGTTATCATTTCGAGAAAAAACGTACCGATCTTACCAATTTTAGTCCTTCTTTACCACAGGTCATTGCAAAGATGACCTCTCGAGCAGTCTGCTGCCCTCATCAGTTATTGTCAGGATTATTTCGGTATTTGATATGCCCTCATCCAGGTACCTCCTGATAATCAGTTGGCGGACCCGTGAACGAATGTCGTTCTCACCATATTCCGGATGAAGTTGAGTGACGATATTACTTATTCTACGACTTGGTTCCGCTGAAACAATCTGCAATATCCTGATACAGGTGTTGTCCGGCACGAATTCCCTGCCACTGAAAATTTTCTTAATAATTTACCCTCCGGGTTATATTTTATCGTTAATTAAAAATTTTGTAGCGTATTAAAGATGAAAATTCCTTGTTTATCCCACGTAGTAAATATCCGGTTATACTCCCCAAAAGACCTTGAAAATACTGTACAGATAATGGTTATACTGATTCCTCCCGCAACGAGTCCGAATTTACGACATCTTTTAATGTTATCCGATACGTGCCTCCGGTAAATACTGATTTTTTTCGATGCACGATAAAGTGTTGATGCGGCATGTCTTCTGCTCTCTCGAGAAATTTTGCAACAATGCCTCCATCCGCTACCTGAAGGCCACAAATCCGGATAATCATGCCCACCTGCCCGTTGAGCACGTTTCCTTTAAGAAGAGCTGAAACGAGTGATTCCCCAATTTCCCATTGTTTTTTCCTGATTTCACTCTTTTCCATTCATACAGGTATGCCGGGCTACTAGTCATAGCTTTGCCAACAAATTATCAATTATTTTCGAAAAATAATCAGAACCCGGGCTGAGTGGATAAAAGTCCACTTACCCTGGATATCTGTTGATGTTTTAAAAATTTTTCAGATAATATCTTCTTCGGAACTTTCGCTTTTTCCCCAAGTGCTGAGAGAGAATCCCATGATTTCAATTGTTTTCAGATAAAGCATCATATATTCATTTCCCGGTTGCAGGATTCACCATCGGGCTGGAGGTTTCAGCGATGTACAGGTCTTTTGTCACGACCTATCATTAAAAGCACAATACCCGCATATAATACCTGATCATAAATGGTTTTTGTCTCCTGAACGGTGCTGCTGACACCTGCACCAGGACAGATAGTTCCTGCACAGCATTGACCTTTTCTGATGCATTGAAATGTGAAAATAACTAGATATTCTTAGATCCGAAAAGAAATCTGATAAATTATCGAAAATGAGGCATAATGAAAAAAAATTCTTTAAAACCTGAATTAATTGGAACGAGGAATGGATGTGAGATCAGGTTCACCTGCCCGATCTGTAATACCCCGAATGCAATCATCATCAGATCTCCCAGGGATTTCTATAAGATTTCACGCGATGCGACATGCCGGCAATGTAAAAATCGTTCGACGGTAGTAACTCCTACGTATTTCGAAACAACATCGTATCGCCAGTGACCGTTTTCCGAATTATAAAACTAGTTATTGCGACAAAGTCATGTCCTTACGTCGACAAGCCCGGTTCAGGTTCACCATTCCATAAAAAATGTAAGGCGGTTAAGCTCCTTCAACCACTGGTAAAATGGGTATCGGGGCCTGGACGGCCGACGCCTGTGACGTGTAACCCATCGACTTGCTGAACTGGCTGATCAACCCGCTTGCCGTCGATGTCTCGGAATATGCGAGATCTTCTGATTTTTGTGGGTTCAGGCTATCCGGGAAAGAATAGACCGGGTCTGCACCGAAAGGCAATATCGTCGTACCTGAAAGAGTGCTTTCGTTCCGTGCTTCCTGCACATGCACTTTCAGGTACGCGGAGACTGATCCGATCATCGGGGAGGACTGGCCCCCGGCCGACAGGCCCTGGGCATTGATATTATAGTCAAGCACAACAGGAATGGCCGCATCTGTTCCGACAACCCGGGTATCCGCCGACGTTACCGTCGATGTCAGTGTCGTATCGAAGGTGCTTCCCGCCTGTTCGATGTTGCAGAACGTCGGAATGATTCCCGGGTTGGCGTTGGCAAACGGACAGAGAATCAGGCCGGATGAATTCTGTGCCTGGGATACCCCGTCAAGGAGCAGGTCTTCGGTCCTTGTTGCACGACCGGTATCGACGGCAATATACCGGATACTGTTGGCTGCTTTGATGTTGCTCTGGTATGCGATGGTGTCGGCCGTCGAAAGTGCCATCGATTTTACGAAGGACTGTTGTCCGGAAATACCTGCATACTGGTCATTGTAACCGGTGGTATACTGTACCTGCCTGGCGTCCAGCACGCCGGAGTGAATACCCGATTCCTGAATGACCGGGCCGGAAAGGCCGGGATATTCTGCTAACAAATCCTGCCATGTAACGCCCGGAGGTTCCCCGGCGGCCTGCGTATTCAACAACGATGAAGGGACATTAACCTGGACAGGAGGGCCTGTCATGAGGGAACCTCCCGCAGCCTGTAACTGTGCTGCCTGCAGCGGGCCAAGCAGGAATATCCCAAAAGCACCTGGAAGTACCCAGGTATAGGTATACATCACCAGCGGATCGCTGGTCAGGGTCCAGGCCCGGAATCTGTTTCGGTAACAGTACCAACAACATCCGACACCGTCCCCGTTGTAAGGCCCTGGACTTCAGGTACTGCCGGGACGCCGATGTCTGCAAAGGCTGTTCCGTTCCATGTGATCAATAATAGTAGTGCAATGAGAAAAACGACTACGAATTTTCTCTTTGTCAATGTAAAACCTCAGTATTTTGAGGAGGTTCTTATTGTTGGCTAAATAAAAACATTTTGATTTTAAATTCAAGACATTACCGTATCCCTTCAGGTCGGTCGGACCGTGATGTGTCCCGATGGCCTGGAAAAACATCCGGACCTCGACTGAGGGGAATTTATCCTGCTGAACAGGACATCGATGCAGTTCCCGACAGAGAAAAAAGTGCCAGACTGCCAAATCGCGAGAATTTTATGCATATTGATAATTTTTTTTATGTTGTGCCACACCGGATATATATTTTCAAAATTTTAACATCACGATAAAGAGGGAGGTCCGACAGATTCGTGTGAGACAGAGATGCACATTTCTTGTCTTTGGGTCCCCTGACAAATCCCGCCTTGTCATTTTTAACGTATCATAATTTTTCGTCAGGTCACCATCCGACATGAAACAATGTGAATAGTAACAATTGGTTTACTCAAATTAATTATCCCGGCTTCAACGGAGATTCATGGGGCCGATCGATAATCGGTAATGTCTTTGGGAAAACTTTGCAATTATGATAAATTGAGAAGATTTTTCGCTGTAAGAAGAGATCATCTATGAGGGTGACTTCAGGTGACTCATATTCTTTTTGTTGATGACGAACCTGGAATACTGGAAGTCACAAAAGAATATCTCGAACATGAAGGCAGTTTTGAGGTCGATACAGCAGATTCAGCCCGATCCGCCTTTGAGAAACTGAAAAATACGTCCTATGAGGCGATCATCTCCGATTACCAGATGCCCGGCACAGATGGCATTGAATTTTTAAAGCAGGTAAGGAAATCGGACAAAGCCATCCCGTTCATTATTTTCACTGGCCGGAGTCGTGAGGAGGTTGTCATTGAGGCCCTGAACGAAGGGGCCGACTTCTATCTCCAGAAGGGTGGGGATCCAAAAGCACAATTTGCCGAGCTTACCCACAAGATCAGGCGTGCAATAGAACACCGTTCCACTGAGAGGGACTTTCAGGAAAGCGAAGCTCGATTCAGAGTTCTCATCCAGAACTCCTCGGATATCATCCATGTCGTTAGTGCAGACGGCCTGATCCGGTACGCATCACCATCAAGTGAAAAAATTTTGGGCTACGAAGAACCGTCAATGATCGGAAAAAGTCCTCTTGAATTTGTCAATCCCGAAGATCAGGCCATTGTGAAGGAGGCATTGTGGCAGGTACAGGAAAAAAGGAATCCCGGAACCCCTACGGAGTTCAGGGTGAGAAAAGCAAACGGGGATTATATATTCGTTGAATCCATTGCAGTCAATCTTATTGGTGTGCCACCGATTGACGCCATCGTGATCACCACAAGGTTAATCGGCGAGCGGAAACGAATTGAATTCGAATTACGTGAAAACCTGCAAAAATATCGGAATATCATCGAAACATCACCTGATATTATCTGGGAGATCGATACATCAGGTAATTTTACGTATATCAGTCCCCGGATTGAGAAGATCACAGGTTATCATCCTTCGGAGATTATTGGAAAGTCCATCTTCTCCTTCGTCCAGAAAGATGCCGTTGCCACTGTCGCATCCCGGTTAGATCAACATGGCACAGGTTCTGAGTGGTTGTCCTGCTTTGAAGTCCCGGCTGAGCATCGCGATGGTCGTCATATTACGATTGAAATTCATTCAGCTCCTTTTTTCAACACGGAAGGAGTATTAACCGGTTTTCGGGGTATTGCTCACGATATTACGAGAAGAAAAGAAGTGAAAAAAGCATTGGAAGAGAGCGAGGAGAACTTCCGTACCTTCTTCAATATGGCCGGTGATGCAATTGCGATCCATGATTTACATGGCCGGTTCCTGGAGGTCAATGATGAAATTTGCAGAAGACTTGGTTATTCACGTGAAGAACTGTTGGAAATGGGTCCCTTTGACATTGATGAACCTGAATATAGTAAACTGATCCCAGCCCGCGTCCAGGAATTACAACAGACCGGGCATATCGTTTTTGAAACCATACATCGTGCAAAAGATGGCACGCGTATACTGACGGAAGTGAATAGTTGTATGGTCATGATCAGAGGCGCTCCTGCTATTCTGTCTACCGGGCGGGACATCACCGAACGCAAGCGTATGGAAGAATCGTTACGGATTACACGGGATAAATACGCAAAATTATTCCTCGGCAGCCCTGACGCGATAATGATTTCCGACCTCGAAACCGGTGTGTTTATCGAAGTAAATGACGCGACCTCCGATATTTTTGGGTATTCCCGGGATGAGATGATCGGGAAGAGTGAAACCGAACTTGGCATCTGGCCGAGAAAAGAAGAGAGGGATGCTTTTCTTCACCGTATAAATACCACCGGGTGGGTACGACGTTTCGAGGTAACCGGATGCCGTGATAATGGAAACCTATTTTGGGCATCGGTTTCTGCCGATATTATTCATATTGCGGGCAGGATGTGTATTATCAGAGTCGTTCGTGATATAACCGAAGACAAACGTAACGAAGATTTTCTCAAAGAACGTGAAGCAACGATAAGGGTCCTGATGAATTCCCCGGTAGATTTAATGTTACTACTGGATCCCGGTGGTACAATTCTCGAAATGAATTCGTCGATGGCTAAGAGGATGGGCTGGGATCAGAATAATCTTATCGGCAGGTGTGTTTATGATCTTTTACCCCCCGATACTGCAGACATCAGGCGGGCTTATGCCGAGAACGTGGTTCAGACTAAAAAACCGGTCCGGTGGGAGGATCAGCATGGAGGGAAATGGCTTGATAATTCAGTTCATCCTATTTTCGATGCTGCCGGAAACGTAACGAAAATGGCCGTTATCGCCAGGGACATCACGCGCCAGAAAAACATTGAACAAGTGCTCCAGCAGGTAAACCGGCAGCTAAGGCTGCTCTCGAGCATCACCAGGCATGACATCCTGAATAAGATTACGGCGATTCAGGGATACCTGTCCCTGGTAAAAACCGGATTGGCAAGTCCGGAAACTGCGAATTATTTAGAAAACATTGAATCATCTGTTACGGAAATTCGCTCCCATATTGAATTTACCAGGATTTACCAGGATATTGGTGCACATGAGCCGCAGTGGCTCGATCCGGACACGATCATGTCATGTCTGCATGTTCCACCAGGTATCACCCTGAAGACAGATATGAACGGTGTCCTGATTTTTTCAAACCCAATGATTGAAAAGGTTTTCTCCAATCTTCTTGACAATTCAGTCAGGCACGGGGAACGGGTAAATGAAATACGGGTATCTGACTATCCGTCAGGTGAGGATCTCATTGTTGTCTGGGAAGATAATGGGATAGGCGTGAATGATCATGAAAAGGAGAGGATCTTCGAGTACGGACATGGGAAAAATACCGGTCATGGAATGTTCCTGGCACGGGAGATCCTTTCCCTGACCGGCATCACCATCAGGGAGGTGGGCACGCCGGGCAGGGGAGCACGATTCGAGATAACAGTTCCGAAAGGGAACTGGCGTAAGAGTGATACCAAATGATCGATAAAAAGGTAGTCTCCGGATAGTGTAATATTATTTAAAAAAAAAGATATTACTCTTCTTCGACAGGTATGACAGGTATTGGGGCCTGCAATAAAGTTATCCAAATAACGTTCCGGGCGATGGTGGTATTGAAAATAAGATTGGTTTTTTCATCCAAACAGTTTCTTCGACTGCTCGAGCGCCTCTACGGCGGGGAGCTTCTTGCCGGTCAGGAACTCGATGCAGGCGCCCCCGCCGGTAGAGATGTGGGTGAATTTTTTATCCAGTCCGAGTTTTTCAATTACCGCGGCAGTATGGCCCCCTCCGACGACTGAAAATTCTACCTGGGAGGCAGTTTTTAACAGTTCGTAGGTCCCGGTCGCGAAATCGGGTTCTTCAAAAACCCCGGCCGGTCCGTTGAATACGACGGTCCCAGCACTGTTCAGGACGGAACAGAGGGTCCCGATCGCATCCATCCCCACATCGAGGACAGGGGCCTCTTTTGGAATGGCACTGACCGGATATTCGGTCCGCCTGCTGTCTTCCCGCACGGCCACCCAGTCGGGGATGATGACACGGGACTTGAATTCGGATAGAAGGTGCTTTGCATGTTCGATCTCGCGTTCATATTTCAACTGGTGGATCAGTTGGGTAGAGGGTGTTCCAATGTCGAAACCCTGCGCGATCAAGAACACATTTGCCACGACACCAATGACCATCACCTCGTCGGCCACATTATTTTCGAGGACATAGCGTGCGACTGCCATCGAATCGTCGACTTTTGTGCCGCCGAGAACCATGCAGACCGGTCTCGGTGCCGCCGTGAATACCCGGCTTAATGTGGATACTTCCTTCTCCATGAGAAGACCGGCGGCCGACTTCATCGAATAGGGAAGTCCAACCACGGTAGGTTGGGAACGGTGGGCCGTCCCGAAGGCATCGTTGACGAAAAGGTCAGCCATCTGGGAGAGGTTTCTCACAAGATGGGTTTTTTTTGCCTCTTCCGGCTTTAGCGTCAGATTTTCCTCTGCATTGAACCTGACGTTTTCAAGCATGAGGACGTCGCCGGAATGAAGGTCGCGGACCGTCTCCCTGGCGCAACTGCCGAAAATATCATCGATGTACCTGACCTGCTTGCCGATCAGGTGGGAAAGTTTCTCGGCATGTGCCTCGAGGGAGGTGAAATCCTTCTTGCCGGGCCGGCTCTGGTGGGTCAGGATCACGACTTTGCTGTTCTTCAAAGCCTGGATCGTCGGCACGTGCTCGCGGAACCGCTTGTCGTCAAGGATTGTATTCGACGCAGGATCGATTGGAGAATTGAGGTCCAGACGGAGTAAAACGGTTTTTCCATCGGGTTTTAATTCCTTCAGCGTCCCTATACCCGTCCCTGACCCGCTTAGCACCATTTACACGGTCCTTGCCTTGATCTTCTTCAGCCTGAAGAGCTCTTCCCGTTCCATCTCGTCGAGCCTCATCTTGATGAAATTCCTTGTCTCCGACAGTTCGGGGATTACCTTGAACTCGAGGGCGTTTACTCGCCGTTTCGTCGATTCGATCTCGTCGAGAAGCCGTTTCATTGTTGTTTCAATCTCGGCGCTCGCGATGATCGCCTCGACGAGCTCCTCGAATGAGGTCGCGGTCTCATCGATGATCGATGTCGTCCCGAGCACCCCGTAGCCCCGGTCGACGAGGTTCTTTCTCACTTTCGACGATTCGATCTCGGGGACGACGACTCCCATGATGTTCTTGGACGAAAGGGTAATGCCTGGGGATTCCTTTACCGAGAGCGCCGCCGATTTTACCCCGATTGCGCCTTCGACAGTATTTGCAAGGGCCATGCTTTGCACGGCCCGCTGGTACCTTGCCATCAGTTCTCCCCGGCTGTCTTTTGCATCTGCGAGCACCTTGAAAAATTCAAGGATCAGGCCGTCACGTTTCATTTTCAGGATTTTATACCCGCGCTCGGATAAGGCAATCCTTCGTTTGAGGTTGATCAGTTCTGAACGGGTCGGTTTGATGTCAGCCATGACTGGTTACCCCTGGGCAGCCCCGGCCTTGAATTTCGGATGGTACTTGTTGATCAGGTCGCGGTCGATACGGGTCAGCTGCTCGACGGGCAAGGTCGACAACAGGTCCCAGCCGAGGTCGAGCGTATCGACGATCGTTCTGTCTTCGTCATAACCCTGCCGGACGAACCTCTGCTCGAATATATCTGCAAATTCAAGGAACATCCGGTCGCGTTCCGAGAGCGCATCCTTTCCAACGATTGCCACGAGGCCCCTGAGATCGTTTCCTTCCGCGTACCCCGCATACATCTGGTCTGATACTTTTTTATGGTCCTCGCGGGTGTGGCCCTTTCCGATACCGAGGTTCATCAGACGTGATAACGACGGCAGGACGTTGATCGGCGGATAGATACCTTTCCGGTGAAGGTCACGGGAGACCACGATCTGTCCTTCGGTGATATACCCGGTGAGGTCAGGGATCGGATGGGTGATATCATCGCCTGGCATGGTGAGGATCGGGATCTGGGTGACGGACCCTTTCTTGCCCTTGATGATCCCGGCACGCTCATAGATACTTGCAAGATCGGTGTACATGTATCCCGGGTACCCACGACGGCCAGGGACCTCTTCGCGGGCAGCTCCGATCTGTCGGAGCGCCTCGCAGTAGTTGGTCATATCAGTAAGGATCACGAGCACGTGCATCCCAAGCTCGAATGCCAGGTATTCCGCAGTTGTGAGTGCGAGTCGCGGTGTGATAATCCGTTCGACAGCCGGGTCGTCGGCCAGGTTAAGGAACACGACTGCCCGTTCAAGGGCCCCGGTCCGTTCGAAGTCTTTCATGAAGTAATTGGCTTCTTCCTTCGTGATACCCATCGCTGCGAATACGACGGCAAATTCCTCAGTAGATCCGATAACCTTTGCCTGTCGGGCGATCTGCAATGCGATATTGTTGTGGGGCAGCCCGGCTCCCGAGAAGATCGGGAGTTTCTGCCCCCTGACCAGGGTATTTGTACCGTCAATTGTAGAAATACCGGTCTGGATGAATTCGTTCGGTGAACCCCGGGCATAGGGGTTGATAGCCGCACCCGTGATATCGAGCCGTTTTTCCGGCACGATCTCCGGACCACCGTCGATCGGTTTCCCACCGCCTGACAGGATACGTCCGAGCATCTCCCTTCCGACCGGCATCTTGATGGTCTCACCGGTGAACCTGACACCGCTGTCCTTCCCGATACCTGCAGTCGTCTCGAATACCTGCACGACGACCAGGGAGTCACTGGTGTCCAGCACCTGGCCTCGTTTTATCGTTCCGTCGTAAAGGACGATGTTGACAAGCTCTCCGTACCCGATTGGTTCGGTCTTCTCGACGAAAACGAGCGGTCCTGCAATCTTTGTTATTGTCCTGTATTCCTTCATGCTGACGCCCTCAGTGCACTGAATTCCGCATCCATCTGCTTTTCAATCTTTTCAAGTTCGGGCTTGTAGTCCTTGATGAACTTGATCTGCGGAAGGTCGTTTTTCGACTTGATTCCGATGATCTGGGCCGGGGTCACGCCTGCGGTCTGGGCCGCATAACCGAGGTCAGAATAAAGCTTTATGGCCTTCATCATGTCGTATTGTTTCTTCATGTCGCAGAAGGTATCGACCGGATCGTAAGCATTCTGCTGGAGGAAAATCTCCCTGATCATCCTTGCGATCTCGATGGTGATCTGTTCAGCCTCGGGCAGTGCATCCGACCCGACGAGTTGTACGATCTCCTGGAGTTCGGCTTCCTTCTGCAGGACTTCCATCGCCCAGGACCGGATCGCGTTCCATTCGGGCGAGACTTCCCGGTCGTACCAGTCGTGCAGGGTATCGAGGTACAGGGAATAGGAATTCAACCAGTTGATCGCCGGGAAATGACGGCGTTGCGAGAGTTTGGCATCAAGGGCCCAGAAAACTTTCACGATACGGAGGGTATTCTGGGTGACCGGCTCCGAAAAGTCGCCACCAGGCGGAGATACCGCACCGATAACCGAAACCGAACCGTCGCCTCCCGCAAGGGTCTTGACAAGTCCTGCTCGCTCATAGAACTCCGACAGGCGGGCCGCGAGGTATGCGGGATATCCCTCTTCCCCGGGCATTTCTTCCAGCCGGGAGGAGATCTCTCTCATCGCCTCTGCCCATCGTGAAGTGGAATCGGCCATCAGGGAGACATCGTATCCCATGTCACGGAAATATTCTGCGATGGTAATACCGGTATAAACCGACGCTTCCCTGGCAGCTACCGGCATGTTGCTCGTGTTGGCAATCAGGACGGTCCGTTCCATCAGGGGTTTCCCGGTCTTCGGGTCTTCGAGTTCAGGGAACTCGGTCAGCACCTCGGTCATCTCGTTGCCACGTTCACCGCACCCGATATAGACGACGATCTCTCCGTCGCTCCATTTTGCCAGCTGCTGCTGGGTCACCGTTTTTCCACTGCCGAATGGCCCGGGAATTGCCGCAGTCCCGCCTTTTGCGATTGGGAATAATCCGTCGAGAATACGCTGCCCTGTTATTAATGGTATTTCGGGGTTCAGTTTTTCTTTTACCGGTCTCGGGACCCGCACGGGCCACCGCTGCATCATGGTGAGCTGGGTGCCGTCTTCAAGGACGCACACCGTCTCTTCCACGGTGAAGGAGCCGGATTTTATGGTTTTTACCTTACCGCCCTTCATGTTCGGGGGGACCATTACTTTGTGGACGATGTTGGTTTCCTGGACTTCCCCGATAATCCCGCCTGGGAGGACGGAATCTCCATCCTTCACGAGAGGCTTGAATTCCCATTTCTTTTCATGGGAGAGTCCGGGTGCCGATACACCCCGCTCGATAAAATCTCCCATCTTGTCGACAAGGACACTTAAGGGACGTTGGATCCCATCGTAGATACTGGTGAGAAGCCCAGGACCGAGTTCAACGGCCAGCGAAAGCCCCGTGTTGATAACGGGTTCGCCAGGCTTGATCCCGGACGTGTCTTCATAGACCTGGATGATGATATCATCACCCTGGATCTTGATGACCTCGCCCATCAACTCCTCTTTTCCCACTTTCACGACATCGTACATATGGGCTTCCAGGTCGACCGCTGTAACGACAGGACCTGAAATCCTTTTAAGTACTCCCTTCTTGTCGGTTTTTGACGCTATTTCATTCACTTCCACAGATCAACACCCACTGATCTCTTGATTCTCTCACGCATGGACAACCCGCCTTCTTCCTCCTCGCCGATAGTAATTATGGTCGGCTTGACAGAATTCTCAAGTGTTGTCCGGAGGCGTCCGGGAACCCGTTTCATATCGCTGCTGTTCAGTACAAGGATCCCGATATCGATATCTGCCATTGCATGGTTGATGTATTCCACGAGCTTTTCATCGTTTTCAGCCGCGTACGTCTTCCTGATGCCGGCGAGCCTGAACCCAAGGATGAACTCGCTGTTCCCGATAACTGCGATCTCCATTCACATCACCAGGTATCCTTTGATCCGGTCCGCCGGAAGTTGCGATTCTTTACCCCTGGCAATAGCACGCAGGTTAAATACCTCGTATTTCTTCTGTTCCAGATAGACGAGGACAGGATGAATGGAAAACGGGTTCAGCTTGGACATCCGTTCCATCTGCTCGAGCTGCACTCTGATCAGATCGATCTCGATATCCCGGATCGACTTCTCGTTTCTCAGCGTGTCAAGGACAGCGATAAGCGGTTTCACCCGCATTTTTGCCAGGATTGCATCGATAAACTCGGTCTGACTTGAAATTCCGTGGAGGCGCTGAAGTTCTTCGATAGAGAATGTGCCGCCCTCGACCATCAGGTCCCTTACGTCGGTATCGACGATATCGGCCCTGAGCCTGAACAGGTTCCTGATATTGGTTATGTCGATGTCGAGCTTTACATAGTTCGCGAACAGCTCCCCTCCCTTTACCCCTTTGCTGCCGTCGAGCAGCTTGGCATAAAACTGCTTATACAGCTCATTCTCAAGCCGGGACAACGATTTTGTCTGTTGTGCCACCGGTAACTCCCGAACGAGTACGGGGTACATCTTACTCCCCTTCAATGCCTCGACGACCCGCTCGGGGGAATCTTCCATAACAAGGCGATCAAGGGATGCTTTGTCAAGTTCCCCGGCGGGGATCAGGATCTCCCTGATCTTTCCCGGTTTGGCACCCTGGAATTTCCCCCGGAGAATGTTCAGGACATTCTGGATATCCCATCGTCTCAGGTAGGCCGCGGTAAATTCCTTGATGGAACCCGTGGTGATGGTCAGGATCCTCTGGTACTCCTTGGCAAGGTTCCAGGACAATGCCATTTCAAGGAGGTCTATCCCGGAGAACGATCCGCTCATTTCATCGATCTCTCTTTTATATTCCATTTCTTCAATGGAACGGGTAATTTCAGGAATGCTCATGTTCAGCATCCTGAGATAATCCTCCTTCGGCAGGAGCTTTGATTTCCTGACCCTCATTCTCGTGCCGACGTAAATATAAGAGGCATTACTGCCTCTCATTCCAGTCATGCCATGCCTCCCTCAGCCGAACAGGATATCTGATGCATCCTTGAGACCTGTTTCCCATACCTGGTTCAGGAATGTGCGGTAACTTGAATCTATCTGGAGCGTACCATCCCGGCTTTCGACGATGATACCCCCCTCAATATTCACTGGATTTCCTGAGGTATATCCCTTGAATTCGCTGTTCTGTCCGATAACATCTTTCAGGACCTGCATATCGCGCGCACTGCAATGTACTATCCCTTCCGGGATCTGCCCCATGGCTCCGTGGAGGAGTGATTTGATTGTTTCGCGATGAAAATTTTCAGGCAGCGCCTGCAGGGTTTTCAGGGTATTCTGATAGACTTGATCCAGCAGTTCCTTCTGCGAATTCAGAAGTTCACGCTTTACAATGAGGTTGGCCGCGGAAATCTCCTGGCTCTCGATGATGGTGATATTTTTCTCTACCGATTCTTCGGCAGCCAGTTTGATCTTTTCTGCTTTCAGCTGACTGTCGGCCAGAATCCTCGAGACCTCTTTTTTCGCCCCTTCCCGGATCGCATCCGCTTCTTTCTGCCCTTTCGACCTGATCTCTCCGATGACTGCTTCCAGTCCCATAGTCTGCCCCGTTTAGAATAAGAGGAGCAGTGCGACTACGAGGCCGAAGATGACGATCGTTTCAGGAATCACCGTGAACAGTAATGCAAGACCGAATATGTCCTTGTCTTCAGCAACGGCACCTACTCCCGCAGAACCGATTCCCATTTCGGCAATGCCGGTCCCGATACCTGCCATTCCAACTGCGAGACCAGCACCAATCGCCTTAAGTCCAACCTGCGATGCCTGTACCATTTCGAGTGTCATGTTTACGTCTGCCATTTTTAATCCTCCGTAAATTTCCTTTTCATACCAAATGGATTGTATTTTTTGCCTCCACCTTTGTAGAACTTGGTGAAGAATTCAACATAATTCAACCTGAGGGACTGCAGAGCCCCGTCGATTAATCCTAGTGCTGCGTTCCCAATGTGACCCACTATAAAAATGAGCACGCCGAGAGCGATAATTACAGCACCGACTGCTGTAATACTTTTCAGTTGCGGCTCGATAATAAGCCCGATTGAAATATAATTTACCACCATCGCGATCGCGACCGATGACAGTCCAACTGCCACCAGACGGGTAAACGATAAGGTGTGACTGATAATTGTCGGTACTTCGAAGATGTCGAGCACATTCTCCTGTGCAATGAAGATCACGCCGACTATGATCATCAATAGTCCTCCAATAGCTCCCGGCGTGAACCCTGCAACAACCGGGGTCTGCCTTGTCAGATCGATCATCAGGGGGATGGTGAAATAAGCCCAGATTGTAATTAGGATCCCCCACATTACAAGAATCCACCCAAGATTCCCCAGGATCGTTTTCGTCCGGTGGGAACCGTGATCATTCCTTGCGTGGTTGATGATCCCAAATATGCGACCGAGCGTGATGTACAGTACGCCAATCCAGATCGAGGTGACGAGCAATTGCGGAATTGCCGCTCCCGGCCCTCCTTCCCCTCCGATATTCATATGGCGGGAGAAGATGATCGGCTCCCAGAAGAGCTTGAATCCGATGACTTCTGAATAGAGCAAACCGAAAAATATCGTCGAGAATGAAAATATCATCAGAGTCTTTACCAGCCGGGCGCCGTCACCGCTTTTGAAGAACCTTCTCATGACGAGGCTCAACACCAGCAGGATCAGTCCGTATCCGACATCCCCGAGCATCAGCCCGAAGAATATCGGAAAGATAAATGCAACGACCAGGGTGGGGTCGATCTCGGTGTACTTTGGTCTCGAATACGTGTCAATGATCAACTGTGTCGGATCGCAGAACGATGGGTTATCGTACTCGACCGGGACGATGTCATGTTCCCTGTCAACCGGTAGTTCAACGACATAACTTTTTCCTCCCGTGGCGGCATTGATCGCATCGATCAATCCTTTGATCTCGGCCGACGGGACGAAACCTTCGGCGACGAAGGCCTGGTCGGTGGTCGCGAACCGCAATGGAGCTTCCGCTTTTTCAACGTCCGTTGTGATGAGTTCATCGCAGGCGAGGAGAAAATCTGCATGTTTCTTCCTGCATTCTTCCATTTTCGCAGCGATGCCGGCCAGCTCTTTTTTGAGCTCCCCTATCCTTGCATTATATCGTTCGATGGCGGTTCCGGCAGACCCGGTCTCCTCTGGGATCTGCACCATCTGGAACATCGCATCGGACAGGGCACGTTCAGCAACCGCACGCTGGGCAGACTGGACGATCAATACAATAAAATTGCCCGTTTTTGAAGGTGAGTAGTAACATTCGTGCGGGACATCGGGAATCACATCGCGGTTGGTATAACCTGCATATACCGAAAGCGACTGGTATCCACGCAGGAGATCCATGTCAACCGGGACCTGGACGAAGGGCTTGAGAAGGTCTATTTTCTGTTCGAGTTCCTTCTCTTCAGTCTCAAGCATCGACTTTCTTTCCGTGATCTCTTCCGCTTCTTTTTCGATGACCGGGAGATCCCGTTCGATAAGCGCCCTGATATCCGCAGTTTTTTGTTTCTTTTCGGGTCCGGTTTCCTCCGGTTTTACCAGGTACGTTGATTCAACAGACCTGATTTTAAGCAGGTCGCTCGAGGCGGCGCTTGCGTCCGCAAGGGGCATGCCAATCCGGAATCCTTCATACCCTTCCCTGGTCTGGTCAACGAAATCATCGATATGGAACAGGTTACGACGGTATAATTCCTGGATGACCGGTTCGAGCTGGTCCTTCGAGGCTGCAATGAACAGCCGGCTCATCGGTTTAGCCTTTAACATGCAGCTGCTCCCTGAACCGGGATACCAGCAACTCCACTGCCCGGTCAAGGTTCCTGCTGCCCTTCTCTTTGAGAGCAGCGGCGCGTTGTCCGCCTTCCCTGATGATCCGTGCATGGGCTTCTTCGGCTCGCTGCCGGGCATCGGCCATGCGCTTCTTTTTGTACTCTTCCGCGTTACTTTTCGCCTTTAACAACAGGTTATCTGCTTCCAGCTCAGCATCGGCGATACTCTTTTTCTTTTCCGCCTCCGCGTTGCGTATCATGGTTCTATACTCTTCTTCTGCAGTTTTGATGTCTTTTAAGACCTCAGTCTTCATCCAACCCTCCTCTCATGATAGTACAATAATTAATGAAAAACACTCATAAATGTGTTGTTATTTATTTCATGGGAAAAACACGCGATAAAACGGGCCTGCGACAATAAATCCTGTGAATTTTGTCGCATTAACCGACAACGAATTATGTTAAAACTGTTAATGGACCCTGTTCGTACCGTTTTACGCACCCGGGTATTCAGGACTGGCGGAAAGGAGGGGTTCATGGAGGAGAGAAAATTCATACGAGATATATGAGACCGAATATTCCCCTGATATTCCCACGATCTCTATTCCACCGGATACCGCCCGCAGGCACATCCCGGAAAGTTCGCTGCTGCCACAGAGTATGTCCTGTTCCGGATGCGTTCCCCGCCGGACCGAACAACTCAGGCGAATAGTCTGCCCGGCAGAAACGATATACCGGAGACGGGCCGATCCCGGGTGATCGGCAGGGAGAACGACGAGCGGACTCCGGTACAGCCTGACGAGTTCGAGAAGCATGACGGCAGGTTCAAGAGGCCCCCCTTCCGGCGCCGATACGGCTATAATATCTTCTCCGGAAAGTCCCTGACACACTTCCCCGTCAGGAGCTTCAATGCACAGGGCAAAGGGCCTGCCTGCTTTTCCAACGAGAACATACGAGTTTCCGCCTCTGATCAGGATGAATTTTCCACTTTTCGGAAGGTTGTAGCTGTTCGTCATTTTCAGGTCGTCCTTGAACCGAACCGGGCCAATGCAGATCTCATGAAATTGTCCATTGCTTATCGTTTCCGTTATTTTCGCATATCCACCAATAATAAACCCGGCTCTAGAAACCTTCCGGGCCGGAACGGTGATCCAAATCTCTATTCTTTTGTATCTGTGCTTATTCTTTCCCTTCTGCCGGAGACAGGTAGGGTTGGCTCTATTGAATCGTTAAGATCATTCACCTGTACGCCCGGGTTTGTGGCAAAGGATGCAGCTTCATACGGTGATTCCCATTATATTGAGGAGGATTAAGAGGAGCGCACCAGGTATGCCTCCGAAGAGGCAGATCAGGAACGACACCACATTGATAGGGATATCGGGCTTGCCGAAATAGGCCATGACGTGAAAATAATTAACAAAATAGAGGAGGATCAACCCGAGAATTGAATTGATTGCAAGTTTGATGATATTTTTTATAACAAAAAAACCGACGACCGCTGCAACAACTAAAACAATGATAAGAAGACCTGCTCCCGAAATATCCATTGAACGTACAAGGGTCGCGAATTATAAAGTATTTTCGCTTTCTGCCTATAAAACGAAGAATATCGGGCTCGCAGGTTCCCTCATGAGGATTAACCCTGGCGGAGCCCGGACAATAGTTTCTCTATTGGATCTTTTCCTCCCAAAAGGACACACGGGAAGCGATCCTGCCGAAACCGGCACCCGTGAGATCAGACACCGATGATCTTCTGCGAGGAGAACCTGATCTCGGGAAGCAACATCGATCCGACTGCCCTGTTGCCTTGGGCGATGCCGTCCACGCTGTTCAGCATGTCGAACACGTTTCCTGCCAGCATGACCTTCCTGATGGCAGTACCGAAATCGTCCTCCTTCACCCAGGAGGGGTTCGAGATTTCGACTGAAAAATCGCCACTCATCGGGTTAGCGGTATGCGCACCTACAACGTCGTTGACATATATGGCCGGTTCGTACCAGATCGCACTTCTGGGCCCGTCCAGGACGAGGTTATGATGACCTATGGATGGAGCGCCACCAAACCCTGACCGTACCGCACTGCCGGTGCTCTTTTTCCCAAAGCGGTATGCAGTTTTCAGGTCGTAGAGAAATTCTCCGAGAACGCCTTCGCGAATGATGTCTATCCGGCGGGAAGGAACACCTTCGGCGTCCCAGTAGGTGCTGCCGAGCGCACCGGGTATCAGGGGATCGTCAAACAGCGAGATCTTCTGATCGAGGATCCGCTCTCCAAGCGATCCCGCAAGTTTCGAGCGTCCGGCGTGGACATTCCTTCCGTTCACTGCCGGAAGCAGCACTGAACCGAGGAGCTGCGAAAGCGCAACCGGTGAGAGGATGATATCATACGCACCGGTCTTTACATCGTCTCCTGATTCACCATGCCATGCAAAAAATGCCGCCTTCTCGCCGACCCTGGCAGGATCGGTGATCTTTGTCGTAGACTGGTCAAACTCGTATCCGGTTGAATGCCCCCTGATGGTCTCGAGCGAGACCGAGACAAACGTTTTTTTGGAGGAATAGAGGATCCCCTGGCTGTTGCCTATTGTAGCACTCCCGGTCGAGAGATCTGCCGAGCCGGAGGTGACCTGGACGGCATATTTACCTGCTCCATCGATCATATCGCGGAGCAGTTCAGATGCCTGGTCTGCATCGATTCGAAGCCCAGGGTCGTACGACAGCGGAGGGCGGTCTTCCATCGCTTCCGGGGAGGGGAGCCCTTTCCATTCCTGGCTTGTGGCAAGTTTCCCGCTCGATATAGCCGCATCGAGGCATGGTTTCCATGCCATCGGGTCATTCGTCCCCGAAATTCCTATTTTCCCCCCGTCAATAGTGCGGATGCCGAGTCCGAGTGTTTTGTTTCCCGTGGCAAGACCGGTACTTGTCTTTTTCAATTCGGCAGAGATGGACTGCCCGGAGGCAATATATACCTCGATTTCATCAGCGATCTTCTGTCCGGCCCTGATAATATCATCGATAAGGCCCTGGAGATCGCCGTTCCCGAACTGATTAGTCTGAACCACTGCCACCCACCACCGCATTTCGGAGGAGCACGTAGGGAGCTCCGTCGCTAACCGGAACACTCTGCCCGCCCTTGCCACAATATCCCTGGGACATCAACCGTTCTTTTCCGCACATCTCGATGGCATGGAGTGTCGACAGGATCTCTCCCGAGAGGGAGACGTCACGGATCATTTCCCCCTGTTCACCGTTTCTGACCAGGTAGCCATATTCTGCATTGAACTGGAAGACTCCACGGCCCGGGTCCACCTGGCCTCCCCTCGACCCGCACAGGAGGATTCCCTGCCTGACCTCGGCGATCATTTCTTCGGACGCAGCGTCACCGGTCTCGATAAACGTGTTCGACATTCTCACGAGTGGGGGTTCCCCGGGCATCGCCCTCGCATGTCCCGGGATGCCGTGACCGACCGAGGCCAGCGTTTCACGGTTATGGAGGTATGCATTGACAATTCCCTTCCTGATGATCTCGGTCCTTGCAACCATGACTCCTTCGGCATCGACGGGTTCGAACCCGAATTCATGGAGGGTCGGGTCATCGACGATGGTTAGAAGGTCGTTTCCGATTTTCTCACCGGTTTTACCGGCGAGCACCGAGTTACCGTCGTGGACGAGGTCCCCCTCGCTTGCATGGCCCACGGCCTCGTGCGCGAAAACGCCTGCGAGCTCGGGGTCAAGGACTGCATCCATGGTTCCTCCTTTCACCACACCGGCATTGATAAGGGCTACGGCACGGTCTCCGGCGACCCGCCCCAACTCCTGCTGGTGGCGGATATTGAGGCCATGAATCGAATGAAGCCTTTCGAAGGCCATCTGGACATTTCCGTCGCGCGATGCAACGGCCATGACATTAAAACCGGAACGGCATATCCCGTACGTATATTCGTTTCCGCTGCTGTCGCGAAAGGCGGTCTGTTCCGATCGTTCGATATACGTCGCCCTTGTATTGACAATGCCCGGTACTTTTGCAGCCGTTTCGATTTCTCCGAGAAGAGAAGTTTTTTCCTCGAGGCTCACGTCTTTTGGGTCTTCCTTCTGGCGGGGGACGGCAAGCATACCATTTGGAGCTTCGGCAAGGCAGGTTGGTTCATCAGTAATGCGGGCAAGGTCCAGGGCAGTCTGAAGCATGTCATCGAATTCACGGCCCACCGGATCCTCGTAATTATCGATGGTGAGGATCCCCCATCCTGCCTGGCCGAGCACACGGATAACTGCTGTGGAAAAAAAAGATGTTCCGGCCGATTCGATGACACCGTTATCGATATCGATGTGAGTGCTGTCGCCTGTTACGTGCCGGACATCGTAGTACCTGATGCCCTTCTCCATGGTTCAAACCAGGGTCGGTGTAACAGGAGTGGTATCCAGGACCCTTTGCGAAGCGGTTGTAGCCAGTTTCCGCAGCTTGGTAAGGAAGCCCTCGTTGTTCTCAGGGACCAGTGCGTGTTTCAGCACGTCTTCGATATGGTCGACGGGGATGACATCGATTAGAGATTTAAACCTCTCTTCGATCATCACGTCATCTATGTTGGATCTGGGGATCAGTACCGTCTTTATGCCGGCCTTGGCCGCAGCCTCGATCTTAAAGGTCACACCTCCGACCGGGAGCACGTCGCCCCTGACTGACAGGGAGCCGGTCATGCCCAGATCCTGGCGGACCGGGATACTTTCGATCGCACTGATGACTGCAGTCGCAACACTGATAGACGCCGAATCTCCCTCGACCCCGCCATATGTCCCGATGAACTGGATATGGATGTCCATGTTCCTGATGTCCTTGCCGGTAAATTTTTTGAGGATCGCACTGACGTTCTTTATCGATTCCTGGGCGATCTCCTTCAGCATTCCCGTGGCAATCACCGATCCGCTCGCTCCCTGGGCAGGCGTCACTTCTGCCATGATCGGGAGAACCGAACCTGAATCGCTACCCATAACCGCGAGGCCATTCACCCGGCCTATCCGGGTCCCTTCGACCACGGTCAGTTCGTATTCGCGGTTTCTCCGGATGTACTCATCGGAGACCTGGTCTTCGATCGAACGGGCCGTGGATTTTGCGGCAATGACATGGTCGGCATTGGTAATCTCTGCACCCTGCTGGCGTGCGAGATCGCCGGCGACCCTGATCAACCCGCCCATGTCGCGGAGTTTGAGTGTCAGGTGACCTTTCCTGCTCGAACGCCTCCTGGCCTCCCTGATAATTTCATCAATCGCACTCTTATCGAAATGGGGGATTTTCCCATCGTTTTTTACTTCCTGGGCGATGAACCTGACGTATTTTTCACGGTTCTCGGGAGTGTCGGGCATGCTCTCGCCCATATACACTTCGTACCCGTAACCCCTGATCCTCGACCGCAGTGCCGGGTGCATTCCCTGGATTGCATCGAGGTTACCCGCAGCCACCATGACGAATTTGCAGGGAACTGGCTCTGTCCTGACCATGGCACCGCTCGAACGCTCGCTTTGCCCGGTAATCGGGAATTCGCCCTCCTGGAGTGCGGTCAGCAGGTTCTGCTGCGAATGCGGGGTAAGGGTATTGATCTCATCGATGAACAGGACTCCTTCGTGCGCCCGGTGGATCGCACCGGCTTCGACCCTGTCGTGGGAGGGTGTCTCGAGACCCCCGCTCTGGAACGGGTCATGCCTGACATCGCCGAGCAATGCGCCTGCATGGGACCCGGTCCCGTCGATGAAAGGTGCCGTCGTTGTATTATCATTCGAGACAAGCAGTTTCGGGACCATCGCCTCTTCGCGGGGGGTTCCATATCTCAGCGCCATGAATACGAACGCCGCAGCAATAATCCCCATAAGCCATTGCATGGTGATGAACGCATACCCGATGATACCGATCATCAGGAGGAGCATCAGGGTATTCCGGAACTGGATCTTTTTACGGGCTTCGGCCTTGTGTGCGGAAACAATCTGTTTCCCTCGCCCGGCCGGGACTGTCCTGACAATGGGGTTGTTGTTGTCATCCGAATTCGGATAGACGAGGATATCCTGGAGTTCCTCTTTCGGGAGCAGCTCCGCCATTGCTTTGGCAAGCATGGACTTGCCGGTTCCCGGACTCCCGATCATCATCACATGGCGCCGCTGTATCGCCGCCTTCTTGATAACCTCTACCGCATGTTCCTGACCGATTACCTGGTCGATCAGTTTTGCAGGCACTTCAACCTGGGAGGAGGTGTTGATGTCGGTACCGGTAGTGGTACTGATATCGGTCTCTTCGGCCGGTCTCTCTTCCTGCGTGCCTGCTTCGGAATTTGTGCTATCCATTGTCAGATTTACCCCTTTGCACGCTAAAGTACTGATATACTTATTTCATGCTAGTTTAAGTACTTTCAGCATGAGGTAGCATGGGATGAAGGTAATAAGCACAGAATATTCCCAGGTACTGGGCGCAAAAGTCGCAGAACAACTGGGGACCGGTGTGGTCGACGTGCAGTTTTCCCGGTTTCCGGACGGCGAGCAATACCTGAGGGCCGGACCTGTCGACCGGGAGATGGTAATTATCGGCTCGGTGGTAAACAGCCGTTCCCTGATCCAGCTCCTTCTCCTGGTCGATGCATGCAGTAAATCCGATATCTGCCTTGTCCTCCCCTACATGGGCTATGCCCGTCAGGACAAGCAGTTCAGGGAAGGGGAACCGCTCAGCGCACGGGCCATCGCATCGGCCCTTGCAGGAGGGAGTTCCCGCGTGATTACGGTGAACATCCATGACGAAGGGGTGCTGGAGCATTTCAGGATACCGGCAGTCAACGTCTCGCTCGGTCATGATATCGGCCGGGAGTTAAAGAAAAACCTGGACGATCCCTTTATCGTTGCCCCCGATGATGGGGCCCGTTACTTTGCAGAACAGGTCGCCCTTGCCGGAAAGTGGGACTTCGACCACCTGGATAAGACACGGATATCGGGAGATACGGTGAAGATAGCCTCGAAAAATGTGGACGTCCGGGGACGGGATGTGGTCATTGTCGACGACATCATATCAACCGGCGGTACGATTGCCACGGCCGCGGCGATGATGTACGGCGAGGGGGCAAAGACGATCGGTGCCGCCTGCGTCCACGGGGTTTTCACCGGGGGAGCGTACACCCATCTCAAATCCGCAGGGATCGGGGAAATCATATGCAGCGATACCATAGAAAGGGCATCGAGCACCATATCAGCTGCCGGCGTGATTGCAAACGCCGTCCGACGATGAGTTGCGTAAAAAGCAGAAGCATCCGTTACTGCCGTCGTAATATCCGATGGGGAGATGTGGTATTATACAGGCCGTCAGAATATCCGGCCAGGAATATCATCTCTTCGGGGCCCGGTCATTTTCCGGATCCCAGCCTGATTCCTGTAAAGGGAAAGAAAAAAAAGACCGTGCCGGTATACAGGAGTGAATGATCGGTGTACTATATCCTCGATGCTTCGGTTTTTTTCTCTTCGTTTCCGGTAGGGCCCGGGTCCTACACGACACCCTCGGTCGAAGGGGAACTGGCAGACCTGGCTTCGAAATGCCGTTTCGACCTCCTCGCCGACCAGGCAATGCATGTCAGGGCCCCTGATCCCCGGGCGGTCGACGACATACGGGAAGCTTCCCGCCGGAGCGGAGATCTTCCCGTGCTGTCCGGGACCGATATCGATCTCCTCGCACTGGCAACAGAACTCGGCGGGACGATAGTAACCGACGATTATGCAATTCAAAACGTCGCAATACACCTGGGAATAGCGGTATTACCAATACACCAGCGTCCGGCTGAGAAGAGAACATGGAAATACCGGTGTCCGGGTTGCGGCCGGTATTATAAAGACGTGGGCGAATGCCCGGTCTGCGGTGCGAACATTAAAAGAAAGCGGAAATGAGGCTTTTTCTGGCATTCTTTTTTTTCATTGCATTTTCATTTGCAGATATTCATATCTGATGACTTTGAATGAACCTGGTATAATCTGGCGCTCCATGGGCTCCGTCCGCCGCTGTGGCGACCCCGGTTGCGGATAGAGACTATACAGGGCCTCAATAAATTCTCAATTCGGTTTAACCCCGTCCACTGGCAATCTTTATAGGGTAGGGAAAAAGGGGGGCGAAACCCACTCCTGTCAACGTGACGATTAAGTATGAGAGGGAATAACAACAGAGTAGAAAATAACAAATTTCCAGGTAATTCTGCAGGACCTCCAGTTGCACTAATCGGGAGGGGAAGTCCTGCCGATACTGCCTATGTTTTTCCCGGTTTCCGAACCGGTCCGTCCTTCGTGAATAATGCATAGTTCACCCCTTTCGCAGGCCTTTTCAGACGATATATCTTTAAATACGATACCCATGAAGATATTTTCATGTCTTCCCTCGATGAGCTGATCAGAAGAGCAAAGGAACTCCTTTCCGAAGGCCACAGTCCGGGCCAGATCGCCGATGAACTGTCGCTCTCGATGGAGACCGTAACATGGCTTCTCACTCAGGCCAAAGGAGCGGCAATACCGAAAGATGTCCATATCGACTGGACGAGCGTGAGCGGACAGGCATCGCTCCTCAGGGAAATGGCTTCCATGCTCCTTACAAGGTACCAGTCGTCTGGACTTGCATCGGGATGCGATTGTGATGAAGAACTCCCGGGCGTGATCGTAGGCATTGCAATCTCCGGGATACCTCTTGCGACCCTGATGGCGTCCTCGGTTGATGTGAACCTCGCGATCTATTACCCTACAAAACAGAGTTCAAGTGAAAAACCCGTCGGTTCCATCAGCGCCAATTTCGCCCAGGTGACCGGGGAACACTGCATTATTGTCGACGACGTCATCACGTCGGGTAAGACGATGAAGGAAGTGGTAAAATACATGAGGAGCCACGGTGCTACGCCAACTGCTATTCTTGTTATCTTCGATAAGCGCGGTGTGACCGATGTCGATGGCGTCCCGGTTTTCAGCCTCTTCAGGATCTCCCGTATTGACTGATCGGGAGGTCTGATCCGCCGCCATATAGAATTACTTATATAGAAGTTCAATTCCACCTTTTACCACATTGGAGGATTCACAATGCTAGCCGGACAACCCATAATTATTCTGAAAGAGAATGTAGAGCGGAACCGTGGCCAGGAGGCCCAGCGCTCCAATATCATCGCTGCAAAAGCCATTGCCGGCGCCGTACGGACCACCCTGGGCCCCAGGGGCATGGACAAGATGCTGGTAAGCAATACCGGGGATGTCGTCATTACGAACGATGGCGCAACAATCCTCTCGGAGATCTCGGTCCAGCACCCGGGTGCAAAGATGGTGATCGAGGTCGCGCAGGCGCAGGACGACGAAGTCGGCGACGGGACGACCACAGCGGTAGTCCTTGTCGGTGCCCTGATGGAGCAGGCCGAGCTGATGCTTGCCAAGAAGATCCATCCGACGGTAATCGCACAGGGTTACCGGCTCGGCATGGAAAAGGCCCTCGAGATCGTAAAGGAACTCTCGATCAAGATGGACGCCTACGACCGTGCAACGCTCTTAAAAATTGCCGACACTTCGATTACGGGGAAGTCTATCGAGTCGGTTAAAGACAAACTCGACGGCATCATCGTCGACGCGGTCATGGCGATTGCCGAAAAATCGGGCGGGAAGATCATAGCCGACGAAGATAACGTCATCATCAAGAAGCAGAAAGGTGCGACCATGGACGACGCCGAATTGATCCGCGGCATCGTCATCGACAAGACCAGGGTTGACGAAGGGATGCCTAAGAGCGTAAAGAAGGCAAAGGTCGCCCTCGTGGCAAGCCCCCTCGAGATCAAGAAGACCCAGGTCAAGGCCAAGATAAAAATTACCAGCAGCGAACAGATTGAGGCGTTTGACCAGCAGGAAAAGGAGACCCTTCACAAGCTGGCCGACAGTATCGTTAATGCCGGCGCCAATGTCCTCCTCTGCCAGAAGGGGATCGCCGACCCGGTCCAGTTCTACCTTGCAAAGGCCGGCATCCTCGCCGTCGAAGACGTACCTGAAAACGATATGAAGCACGCGGCCAGGGCACTCGGGGCAACCGTGGTGAACAAGGCAGAAGACGTTACATCTTCGGTACTTGGCAGCGCCGATCTCGTAGAAGAGTCGGATGAGATCGATATCATCAAAATTTCGGGCTGCAAGAACCCGAAGACCATCACCATCCTTCTCAGGGGGAGCACGGACTACCTCCTCGAGGAACTAGAACGTGCGGTAAACGACGGCACCCGTGTCGTTGAAGATGCCATGGAAGATGCGAGTTTCGTTGTCGGCGGCGGGGCTGTCGAGACAGAACTCTCCATGAAGATCCGCGATTATGCAGCATCCGTCGGTGGCAGGGTCCAGCTCGCCATCGAGGCCTATGCTGCTTCATTCGAAGTGATCCCCCTGACACTTGCCGAGAACTCCGGATTCAACCAGATCGACAAGCTGGTCGACCTCAAGAATGCCCACTCGAAGGGCAGCAAGAATGCAGGCCTGAATGTCTACAACGGGAAGGTTATCGATATGCTCAAGGAAGGCGTCATCGAGCCGACCCGTTCCAAACGCCAGTCAATCCAGAGCTCGGCAGAATCCGCGATCATGCTCATCCGTGTCGACGACATGATGATCACCCAGAACAAGCCGGGAATGCCAGCAGGAATGGGCTAGGCTTATTTTCCCTATTTCAAAAATATCCACTATTTTACCGGTCTCACCGGATTTTCAGGAGTCGTTTTTATCGCCGGTTTCTTACCGGTTACAACACCGATCCGATATCCTTATACGAATTCCAGTCAAATTATCACAGTCCGTGCCGAGGTAGTCTAGTCCGGAAAGGCGGTAGCCTCGAAAGCTACTGGTGCTTTGCGCCTCGGGAGTTCAAATCTCCCCCTCGGCGCTGCTTTTATCTTCAAATTCCAGGCTCTTTTACGTTACATTGTATCGCCCTGTGATTTTTACCTGCATTTGGAGAACGCCTCGCTATTCAAGGAAAAGATCATAAACCTGACGGATTTATTGACGGTGACAACCCGGTAAAATTGGGGGAGGAAACATATCGGATTTGACTCGTTTGGAGTAGTACCATCGGCTGATAAAGGCTAATGAGGTCCTGCTGCTCCTCCGCACAGGGATATAATGAGCAACGTTAATCCGGGGTCGGATATCAGACAAGGGAGGGTCGGTTCCGTTGTAAGCAGAAAAGGTGAAATGGACAAGTGGGCTTTTGTATTTACGGGGGGGTAAATCACAGAAAAAGACCCCTTGTCCTGCATACACTGTATATGTTAAACATATTTAACATTTTGTAAACTAAACTTGATACGCTCTCTATTTTTCATTCATTCGGGAATGGTTGAGATGACCTACCCGGCTTTCGTTGCCAGGCGATTGTAGTGGGGTTACATCTCGAATTACTCATGCGGAATAGGACATTTTTCCCAAAAAAAACGCTCTGTTGAGATCCTATATTTTCAATAGCATTTTCATTTGCACATGGTTCTGTTGACCTGTAATTGAAGACAACCCGACGCCCCCGATGCTCTGCCCCGCCGCGTTGGCGACCCCGGTTGGGATAGTGACTGCACTGGAACCGATTAATTCTCAATTCAGATCGACCCTGTCCACTGACGATCCTGCTGGGGCAGGGACATGGAAGGGGTGAAGCCCCCTCCTGTCGGAGTGACTACTAATGATAAATGAGGATGTCAACAAAGCCGAAAAATAAACAAATCGATGGTAACTCACACTAAAATTAAACATAATTCTTAAATAGGTTGTAATAGTTTCTGTTAACCGGGGTGGGTCTGTGGTATAGTAACTACGTGCCGGAGCCCCCCGTATATCCGGCTTCCCACTCCCAGGATATGTTATAAACGGCGGAAATAACGATGAAAGCCGATCCCCGATAGAAATCGATCAGCACCCTATTAACAAATTACATCGTGAGATCATAGGGAGATACCTTGGATTTAGAGACTTTTTACAGAGATGAAGGGATCGACGTTTTCGCCGAGGTCAGTATATCCGATCTTCCCGGACCCGACCGGGAATCTGTTTCACATTTTTTTCCGGCGGCGGGATCCGTGATCGTATTCGGGCGTGAAGTCCCGGAACCGGTCTACCTGATGCCCCCCAGAAAGAAGACCAAGGCAATGCTTCGGATAGCCGAAGATCTTGATAAGTCTGCTTCCCGATTTGCCGATCTTCTCAATGCAGAGCACATCCCGGCCATTCCGGTCCCCCTCTATCTCCCGGTCAGGATCGGGGACGGACGGGTCCAGGGTATGGTCCGGCTGAAACACATTGCTGTAGCAGGAAAACTCGGGACCCCGGGTATAAATTCAGTACTCCTTAACCCGAGATTCGGCCCGAGGCTGCTCCTTGCAGGGGTCGTGACTGGCAGGCAGATCCACCCTGACGTACACGTTAACGGAGAGAAATCCGGTGCACCTGATGTAAAAAACGTTCAATGCACAGGTTGCCGGCGCTGTATCAACGTGTGTCCGGGAGGGGCAGTCCAGGCCGATGGTGTCGACGCATTCCGGTGCCGGACTGTCGGGGCATGGGTCCCACCGCCACTCGTCCCGGCGGTAAAATTTTTACTCGGACGGACTCTGCTGCTGAAGACCATGGCACCCCTGGCCCCCTGGATCGCCCGGGCTGCAACGATCCGGTGCAGCCTCTGCGTGACCGAATGCCCGAAATTTTCTGCCTCCGGACAACATGACAAATCCCCGGATACAGTACCGGTGAAACAAGAGTAAGGTAACCCCGGAATGCTTTCTTCTGCCATATCCCGGAGATGCATTTGTGAATAAAATCACCTATAATACCCAGTATTCTCAAAGATTGATGAACAATGGACCTGAGGACAAAGACACTGGTTATCTTCGGGATTGGCATTATAATAATCCTCACCGGATTTATTGTCTATTCATTGGTTATCCTCCAGCAGAGCTATGAAAATATCGAGATTAAAGAAGTGCGCGGAGATCTCGGGCAAGTCGGGTCAACCATCGGGTACGATCTTTCAGATCTGGATTCGACCCTGAGAGACTGGGCACAATGGGACGACACGTATTACTTTGTCGAAAACAATAATTCTGCTTATATTGATGACAATTTGAATAAAGATACCTTTGAAACCCTGGGCCTGAATTTTATCGTCCTTTTTAACACGTCGGGCGGAATCGTTTTTGCAGGGGATTACAATAAAACCACCGGCCAACTTGAACCCGTATCGCCAGAATTGATGGACAATATCGTCAGGGATCTCCCTCTTTTCAGGTTCCAGTCTCCAGAGACAAGTTCTTCAGTAAAAGGGCTGATTTTTGCCGCAAATCAGCCGGTGCTGGTAGCGGTACAGCCGGTGCTGAAGGGTGACGGTGAAGGACCGGCGGCAGGGATCATGGTGATGGGACGCAACATTGACAACACCCAGCTGGAAAGGATCTCACAAATCACCGGGACTTCTGTCGCCATCATCGATCCGGTGACGATGCAGCAGGATCCGATGTTACACCCGGTAAAAGAGCAGCTCGATGCGGGAAATCCTGACGTAATCGAGCCGGTAAGCCCCGATAGGATCATAGGTTATATTTCGGGGGCGGAACTGAACGTTACGCCGGAAAATTACTATATCGAGGTCTCGGAACCACGGATTATCTACCAGAGCGGGATATCCACGGTCTTATCGTTTCTTTTCATTGTGATCGTTGCGGTGATCGCTTTCGGGGCACTCGGCCTGTTCCTGATCGATCGGATGGTCCTTTCGCGGGTTAGTACCATTACCAATGATGTCGGGGCGATCGGGTCCGGTGAGGGCAGCAACAGGATCAGGGAGGTATCGGGAGACGATGAACTCACACAGTTATCTGTTGAGATCAACAGGATGCTGGAACAATTGTTGTGGGCCCGGTTACGATACAAGAGTATTGTAGAAGGACTGAATGAATTCATATGCAGGTTTGGAGGAGACGGCACGATCACCTTCATGAACCCTGCATTCGAAAATTTTAATGAGCACATCATAAAATGCGATACTCAATTGTCGATTTTTGATATTTTCTGCCCGGTGATGTCAAAGGAAGATTTTAATGCCATGATAAAATCGCTGACATTCGAATCCCCTGTCATTTCGGGTGAACACAAACAAAGGCTCGATGGAGAAGAACATTTCATTACCTGGTCAATTTCCGGAATTTTCGATAGGAATGGCAGACTCCAGGAATACCAGTTGCTCGGACGTGATATCACCGGAGCAAAACAGACTGAGGTTGCCCTCGAGCAGGTAACTAAAAAACTCGCTTTATTGAACTATATCACGTTCAACAGCATTAAAAACGCCATATTCACGCTAAGAGGATACCTGTCCCTTGGAAAAATTCACACAACCGACAACACGTTAAGGCAGTATCTGGAGAGCGCCGAGGAATCTGTCGGGAGGATTGAAGAATCCTTAAAATTTGCAAAGCAGTACCAGGACCTGGGGATGAAAACACCCCAATGGCAGAATGTTTACCAATCGTTTATTCTTGGTATATCACACCTGGATTTCTCGTCTATCCACCGGAACATCAAGCTTGACAATATTGAGATCTATGCAGACCCTCTTCTCGAACGGGTGTTTTTCACGCTCGCCAGCAATGTCCTGAACCATGCGGTGACCGGCAACGAGATTACTCTCAGTTATAAGGTTGAGGATGACGGACTGCACCTGTTCTTTCAGGATAACGGCGTAGGCATACCCGGTGAAAACAAGGAAAAAATTTTTGAACGCGGGTACGGACACCAGCAGGGGATGGAATTGTTCCTGGTCAGGGAAATCCTTGGGATTACCTCAATCACCATTCGCGAGATCGGTAAACCCGGGTCAGGGGCCTGTTTCGAGATCCTCGTTCCAAAATTAGCCTATCGGTTCCCAGATAAACAATAGACCCTCTCTCTTAACCCTCCTCCCGGATCCACCCTGCCCTGCCGTTACACCGGTTCGGCCCGATCCACGGGATGGGTGTTGATAAGCTTTATCGTCTTATTCGGAATCGTTATTGGATCCTATCTTTGTCCAGTAGGTCCCTGGACATTGGATCAGCTCCTGCCAGTCGATACGATCCACGTTTATGAATTGTAACGACAGACCCGGACCCCTGTCCCCGGAAAGACCTCTTCTTGGCCGATAACTTAAAGAAATTTCCTCGATTTATTCCCGGAACATCGAAAGAATTTTTTGAGAGTGTTTCTCTGATACAATAAAGAGACCGTAAACAGTAAGGATGACGCCGATCGCGGTTGTCCCTGCGAGGGAAGCCTGTGACTGCGCACTGACCTCGATCGTGCCGATAGCGAGCAGGGCACTGAAATCGGTAAGGGCGTGCAATCCGATGGACGGCCAGATGCTCCCTGTCCTGATCCTGAGTGCGGCAAACGTTACGCCGATCCCGAACGCTGCAATGGTATCTGCAGCAGCGAAAGACGGGTCCCAAAGACCTGCTGAAATATTGAGCAGGTGAGGGGCAGCAAAAAGGAATGACGACACCAGAACTGCACGATAGACCCCGACTGGAAAGAGACCGGTGAGCATCAGACCCCTGAAATATGTTTCCTCGCAAAATCCGATAAGAAGTGCAAACAAAGCAAACCCGACAACGGAAAGGGGGGCAGTTACGGTAATACCCTCGGAAAACGAGAGCAATGCAACGATTAGCGGCAGGACGAGGAGGGGCAGATGCCGGGCTTTTATAATGTTTGCATAACCTGCTTCCCTGAACCATCCCAGCCTGTAAAGCAGGAGGATTCCGATTGCTGCAAGAACACTGTCTGCAGCGGCTATCTGGAAGATAATAGAGACCTTATAGGCGAACTGGAGTGCCCCGGCAATGGCACCCCCGATAATAAAAATCCCGAGAAGGATTAAGGCAAATACATAAGGATTCCGGATCCTGGCTATGGTTTCTGGCAAAGATATCCCGCCGGGTTATAGGTATCTCACCCCCGGGTCTATTAACATGATCCGGTAAATAACCCTCATATAGAATCCGCAACGAAGATAATTACATGAATTATAAGGCAATGTTACTGACAGGAATTATTCTTGCGGCGTTCCTTATCGCTTCGGGATGTACCCAGCCCTCTTCACAGCAACCCATTACGACGGCGACAACAGGTGCACCTGCGGTTATTGCCACTCCGCTGCCGACGAAGGTCACCCCCACTCCAACGATAACCGAACCCGAACCGGTCAGGACGCTCCCTCCCAGTTATGATATCGCAGTTGATGTCGCCAGCAACGGAAAGTCGATTAATCCCCTGATCATCGCAACGTACCGCGGGGGAATGGGTGCAAACTATGTCTACAGCATCGAGATGCAGGTAACACGGGGTGACGGCACGACCGAGACGAAGACCATCACAGGCCCGTTCAGGGTCGGAGACACCATAGAAATACCGTCTACGGGCGGCAACACCGACAGTGCCCAGGTCTGGGTCACCCTGCAGAACGGAGAACGTTATAAGGTGTTTGACCAGCTCGTCCCGTTCAGACAGTTCCATTAATTTTTTCGAAAAAAATTGGTGGTGATATTGATCAGGTGCCGTTTTAAACCGGATTGCCATTGAAATATGCTGGTTTCACACGACATCCTAAACGTGTATCCCGACCCCTTCGAACACTGCCACCAGTTTCCCGGCTGATGAAACAGATACCCGGTAGACCGTACACATATCGTTCCCGGTCAACCGTTCAGCTACCGCTTCGAGCAGTCCTGTTGCCGGGGAGATATACTGGATATTTGCGGATAGAGCGACCTGTTTAATCCCATCCATGTTCGCAGCGATTCCGAATGCCTGATCAGCGAGGGTGAACACTGCCCCGCCATGAGCAACTCCTCCCGGGCCGTTTTTTCCCGCGGTATCCATCGCGACACTGATACCGGTATCCCAGACGCCGGTTACCCTCATACCGAGGAGGACGGCGCATTCGCTTTGTTCGAATGCATCGATAATTTCGTTCGCTTCAGGGCTGACAGGCCATTCGGACATGATCACTACACTGGTGAGGAACCACCAACGCCGGAAACTGACGGTCCGGTTCTGCCTTACTTGTATTCTCTCTTCGTATAACTGTGTTTTTCGGACGACCCACCGTGCAGGACGATGTACAGCCATTCGTACAGGGATTTTAACGTGCCGAACTGCTGGTATCGTCGCATCGAAAAACCAACCCTCATCCGCCGATCGAACCTGACTTTCCCGATTTTTCTCATCCTCACCGCTATTTCGAGGTCGTCCCCTGCATCGACGGTATGGTACATCCCGGCTTCGATGAAGGCATTTCTCTCGAACGCCGTATTACAACCGAGCGTATAGTACAAAAGCGTCGTGCAGTAACCGAGGATGCAGAATGTATTTGCAAGCCAGAGGGAGATCCGGTTTTTTATTCCTTTTTCAATCGGGTCTACCGGACCGTAGAGTTGGACGATATGACCTTGTGCAAAATCCTCCCCGATCACTTCCAGCCAGTCTGATGGGATGATGCAGTCTGCATCGGTCGTTGCAATTATTTCTCCCCGGGAACGCAGGACTCCGTCGTTCCGCGCCCCTCCGACCTTGGGGCTCGTCTGGACAAAGACCAGATCTGCATATCGTTCCGCAATCTCGCGGGTACGGTCTTTTGAGTTTCCATCCACGACGATAATCTCGTATTCGTTCCTCGGGATGGTCTGGTTGGAGAGGGATTCAAGGCAGCGGCCTATGTTTGCTTCTTCGTTATAGGATGGGACGATCACCGAAATCATGGTTCCACCAGGCTCTTGTACAAATCGATGTGTTGCTGCGCGACATTCCTGATATCGAATGCCCGGGTAAATTCCCTTGCTCCGGCAGCGACGGCTTTTAACGTATCCTCATCCCTGATCAACTGTTCGGCCTCCTCACGGTCCGAGAAATAGAGAATGCTGTCTCCGAAAATATCATGGAATTCAGGGATGTCCCTCGCAACGACCGGGACCCCGCACGCAAGGGCTTCGAGGATGACGAGACCGAACGTTTCTGCATAGGACGGCATGAAAAAAACGTCCGCCCCGTTGTACGCATCGATCACGTCCCTGATATGGCGGGTAAGGATCACGTTCTGTCCGCACCGTTCCTTCATGAAACGGATCTTCCGGTAGTCCTTCGACAGGAACCCGTATGGAAGCCCTCCGACCCAGGCCCATCTCATGTCAGGGCATGCTTTTGAGAGGGCAAAGAAATCATAAAGACCTTTCCTTGGTGTCTGCTGGGCCACGGTCAGGACTACGCGCTCATCCTCCCTGATATTGTATTCGTTCCGGAATGATCTCCGCCGTTTCTCATCCTTCCGGAATACTTCCCTGTTGACGCCGTTCGGGATCATGGTCACGGGCATTTCAGGGACCATGGCAATGACCTCGTCATGACATGGTTTGGATATGGTGATAATGTGGTCGTACTTCCGGTATACCTTGGGATAGCGCTGGTTGATCACCCGCGCAAACGAGATGTTTCCCTGATTGATACGGGGTGTCGAATGCGCCGTAAGGACTTTGCACCCGCAACTGATCCTCCGGTTAACGGCCGCTATCGGGCCGAAGGTATGATAGTGAACGACGTCGGCAGTCCTCGAATAGCTCTTCCAGGTTACGTCGAAATCGGCCATGGCTCCAATCTGACGGTAAAGGGATTTCGCCACCGTCGCAGAGCCGATATATTTGAAGAAGATCTGGTCCTCGACGTAAAAATTCACCCTCATGCCGGAAAATCACCTGCAAAGTCCATCGCACTCCTGATGCAGCCGTCCATATTCAGGTATTCGAACTGCGAGAACCTCCCGACGAGAGAGATCCCTTGTCCCTGGAAATATTTTCTAATCGCGCTGATGTTATCCCGATATCCGAGATCGTAGACGACATAAGCATATTTCTTCCGGTAGACCGCGTGGGAAACGACTGTTCCCGGTTGTATTACTCCCATCCTGATCAACGACGAGGTGACGTGATCGATCGCCTGATCGTCGTTCATCAGTGAGACGGGGTCCCCTTCGTTGTAAGTGATCTCGGCGAGGACCGATGCGCATCCGGGTGGTGCGGTGTTTTTACTGAATCCGGACGGGAAGGAGATCCTGTTTTCAAGGCCGACCCCTTCATCGGGAACATAGACCCAGGAATAAGGGGGGACATCGCCTTTCACCCCGATGGTGACGGTAAGCAGGGAGTTGTATTTCAGTCCTCTGATCGCAGATACGACTTCTCCCGGGACGTCGTCAAGCATCGAGACGAGTTCCTGGAGGGGAATCGTGGAAATGATCCGGTCTGCATGGACTGTCTCGCCGCCATTACTGATCTCCCACATGGATCCGTCCCTCCTGACCGATGTGACCTTGAAATTAGTCCGGATCCTGTCGGTGACCGGTGCCGCTATTGCCGTTACCAGTGCCTCTATCCCGCCGTTCACCGGATAGGTGAACAGCGACTGGTGGGTATATCCCTCAGTCTCGATCCCGACGGCAGACCTGATGATGTCTTCCACCGGGGGCCGGGGGACTCTTCCTTCGACCCAGTGCGTCGACATGCAAGCGACCGGATAATTCCAGATCTTCTCGTTGTATGGGACCATGTAGCATTCTGCGATGCCCTTTCCGAAGGTATTGTATATCCACTCCCTGAAATTTTCTGCCTCCGGAAGCTCCCCTTTCTCCGAACGTATGAGGGTTTTGATGAACTCGTTGATGCAGAAGAAGAGGTCCTCTTTTGGAAGTGCATACAGCCCGTTTTCGAAGGGATATTTTACGTAAGAACCCTTGTAGAATATTTTTGTGTTCCTCGAAATTTCTGAGCGGTTTCCATCGAGGACTTCCTTCATGAAGGAGAGCACTTCCGAATCGCGGGAGAAGATGATGTGAGAACCGCCGGTATCGAAGGTAAATCCGTCCTGTCTCTCTGACTTGCAGAGTCCGCCGATACGCGTTTCCGCCTCGAGGACACTGACGTCGAAATTCCTGGCTGTAAGGAGCCGGGCGAGGGTCACCCCGGTCAACCCGCCGCCGAGTATTACCGTTTTCACTTCTTATTAATTGGCGGCGGCAATTTAAATGATTGACCATGCCCTGCAAACGGCCACCTTCCCTCCGCTTTTATGAGCGGTGTCTTCAAAATTATCATCTCCAGGAAGTCCCGTGATTTTGGGATTTTCACCGATTTTACGCCGCAATGGCAGGGAGACAATCTTAATATCCGAGTATGCCATATGTTAACAATTGACAGGGTGAACTGCCTGTGCTCGTCGCAACAAGGGTCAATAAAAAATTCGGGGGATTATCGGCAGTCCAGGACGTCGATATTTACGTGAAAGAAGGCGAGATCCTCGGACTTGTAGGGCCGAACGGGGCAGGGAAGACAACGCTGCTCAACATGATATCGGGAATATACCCCCCTGACGGCGGCTCGATCACGTACCAGGGCGAAGACATTACCGGGCTTTCCTTAAACAAGCTCTGCAAGAAGGGTATAGCCAAGACATTCCAGCACCCGCAGTCGTTTCCCGGGATGTCAGCCGTCGAATCGGTGATGGTGAGCGCCCTTTTTGGCAATCACCATAAGACCGGTATGCGGCAGGCACGAGACGAGGCATTGATGCACCTGGAGTTTGTTGGATTTCCAAAAGACAAGATTGATGTCGCGCTATCCACGTTGAACCTGATGGAAATGAAACGCGTCCAGCTCGCAAGGGCCCTTGCATCGAGGCCAAAACTACTCCTGATGGACGAGCTTACGACAGGGTTGAACCCGAACGAGAGCGATGAGGCGATCCGTCTTATCAAGAAGATCAGGGACCAGGGAACTACCATCATGCTGATCGAACACGTGATGCGCGTCATTACCGGGGTCTCGGACCGGATCGTCGTTCTCGACCACGGGGAGAAAATCGCTGAAGGGACTCCTCTCGACGTCCTCAATGACCAGAGAGTGGTGGACTCGTACCTCGGCGAGAAATATCAGGAATAGAGGTTTTCTTTTGCTCGGGATCAGCAACCTCAATGTGTGTCACGGCAGCCTCCACGTCGTGTGGGATGCCTCGCTTACTGTTGACAAAGGCGAAATAGTCACCCTCCTCGGGCCGAACGGGTCAGGAAAGACGACCCTTGTCGAGACGATCATAGGGCTGAACCGGACTGCCAGGGGTCATATTTCGTTCGAGGGCGAAGAGATCCTCGGCCTTCCTCCCCACGAGATCGTACGAAAGGGACTATCGCTCGTACCTGAAAAAAGGGCCCTTTTCCCGAAGATGTCGGTTATTGAAAACCTGAGACTCGGCGGATATCTCGGACGGGAAGGGACATGGAACCCTGATCGGATTTTTACAATGTTCCCAATCCTCGGTGAACGGAAGGACCAGCTGGCAGGCACGTTATCGGGAGGAGAACAGCAGATGCTTGCCATCGGGAGGAGCCTCATGATGGAGCCCAGTCTCCTGATCCTCGACGAACCGTCTCTCGGCTTGTCTCCCCTCTATGTCAGGAATGTATTGGAATCCGTGGCGCAACTGAACAAGCAGGGCCTGACGATCCTTCTCCTCGAACAGAATGTCATGCAGGCACTCCAGATCTCCCACCGCGGGTACGTCCTCGAAAACGGGAGGATATCATTCTCGGGTCCCGCAGCCGACCTGCTCGAGAGCCCGGAAATCCAGGCCTCTTATCTTGGCCTGTAAACGATCCAGGGCCTTCCGGTTTTGTTCTACATTGCGATCCCTTACCAGCCATTTTTCAGGCGATCCCTACGCCGGAATAAAGGAGACCGGCTGACGAGGGGGTTCAGGTGATCATAAACAAACAAGTACCAAAATAAAAATTGTATCGGACCGGTGGAAATAATTCGGAGTTACCGGTGCCGCAATTTCCCGAGACGTGTTTTCCATCCGGGTATTTTTTTCTTCAGTTCGTCGGGAAGCGAGATCAGGCCCTTCGGCAGGAATATCACGACGAGGATCAGGATCACGCCGATAATGATAAACCGGGCATAAGTAAGTCCGAAAGACTGGAGCCCGTCCCATATCAGGGTTATGACGATCGTTCCGATGACCGGCCCGGCAAGGGTCATAAGCCCACCGCTAATCGTGTAGATGATCGGCCAGAACGAGATGTCGACGCCGAAAATTTCCGGTGTGATATACCCGAGGTAGTGGATCTCGAGCGCTCCGGCAAGCCCGGCGAAGTATGCACTGACCATGAAAGCGAACAGCCGGTAACGGACCGGATCGATCCCCGATGCTCTCGCCTCGATCTCGTTCTCCCTGATTGCCGAGAAGGCAAGTCCGATGCGGGAACGGAGAATCAGCGAGAATAATGCGATCACGGCAATCGCGATGACCAGTATCGAATAGTATTCGTACAGGAGATAGTCGGGTATGGAACTGCTGATCAGGGGTGGTGCGGCGACGCCATCCCAACCGCCGGTGACCTGAGCGAACTGGCTCGCTACGAGGACCTGGATGATGATGGCAAACCCGAACGTGACCATCGCAAGGAACCATTCCTTCATCCTGACGCATATCGCCCCGATGAAGATGCCGACAAGGGCAGCCCCGGCCCCGCCTGCGAATATCGTAAGGTACGGCGTAACCCCGCTCTTTGCGGCCACGAGAGCCGAAATATATCCTCCAATCCCAAAAAATGCCGCATGTCCGAGTGATCCCTGGCCGGTATAGGTGAGGAGGTTCCATGCCGAAGAAAAAATGATGAAAACGAGCATGAGGATGAGGACCGTAAGGTAGTACGGGTTGCGTCCGGTCAGCAACGGCAGCAGAACGGCAACTGCCAGAAAACCAATGGTTGCATACCGGGTAATGTCCTGCCTGTTCATGAAATCCTCACTCCTCTGCCTCGCCGAACAGGCCGGTAGGCCTGATAATGAGCACGAGGATCAGGATGATGAACGCCACCGCGTCCTTCCATGCCCCGCCAACGGTGAAGACAGCAAAGTTCTCCGCGATGCCGAGCGCCAGGCCGGCAATGATCGCCCCTGGTATGCTCCCGAGCCCCCCGATGATGACGATGGCGAACGCCTTGACAGCCGGTACCGATCCCATGTAAGGGTTGAAGACCTGTCCACTGACCACCCAGAGCGTTCCTGCAGCACCTGCGAGGCCAGCACCCAGGCCAAAACTGATCATGTCCATGCGTTCGACATTGATCCCCATCAGGGAGGCGGCTTTCCGGTTCTGGCTCGTCGCCCTGATGGCCCTGCCGAGCTGCGAACGTTTCAGGAACAACCAGAGCGCGACAAGTATGATCGCAGTCGTCGCGATAATAATCAGATAGTCTGCCGGGATCTTCATGCCACCCAGTTGAATCGTAATCGTCTCGAAAGGACTGTGAATCGTCCGCCATTCGTCACCCCAGATCATGGCAGCCACGTTCTCGAGGATGTAGATCAACCCGATGCTGATGAATATCTCGTTGAGCTTGCCGGTACCGAGGATTGGTCTGAAACACAGCCTTTCGATACTGACACCGATGAGGATCAGGATGGGGACCGATGCTGCAAGAAGGACGTAGGGATTGAATCCCGAGATGACAAAAAACGTAAATGTTACATAGGCGCCTATCATCAGCAACTGGCCATGGGCGAAATTCACGACCTTCATGACGCCGAAAATCAGGTTCAAACCCGTTGCCAGGAGAATATAAATACACCCGGCGTAAAGACCCCAGACCAGTACCTGCGTGATAATATCGATGCCTAGATCCATCCGGTATCCTCCAAATTAACAGATGAGAAAAAGATTAGTGTTGTAAGAAATTCATGCTTTCCCTGGAACGTACCAGTCGGGGAGCACAAAGTCTGCCTGTTTTAAATTGCCAGGCCAGACGATCTGGGGCCTTGTTTCGTTGATTGTTGCGTTCCAGCGGAGCTGTTCCATGGTCAGATCGAATTTGCTCTCGCGGTAATCGGGAGAGAACGAGATGGTCTGGTTGTTCATCGCCTCGACCATCTGGGGCATCTGCAGGGTCGCAAGGGCGTTGCGGAGTGCCGGTTTGTCCAGGGATCCTGCATTCGCAGCGGCATCTGCGGCAATATATACTCCTTCATAGGTGGCGACACCCATCATTCCCGGGAAACCGCCGTATTTTGCATTGAAATCAGAGACGAATTTCTGGTACGCAGCCTGTGTTGGTCCGTTTGGTACGGTGTACGGGCTGAAACGGCTCTGGATGATCGAATAGTCTGCGTATTGCCCTGCCGCTTTATAGAAGGCGGGATCGTCGTTCGGTTCGATCGCGATAAAGATCTTCTTTAAGTCCACATCCCGCATTGCCTGTGTCTCGATGGGTGCCTGTTCGTTCAGGAACGCCGCGACGTATACCACGTCGGCGTCCGAATTCTTAATAGCCGTGAGGACCGAACGGTAGTCGGTCTCGCCCATTTTAAACGCGTTGGAGGATACGACAGTAATTTTGAGGTTATTTGCATTAATCGTGTTATTGATGGCGGTAAGGTGACCCTGGCCGTACGGGCTGTCCTGGTAGAGTACGGCAAGTTTCAGGGGCCGATCCGCAGGGTACCCGAACTTCGCATTGATGGCCGGTCGTATTACCTGATCGATAAACAGCGTCGTCTGGCTGCCTGAATCATCAGTTGTCGGGGCATGGTGGAACATGTACGTCGTGTTCACATCTGACCTCCTGGTGATGACCGGCGTCGATGCCCCGGTAATGATGTAGGGGACCTTGTTATCGGCTACGATCGACTGGTGCGCCGAAACAACGGCACTTGAAAACCCTCCGACGAGCATATCGACATTGTCCTGCGTGATTAATTTCGTGACTGCCGTCATTCCGCCTTCACGGGTGGATGCATCGTCGCCAAGCACGAGCTGTATGGGTACTTTTTTACCGAGTGAACTGAGGTAGACCCCTCCATTCGCATTGATCTCGTCGGCTGCGAGCTGCGACGACTGCCACATACCCTTACCGGTCGAGCTCGAAGGCCCGGTCATGGAAGCAACGACGCCTATTTTCAGGGCCTGTGCCGGTGCGGCTGCCTGCTGTGTGCAACCTGCAAAAAATGCAGAGAGAATGAGTATCCCTGCAAGGACAAGTATGGTAGAGTGTTTCATGGAAAATCCCTGCTATGCTATTGCATAGCAAGGTTTCTGGGGACAACCCATAAAGATTGTCATTTATACCCGTATATCTTCTGATAATGCCTGTATCCTCCGGTAATCAGGTGATCATAACCGATGAAACAGGATGAAAAAATGATCCCGGTTAACACCCTCTCTTCTATTGCCTTTTTTCATTTTCATCAATTCCTCCCGGTTGATTCTTTTTGGTGAGAATTGAATAACGTGACGCTCACGGGGCTCCGCCCGCCGCTGTGGCGGCACCGGTAAGGACAGGGCCCACACAATAACTGATTCATATCGGGCATCCTGCTGGGAAAGGGCAGGGTGGAGAGAACCCCTCCCGTCGAGCGGGTACCGTAAGAACGAATGAGAGTTTCACCAGGACAAAAAAGTGGTTATTTACCGCTTTTCACGGTTTTCAATCCTCTCAGGATACCGACCTTGCCAGTCCTGACGAATTCCTTGACACCGAACTGCCTGAGGACCTTTTCGAGGGCATCGATCTTTTCCGTGTTGCCGACGATCTGGAGCACAAGCGTTTTGGTTCCGACGTCAACGATCTGCGCCCGGAAGATCTGGGCAATCTGTATGATCTCGTTCCTGCCTGTCCCTGGCTCTGCGGCAACCTTGATCAGGGCAAGCTCGCGTTCCACACGCTCGCTGTCAGTCAGGTCGGAAACCTTGATGACGTCAATAAGCTTGTTGAGCTGCTTCATCACTTGTTCTATACCGGCATCGTCGCCGATACAGACAATCGTGATACGGCTCATCCCGGGCTCTTCGCTGGTCCCGACTGCCAGGCTCTCGATGTTATATCCTCTCCGGGAAAAAAGGCCGGTGACGCGGGAGAGGACACCTGCCCTGTTCTCGACGAGGACCGAGAGAGTGTGGGGCTTCATGGCACGTGCCCTCCGATCATCTCGTTATTTGCTGCACCCGGTGGGACGATCGGGAACACGTTTTCCTCCCGTTCCACCCTGAAGTCGAGGACAAACGGACCATCCGAGTCTATTGCCGATTTCAGCGCAGGGACGACGTCCTCGCAACTCTCGACCCGGATGCCATCGACTCCATAGGCCTTTGCAATACCTACGAAATCAACAGGGGGCAACTCGGTGAACGAATACCTCCGGTTATAGAACAATTCCTGCCACTGCCTTACCATGCCGAGGAAGCAGTTGTTCAGGACCGCCACCTTGACCGGTATCTTATTCGCTGCGACCGTCCCAAGTTCCTGGATATTCATCTGGAAGCTCCCGTCCCCCGCGATATCGAAGACCGTTTCGCCGGGTCTGGCAAAGTGCGCACCCATGGCCGCCGGGAAACCGTACCCCATGGTCCCGAGACCACCCGAGGTGATCCAGGAACGGGGTTTCTTAAAGCAGTAATATTGTGCCGTCCACATCTGGTTCTGGCCGACTTCGGAGACGATGACACCCTCACCTCCCAGAAGGGCAGAGAGCTGCTGGATGATATACTGCGGTCTGAGCACACCGTCGTCCTTGTACCGGAGCGGGTGCTTCTTCTTCCATGCCCTGACCTTTTCGAGCCAGTTGTCGTAATTTCCCTTCTTTGACAATTTGTGGATCATTTCACCGAGCACGACCTTTAAATCGCCGACGATCGGGACATCCGCATATTTGTTCTTACCAATTTCAGCAGGATCGATATCGATATGAATGATCCTGGCCCGCGATGCAAACGTATCGAGTTTTCCGGTAACCCGGTCGTCAAATCTGACGCCAAGCGCCAGCAGGCAGTCACATTCGGTAACGGCAAAGTTCGCATATTCTGTACCATGCATCCCGAGCATGCCGAGATTGAGGGGGTGGTCGCAGGGGATCGATCCAAGCCCCATGAGGGTCGTCGTTACCGGGATCATCATCTGCTCTGCCAGTTGCATGAGTTCCCGGGACGCATTGGACGCGATGATACCTCCCCCGGCATAGATAAGCGGCCGTTCCGCAAGCAGAAGCATTTCTATCGCTTTTTCAATCTGCTTCTGATGTCCGCGGTACGTGGGCTGGTACCCACGAAGGACAGGTTTTTCCGGCAGAACCGGGTCGAAATCTATCGTGTTCGTGCTCACATCTTTCGGCATGTCGATGAGCACCGGGCCCTGTCGGCCGGTCCGCGCGATATAGAAGGCCTCCTGCATGATCTTCGGGAGTTCGGCGGGCTCCTTGACGAGATAATTGTGCTTAGTCACGGGCATCGTGATCCCCGTGATATCTGATTCCTGGAAGGCATCGTTTCCAAGCAGGAATGTCGGCACCTGCCCGGTAATTGCAACGACCGGAACAGAGTCCATATAAGCCGTCGCAATACCGGTGACCAGGTTACATGCACCCGGACCGGAGGTGGCAAGGCATACGCCTACGCGGCCGCTTGCCCGTGCATAGCCATCGGCTGCATGGGCGGCTGCCTGCTCGTGCCGTACCAGAATATGCCGTAATGGTGAATCGTACAGTTCATCATATATCGGCAAGACCACACCGCCGGGGTACCCGAAAAGGGTCTCCACCCCTTCGCGCTGCAGTCCTTCAATTAGGAGTTTCGCTCCGGTCTTCATCCTCTTCCCTCAGTAATCTGTTCATGCCGGCGATAACCGCTTCAACGCTTGCCATGATTATGTCCGTGCGGGCGCCGCGTGACGTAATTATCTTTCCGTCTTTACTTAATCTTACCGTCACGTCGACAAGCGCATCGGTGCCGCCGCTGATGGCGTCGACGTGGTATTCCTCAAGTTTTATATCGGCAACATCGGAAACCGATTTCCGGAGCGCCTCCATGGCTGCGTCCACGGGCCCCTTCCCGGTGGCAGAGCTGGTAATCTCATCGCCGTGGACGACTACGGTGACCGAAGCGGTCGGGATCACGTTGCTCCCCGACACTACGGTAAACTGCCGCATTCTGAGCACCGGGTGACACTCGATGGCCATTACCGCATCAGCCACAGCCATCAGGTCAGCATCGGTAATCCGTTTTCCCTCGTCACCGAGTATTTTTATCCTTTTTACGATCTCCTTGAGGTGTTTCTCCTCGGGCCTGTAGTTCATTTCATTGAGAGCCGCGGCAATAGAGGCCGACCCTGAATGCTTCCCGAGGACAATCCGCCGTTTCCTCCCGATCATCTCCGGCCTGACCGATTCGTAGGTCGATGGTTCACGGAGAACCCCGTGAGCATGGATACCGCTCTCATGGGTGAATGCCATCTCCCCGACAAGTGCCTTGTTCACGGCAAGGGGCACGCCGGTAAGCCGGGACACGAGCGATGAGAGGTGGTATAACTCCTGGGTCCTGATGCCGGTATCGTACCCGTACAGGACTTCAAGGGCCATGACGACCTCTTCGAGAGGCGTATTGCCCGCCCGTTCTCCAAGCCCGTTTACCGTTACGTGTGCGCAGGTCGCCCCGGCCTTCAGTGCGGCAAAGGTATTCGCGATCGCGAAACCCAGGTCGTTATGACAATGTATCGAGAGAGGGGCGATGCAGAGGGGGGGGATGATAGCGGATGCCTTTTCGGGCGTCAGGAGCCCGACCGTGTCGCAGAAACATAACCGGTCTGCTCCCCGTTCGACGCCGCCACGGTAGATCCCAAGAAGGAAATCCTGGTCTGCCCTGGAAGCATCCTCGCCTGACAGTTCTACGATAAGTCCCCGTTCTTTTGCATACTCGACCGCATCGAATGCCATTGCCATGACATCGCCACGGGTCTTCCGGAGCTTCTTCGTAATGTGCAGGTCGCTGACAGGTACGACGAGATGGACCGAATCGGCATTGCAATCGGCAGCCATATCGATATCTTCCGAAAGGGCCCTGACATACGTGCAGCACTCTGCACGGAGGCCGGCATCGGCTATCTGCCGTATCGCTTCGCGTTCACCGGCCGACGCTGCAGCAGATCCTGCTTCGACGACGTTCACACCGATTTCGGAAAGTTTCAGGGCGATATCGAGTTTCTCATCCGGTTCTAGCGAGACACCAGGGGTCTGTTCCCCGTCCCGTAACGTTGTATCAAAAAAGCGCAGGTCTTTTACCAATAAAACGATCTGTCATGGACTGTTCCACCACATTAGAACATCGCCGTTTCGCTATTTATAGTGTAAGGTAGGTGGTTTTCAGTTTTAAATGAAAAAAAGAAAAAATATCAGGCCTGGGGTTTTGCCTCTTCGGCCACGCTGTCATACAGCAGGCAGAGGAAGCGGGCCTCGAACAAGGCCAGGATCGGGGCCACGATAAGCAAAATGAACCACCCGATATATGGTATAAATTCGAGGATAACAACAATGATCCCGATGATTATCGCCATGACGATAAGAGCCAGGATGTATGAACCAACCCCGATTTTACTGATGCGGGCGAAAATCTCACCAAAATTGAATGCTTCGCCGATGCTGTTCGTCCGGGCGAATCTGACGACCGCCGTTGCTTCGATGATCCAGATAATGAAAGCCACAATGATGAGAATGATAAATCCGAAGATTAACGCCCCTATCATGCCCATCATGGATTCAGGATTTGTCACCGACTGCGATGCGGAGAGAAACACTGTAAAGATTGTGCTGCCGAGGACGGCTACGGCTATGATCAGAACCGGAATGGCATATATCAGGTGGACGATGAAAAGTTTAAGCCCGTTTGAAAACAGTGCCCCCCAGTTTGCAACTTCAGGTGCCGGTTTCTCACCACGGTAAATCAATACGAGGTACCCGAGTAACGGCAATGCAAGAATAACCGCGAGGATAATTGCAATGATCAGCACCGCTACGAGCATTCCTGGCGAGCTCATGAGGCTTATTATCCCGAATATGACTCCGGCCATGATGGGGATGACAGGTAAAATCGCCAGGATGATTAAAAGTATCCATTTACCCCAATGGCCGAAAAGCCCTTCTTTTGCATAACCAAACGAATCTCCGACTAGTTTTCCATAATCCATAACTATCACCAGATTTAAGTAAGACTTACCCGGTTCCTTATTTAAATTTATCGATAATCAGCCACAAAATATCCGGTTTAATGCCTGAAATATCGTATTCCCGTAAAGATCATGGCGATGTTTCTGTTGTTTGCCGCATCGATCACCTCTTTATCCCTGATCGACCCCCCGGGCTGGACCAGCGCTGTCGCACCGGCCGCGTGAGCAACCTCAAGGGTATCAGGGAACGGCAGGAATGCATCAGATGCGACACCGGTCCCTTTGAGAGGAAATTGGGATTTTTCTATGGCGATTTTCGCTGCGTCGACCCGGCTCATCTGGCCCGCCCCTATCCCGATAGTTCCGACGGTATCGGCGAATATGATGGTATTGCTACGGGTATGTTTGCATACCTTCCAGGCAAGCCTGAGCGCCTGCAGCTCGGCTGCCGATGGATCGCGGTCGGTTACCGTCTCCCAGTGTTCCTTGTAGGCCGGCGTCCTCTGAAGCAGGAGACCCCCGTCAATCGATCTCATCTGGGGACCCCCGGTCCGGTCAGGAAGGACAACGACCCTCATGGTTTCTTTGGATTTCATGATCCCTGCTGCTTCTCCGGAAAACGACGGTGCGGCAATGACTTCAACGAATGTTTTGGCTATCTCTCCCGCCATCGTTGCATCCACTTCCCGGTTGACTGCAACGACGGAACCATATGCGGAGACAGGGTCTGTTTCGCGTGCCCGGAGATATGCCTCGAGGATTGTCCTGCCGACCGCCACACCGCAGGGGTTGTTATGTTTTACGATGACCGCACAGGGTTCATCGAACTCGGCCAGTAGTCCCGATGCGGAGTCCAAATCGAGATAATTATTGTAGGACATCTGTTTTCCCTGGACCGGCTCTGCACCGGCAATTCCGGTGCATCCGAATACAGAGGCCTTCTGGTGGGGGTTCTCGCCGTACCGGAGAGATCTCCCGTTACCGAACTGGACCGTATAGATATCCGGAAATTCCTTATCGATGCCATGAAGATAATTGCTGATTGCAGCATCGTATGCCGCGGTTTTCGCAAATGCCTTTTTTGCAAACCGGAATTTTTGAGATTCCGAAATTTCCCCTGACCGCAGGGTCCCGACAAGGACCGGATAGTCCCCGGGTTCGGTCACCACTGCAACATCCCGGTAGTTCTTTGCTGCGGCCCTGATCAGGGCCGGGCCTCCGATATCGATATACTCAATGAGTTCTTCGAGCACGAGGCCTTTTTTAACCATCTGCTCGAACGGGTACAGGTTGCTCACAAGGATGTCTATGGGCCGGATACCATGTACTGCCATTACCTCATCGTCAGTCCCCCGCCGCCCAAGCAGCCCTCCGTGGATCCTCGGGTGGAGCGTCTTCACCCTGCCTCCCATCATCTCGGGGAATCCCGTATAGGATGAGACTTCTTCGAAAGGAATACCTGATTCTTTAAGGACCTTCCCGGTCCCTCCCGAACTTATAAGACCAAAATCGAGGGAGACAAGGGCTCTTCCGAGATCGACGATCCCCTGCTTGTCCCAGACCGAGAGCAACGCCCATTTCATAGGGAAGTATAAGTCTTCATAACGATATCAGCCTAATTGAACTGATGCGGGCCGGGACGTTTGCACCGGCGTTTCAGACAGACTTTCCGGGACTTCAGATCCGGGGAGTCAGATGGACGGGATATTTCTCCCGGAAATCGGCTGATTTGAGCGATTTTCCAAGGATCCTGATGGAGAAACAAGAGAAATTTAATTTGACACTTTTTAGGGGTTAATTTCGAGAAATAAGGTATAATAGGGGTTTGACTCATAGGATAAATTTATATAGAACCACAATACTATAGATAATAGACCGTCATATGTCTGACATGCATGAAGAGCTGAAAGATCCGCCGAAAATGGAAAATCAGGACATTAACGGGTCAGGATCTGATGAAGGTCCTGGTGGGTCCGGAGATACCCGGGAAACCGGGGTACCCGGGCCTGAACAATTGAAACTGCAGTTGGCCGAAATGAATGAAAAGTACCTCAGGCTTCTCGCTGATTTCGAAAATTACCGTAAAAGGACTGAGCGGGACCTGACCACCAGTATCAGGTATGCCATCGAGAAGTTTGCCGTCGATCTCATCGACGTAATTGATAACTTCGACCGGGCGCTCGCGTCCGATCCATCGGCTGCCCGCGAAGGACTCGAGCAGATCAACAAGCTGTTCAGGACCATCCTTGCAAGCCACGGGATCACCCCGATCGAGTCGGTGGGCACAAAATTCGACCCTTCTGAACACGAAGCAGTTGTCTGCATCCCTTCCGACAAAGGAGAGGGGATCGTTGTTGACGAGGTATGCAGAGGGTATCGCATGCATGACAGAGTGATCAGATGCGCAAAAGTTGCCGTCTCCAAAGGACGGGAGAGTGAATAATTATGGCTCATGAAAAAATTTTAGGAATCGATCTCGGGACCACATTTTCCTGTATGGCGATCATGGAAGCAGGTAAAGCAGTGGTTATCCCGAATGCCGAGGGAGGCAGGACCACCCCCTCGGTCGTAGCGTTTACCAAAGACGGGGAAAGGATCGTAGGAAGCCTCGCAAAGCGCCAGGCGGTCACAAACCCGTTACGGACGATCCAGTCCATCAAAAGGAAGATGGGTACCAGCGAGAAGATAAAAATCGACGATAAATCGTTCTCGCCCCAGGAAATATCAGCGATGATACTCCAGAAGCTTAAGGTCGATGCCGAGGCGTATCTGGGGGAAAAGATTACCAAGGCCGTCATTACCGTCCCGGCCTATTTCAACGACGCACAAAGACAGGCAACGAAAGATGCGGGGAAAATCGCCGGCCTCGAGGTCATGAGGATCATCAACGAGCCGACTGCGAGCGCCCTCGCATACGGTATCGACAAGGAACATGACGTTACGGTCCTCGTGTACGACCTCGGGGGCGGGACATTCGATGTCTCAATCCTCACGCTCGGGGACGGCGTATTCGAAGTCAAGTCGACTGCCGGGAACAACCACCTCGGCGGCGACGATTTTGATAAGCTGGTCACCGATTACCTGATCGATGAATTTAAAAAGAAGGAAGGCATCGACCTTTCGAAAGATCCGATTGCGATGCAGAGGCTCCGGGATGCGAGCGAGAATGCAAAGATCGAGCTCTCTCAGAAACAGAAGACCAACATCAACCTCCCCTATATTACGACCGGGGAGGCAGGCCCGAAATTCCTCGATATCGACCTGACCAGGGCGAAACTCGAACAACTGATAGGGGATCTCGTGGAATCGACCGTAGGACCGGTGAAACAGGCACTTTCCGATGCAAAACTCACCCCCAAAGACATCGACCACGTGCTTCTTGTCGGGGGTTCCACCAGGGTACCCCTTGTCCAGGAGACCGTGAAAAAGATCCTCGAGAAAGAACCCGATAAGGGGATCAATCCCGATGAATGCGTCGCACTGGGGGCGGCAATCCAGGGTGCCGTGCTCACGGGAGAGACAAAAGACATCGTCCTCCTTGATGTCACGCCGCTGACCCTCGGTATTGAGACCCTTGGCGGTATTGCCACCAAGCTCATCGAACGTAACACTACTATCCCGACAAGAAAAAGCCAGATCTTCTCAACCGCAGCTGACGGACAGACCAGCGTCGAAATCCACGTAGTCCAGGGAGAAAGGGCCCTTGCGAAGGACAATTTTACCCTCGGCAGGTTCCAGCTGACCGGCATACCTCCCGCACCACGCGGGATCCCGCAGATCGACGTGACCTTCGACATCGATGCAAACGGTATCATCCATGTCTCGGCCAAGGACCTCGGTACCGGAAACCAGCAGGCGATCACGATCAAGGGAGACCGGAAGCTTTCTGAAGACGAGATCAACCGCATGGTGAACGATTCGAAGAAATTCGAAGAAGAGGATAAGAAGAAGAAAGACGAGATCGAAATCAGAAATACTGCAGACACCGCAATTTTCACCGCTGAAAAGATGTTGAAAGAGAGCGGCGACAAGATCGAACCCTCAGATAAAGAGAAGGTGGAGGAAGGAATAGCAGCAGTCAGAAAGGCCCTTGAATCTGATTCTTCCGATGAAATAAAGAAATCGATGGACAATCTTACTGAAACGGTATATGGTATTACGACGAAGCTGTACCAGAAAATGCAGGCTGACCAGCAGGCCCAGGCTGCCCAGGGTACGGGTGGAAATCCCGGAGAACCGGAGAAAAAGCCCGATGAGAACGTTGTCGATGCAGATTTCAAGATGAAAGAAGAGTGAAAATCGGTATGGCTTCGGGCGACTATTACGACATCCTTGGTATTCCAAGGACCGCAGATGAGAAAGAGGTTAAAAAGGCCTATCGCAACCTGGCGAGGAAATTTCATCCCGATGTCTGTAAAGAACCCGGAGCAGAAGAGAAATTCAAGGAAATAAACGAGGCCTATAGCGTCCTGTCGGATTCGCAGAAGAGGCAGCAGTACGACCAGCTCGGCCATGACACCTTCACCAACGCCTCGAAAGGCCAGTATTCAGGTTCCGGTGGGTTCCATGGCGGCGGATTTTCTGCCGATTTTTCAGGTTTCGGGGATATATTCGATTTCTTTGGGGGTTCGTACGGGGGCGCAGGCCGTGGACCACGCGGCCCCCAGGCAGGAAACGATATCCTCATGAGGATGGAGATTACCCTCGAAGAGGCAGTTGCCGGAGCTGATAAAGAAATACAGGTGATGCACAGCGAGCCATGTACTGCCTGTAACGGGACGGGAAGCGAGACGAAAAAGCAAAAGACCTGCCCCCGATGCAATGGGACGGGCCAGCTCCAGCAGTTAAGTCAGACAATTTTCGGGCAGTTTGTCAGGATGAGCACCTGCAACGAATGTATGGGAAGGGGAAAAGTGCCTGAAAAAAAATGTCCCGAATGCAGGGGGAGCGGGAGTACGAGGGTAAAGCGGACCCTCTCCATTCACATCCCGGCAGGAATAGACAGTGGGATGAGGCTCCGCATGGAGGGCTATGGCGAGGCCGG
>DATJQJ010000013.1:0-22069 GCA_035505975.1 Methanoregulaceae archaeon
TCGACTCGATCTTGACGGTGTCGGATGCAAGGGTTACGGTCTGGGTCGACGATACCGTCTTTCCGGTGAAGTCGTTACCCGACGGGTCCTTGTAGTTGTCCTTCATGCCGTTTAAGTTACACTCGGTCCAGAAGGTATAGACTCCTGCCTTGTATACCCTGCTTCCCTGGCCGTCGACAACGCCGGTTGCCCATCCGTAGGGACCTGTGGTGTTCGGGACCCAGAAGTACGGCATTGCATTGACTGACTGACCGGTCAATGCGATAGCGGTGGTGAAGTCCTGGTACAGAGCGGTATATACAGTGCCGTCTGAGGTCTTGACTTTGATGTCAATGAACCCTACCGTCGAATTACGCTGGGTGGGGATCGTGTTAAGATTTGTTTCAAGACGGAAGTTGATGAAGTCGCCTGCCGGGACGCTCTTTCCGGTGACAATCTTTCCTGCCTGCTGGTCCCATGCATTTACGACCTGAGATGGGTCATTTGCAACGACTGCAACAGTGTTGGTGTTACCAACGTACCAGTTACCTCCATGGCCCACGAATGTCTGCGGGGCGACATAGAAGTTATTCGGGTCTGTAACTGTTACGGTTGCTGCCGGGGCGCTTGATCCTACTGTCTGGGATCCGGTATACCACGAGAGAACTGTCCCTGCGGGTACCGGTAAGACCAGGCCCTGTTCACCAATGAATACGTCGCCCCCAGCTGGGACCTGGTTAATTACAGGGTACGCAGATACTGCGGTCCCTGCAAGAAGAACCAGTGCGACGCACATCATCAGTGCAATACTTAATCGCTTAGTCATCTATTTTCCTCCTTACTCATGTCCATAGTTCTGTACGTTCAATCCAATGCACCCAAACCGGATCAGGTTCGACACCTGTCGATTAACGGTTCACAGTGCTCCATACTCCGAATAAACGGAATATGATTCAATATTAGTGGAACACTTAATATATCTTTTTTGGTTGATGGCGCCGAAATTTCCCGAAGCTTACGTGATATTAGACAAAATCCGCATGTAATCGCGGTCCGGCCCACAATCCTCCGATGTAAATCAATCTGCTATCCCGGGCCTCGCGAACCTAAATATACCACCTGATACGCGCAGGCAAATTTCGCGGTATTTTGCAATATCCCGCTTATTAATGATCTATAAGTATCATTGAAGCATATTTTTATGCAATTAATTTATATATCAGATGGATGTGCACTGCCATAGCACGAGATCCTGATATCACCATTATTACTCCTCCTCCCTAATTATTCATGCATGCGGATTATCAGGGCTCCAAGTATAGCCCGGGCACATGAACTCGTCATTAAGATGATACTCGAAAAGGGATACCCCGTGGTCACCGAGGACGGTGAATCGACATTAGAATTCGAGGAGATCGCAATGAAGGTGGATAATCCCCTCGCAGAACCGCTGGTCAGCCCTTCATCGAGATTTCAACAGAGGTTTATGGAGCAGTACGCCCACGACCTCCTGGAAGGCTCGAATTCCATATTCGAATATGATTATCACGGGAGGTTGTTCCACTGGGGAGATCCTCTGGAATACCGGGGAAATGCCGTTACGGTAGATCAGGTTACCTATATAATACAGAAACTTTCTGAATCGGCAAAAAGCCGGAGGGCGCTTGCAATCACGTGGAACCCGGTTACCGATGAGAAGCTTGCCGATTGTCCCTGCCTCCAGCTCGTTCAATGCCTTATCAGGGACGGCAGGCTGCAGATGAAAGTGGTGTTCCGGAGTAACGATATGCTCACTGCATCCGGAGCCAATATGTTCGCTCTCGTTCATCTCCAGAAGATGATTGCCGACAATCTGGGGCTATCTCCCGGGTCCTATACCCATATCGCGCTTGTCCCTCATATCTACTATAAACGCGATATCAATGATATCATGCCGTTTTGCCGGAAAGGGGAGTATATCAGGCCGGTAAAGGAAGTCTGCAGTATCTGTGGAAAATGCCCGGGATCCCGTTCCTGATGAAAAAAATCAGTCACATTAATTAGTCTTAAAATGCAACGGAACAGGAGAATATAGCCCGGTAGTGTAGCGGTCAATCATGCGGGACTCTGGATCCCGCGACGGCAGTTCGAATCTGCCCCGGGCTACTTTTATCTGATTTGTTCAATACGTAACGATGGAATCCAGAATCATATGTCGGATGACAAAGACCTGGAACTTTCTGGAAAATCCGGGAGACTGAGCTCATGCCCGTTTAATACTTGAACGCTTTTACAAGAATTTACCATGGGACTATGATACTATCCACCGATAATCACCGCCCTTATCTGATCGGATGCGGCGTAAGGTCGGACGACCTCGAAACGTTTAAAGGACTTGCCGCTCTTGCCGAACAGGGAGTGATTGATCACATCCAGGTACTCGTAGTTCCGGAACCTGAACCCAGATTCAGGAGCAGGGTGGAGACGATGGCGGCATATGATGCCTTGTGTATCCTGCACGCCCCCCATCACCTGCAGGGCGTGAATCCCTGCTTCCCTTCGGCCATAGATCCTGAAAACCCCTGGCACGCCCGGAAGTCCCTTGAGTCTGCACTCATCCAGACATTCCAGATGGCAGATGAATTGAGTTCGCCGATGATCGTCCTTCATGCCGGGCATTACCCGAAAGGAATGCGAGAAGAGGCTTTTTCGGGTTTTTCCGACTTTCTGGACCGTTATTTTGATCCACGGTATATTCTTGAGAATCTACCTGAAGTATTCAGGGACCTGATATTTATCGGCACCTCCGCACCCGACCTGGTCAGGTTGTCGAATGGGAAAATAAAGGGCTATTGCCTGGATTTTCCTCACCTGTACTGCACGTCGAATTATTGGGGTCTTTCGTTTGAAAGAGAACTCATGAAATTCGAAACATTGCCCGTTTCCCTTCACCATCTCTCCAATAGCAGGAAATCTTCTTTCCGCGACGAGCACCTTCCTCTCGACCATCCTGACGGGGGCATCGATCTTAACCTGGTTATGGGATGGATCTCAAACCACCGCGGGATCCAGACGAGTCTCGAATATAAATATGACGACATAGGCATCTACTACAGTCAGATACGGGAATTTAACAGACTATTTAAGCGGTATCATGAAACGATGAATGGTCCGGACAACGGACAATGCTGAAAAACTTCTTCTATTCAGGTCCCCGTGAACAGATCAGTACCGCATGATCCTGATGGTACGGGTCCAGCCATACTGAACGGCTGATACAGAACCCCGCATCTGCGAGTTCCCCCTCTGCACGCCGAAGGATAACCCTGGGATCTTCAGCAACACTAATGCTGCGTGTCTTAAGTACGATGATCATAACTCCTCCGGACCTCAGGAATACGCTGTTACGGATAGCGATCGCCACCTGGTCGGGCTGGGCGATATCCTGATAAATTAAATCCACCGTTTCGAGGAGAAACGCAAACGATTCCACGCGCCTGGCATCTGCCATTATCGGAATAATATTATCTCTTCTCCGGGCTACAGCCAGCAGGTCCTGCATCGGACGTGGCGCCATTTCTATTGCATAAACACATTCTACATAATCTGCAACGTGGGATACGGTCGTCCCATTTGCCGCACCGAGGTAAAGGACACGCATGTCATGTGCCAGTTCAGGTGCGGACCCCAGGTAATAAAGTGCGGCAAACTTACTCCGGTGAGGATCCCAAATCCGGTATTCCCCGAGGAGTTTCTCTCCATAAACGCCGCCCTCCCCGTGGGAAACCAGGGTCTTGCCGATCCAGATCATCGAAGATCTCCCGCACTGTCGATAGCGCTCTGAGCCTCCGCGATAAAAGCGGCATCCCGCTCCTGACGATAATAATCGATGCGCGCCGCGATGGCCAGTTTTGCCGCCAGAACTCTGGCGACACGCCCCCTTGTCGCTTTCGTTGCATTGTGGACCCTCCTGTGCTGGAAAATAATGCCGTGCTTTGGGGGAGGAGTACCACCCCGGATATGGGAATAAAGGGCGGTGCGTGACCCGAGGACCTGTATTGAACTTCCAGGAAGTCTGGCCAGTACCCCGAGTCCTCCCGCCGAGGAAACCAGTCGGGATGCGACGAGGCCGCCAAGAAGAGCGCTGCAATTCGGCATCACCGTTTCTGCCCGGGACGATATCTCGGCCGTAACGGCTTCCCTGACTGCCCAGATTCGTTCAAGCTCTTCTATTATCTGCCGGAACGCCGGCCCCTCATCTTTTTTCATCAGCTTCATGAGCCTGTTACGGGACAGATGCAGGTATTTCCTCGAGAAATCCGGGTTTTTCACCCTGTACCACTCCACGGTCCTTTCTGTCAGATTGTTCACCATATCGTCGAGTTCATCGAGTGTGCGTATCATCTGGAGGAGTTCGGCATCCCGGGCTTCGTAATTTTGGGCAATTCCAAGTTCCGCCAGAAAAAAACAGAGATTTCTCAGCCGGGCGATATATTCCGCCCTTGTCCAACAAAGTCCGGATATCCCGGCGGGATCCCACGTGAATGGAATGAAACGCTCCTGTACCGTACGAAGGGATTCGAGCCTGGCCACAAGGAACGACATTTCGGGAGGGGCAGGTGTGCACCCGTTCTCGTCCACATCACCAAACCAGTAGGACTGCATTCCACGTACATGGTTTACACGAATACTCTATAGTTGTAATGTACGAGTGAACGCCGGGAGTCATGTAACCACGAGGAATCACGGGGTACCAATTTATCGCATTGAGCAGGGCAGGAAAAATTTTCCTGCGATCAGAAACCACCGGCTCCGAATGAGTACAATATCACCGGCAGTGTGATCGCCCCCATGCAAAAAACCCTTGAAATATTTACCATGGTAGGGAGGACACCCACGGCAACGGCAAGGACGAGCACGAACAGGCCGAACGGACCGGCAATAAGGAAACTGATCAAGGTCACCAGGAGAATTACTGCCCGGTTCAGCAATTTTCCGTCGATGCCATTCATCCTGTGGGCATAACCCGAAATCCAGATCGTGAGGAAAAATGCCAGTACCGATGCAAGTGCCCCGGAAAAAAGCAGAGCTGGCAGGGAGGGAAGTTCGAGCGTCGACAGTGCGGCCATAACTCCGTTCCTCGACCGTCCGATCGCAAACAATACGGCAATTCCCACGATGGCGTTGGATGTGTTCGCAGCATTTGTTGCAAATATATATTGTCTCCGTTCCGCCTGGTAGCTGACTCCCGAACAGACTACGGCGTTAGCCGTTGCGTTGGAAAGTCCCGGCAGCCAACCGACGACGAGGCCGGCAACAGTCCCGGTTATTGTGCCCCTTTTGATCTCAGCGGAAGTCATTCTGATCCCCTGAAACGCCTGCTTCGGGACCGCCCCTGCACTGGCGAACAGGAGGACCGAGATCCCGAAAAGCCCCGTGAGGAGCGGCATCAGGATTCCGGACTCACCGAGACTATGCCACCCGAGGAACGAGTAGCGGAATGTAAATATACCAAGGACACCGGAAATCCCGAAAATAATCATCGCCCATTGTGGGGAGTCGGAGCCAATGATCAGGTACCCCATTACTGCGATGAGAATAATACCGATCCACCAGTCGAAGTACGGTTGCAACAGGGGTACGATGAGGAAAAGGAGTATGGAGAGAGGAATAGCAAATGCTGCTGCACAGGCGCTGCCTAGCGCGGCTATGCGGACAGCTTCTTCTCCTTTCCCCTCGAGGCAGAGCATATGGGAGGGCAGGACTGAGAGGGCCGTATCGGGATCGGGGATCCCGAGAAATGTGCTGGGTATACTGTCGAGGAACGTATGGGTCACCAGTGCTGCGACCATGGTTGCGGCCAGGCCTTCGGCCCCGCCGATCGGGATGAGAAATGCCTGCAATCCAAGAAGCGTCGCAGCAAGAGTGTTGGAATGGATCCCGGGAAACAGACCGCTGATGACGCCAAGGCCTACGCCGGCCAGCGTTCCCAAAACTATCCCGATCACAAGGTACGCTCGAGTGAAACACAGATAAACCAATCGAAATGCATACTGTCATATATCAGAGAAGTAATGATATGGCAATGAAAATCGCAATCACGCGGCTGAAAGGAAAGGAGGGAAAAGACCAGGAATATTGTAGGAATTATGGTCATGAGTGTATTATCGTCTCTCCTCTCGCAGCCAAGGTGAACCGAGACCGGGTCTCGGCATTCGTCAGGGCGGCGGAAAATAACGAGTTTGATTGCATATTTTTCACCAGCGCCCTCCCTGCCCAGATTATCGCCCCTCTCCTTACCCATTGGCCGCGGGTAATTGCGATAGGACCACAGACGACCCGCATCCTGAAGGCTGCAGGCGTGGCCTGTGAGACCCTCCCAACATACTATTCCCGGGATTTCGTCCCGTACCTCGGGACCTGGATTAAGGGAAAACGGATCGGGATCCCACGGGCCGATGTGCCGAACCCAGGCCTCCTTGACGCGATAGCAAGGGCAGGGGGGTTTGCAACGGAGATCAGGTGTTATTCGCTCGTGCCGACTGGTCAGGCGCTCGACCTCCAGAACGCCGACGCCATCCTGTTTACCAGTGCCATGTCATTTCGCCAGGCAATATGGAAACGGTCACCCGGTCTCCTCGTAATCGCCATCGGGGATGTCACCGCTTCGGTAATGACATCTGAAGGCGTTCGTCCTGATGTCGTGGGTGATGGTTCCCTCGAGGGGGCCCTCGGAAAGTTCAACGAATACCTGTCGTCCCGGACCACCGAACGGTGATGGGCCTTGCCTGACGAGCGTATGCCGCTACCGTCACCTTTTGGTGAGGGAGCCGGTCTCCCTGACGGGATACTTGTTATCGATAAACCGAGGGGACCGACCAGTCATCAGGTCACTGCATGGGCAGGAGAACTGCTCCATGCAGATGTCGGCCATTCGGGGACCCTGGACCCCCAGGTATCGGGCGTTCTGCTCGTTATGAAAGGAAAAGCAGTCCGGCTCGCCCCTCTCCTTCTCAGGCACGAGAAGGAGTACGTCTGCCTGATGCGCCTTCACGGTGCTGTCCCTGCAACCCGGATCAAAGAGGTGGCAGATGAGTTTACAGGGAAGATCTACCAGAGACCGCCCCGGAGGAGTGCTGTTGCGCGGAACCTGAGGATCAGAACCATTCAGGAGATTGGTATCCTTGATATCAGGGACAGGTTCGTCCTGTTCAGGGTCAGGTGCGACGCTGGCACCTATATCAGGTCACTCTGCCACCATATGGGCCTCATCATGGGGCCCGGAGCCCACATGCAGGAGCTCAGGAGGACGAAGTCGGGAATGTTCGACGAAAAAATGGCCCATACACTCCAGGAACTCGCCGATGCCATGGTATTGTACGAGACGGGAGACGATCGTCTGATCAGAGAGCTGATCCGCCCTGTGACAGAGGCAACCCGGGATCAGCCATCGGTAATAGTCCGCGACACTGCAGTCGATGCAGTGTGCCGTGGCGCAGGGCTTGCCGGTGTAGGAATTCTCAAAAACGACAGGTTCTCAATTCATGAAATGGTCGCCATTAAAACAGCGGGCGGCGAACTTATCGGTGTCGGGGAGGCGCTGCAAAATTCCACCGCTTTCAAACCCGGGGACCATGGACTAATCATCGCACCGAGGACGGTGTTTATGAAACCCGGGACCTATTCCAGGGGATGGAAGACGCATCCGCGGTGACCCTCCAGCAGTTAATTCTCCCGCGTCCCGGTGCTCCCGGGTGGCTGCTTTTTCAGGAGAGAAACTCCCATATCTTTCCATGAAACTACAGAAATCACCCGTGGTTCAGATACCATTAAAAAAAAAACGATGCAATATTAAAGATACATTTTCTTTGCTGAGGTAGTCTAGTCCGGTTTAAGGCGCAGGCCTGGAAAGCCTGTGGGGCGTCCAGCCCCTCGGGAGTTCAAATCCCCCCCTCAGCGTTCCATGCTTTCGACCGGTGTCGCCTGTCTCTATTCCTTTGCAGGGCTTTCCGGTACCCGATTCATCCGGATGGCGGGAACGTATTCCATCCCGTGTTATCAAGGCGATCGGCGGCAAACGAATAGTATTCGGGAACGACCTCGAATCCCATGAAATGACGGCCCATTTCTTTTGCCGTAGCGGCAACGGTACCTGAACCAAGGAACGGGTCAAGTACGATATCCCCGGGATTACTTGAAAAGGAGAGAATTTTCCTGACGATCTCGGCAGGCAATTTCGTCGCGGTTTTTTTCCTCCCTTTCCAATATTCCCGTTTTATCTCCCAGACGTCCTCAGGATAATGTTCGACCTTGTTGAAGGTATAGTGCTTTTTATCCTTGATCACGTAGAGGACGTGGTAATGGCTGGTCACATATTTTTTCTTGGTAAAGACCCCGAACTGGTATTTCCAGATCAGGTGGTTTTGTGTGATAAAACCCGCATTGTCGAGACCTTCCAGGATATCTTTTAAATGGTTCCATCCGGAAAATACATACATGCTCCCCGATGGTGAGATGACTCTGAAGGCTTCTTTTATCCATTCCCTTGTAAATTCTCCATAATCCCCTGCATGAACTTCGCGGTACCCCGGAAGCACATGAGATCCGGTCCTGTTGTAGTTGAATTTCTGCGCCCTGAAATCGATCGCAAAGGGAGGATCGGTAACGATGATATCGATCGAACCGGGGTCGAGCGTCCTGAGGAGGTCGACTGCATCGCCGAGATAGATGTGATCGGGTTTGCAGGGTACGCACGGTCTGGATTTATCCGGGTTCATGGAGATACCGGCGAGCTGCATTGAACGCCCGCCTCTCTGCCCAGGTCGAATGCCTTCCGGTTCACTTCAAGCGTCTTTGGCGGGACAAGGCTGGCGACCGCTTCAGCCAGTGACTCAGGTTTCAGGGGCAGGAAATGAGATGCCGCTCCAAGCATAACGATATTCTGGGTCAGGGGGCTCCCCGCTTCAATGGCAAGGTGTTCTGCATCAATCGTACAGACCCGGCAGGGAGCCAGACGCTGCAGGACTTCTTCCTCAGTCGATTTTGGCAGTCCCTGCATGAATACCGATGTCGGTACCACAAGCTGCCGGTTTACAACGATGACCCCGCCCTTTTTCAGATAATATGAGTACCTGAGCGCCTCGAGCATGTCGAATGCCAGGACGACTTCTGCGGTCCCCGGTGCGATCAGCGGTCCGAACTGTCCGTCGATCCTGATATGGCTCTCTACCGATCCGCCACGCTGCGCCATACCGTGCGTCTCCGCACCCTTTACATGACGCCCTTCGATCAGGCAGGCACCTCCGAGAATATTGGAGGCCAGGATCGTCCCCTGTCCACCGATCCCCACGATGAGGACATCGAAACTTCCGGTCATTTCTTTCCTCCGGGAACGATCGCGCCGACAGGACAGATCTGGGCGCATACCGAACAGCCCGAGCAGCTCCCGGTTATCGACGCTTTGTCGCCCTCTTTTTCTATGGCTGGACATCCAAACCTGACACAACTGGAACACCCGGTGCACAGGTCCGGGTCGACCCTGAACCTCCCCCCGGTAATCCCGGCTCGCCTCGCATTGATGACGCAGGGATGACGGGCGATAATTACTTTCACTCCGGGCCGCTCTTTCGCATCCTTAAACGCCTGAAGCATTACGTTCAGGTTGTGGGGGTCAATCGTTTCCACAAACGATACCCCGCAGGAACGACATATCGCTTCGAGAGAGACAGGGGGGGTCGGGAACCCGCACGCATCGTACCCGCTCACCGGGTTCGGCTGGTGGCCTGTCATCGCCGTAGTCCTGTTGTCGAGTATTACGACCGTGATCGTAGCCCTGTTGTAGACCGCGTTGAGAAGTCCCTGGATCCCGGTATGGAGGAACGTCGAGTCTCCTATGGTACAGACAATATCCCGTTTCTCTCCGGCATGAAACATCCCGCTTGCCACCGTGATGGAGGCACCCATGCAGATCGTTGTGTCGACGGCACCCAGCTGGAGCCCGAGAGTATAGCAGCCGATGTCACTGGGAAATATGCCGTCGCGGAAAACTTTCCTGATCGCATAGAACGTTGCCCGGTGCATACAGCCGGCACAGAGGATTGGGGGTCTCAATGGAACATCCGGGACCTGGGCCGGTTCCGGGAACGATCTCGTTGAAGGAAATCCAGCTGATTTCATTATCCCTGCGACCAGGGCCGGCGATAGTTCACCCTCCATCGGCGCGTGACCGCTCATTTTGCCATAAACCGGTACGAGTCCTGAGACCTCCCGAACCTCTTCTTCGACAACCGGTGCAAGCTCCTCGATAACGAGCACCCGTTCATGCCTGCGCACGAAAGACTCCAGCCAATCCCTGTCGATGGGATAGGCACCGATCTTCGCGAACGATGTCGTTTCCGGAAGTATCTCCATAACATACGAAGCCGCGATCCCGCTTGCTACAACTGCATCTCTGCCCCTGATTTCGGCATAGTTAAGCCCCAGCCCGACGAGTTTCTTCCGGACCCCTTCCTGTTTCTCGTTGAGTTTTTTATGCAGAAGACGGGTGTGCGCAGGGATCACCACATATTGCCTGGGGTCTTTATGGAATTCGCCGGTACGCTCCGGGTCCCTGGGATCCCCGAGTGCCACATCGCCTTTCGAATGGCAGATCCTTGTCGTGGGACGGAATATCACCGGAAGGCCGGTCTCTTCAGAGAACTCGAACGCCACACCAAGCATGTCATGGGCTTCCTGGATGCCGGACGGGTCAAAGCAGGGAATTTTTGCAAACTTTGCGTAAATTCTGCTGTCCTGTTCATTCTGTGAACTGTGCGCGAAGGGATCGTCGGCGCTCATGATCACGAGTCCTCCGGTCACACCCGTATATGCGCTCGTCATCAGGGGATCGGCAGCCACGTTCAGGCCCACGTGTTTCATGGTGCAAAGGGCACGCAGCCCGCACCACGCAGCGGCGAGGGCATTTTCCAGGGCGACCTTCTCGTTGACAGACCATTCGATATAGTACTGGCGGTCCGGGCGGGCCCTCAGTTCGTCGATTACTTCCGATGACGGCGTGCCCGGGTATCCGCTGATAAAATCCACAGGGGCTTCGAGGCAGGCATGGGCTATTGCCTCATTTCCAAGAAGATAGCGTCGTTCCATGATCCCAGCTCCGGTTTATACTCCTGAAAGGTACCTAAATCATGTGGTTTTAATGTACCGTTTTCACCCGCAAGTCACAACTTATAATAACTCACGTGGGCTAAATTATACGTCAACTGTGGGCCCGTAGCATAGCCCGGTGGTGCGCCCGGCTGATAACCGGGAGGTCATGTGTTCGAATCACATCGGGCCCATTATAAAATCACTTCAGGTTTTCGATTGCTATGGAACGTTACCAGGTCGTGCTTGCCACGGGTATCGTGATCAGCGCTATTTTAGGGTTAATTAACATTTACGTGGGAGGAATAGCCTTTATCCTCGTCATCGCGCTTGTCATGTCGATGCTGATTATGCGGGACACCGTCTCCCTTGCCGATGTCGGGGTCAGGCTTTCAGCCGATGCAAAACATATTTCTGTGGTCAACACGGGTAACATTGAAGCCAGTAATATCCATGTTTCCCTTGTTCCCATCGACAGGGAATTCGACATCGAGAAGCTCGGACCTGGTGAGAGCAGGGAATTCGGGCTGGAGTCGATGATCGATGAAGCCAAGGCAGTCGTGGTATTCAAAACCAGGTCTGGGGAGACGTTCCGGAAATCCATCAACCTGTCTTCGCACGGGACCGGGGACGATGATCTGTTGAAACCGATGTTTCCTCTCTTCCGCCAGGAATAAGGAATAACCGGTTTCAGGCCTTTTCCGCTGCAAATATAAAGTCAATGGTCGTTTCTAGCGACGTTAGTAATGACTCCTGGTTTTTCAGATAATCATGCAAAGCCCGGTACAGCATGAACATCGCTTCGTACCGGTAGATATCGATCACCTCACGACTGCTGAGCTCCTTACGATATGAATCGACCCCTACACCATCAGAGCTGTACATCAGTTCATAGAACCTGCCGTCTTCGGAGAGGACGCAGAACTGGTCATCGACTTTTTTCGTGACGTCGTCAGGCCTGTATTTCAGGGGTTCTGTTTTGGCAAGTACGATCATCTTCTCCGGGTAGAATGAAGTATCGTATAATTCCCCCTTTCCGTCCTGTTTTCCTTTCATGAGCATATTGAGGCCGACTATTTTAATCACCGGCCTGGCCAACCCGGCCATCCGGTTAAGGAGGTCTGCATCGTGCCTGATGATATCCTCGGTAAGTTTTATGGTTTCTTTCGATTGTTCCTCTATTTTTGCAACCAATCGGGAAAACCCGGTCTCAATCTCATCCATTCTTCATCCTCAGGTTTTTATGATGTATTCCTGTTGTCATCCGGAGCTGATGAACACACCGGGTAATTAGGCCATCATCCGGGGTGGAAACGGGGAACCAGCCAACCCCATTTTTTTCCTTGTTTTCAGTTGTAAACCGTATATTGCTATATCTGATGGTGGTAAATTTTAGGGCCTGCAGGGATATCAACGGATTATGGTATCAGCAGTTCCGGGAAAAAAAGAACATCCGGAGGACTGCCGGGTTCCCGGGTCAGGTTGTTTGACGAAGCAAAGAAAAACGCATGTATCATGAGGCTGTTGATTTCCTCATTCTGGTTTTAAGGTATTACGTTGACAGGAGGGGATTCTGCCCCTCACTGCCCCACCGCCTGCAGGATAGCAAGTGGACAGGGTTAATTGGGTTGAGGATTACCCGGGTTCCCGTGCAGTCCCTGTCCCAGCCGCGGCGTTACAGCGGAAGGGCGGAGCCCCGGGAGCGTAAGATTGTCTCAATTCTAAAAAAAATCCAATGAAAACTCAAAACAAATGAAAAACATTCGATGATTACAACACCCTGGTACCGAGGAGATAGTAAGTCCTTGCACCGGTAATACGGACCTGCCCGGTTGTCCCGATGGGTAGATCTTCCTCCTGGATAATATCGAGGTAGGATGGGCTTCTGGTGACAACCGATCCCTTCCTCAATTTTTCCGTCACAATAAAAGGAAGGACCGCCCCTGACAGTTGTTTATTGATATCGCGATACACATTCTCTGCTTCGACATTCATCCTTCGGGACCGGTTTTTCTTTATGGAATCAGTTAAGCCGGGTAACCCGGCGCTCTTCGTGCCCGGCCTCGCAGAGTATCGGGTGATATTGACTTTGTTCGGTCTTATCTTCCTTATTAACGAGAGAGATGCCTGGAAATCCTCATCTGTTTCTCCGGGAAAACCAACGATCATATCGGTCATGAGACCGACTTCCGGGTGCTCCCGCCTTATCCGGTCCATGACAGCGATCGCCTCCTTAACCTGGTAACCTCTGGCCATGAGGTCAAGAATCCGGTCCGACCCAGACTGGATTGGCATGTGGATGAAGCTGAACAACTTTTCATGTCTCATCACGTCTGAAAGCCCGGTAGCGATCGGACCGAGGGTCGCAGGGTTCATCATGCCGATCCGGATCCTGAAATTTCCTTCAACCTCAATAAGATCCCAAAGCAGATCGGGCAGCGTTTCATTTCGGTCGGCTCCCCACGAGCTCGCGTCCTGCGCCGTGAGCTGGATCTCTGCGGCACCCGAACGGACATTCCCTTCTACCTCGCGTATGATCTCTTCTCTCGAAAAACTAACGAGATCCCCGCGGGCAAGCCTGGTTACGCAATAGGTACACCGGCCCCTGCATCCACGGGCAATTTGCACTATGCCCGGAGATCCAGAAGCTACGGCCGAGAACTCCGTGTACAAATCATGAATACAGCCCGGAGGTATTATTACGGCATTCGAAACACTGTTAATCCGGCCGGGTTCGACGACAGGCATACATCCTGTGACATAGAGTTCCTTTGCACGGACCGACGCAAGAGACTTCATAACCTTCCGGGCTGTCTTCTCAATAACCATGCAGCTGTTGACGATCACCACGTCGGCAAGATCAGGAGAGTCAACAATCCTGCAACCCTGGCTTTTTACTACTTCGGAAAGTTTCCTTGAATCCCCGTGGTTGTAGGTACAGCCGAATGTCTCAATGAAGACCGCCTTGTTACTAATCGCCCGTAATGCGTTACATCCGGTGCAATGTTCTTCCCGGGGTTTATCCATGACCATTATCGATCCATCGGTTCCTTTTCACACGTTTCGCAAGGAGTGTTGCACCTGAACATTCTTATGACCTGTCTTTGCTCCAGGTCATCAGAAAACGGGTTATCGGGGTTATTTCGAGGCATCCTTTCGCACTCTGTCATTCAACAGATGAGACAAATTCATCCCTCCCGATCAAAATACTTAACGGATGAAATCCACTATGTGTGTATACAATGATGAGAATAGGGCTGTTGGGCTGCGGAAATATCGGTCATATTATTGCAAAGCATCAGGAGAATTTTGAAATCCTGGCCCTGTATGATCTCATCCCCGAAAAAGCGTACGAACTTGCCGATATCAGCGGAGGCACGCCATTTGAAGATTTCAATGCCTTTATACAGGCGGATTTCGACCTTGTAGTTGAAGCCGCATCGGTCCGGGCGGTACGGCAATATGGATCAGACATCATCAGTTCAGGCAAGGATATCGTCATAATGAGCGTCGGTGCATTATCGGATACAGGATTTCGATCGGTCCTGACCGAGACCGCCACGAGGTTTCACCGGAAGATCTATATTCCGAGCGGGGCCGTTATGGGCCTCGACAATATTAAAATCGGACAAATTTCCGGTCTCCGGAAGCTTCTTCTGAAGACCACAAAAAGCCCTGAATCGCTCGGCCTGGTATCCAGTGAGAGAAGATTGATATTTTCAGGCAAGGCACACGAATGCATCAAGGAATTTCCAAAAAACGTCAATGTCTCGGTCGCCCTAAGCCTTGCAGCCGGGCGCGAGGCTGATGTCGAGCTCTGGATAGACCCCGATGTCGACAGGAATATTCATGAAATTTTTGTTGAGGGCGATTTTGGCGATGCATGCATCAGGGTAAGGAATCTCCCAAGCCCTGAAAACCCCTCGACAAGTTATCTTGCTGCCCTGTCCATACTGACCCTCCTGAGAAACATCGATAACCCGCTGGTGATTGGGACATGACCAAAGCAAGGATCGCCGCACCTGGGGATTCCGGCATTCCACTGGAGTATCTCCTCGCATTCATCAGAGAGGATGCCCCGTACGGGGATATCACCTCCGAACTCGTCTTGCCCGAAGTAGTACGCCCGGCCGAGATCATTACACGCCAGTCGGGCGTTGTTTCAGGACTTTCCGAAGCCGGGCGGCTGTTTACGTACCATGACGTGGACGTCAGGGTACTCGTGGCCGATGGGAGCGAAGTCGATCGGGGGGATACCCTGATGGCGCTCTCAGGGCCCGTCAAAGCGATCCTCCTTGTCGAGCGGACAGCCCTTAATATTATCGGGCGTATGAGTGGCATATCAACCAGGACACGACAATTCGTCGATATTGCGGGCAAGAAGGGGGTCGGGTGCCGGATCTCGTCGACAAGAAAAACCGCTCCGGGCCTACGGATGCTTGATAAAAAAGCCGTACAATTGGGAGGAGGCGTTCTGCACAGGCTCTCCCTTTCAGACGGCATTCTCATCAAGGATAACCACCTCGCCGTCGTATCTCTTGAAGAAGCTGTTGCAGCGGCCCGCACCGCATCGATATACCGGAAAATTGAGGTCGAAGTTGAATCAACCGACGCCGCGGTAAGGGCAGCGAAGGCCGGTGCGGACATCATTTTGTTCGATAATATGACTCCTGATGAAGTAAGGCGTACATTATCGGCTCTTGCTGAACTAAATCTCCGGAATGGTCGACTTATTGAAATATCGGGCTCGGTAAATGATGAAACCATCGGTAACTATGCACTACCCGGTGTGGACGTCATCAGCGCGGGGGTGCTGACCCATTCGGTAAGGAACTTCGATGTCAGCCTGGAGTTGCAAAAAGGATAACGATTGCCGGGATGCAGATCGGATAGTTCAGATGACGTGAACATCCGCAGATCTTTTTACTGTTATCTCCTTTTCCCCCTGATACGTCGTTACAATCCCGTAGACTGTCACCGACTGTCCCCTGGAGAGAGATAACCCCGCCCCTGCCGATCCCGGGATAAATACTGTCGTCCCGTTGATTACAAGGATCCGGTGCCCGCCGTCTTTTATTATCGTCTGCTTTTCGATCGTTCCGGTGATGCTGACGAGAGTCCCATCGGCGGTTTCCTCTGAAAACCGGGTTGCAAAAGACACTGTCCCAAGCATCTCCATCGCGATGGCCACGCCAAGGATCGCTATTGCCACGAGACCAAGGATGATAAATGCATTCCGTTCCGGAGTAGTCAGCATACTTGGATCGTGAGATGCGAGGGTTGTTATAACCGGCAGCTTTAAATGTTAACACTGTTAACATATACGTATATCCATGCAAGAAAACCACCTACCCCAATCGTCGATAACCGTCCTGACCCTGCTCGAGACCGGGGGCGCCATGACCCATAAACAAATTGTGAGCCAGTGTAACCTTGCTCCGCGGACCGTACGATATGCCCTGAAAAAGCTGAAGGAGAACCACCTGATCATAGAAAAGTTCAACTTCAGGGACGCACGCCAGATCATTTATCAGGGCAAAGCATCGCATCAGGCTTGTGCCTGACCCTGTTCCCTTATCACGGGATCCGGCGAGAAGACAACACCTTTTTCCGGATTCATTGTTTTCGTTTCCAGCACAGGACAAGAAGCGCGCAGATAACAATCCCTGTTATTATCAGTTTGATGTCCAGTTCATGGAGATCTCCTGAATTGACCTGGACAGTCGAGTCCCAGTCCCCGGAAAATGCCCGGCCATAGTAGGCCCCGCTCTCCAGGCTGTCGACAATAACTCCAGCTTCCCGGTTAAAAGTCGGTGAGTTGGTGTTCCAGTTGATGCTCGATATCAATACCCTGCGCCCGTCGACAATCACCCCCTTATTATGGATCTTCTGGATCTGGTTCGCCTGCAGATCGGCGCACCTGGCTTCGATCGGCAGTCCTTCCGTCTTTGCAATCTGATTGATGCTGGCAACAAGCTCATCGTTGTCGTTCGGCCCATCAGTATTGAACCAGTACGAATCGAGAAGTACGCGGACATGAACTCCGCGCCGGGATGCATTGACGGCATCACGGAGAAAAGGGTTCAGGACTCCCGGTGATTCATTCGTAATATATGCCTGTTCTATGTCGATGCGATCCCGGGCACTGTTCAGGAGATCATCGATAAGGTAACTGGTATCAGGCGCGATCACCGGAGTGACCGTCAGGTCCGGATACGATGCCGGAGTGAATTCGCGGGTCCGATCTTCGTGGGCCGCTTCAGAAATGATGCCAGGTTTTCCATTCGTTGAAAAAATTCCATCCCCCCGGGAATCAGAGAGGAATACATTCCGGAAATAGGCGGCGACTCCCGGATCGTAGAGGCAGATCCCCCAGCCACGGTTACCGGTGTCCGACGTGCCCGGGAATCCGTTGTCAGTGAAATTTTCGCTCGTTATCAGCAGGGCCTCTCCATCAACAACGATATATTTCGCATGGTCGTAGCGGTAAGGGGCATGGCTTGTCCCTGTCGTCCCCATGAGGAGAACCGGTATTCCTTCCTTTACCAGCCGGCTGCAGATCTCGTTCTCTGCCGTAGATATTCCACCAACCGGGCCCCCCTCAATAAGGACCGTTACGTTTACACCCCGGTGACGGGCCCTGATGAGTGCATCTGCCATTGTCGGGCTTGTAAATTCGTAAACATTGACCAGGATCTCAGACCCTGCACTGCCAATGAACTGCGCATAAACCTCCTCCGAGCAATCAGGAGTGATGAAACTGGTCCCCTTCACTCCTTCAAACGATTGCGGGGCGAGCCGGGTTTGCCCGATCATCAATACCCGTTTATCCCAGGTTCCGTTGCTGAAATAGTGCACCTGCCCTTCCCTGGGCCTGACATCGCCTGGCCACGCTATCTTCTGGGTCATCCTGTTCCCTTCGTAGACCATCAGTTCATCGCCGGCATTTCCCATCTGGAAATTCCCGCTCGCAACCACGTCCGGTACCAGCATGGAATAATTTCTCATCTCGAAATCAGGGGGCTGGTGATGGACCGTCGCGTAGGCCGTCCCGTTGCGGGCAATGACGAGAGTCCCTTTACCGTCAGTGCCTGCCGGAAAACGGAAGCTTCCCTCCCCGTCTGTTATCATGGTATTGTCCAGGTTCCCTGCCCCCTGCAATACGATATATTCATCCGGATCGCCGGACAAGTATGTATCCGGGCAGAACTCCGAAATCATCACTGCTGAGACATTGAGTGGTAAAAAAATTAAAACAAAAATTGCAGGTATTATATTCATTACATCAGGTACCGTTTCGTTTTTAATAATCTGGCGATATAGATCTCCTGATGGATGGATGTCACGTCATCAAAATCGGGGGCAGCCTGTTTGATATTGCCGGGGACATAATCCAGGACATCATTACATCCGCACACAGGGTGATCGTGGTACCCGGTGGCGGTCCCTTTGTCGACCTGGCAGCACGGTGCAACGTCGGTGAGGAGGAAAGTCACTGGATGGCAGTAGCAGGCATGGAACAGTACGGATGGTATCTTTCCTCTTTTGGAATATCCGCCTGTGACACCCTCGTCGTTCCCCGGGACCAGTCGGTTTTTCTCCCATACCGGGTGATGCGCGAAGAGGACCCCCTGCCCCATACATGGGACGTCACTTCGGATACCATCGCAGCCTGGGTCGCGTGGCGCCTCAATGGAAACCTTGTGCTCCTCAAATCGGTCGATGGGATCAGTATCGACGGCAATATTGTGCCCTCCCTAACAACCCCGGTTCCATCAGGGGAAGTCGACCCGTGCCTGGTCCAGTTTGTTCTCGGGCACCAGATCCCGACATGCCTGATAAACGGAAGGAGAAGAGAGCGCCTGATTTCCTACCTCAATGGTGAGAGAGTGCCCGGGACTGTGATCGGCACTACCTTTTAAGTGTTCCAAGGAAGAGATTATAAGAATCTCAGGAGTTAGTATGACTGATAAAAAATGCACATCGTGCTGTGCACCGCTTGCGGAGGAAGGCGCGACCGAGTTCGGATGCCCTTCGTGCGGTTCCAGCGTTAAAAGATGCTATCGGTGCAGAGAGCAGAGCATCCCGTATACCTGTCCTAAATGTGGTTTCGGGGGACCGTAACCAATGGGCAATGTTGCGCTTATCCTCAGGGTGATGCCCGAATCGCCCGAGATAAACCTCGACGATCTGAAAAAAGAGATCAAGGCTCTCCTGCCAGGTGTAGCAGATATCAAAGAAGAGCCAATCGGTTTCGGCCTGAAAGCATTGAAACTCGCGGTGATAGTAAATGACCAGGGCGGAGAATCCGATGCAGTCGAACAGAAACTCAACGCGATAAAAGGCGTCGAAAGAGCCGAGATCGTTGAGCTGACCCTGACGTGATAGGGCCGGAATATTCTCATAATAGTCTTTTAGGGAGAATATTTTCAATTGTGGGATTTTTTCCCTGATTTCTCTTCTTCAAGGGCTGCGAGGACCTGTTTCGTAATCTTCCTGATCTTTTCGACAGATTCCCGAAAGCTGATCACTTCCGACGCATCGATCTTGATCGTAACAGGAAATACGCCGCTCCTGTTAACCCGTGCCGGAACGCTGATGCAGACATCCCCGATATCGTGAATTTCCTGCCTGATATAGGCCGATACGGTGAGTATCCGATTTTCATCTCCCAGTATCGTCTTGACCAGGGTTGCAATCGCTTCCCCCGGACCGTAGACCGTCGATCCCTTGTTCCTGATAATATTCTCTCCGCTGCTTTTTACCGATTCTACCATGTCGTTCACCGGCAGATGGGAGAATGCAGGAAGATTACTGATCTGGATACCGCCGATTGTCGTCGCAGACCATAGCGGGACCATACTGTCGCCGTGTTCCCCGATAATCCGGGTATGTACTTCACTCGGATGTACCTTGAAATATCCGGCAATCAGCGATTTCAATCTCATTGAATCCAGGTGTGTCCCAAGCCCGAAGACCTGCTGGGGTGGAAGTCCGGAGTATCTGAGTGCCACAGACGTCATGACGTCGACAGGATTCGTCACCATGAAGATCTTCGTATCGGGTGCCACCATACCGATCTCCACACATAATTCAGAGACTATGCGGGCGTTTTTAAGCGCGAGATCAAGCCGGTTCTGTCCCGGCGTGCGGGCAACCCCTGCTGTGAACACAACGATCGCCGATCCCCTGATATCTTCGACATCCGTCGTCCATCCGATCCTCGTATAATTACCGCATGCAGCAAAAGAGTCCATCAGGTCGTGCGCGATCCCTTCGAGCAGGTCTTCCCTGCCCTCTCGGCCATGGAGCAGTATCTCGTTCACGTAGGGTATTTCAGATATTGCATGGGCCGCAAACATCCCGACATTGCCCGTGGCGCCGACAACGGTAACTTTGGACATGGAATGGTACTCTGATTATTTAGTGGGGACACGTTTTCGGTCGATAACACGTAACTACTTTCACTGGAATACCCTTCCTCCACCCCGCGACCCTGTGGGCGCCGAATGTCCACAGTAAGTCTGCTCCCTTCCGGGCCTGGACCGGTCTCTGCAGTACCAGGTCGCCACTCCCTCCGGAGTATTGATCCCTGTCCACCGACCTCACAGGACGAGGCTTCTTTGTCAGGGTACGTCAGGCTCCGGCAGCCCGTTGCTGCCTTCCTCAAACTTCGCCCCCCGCATGCCGACGGTTTCGGGTCACAGGTGACGCCGGACCACCCGGGCTAGTCCCCATATTTATTGGACCTGTCAGGGGATAAATACCTCTCCGCTCACATGTTCCCGCCAGCCGGACATTACACGGTTGATAAGCTGTTTATTCTCTTTGTCGAAGAGATCGAGCACGGCAAGCACAGGTTCGTCCGGGAGGACCTGCCAGAGGCGGTTGAAGTCCCCCTGGTATACCGTGATGATCTGCTTTCCTTCCGTCTCTGCAACAAGCAGGGGTTCTTCTCGTACAGGGACCGCTTCCATGTCGCGGTATGATACGTGAAATACAACTTCTTCGGCGGCAAAAAATTCCAGGTTGACCTTTACGTTGAATGCCGACCAGAATGCAGCGGCAAACCAGGCATCGTTGAGGACGACACGGGGGGCCCCTGTCCTCGCTGCAACAAGGCCGAGGGTGCCGGTCCCACATGCTGCATCGACAAACAATGGGGGGTGGGGTCCCCTGAGTTTTTTCTCAACGCTTTCAATTTTTGGATTGTAATTTCGTGGGAACTCGATATGGATCAGAGACTGCTGCTGGTACAGGACAACCGGACCACCGGAACAGGGAAAAATATTCGCTCTGACATCGCATCCTGCCAGGAGCTCGTAGTTCCTGGGCGTTCCACCGACACCCATCGCTATTCCGGGAACATAATCCCCGCTCTTTACAATCCCCTTTATTTCCGGGACCTCGGACGCAATACGGATAGCAACAGGCCGGTTGATTACGCGGGACAAAAGGACAAGAGAACGGGACGGAAGATACGGGGGTTTCGTCATGAAAAAACCGGGGTGGATCAGGGGCATCCCCACCTTTGCGAGGGGTTCGGTTCCCGTAAAGACCTCCTCTTCCACGAGTATCACGTAGATGTGGGCAAACACCTCATCGATGAACCGTTTCCCGCATGAGCAGGGGGGTTCGAAAAACCTGCTTGGAAGAGGCGCCCTTTTTTCAAGCACCCGTGCCCTGCACCCGGGGCACGGGGCGAACACGGAATCGAGATTTGCCAGTAATTCATGGGCTGAAACGACACAGTCATTTCCACACACCGGGCAATCCATAGCCCTCTTTTTATTCCGCGTACATAGAAACTTTTTCAAAAGAGATCCGGTACGATGGGCCCGATGCGATTCGAACGCATGACCGCCCGGTTATGAGCCGGGCGCTCTAACCGGACTGAGCTACGGGCCCGGAAAGAGAGAAGCGCCGCCAACAGGACTCGAACCTGTGACATGCTGGTTAACAGCCAGCC
>DATJQJ010000014.1:0-3341 GCA_035505975.1 Methanoregulaceae archaeon
ATACTGCCTGTTCAGTGCAAGGGCAGCCGACGGTGCTCCTGTATAATACAGGCAGGCCTCCCCGACCAGGCGACCGGCGACGATGCTGACCGAAAAATGCTCTCCTTCGATAAATTCCTGCCCGAATTCACCGTCCCCGGCAGGGTCCTCGGTAATCCTGACCCCCAGGGCCCCGCATCCCGATACCGGTTTTACGACCTTCCGGCCTTTCGTTACCGTCTCAGGCACAGGGATTCCGTGCGATGCGAGGATTTTCCCTGCATGCTGCTTGTTTGCACAGACTGCCACGTTCATGCTCCCGCAACCGAGGTTGTGGGTGACCGTTTCCATCGCGAGCGTGAACCGCGAGAGCAGGTTGTCAGGTGCGATGACAAGACCTACGTCGCATCTGGGAGCGAGTTTCGCAATTTCCTCGGAGAACTGCCCTGGTCCCGGGCTTACCACTTCGTAGCCGCAACGGGTGAAGCTGCCGCAGAGTACGTCGTACATTGCTTTCCCCTCCGGGGCGAGTCCGGGGTCATGGTGCATGGTATATTCGGCGATAAGGGCCTTCATCGTTAACAGTTCATCGTCCGGAAAGATTACCCTGACGATAGATCAATCATGTCCCACGTCGGCGGGGCAGGGGCTGCCGCAGGGTTACCTGTCATCTATTTCTCCCCCTATCACCAACCATTCGGTGATGAAACCTCGCATCCTCCTGACAAATGACGACGGGATTACGTCTGCCGGATTGTGGGCCGCGTACGACGCTCTTGAACCGATCGCCGACGTTACCGTCGTGGCCCCGGCCACCCAGCAAAGCGCGGTCGGGAGATCGATCTCCATTTTCGAGCCTATCAGGGCGAGCCAGACCAGGATGAACAATATCGCCGCCTATTCTGTCGGTGGGAAACCGACCGACGCGGTCATTATCGGTCTCTATTCCCTGAACCTGAACCCGTCGGTCGTTGTCAGCGGGATCAATATCGGGGAGAACCTCTCGTTCGAATCGATAATGACATCCGGAACGGTGGGCGCAGCACTTGAGGCCTCGAACCAGGGCACGAAGAGTATCGCATTTTCATTGCAGGTCGAGGACCAGGGAGATAAATTCGACGACCCGAGGTACCATGGGCAGAGCTTCGAAGACGCGAAACGGGTGGTCAGGGATGTTTGCGAGCGTGTGCTCGCTCAGGGCTTCCCGGAACAGGCCGACGTAATCAACGTCAACATCCCGTCGGTTGTGAAGGGAGGATACGAGATTACGAGACTTGCCCGTAAACTTTTCAGGACCGGGGTAGAAAAGCGTCTCGATCCGCGGGGAAGGCCGTATTTCTGGATAAACGGCCCCCTTATCGAAGATGCGGAAGAAGGAACCGATGTCCACGCGATCCGGAAAGGTCATGTTTCGATCACCCCCATCACTCTTGACTGCACAGCGGCGGAAGCGGGCCCGGGGATGAAAGACCTTTTTTTGCATTGAACAATTCCAGAACCCAAACGTGTCTTTTTGGACCCGGCTCAGTCACACCTTCGGAAAAAAATCGATCGGGACTGTCCGGCCGACAAGCCGGGTGTTCTAGAATATCTTGTTGAAATCGGCGACGATCCGGTAGACCTTATCAGGGGTCAGTTCAGCCTGGTCGATCCACGGTTTCTCTCCCCGACTGACGATTACTTCGTAAAATCCAATCTTTAAGTGGTCGAAGGTGTGGGGTGTCGTCTCGCCCGTTGCCCAGCCATTTAAGTAGATGCCCCCGCCTTCCGGCATGGAATCGACAACGATGGTACCTTCACCGTAGTTTTCAAGCGGATAGAAGAGTCTCTGGACAGAGGAGTTGTCCGATGTGATGGGGACGGTAACTATCTCGTCCGCAGGGTAATATCCGGGTTTCGATATGCCTATCCGGTGCAACCCGGCCGATACCTCGGAGAACGTCTGGGGCGTCGTCTTACCCGTGGGGAACCCGTCGATAAGGATATCGGCCCCGGTGGGATTGGATTCGATCTTCAGGAGACCGTGGGGCTCATCCGGTTTATTGACCGCGAGGGGGACCGTTTCAGTATTCAGGGACGGGACAAGCTCGGAAACGTATGCATCGCCCGAATGCACCGAGATGAACGAACGGGGCATCGGGATCTGGAGCATCGCCGGGACTCTTCCGGGCGGGTACTGGCCGTTTACCGTAAATTCCGCATCTGGATATGACTGGGATGTAATAGACACCAGTTCAGATGTATGGGTCTCTTCGGTGTCGATCCCTGACCTGACAAGCATGTCATGGTAGACCCAGACGTTTCGGGTGAATAGAATAGTTCCTGCATTATTGTCGGGTTTTAAGATCTGGATGGTGTGCGATCCCTCAGGCAGGCCGTAAAAAAGGAACGGGGTACCGCCCTTTATTTCCACACCGTCGATCCAGAGCGGCAGGCCGCCCGGGAACGAGGTGACATAGAGCCCGCCGTACCTGTTCGGGCCGGTGGATGTCCCGGGTTTTGGGAACAACACGTCCATCTCGCTTGTCAGAGGGACGTTGATATTCATGTCCTTGTCCAGGTCGATCGCCATGCCGTACGGCACGTAACTGAACCTGGTCAGGTTCATCGTATAGACACCGGTGGGGATGCCGGTCATGGTGTAGGGCGTTGTCCCGGTCCTGTTACCGTTGAGCACGATCAGTGCACCAGGCGGGTAGGAAACAACCGTGAGGTTGAACTTCGGGACCGGAGGCGGCGGCGGTATGAAGACCGGCGGGGTCGTATTCTTCGGCGGGGTAATCAGCGGGATGGGTCTTTCAGGTATTGTCGAAGGAACTGCCGGCAGGGATGCCTTCAGCGCCGATTCATTGGGGGCGAGGTAATTTTCATCCGGGATGACACCCGGTCCAAGCAGGACGGTGACATTATCCACCGGTGCTATATTCCACACCCTCCTGCTTGAAATCGTCGTTACCAGGCTGTTCTTTACCGCCCGGCTGCTGACTTCGGGGAGTTTCTTCAATTCCGATATTATTTGAACGGTTGTCAAGGAATTGCCCTGAGATCCCTCGTCTCCCGGTGCAATTGATAAATTCACCGGTACATTGAAGTAATAGGCCCCTGGGTGGCGTGTCTGGTTCAGGCTTGCTCCCGGGCTCTCGAGGGCAATGGCCGTAAGGTTCAGAACAAAATTTTTCACGAGGAGATACCGGGTCCTGACAAACGGTATTCCCATAATCCCTGCACTCGGCGGTGAAGACGAGCCATAGCTAACCGAATCTTCGGGAACAAAATTTTCGGATGGTGTCGGTATCTGGCTGCAAACCAGGTTTCCGAACTGGTCGGTCTCCTGGCATTGCATGTTCCCCGTACCGGCGGCA
>DATJQJ010000015.1:0-36378 GCA_035505975.1 Methanoregulaceae archaeon
CCGGAGAGAAGGATAGGGAGACCGGGTCCCCTCCTGATGACAAGACTGAAGAAGGAGATGGATGCAGTCAAAAGGGCCAATTTCACATAGGTGCTGGTTAAACCCGGAGATCTGGAAATTAATCCCAGTATTGACAGGTTAAGGGCAGAGTAATGGGTCCTTACCAAAAAAATTTCCTGCCCGGAGCTTCTCTACCGGACGATAAATGAAATGATATAGGTTGAATCATCGGGAGATGCGGGCATCCAGGCCTTTTTATATACCCCGCTGAACTGCTGTAGCCCCGTTCCCGTGACTTTGATTACCCATGTATGAATGCCGCCTGCCCCGAATCTTCCAGTCCCCGACGACTGGAACGAGGAACTGATGACCTGTATACCGGAGGATACTGAAGTATTCCATGAATAGCCGGTCGTCGGGTTCTCTTCCAGCTCGATTTTCACGACTGAGTTTTTCGCAAGCGTTACCGTCTTTTTGTTATCCTTCTCTGTATACGTCGTCGTCGGAACACTGATTGAAGGGTAGGTCTGTACCGGGACTATGACAGACGGAGATGTCGTCCCGGCATACCCCCTGACCAGGGATGCGGAATCTTTCCACTGGGTTGCCGGAATTGTTATTCTGCTACCCGACGCGTTCACGGTTACGCATGCGAATGCAACGGTTAATCCGACGAAGAGTAAAAACAGATGCTGTTTTTTCATGCAATTCACTGTTAACATGGTCGGCAGTTCATGTGATGAAAGTATTGAAAAGGCCAGTTGAAGGATTTCGGCAAAAAATCCAAAGGACCATTGGTTCTGACAGGATTTTCTTTTTTTGAGTCGTGCACGAGGCCCGGTTTGGAGATGCCATTAACCATGATGAATAGAAGAAAACCAGATAAGAAACCAGTTATTATACGACGTGGACGTGCATTCCGGGAGTTGTTAAACGCCCTGGTCAGTCAGATTTCCCAGGTCATTTCATGGCAGTTGCCAGGTGGACAGAGAATCTGCCGCTAATCTCCTTTCGGATCACCAGTTGCCCGGTTATTATATAAGTCGTAAAATCTGCAGCCGTTTCTTTGTATACTATCTTTTAGCCTGTCGGGATGTTTTCAGACGATATCCTGTTCCGATGGCCCCCAGCCCACCGGAAGGTGCGTCTTACCGGAAACGAATCCTCCCACTATGGAAGGATATCAGCCGGTCATTTGCAGGCATCCCATTTGTTCAAGAGACTGATTCCTTCGTTATTTCACCGGTTTGGCTTCATTATGCAGTGCCGTTTCTGTCGTGCCGGATTATTGGTCCCCCCATTTGTCCTTCAATCGGACAGATAGATGATTAATGGCGTTTGTTATGAATATTTGCACACTGAATATGCCTCGCGGAGAGTACCTCCTTCGGTTTCCCGATCCGGAGGTTAGGAACACCCGGATATACTGGCTGGCATCGGGGGACCAGATACACTGCATCAAGAATACCTTCATATAAAATTATATTAACATTTATGGAAAATTGATAAATATTAAATTATTAATTAATAGATAAAATTAAATAATAATATTTAACTTTTAACTTTATTAAATAAAATTTTATACATTAATACAAAATTTATATTAATTTATTCTTACAAATGATTTTTTTATTCAACACCGAAATCGTGCAATTTAGTGTGAATGTCATCCATTACTGTTCAATATCATGAGTTAAGTATCGGTCCTATAATTTAATCTTGGTAGTAGCAGGCGGCATTCCAGGCAACTCATCGTTGAATAGCTGGGTTCGGCCGGATCTTTTTTGTTATCCCCGGTATGAATTAATCCCTTACACACCTGCATGTCTGAGAATTATCGGTCACGGTTGTTGCTTCTTTCGGCGGCACTGAGCTACACCCTATTAAACATTGGAGATCTTATTTAATAGGGTTTAATGGCGGAAATTAAAATCGTCGGGACTGCACATGTTTCGGCAAAAAGTGTTGAAGAAGTCAGGACGGCGATAGAGGAATACAATCCTGACATCGTTGCCGTGGAACTCGACCAGGCCCGGTACAATGCATTGACAAAACAGGCAAAAGACCCCACGGTATCCGACGTTCTCGAAGTCAAAAATTTTAACCAGCTCCTCATCCAGTGGCTCTTATCGTACCTGCAGAGAAAGATCGGCGTCGACGTTGGAGTCGAACCCGGTGCCGAGATGAAGGCGGCCATCGAAGAGGCGGAACGACGGGGCCTTCGAGTAGCGCTGGTAGACCGTGACATCAGGCTTACCCTTCTCCGTTTCTGGCAGTCTCTTGGGTTTTTCGGCAAGATAAAGATGTTTTATGCCCTGATCGTTTCGATCGCCGAGGTAGATAATGTCGGGGAAATCGATATCGAGAGCCTGAAGAACCAGGACATGATCGACATGGTCATGGAAGAGTTCAGAAAATTTTCACCGAAGGGTGCCAATGCCTTAATCGACGAACGTGATGCCTTTATCGCACACAAGCTGATCGATCTCAAGACCTCGGGCGAAGGAAGAGTCCTTGCTGTAGTAGGTGCAGGTCACCGGCAGGGGATCGAATCCTACCTGCAGGCTCCCGAAACCCTGCCGCCTCTTGAATCCCTGACCAGGGAGCCTAAAAAATTCCCCTGGACGATGATATTCGGAATAGCGGTAACGGCACTCTTTGTTTTTCTGCTTGCTGCGATCGCGTTTTCCGGCGTTGGCCTGAACGTATTGATTGAGGCGTTTATGTTCTGGGTCCTGATTCACGGGATTTTTGCTGCGATTGCGACCCTCATCGTGGGAGGCCACCCGTATTCGGCCCTGACCTGTTTCTGCGTTGCATGGATGACTTCGTTAAACCCCCTCCTCCACGCAGGGTGGATAGCCGCATATGTCGAAGCCCGCGTGAGAAAGCCGCCGGTATCAGACTTCAGGAAGATATACGAGACCGAATCGCTTCGGGAGATGGCAAAGATTCCCCTGTTCAAGGTCGTTGTCGTTGCAGCTGCTGCAAATCTCGGGAGCCTGCTCGGCACGATCCTATACTTCATATTCCTCTTCCCGGTCCTGAAAATCGATCCGGTTGTCGTAATATCGACGGGCGTGCACAATATCGGCCTCTGGCTGACGGGACTCTTCTGATTGCCGTAGTCCGGCTGAACCAAAAAGCCGGACAGATTGTTTTATTTATTAACCGGAGATCCATACAATGGCTTCATGTTATCGGTGCCACAGAAGTCGTTTGGAAGACATGAGGAGTCATTCATGGCCCTATCGATGTGACGCTTGTAATAGCTTGTTGTAGCATCCAATGTTATCGCGCAATTCTTCCCCGTTCCCGATACCCCGTAAAAATACTGATGTTCATGTGTTGAATGTCAAGATGCCTGCACGAACAGTTCAGAAATTTCAGGAGAACATCAATCCGACCCGTACGGTTCAGGAGTTTGCGCCTGTTACGAGATACTCATTGCATTGTAGGAGGAGGGAGATTCGGGATATGCCTGCTTTTTTGTCAGGAACCAAGTCCGATACTGCTATTATCTCGGAACCGGCGACATTACTGCATGGAGAAAAATTGTCAGGGCCGGTGGATGAAAGAACTGCCCGCGGCTATTACCGTATGCGACCGATCGGGAAATGTGATCGAGATGAATGAAGCCTCTGCCGCCAATTATAAAACATCCGGGGGATACGACCTGATCGGGACGAATATAAAGGACTGCCACCCTGCCAAAGCACGGGACGTTCTCGATGCCATGTTTGCGAACGGAACCCCGTATATGTATACTATCGAGAAGAACGGTATCAGGAAGTTGATCTGCGAACTTCCCTGGTACGATGAAGCAGAATTTTCCGGATTCGTTGAATTTACCGTCGTCCTCCCGGAGGTAATCCCCAATTACCTGCGGGACTGAGACCTGGAACATTTTTCGGAGATTGAAAGGTGCCCTCGTTCCCATCGAAAAACTGGCCATTTTATCGTTTCAGGGAAACCACCCCCGGCAACCGGCAGACGATCCGGGTGGAAGATTATTCAGGACATCGATACCGTGCAGGGGGTCAGGTTTTCTTTCCGGATGTTTTAGTTCGGACGAACAATACCGGCAGCATTGCAGACGCAATAATTATTAAGGGACCCGGAGAATATCTCCAAAACCGGTCTCTTCTCCGATACCAGGTCGGTCAGAACCCGGGTAACGCATGCGTGACCAGGTGTGACACGACGAACCATTCTTCCTTATCGGGGATTAACCTGCATCCGCAGGATGTTTTGGTCCGACCGGCATCCAGAGGACGTTATGGATCACATCATCGAGACAACAGATCTCACGAAACGATATGGTAACACGACTGCCGTGGACCATATTTCCTTTTCGGTCCGGAAGGGGGCGCTGTTCGGGCTTCTCGGCCCGAATGGCTCGGGGAAGACGACCATGATCAGGATGCTGACCGGCCAGACGAGAGTCACATCAGGTTCGGCTTCGGTTCTTGGGATCGACGTGATGGCCGACCCGGTGGGTATCAGGTCTCTTGTTGGGATCATTCCGGAGCAGGAGACTCCGCCAAGCTTTCTCACCGCCGAAGAATACCTCTCCTTCGCAGGGGCGATACGGAAGATCCCTGACATCGCAGAAGTAACCTCGTGGTGGTTTCGTTTTCTCGATTTCGAGGACAAGAGGGATGTTTTATGCAAAGACCTGTCCCGGGGAACGAGACAGAAGCTGATGCTGGCACAAGCTTTTCTCCACCGGCCCGTCCTGGCGCTCATCGACGAACCGCTGATCAACTTCGACCCGGTGATGCAGAAAAAAGTCAAGGAATTCTTCGTTTCGTATGTCCGGGATGGGGGAACGATTTTCATTTCGACACATATCCTTGAGATCGCTGAAGAGATCTGTTCGGAATTTGCAATTCTCGACAGGGGTAAACTTCTCTATACCGGGAAAACAGGAGAACTGGCCGAAAAGAAACAGCACCTCCCGGAGTTTTTCTTTTCGAGGCTGCAGGAAGAAAGCCATGGATAGCCGGCATTTTTCCCGCATCATCGGGGTATCCTGATGTTCGAGCTCTTCACGAACATGATGAAAGAGGAATGGAGGCTCCATTCCACGATGTTCGGCAGCATCTCATTCGCCCTCTTCCCGGTGTTGATCTTCGCCATTGTCTTTATGGGGTCGTTTCTCCTGCCCCTGTTCAGAACGACGCTCCCGGGAGGGGACCTGGCAGTTATCGTAACCGGTTCCTTCATCCTGCTCGGCGTGATGGTAGGCGGATTCGGCCTTCTCGGTAACGAAGTGATGAACCGGAGGTTCGGCCAGGCGAGCCTCCTTGCATATTCGTCCCGGAGCCTCCCAATCGGAGAGAGAACGATATTTCTCAATTTTGTGGTAAAAGACATCGTGTACTACATCGTTCTCTGGGTATTTCCGTTTGCAGCCGGTTTTATCGTCGCATCCCCGTTCACCGGCGTCTCCTTTTCGAACTGCCTTCTCCTGACATTATCCCTTACCCTGTCGTTCCTTACAGGGCTGTCGGCAATTTTCCTTCTCTCGACCCTGTATTCACGGTCGAAGGTAATCCTTGGTGCCGTCCTTTTCATTGCTCTCGTGGTCCTGGGCGTTCTCCTGTATTCACAGGGAATAAATGCGATCTCGTATTTCCCTCCGCTTATGGTGTTCCGGCAATTTTCCTACGGGGTGACATTCCTCGCATGCCTCCTCATCGCCGTGCCGTTTACGATATCGATCCTGATCTACAGCCCTGAATCGACCGGAAACGTAAAAAAATATCGGAACATGATCCCATTCCTCTCGGAAAAACTGGGATTCTTTCCCGTCTCTCCGCTGGTGGCCAAGGATCTCGTGGACCTCTGGAGGAGCGGGGGAGGAGTCGGGCAGGTACTGTTCTCATTCCTTCTGCCATTGGGACTGATCTGGTTTTTCCTCGCCGTTTTAGGGACCCTTGTCCCTCCCGTCGATGTCCTTTTGGTCTTTGTTATTCTTACCGGAATTATCTCGGCAACGATGTACACCTGGCTGACGTCGTTCGATTCGTTCAGCTCCTATGCCTGCCTGCCAATCGGAGTTTCGACACTGATCACCAGTAAAATCTGCAGTTTTACGGTTCTCCAGGCGATCCCCGTGGTATTCGTGTCTCTTGTCACGCTTGCCGCGTCCGGGTCGGCATACCTGGTTCCGTCCCTGGTCCTTTGGTGTTCCATTACCTATTATGCACTGGCAGTAACCGTTTTCCTTACCGGACTCTCGCCCAGTGTCCTCGTTTACGACGTGAAAGTATTGTTTGCTTTCCTGGTCCTGACCGGGATACCGGTTATGGTAATAATCGGACTGCTTCTTGTCAGTCCTTATTATTCGCTTTCTGGCGTCCTTCTTGGAATCCCGGCATGGATCTTAGTCCATGCAGGGTACCGTCGTTGGGACGGGAAGGATGTGGCAACATTCTGACAGGGCAATAAAACGGATTTTTCTATCGCCTCCCCGGGTAACCACATGAAAGTAATACCAGAGGGAACCATGTGGGGGATAGCCTTATCGTAAGGGACGTGAATTACCAGCAGGGATTGAGGATATCACATGGCCCGGATATTGTTGATCGACGATGCTGAGTATGCGAACGACCTGATGAGACTGATCCTCCTGGCAGGGGGTCACGAGATCGTCGGGACTGCACGGGACGGTTATGAAGGATTGGAGCAATACCGGCAGTACAGCCCCGACCTGGTAATCCTCGATGTAATAATGCCCCGGATGGGCGGGGCCGAATGTTTAAAGGGGATCATGGATTTCGACCCCGCGGCAAAGGTCCTCATCGTATCCGCTGACGGCCAGGAAGAACATGTAAAGCGCCTTATTGCTGGCGGGGCGATGGGTTATATCAGAAAGCCGTATAAAAAAGGTACCGTGCTCGGGGAAATAGAGACAATTCTTAACTCTTCTGGCAAAACAAATTAAATTTATTGTTTTTTCAGTACAGGACCGGTACCAGAATCCCAATAATCAAAAAAAATATCGGCCGACCGACACCATCATCTTTTCCCGATACAATACTGAAACCCGGGGATCATATCACCGGCGATTACCTTGCATTTCTGGAATTACCTGTTCCCTTCCCACGATGAGCCCGCTAATCCTTCCATGAATATCTCCCTGATGCCTTGTTCACATGCCTTACCCGATAAGATTATTATCGCTTCCCGGTATTGTGGTATTATGAAACTTATTGTCGTGGGTAACCTCGGCGAACGAGAACTGATCAAGGGTCCTCTTTATCTGAAAACAGGAGCCGACGGGCAGATCGTTCTTGGAAAAGATCTTGCTGTTAAGGATGTCCTCGTAGTTGTATTAAAACCGGTCCCTGAAGATGAAGCAGACTATTCGGGGAACGGGACAAATGAATAATGAGCTCCTGCCACGTGGGATAATCATCGGTTATAAGAACCGGGCGGCCGATGAATAATACGGCGCATAGCTACCGGTTTTCCCGGATCCATCCTGGATCGCTGGAAATGGTAGCGCTAGGAATATGCAGTCGCTTTCCCTGTGCCAGCCTGTCAGTGTAGACCATGAGTAACCCGATAACGACAATATCTCGGCTCAAGTCAGAATTTCCCCACGATTATGAGATAATCTGCAGTGCTATTGAGAGGATCCGGGCGACCGGGAGCAGGGGGGAACTCGGCAGAATTATCGCTGCAGAGGTTGGGGCATATTCGTTGTTCGACCTCCAGGTGATCGGCGGAAGGCTGAACAATGAAATTGCAAAACTGCCAAATCCCTACCGTGATGCAGTACGGCCCTTTTTCACCGTCCAGCTATTCGGGATGCACCATGAACTTCTCACGATGAGCCGGACCGGTGTATTTGAAAGCATGGACCAACCCATCGGCGACAAGGAGGCTTTTCGGAAATTCTGCGACATCGTACCCGATGGATGCTTTTCATGGGACGATGCAGGGGAGAGAAACCCGGTCTTTCGTCGGCCGAGGAACAGACTTTTTTATTACCTGATCTCCGCTTTCACGATGTTTGTCCTGGAGAAGCCCGGGCACCCGGTCGGTATGCCGTTTCCAGGGGGCTTCAAGGTCGAGTCGAGAGGGTCCAGGTACTACTGCCTGATACGGGATAAGGAAAAAGAGGTCTGCTATTCGATATGCAACTTCTGCCCGGCGCTGCAGAGCGAAGAACCTGATACGGGACTTCGTTCAGGCACAAAATGGTAATTATTCCGGCAGATTCCTACTTTTAGGATATAACCAGGGAGTTCTATCATGGCACTCTCTGGTCGAAAAAGTACGTTCATTAAATACCATCAGATCAAACTAATAATTAATTCGATTTTATCGCAACATTGGAGGATATCATTCATGAAACTACACATACCTAGGTGGCATATCATCGTCGCCTTTGCATTGATCGTTGCCTGCATCGGGTGGGTTTCAGCCGATCCCGGGGTAAATGCGACCCCTGAGGTAGCAGGGATCACTACCTCGACGAGTATAGACTGCATCGGGATCGTAACCGAGTCGGATTCGCTCGCCATGACATCAACGAATACAGGGGCTGTCAACAGTCCGCCCCTCGATGCGGGTCAGGTACAGTATACTGCAGGATATAACGACAACCTGATGGCGGTCAACGGTCATACGACCTTTGTCAAGTCAATGCAGATCTCGACTGCAAACACGATCGCCGACCAGAGCAACATCAAGGCATCGACAAGTCTCCAGTTCATCGGCATCGATGGGGGCCGTGCCACCCGTGACGAAGACCTCATGATCGACGGTGCAGGCCAGGCAACGGGAACTGCCGGAAGCATCCTCTGTCCGTTCGCATCTTCGACGTCCGACACCATACCCCCGTTCTGCAATATCGTCCAGGCGGGCAGTTCGATCGACACAAGCCTGACTTCAGTCGTGACCAACGCCAATGCACGGTTCATCGGGACCGATGCAACTTTCCCGGTCGTGCTGAATTATAATATCGCGGCAAAGGGGATTACCCTGAGCGATGGAACTTCCTCCCCGATGATCGGATCGGTATCTGCATACGTAAAGGCACATATCCAGGAAGCCCGCAATGCAAGTACTGCCAAATCGGAAGACCTCGTATATTCCGATACCTCATCGGCAAGCGGACTGATTAACAGTTTCACAAAATCAATCTCGTACCAGTCGGGATTCAACCTGATCTGAACAGGATTATCGGGAATGGGAAATATTCCCATCCCTGTTCAGCGATTTTTTTTTTGGCTTTTCCGGCTTGTCGAATACCCAATCATTCTTAAGATCACCATTGACAGGAGAGGGTTTCACCCCTCCCCCATCAGGATTTGCCAGGGGAAAGGGTTAATCCGGATTAGAATTAATCGGTCCCGGTGCAGTCCCTTTCCCACTCGGGCGCCTTGACGGTGGGCAGAGCCCCGGGAGCGTCTGATTATTTCAAATTCATGGTAGTGTCACCAGAAAAGAGAACATGAACAAATGAAAATGCCAGTGTTGCATATGAGATGTCAACAAAGCTGTTTTTTTACCTTCTTCTCCATAAGTTTCCGCCACAGAGGCCCGTCAAACACGCCATCGACAGCCTCTTTCTCCATCCTGCTATACAGGGAATAGGGAACAGCGAGGGTCAGGTAACGGTTGTCGATGATATGGCCGATGCTGTACCGGGCAGACAGGTCGGTGTATCCGAGGACTGCCCGTGGCTTGTCAGACCGGCCCTGTTCATAGGCATATGTTCCGATCTGCTGGCATGCCGCACCGGGCGGGACGATCACCGGGTCGATCCCCTCGATCACCGCACCGGCCAGCGTGACAAGCCCTGAAAGCTGGAGTGCATCGGCAACGAATACTACGACGACCGGTTTTTCCGGGGAATGAACCCCTTCAAGCGGAGCGAAAAGGACGTAATGTTCCCTGACGTCGGTTTTCGGAAGGTCATGTTCCATCCAGCGGGCTGCTTTCTCGGGGCTTTCATGGAAACGCTCCCCTGCGAGGAATTTTTCCCGTTCCCTTTCTGGGACATGGTTAACGACCGCCGAATATTTTTTGGGATTGTTACTGCTCTTTTCGCCTTTCGAAAAGAAACAGGACATGAATTCGATCCCGGCTCCGCCGAAGGCGTCGGGGTACCCGGTCCCGAACCCGAGCCCTGCAACCGCCCCGGGGCACCCTGACGTTGTGCGGTCGAATGCCGCAGTCCTCCGGTTGGTAACGACCTGTGCGAAAAGGTACATAATGCATAAATTAGCCCCTTTCTTCAACTGAAGGGAATCGTCAGGCTTTGTGTCGCTCCACATAATGCCGACCGGCCCGTAATCAAGCCGGCATTTCTCTGCGATGATACTCTCCATGATGCGTCTCTCCAGGGTCCGGATAACCAGGATCAAAACCACAGGAAGTGGATGAACCCGGATTTCATCCCCTCCGGGACCATTGTGTTTCATAGTCGCCGGGACGGATATAATACTATCCCGGGTCGCACTATTCTCTGCGGCCAATAAAAGACCGGTTGCCGGGTTTCCCGGGCCGCTTCCGGATCCGGGAACACTCGTATCCTGCTATTATTCCTGCATCCACCCCATTTCGACCCACCAGTCGTATTCATGCTTCCAGATGTCTTTGTTTGCCTTGATAATCTGGCAGAAATATGCCTTCCTCTGCTGGTGTATCGCATCCTGTTCCGGGTATTTGATCGCACCGTTAATCGACAACACGAGTTTCCGGCCGAGATCCACGGCCTCCTTTTCGGCTGCAGGAAGGGCTGCGGGGTCCCTGCCGATCGCAGCGCCTACTCCCCCGATTACCGTTGCCCCAAGGGCTGTGAGGGCATGGTTCATGTAGTTTACCACTACGTCCTGGTTGCTGCCGCCGGCAGTGCAGACCGAACAGCCATACTTCCCGGTCAGCATCTGGCAGTGGATCGCATCGGCGCACCGGTCAAATACTGCTTTCAAGGGTGCTGTAACCGAATCGATGTAATTTGGCGACCCGAGCACGATACCGTCGGAGTCCAATATTTTTTCAAACAATGCAGGAAAATCGTCAACAATCGCACAATCTCCAGTCGCATAGCATGTCCCGCATGCCGTGCAATACCCTATTTTAAGACTATAGATATCGATGAGCTCGGTTGCTGCGCCTTCCTGTTCTGCACCGGTAAGGACACCCTTTACGAGTTGCAGCGTGCGGCTTTCCCTGCCCCTGGGGCTTGCTATTAATCCAAGTACTTTCATGGTTGTCACCTGCTTAAAACAAAGTCTTACATTGTCCTTTTTCTTGATTTGGTTTCAATATACTAAGGAATGATCCTACTTTCCCGGCAATGTATACATACTTTTTTATCCTGCTTCGATCCGGAATCAACTAACGGCAACGGGGACCACCCGTTGCACTCAGTTATTCCCGGCAGGACCTGCTTGCACGTGCTGATGAAACCAGAAAATCGCAGCATAAAACCAGAATCCTTATAAATTGCCATATGGGAAAAAAATTCTGTCCTGGCAGGGATTTGGCATCATACCCTGGACCAGGATTCAAGCCAGCGGGAAGGCAGAGTCCGGAATCAAATTTTACGGCGGAAAAAATAATTGTTCTTTCAATAATCCTTATTCTGCTCGCATAAATCGGATTAAACCCCGCAACCGCAGCCGCCACCATCACCGCTGCCTCCCATGGATCCACCGCCACCGATATCAGCTGCGAGCCTACCGGGATAGGACAACCCGATCCCTCCCTTGGCAGGCGTGGCAAATCCTGAAACAATCTTGATCGCTTGAAACCAATCCTGACCGGCTTTGAGTGCTGACCGTGAACATTGCCGGCGCCCTCAGTCGTATCATAACTGCTATTATCGGGGTATTTTCACAAAAAATAAATGCCATACGGTCCGACCGTACATAATAATGGCCGGTGCCGGGGCGATGAACAGCAGGGAATCGGTGGATGCAGGCAATGCCGATGTCCCGAAGATCTGCCGGACCCCGCCTGCACCGGTCACGGGCACCGAGAAACATATCGTGCTGCTTATCGCTATTCTTGCGGGGTTTCTGACGCCGTTCGATGCATCGGCGGTCAATATCGCCCTGCCAACAATCGGTACCGAATTCCACATGGATGCGATCTCCCTCTCATGGGTCGCGACCGCATATCTGCTGGCTACCGCGATCTTTCTCGTACCGTTCGGAAAAATAGCAGATATCCGGGGGAGAAAAAAAGTATTCCTCTACGGCCTCGCCACGTTCACCGTCGCCTCGTTTATCATGACCCTTGTCTCGTCATCGGGAATGCTGGTCGGTATACGGGTCATCCAGGGAATCGGGTGTTCCATGATCTTCGGGACTGCCGTCGCAATCCTGACCTCCGTATTTCCACCCGGCGAGCGAGGGAAAGCACTCGGCATATACATTACTGCCGTCTACTTCGGGCTCTCGCTTGGTCCGTTTCTCGGCGGGATCCTCACCGAAAATTTCGGCTGGCGAAGTATCTTTTATATCAACGTCCCGATCGGGATAGTCGCCATAACCCTGGTCCTGTGGAAACTGAAGGGAGAATGGGCAGAATGCACGGGGGAACGGTTCGACCTGAGGGGATCGGTCGTCTACGGGGCCACCCTTGTCGCCGTGATGCTCGGTTTCTCAGAACTGCCTGCATTATCCGGGGTCATCCTCCTGGTCGCGGGCCTGATACTGCTCCTTGCCTTTATCGGCTTCGAACGCACCCGTGAATATCCAGTGCTCAACATCAGGCTCTTCTCAGAGAACAGGGTATTTGCCTGGTCTAACATCGCTGCTTTGATCAATTACAGCGCAACGTATGCAGTTGCATTCCTTCTTTCCCTGGATCTCCAGTTTACCAAGGATTTCTCACCAGAATTAGCCGGGCTTGTCCTTGTCGCGGCCCCCTTCGCCCAGGCCCTGGTTTCACCGTTTTCCGGCCGGCTTTCCGACCGGGTCGACCCTGGCGTGATCGCGTCGGTGGGCATGGCTTTTACGGCATTCGGATTGTTCCTGTTGATATTCCTCGGGGAGGAGACCCCGGTCTCCTTCATTGTATTTGCATTGATCATCCTTGGGATAGGGTTTGGTCTCTTCTCCTCACCGAATACCAATGCGATCATGGGCGCCGTTGACAAGAGGTTTTACGGAGTGGCGTCCGGGATTATCGGCACGATGAGGCTTCTCGGTCAGATGCTATCCATGGGCATCGCGATGATGATCTTCGCCGTCCTGATCGGCCACGTGGAGATCACGCCGGATCTGTACCCGATGTTCGTGGAAAGCATGCATTACGCATTCATACTGTTTACGGTCCTTTGTGTTATCGGGATATACGCATCATTGCAGCGGGGAAAACGGAAAGATCCGACACCGACCTGATATTGTTTTTTTACCTCCGTTCCCTGGGCTCCGTATGCCGGATGGCATCCCATGTTGGTACATTGATAATTATGAAATAATTCTGATGACCCGACGCTCCCGGGGCTCCGCCCTGCTGTTGAGGAGACCCCCGACATCAAAAACCTCCAAAAATTCTGTTACCGGTGATATTTCACACCGGTAAGCAACGGAATCAGGAACGTCTCTGCATAATACACGATGACACTGGGATGGTAGTACCCGGAAACACCGAAAAGCTTTACGATAAAGAGATAGTCGAATACCACGGCAATACAGGTCCACGAAAGGGCGACTGCAAGGTAATAGACCATCGAAAGGTCCCGCTTCCTGAACCATAAAACAGTGATCGCGATCGTGAGCGGCGTGAATATTGCAAACAGGATCCACCCGAGCAGGTCGACAGGTACATACAAAAACAGGACGAGGGATGCGCACCACCCGATAAACCAGAGAAAAAGCCCAAGCCCGGCAGTGTCGGCAATCAACAGGTGTCCTGATAAAATCCGGGGATATTTCATCATATTCTTTTTTCGCAGCATTCAAAAAAATTTTCCGGCCGGTTAGTTGACAATATTGTTTTGAACGCTGCCTTGGGCTGCCTGATCCCAGGGTTATGTCCGGTTACACAACAGTACTGCCGATCCCGGAAAAGCAACCCTGACTCCGATAAACAGATATTAAAGATTCACATTTCATCAGTTATGGATACAGGGTTTGGTTTCATTACAATCCGCGGTGTTACCTACACTCACGATATCGTCATCCATACCGACGGTTCCGTTTCGAAACGGAAAAAAAAGAGATCGAAAGAGTTGAAAGAAAATTACGGCCACACGCCTCTGTCCGAGTATGAACTCGATATCTTAGCCGAGGAGCGCCCGGAGGTGGTCTATGTCGGCACAGGTCAATACGGTTCACTGCCCCTGACAAAAAAAGCAAAAGAGATACTCGGGAACTATGCCCCGGTAATTGCCACCACGCCGGAAATTATCCGGGCCCTTGCAAGCGACGACCGGCGGTATATCGCCATCCTGCATATCACCTGCTGAATTTTTTACCGGTCACCCGGGGTGAAATCCCGGACTTCATATCACCGGGGACTATCCAACCAATCCCTGATCAATTCCGGAAGAGACCTGAAAATACCATGCCCGTCGTGTGTGATTGGCATCCCGACCATCCGGTCAGGAGCCGATCCCTGCAAGTGTTCCCGGGCTTGTTACGTAAAGCCAGTAGCCTTTCGCAGGATAAAGGGTCCTGCTATCTGAAAATGCACCCCCGCCCCCCGATATGATCTGGGTCTCATATGCCTGCGAGGCGGCATCGTAGCCGAGCGCCTGGGTCCACTGGTTATTCAGCGATATGAACGAATCATGTGCCGTCGCCGGAGTCATTCCCGAGAACCCGATCAGGTTCCACCCCTGGTACACGTTTTTCGTAGGAGGGACCGCGACAGGATCGGTGTTGAACACGACCGGGACCGAAGTGTTGGTGGTCGAATAGACGAATATCCCGTCGAGGGGCCGAAGGACCGTGTCAGGGTATACTTTTACCCAGGACTGGGCCAGCGCATTGTACTCCCACATCGAGTGCCCACCGGTATTGACTCCCTGGAAGACGATACCCGCCGTGGAATGCCCGGAATCCAGTGTTTTTGGGACCGATACAAGATTCCAGCCCTGTATAAAAGGTATCGTCGTATCGGCTACCGAAATACCCGTAACGAGAATGCATGCAAGGATACAACCGAGCAAGACACAATCCAGACTCCGTCGTGACATATTTTGAAAATCAGTGGATGAGGGTAAAAATGTATGGGTGGAATCTCTGTGGATTTCGGTTCGATCGAACATTCATTGAAAAGAAGACGATCAGGGTCCGGACCGGCCCCGGTCTGGAACGGGACATTCAGCAGAGCATCATCAGGCTATTATCAGAGTTTCCGATTCAGGAGAGAATTGTCAAAAAACCGGGGTGTGAACACCCGGACCGAGATCCTCGCCGCAGTCCACCCAGCATCAGGTCCGCTACGTTGATCAGACACCGGTCGGTCCCGGACGACCTGCTCTGCCCGGGCCCTGCCCCCTGGCGGCAGGGCGCACGCCGGTTCAGGGCAGGCAGCTCATGGGTCTTCCTTCAGCCAGTCCGGGTTCTCTTCGAGAAATGCCTTTTCCTTTCGTTCGAGCTCATCGGGTGAGAGAGCTGCCGGCATGCAGATGCACCGGTGCTCGACGTACCGGCCGCATGAGAAATGGCCCTGGTGTTCTGCTCTCCGGCACGCACCATAGGTCCCTTTGTCGAAATCATGGTACACTTCTTCTTTCCCTTCTGTTTTTGCCGTCGCTACTGCTTCCTGCCATGATCCTGCCATAGTAATCGATGGGACATTGCAGGGTATTTAATTAAACGTATCCCGAAAACCCTGGACATCACTTTCACCCCGTGCTCTGTCAGATCCCAAATACACCCCTGCCGATCTCTTTAGCGGTTGGTAGGAAATGGTCACTGCAACAGAGATGAAGACTCTCGTAGAACGATGGAAAAGGGGGATGCGACCCTTAAAGATCGACGATCAGCACTATGGTACGAAGGTGGTCCGGATGCTTGAACATTACAAGGGCCCGGAACTCGCTTATTTCGACGATCCTCTCGAGGCGGCAACGTTCATCATCCTTATCGGCCTGCTGAAGGAAAAAACCCGGGCCAGGGAAGGGTTTGACCCATGAACCTAGCGGAGCCGCAGGAGCGAAAAAAGCACTCCGGAAATGTCACGCACGAACTGTGGCGGAGGAGGAGCCGGCGGTAAAATAGCGGTTGCGCAACGGGCAGGCCCTCCGTTTACCAGGAGTCGGGATATATGGGTGATACAGGGAACCGGGGGTTATGCCTGACGGAGCTGACATGGCGTCACGGTACATTCTTTGCGGTTCCTTTGAAAAACGTGTAGCAGAACACTCCGTCGTTCCGGCAGGTCAGGTTGAGGTCACGGATGCCTCGGTCCCATTCAGACCCTGTGATCAGATCGTTTCCGATCGCCTCGTCCCTGACTCCTTCCACCATGGCGATAAATGTCTGCCTTGTAAAGCCTTCTACAAGATCGGGCCTTGTTGCATCGACATACACCATCCTCGGCGAGACGAGTATATCGGCAAACCCCGCATCGGCGAGGAGCGGATACACTTCCCTTCCGATAAGGGCATTCCCGCCCATCCTTTCCTGCAGGGTAACCAGACACTGAATGTTTTTTTGCGCATGACTGCTCTGCGGGTAAAAATACGCCGAACCGTGGTCTCCCTCAATGACCGTGATGGTCCCGCCGGGCTTTAATACCCTTTTTAAGTTCGCCAGCGCAAGGGCAGGGTCGCGGAGGTGTTCGAGGACGAAACAGACAAATACGTGGTCGAAGACTCCTTCACCGAAGGGGAGATTGAAGATATCGGCCTGCCCGAATGCTACGTTCGACAGTCCGGCCCGGTCTACGCGTGACCTGGCCTGTATGAGGGACTCTGCAGAACAATCGACCGACGTGAACAGGGCGCCCGGGCTTCCCCGTGCAAGCGGAACAGTCTGGGCACCTACGCCGCACCCTGCCTCGAGCACCCGGGTCCCTTTGCCGTACCGGGTGTCATGGTGGAGGAGCCCGGTCAGGGTAACTGCCTGGTCGAGGAGGCGCCCGGATTCCCTGTCGGAATATCCGTGTACATACCGTGAGCTCTTCATGTCATCCACGTTCTCCCTGGTTCCTCCCGTGCGGACAGACCCACAGGCACATGCCGCAGACGGCAACGCCGGTTTCAATTCGTCTGCTCTCCAGGTAACGTTCGCATGCGGCTGTATCGAACCTGGCCTCCCGCGGTTCATCCTTGTCAAATGCACGGCCTGAAAACGCCCCTGCCGGACAGGTCTCCACGCATGCCATGCAGGTGTTGCACCGGTTGTCCATCGGTTTTCCGGTCGGGGGGAGCGTGGCGTCGGTAAGGACGGTCACGAAGCGCACCCTTGGCCCGTGTGCAGGGGTCACGAGGAGGCAACTCCTGCCTATCCAGCCGATCCCGGCAAGGTTGGCGGCCAGTTTATGAGAGATGGGACCGCAGATCCCGGATTCATCGGTCCGGAGGGATGCGGCGATGGGCAGGGCCCGGTACCCATTCTGCTGAAGCATATCCGACAGGTGCAACGCAATACGGTCGAGTTCCCGGTTCACAACATCATAGGCGTTGTGATGGTACAGCAATGCACCCATGCGGTTACCGGGTACCGGTAACAGATCGACCAGGGGATCGGGCAGATCGATACCCATGGTTACGGCCCTGGGGAAACCGGCAATAATCTCACCCCCCTGGGCTTCGATAAATTCCCTGGCCGGGGTCAGGTCGGCGATGCCAAAATATTCTGCGCCGAGCGATTCCGCCCTTGATTTAAGCAAGGCACTGAATTGGTCCATACTCTTTCGTACACTATACTGGTGTACACCGAATCGTAAAAGGATAGGGTAAGCGGGTCTACTCCTCGTTCCCGAGAGCGAGCATGGTAAAATTATGGGTCACGTACAGGTGATTCTGCTCTTCCGGGTGCCCCTTCGATGCAACGACCTCTCCAACAAAGACCGTATGGTCGCCGGTCTCCATCTCGCCAATCACCCTGCATTCGAATGAGACTGCCGAGCCGTCGATCGTCGGACACCTGACTTTTTCAGAATTCACGAACGCGAGGCCCGACGCGACAGTCTTATCGATATCGCGGCCCGACGACATACCGCATACGAGTGCACCCTTTTCCTGTTCTTTTGTGGGATAATTAATGACGAATTCCCGGTTCTGCCTGATACCTGCATGCGAGTACCGGCTGTGATCGATCGAGACCAGCATGAGGAACGGGCTCCACGAGGCCCGCGTTACCCAGGAGACCCCGAGTGCATTCGGTTTCCCCAGTTCATCGAGACAGGTGACCACGGTATAAACCATTGGTGCCGACCTGGCAAATGCATCGTCGGGCGACAGCGTTTTCATCATGGTATTGCGAACCCGGGTCAGAAGACGATCTCTTCTTTTGCAAACCTGATCTTCGGCATCGGTTTGTCTGCTGCATATCCTACCGGGCAGAGCATCACAGGAACCAGGGGTTTCTCGATCCCGAGGATCTGCGAGAACGCTTCCGGGTCGAACCCTCCCATCGGACAGGAATCGAGACCGAGCGCCTTGGCGCCGTTCAGTGCGTTTCCGAGGGCCAGATAGGTCTGGGCCTGGGACCAGGCAAAACGCTGCTCCGGAGACATCGGACCGGTAAACTGGTTTGCCATGTCGATCACCATCTTCCGTATGTCTGCAGGTACTGAATATTTTTCAAGGAGCCGAGAAAGTTTCTCTATCAGGCTTTCGTAGTCGGGGTTTGCGCAAAATACGAGCAGGTGGGAACATGTAGTCACCTGTTCCTGATCGAATGCAGCAGGTTTCAGACGTTCTTTCGTCGCCTTGTCGGTTACGATCTTAATCTTCCACGGCTGTAAATTCAGCGCAGACGGCGCATAACGGATGTACTCGATAAGTTCGTCGATTTTCTCACGGGGAACGTTCCGGCCGTCAAATTTTTTCGTCGCGTACCGCTGCATCACGATATCTTTGAATTCCACAGTCCTTTCACCTGGTACTAACATCGTGCAGGGGGTCTTAATACGTGCGATCAGTAGGGTCATGAAACGACATCCGGACTGCCGGGAGATACCGGCCGCTTCAGGGTCAATGCGATAAGGAACGAACACAGGGAGATAACCAACAGTATGGCAAATATGATCCTGAGACTTTGCGTAAATTCCTGACCCGTCGAGGCGCTAACAGGAGTGGTACCGAGTGTGATTCCAAAGACGATGATAGAGATTGCAATGCTTGAGGTCATCCCGACCAGTCGCATCGTCTCGATCAGTCCCGATGCCAGGCCGAATACCTCTTTCGGTACCGACGACATGGTGGTCCGTATCAGGGGAGACTGCGAGAAAGCTATGCCGATGCCAACCAGGGCAAGAGCGATGACGATCAGGAGCACGGGGGTTCCCGCATCGAGCCAGGCATAGAGGAGAAGACCGGCAGAGCCCAGGAGTATACCGCTTCCGATCACCATCCTGGGAGTTTTCCTGTCGGAAAGTCTTCCTGCATACGCTGAGAAGAGGGCCATAAATATGACCGGTGTCAGAAGGATTATTCCCGCAACTCTTGCATCCATCCCCCGGACATCCTGCAGGTACAAGCTGATGAGGAAAATAACAGCGAAGTTCGAGGTATTGAAAAGAAGGACCGTCAGGTTCGTAGCAGTGAATGTCCGGTTCTTCCAGAATATCCGGATGTCAAGAAGCGGCACTTTTGTCCTTGCTTCGCAGGAGAAGAAAACTATTAAGCAGACTGCACCTCCCATAATCAGTATCATGCCGGTAGTCCCGGGAAGTGCTGAAAAACCGGTCATGATGAAGGCGATCGAAAGTCCATATAGCAGCATTCCCCGGATATCGAGCTCCTTTGCTTTCGATAGTTCGCACTCTCCCCTGATCTTCGTAAGGATAAGTGCAATAACAAATAACTCGACCGGGAGGGTCACGATGAATATGCTCCTCCAACCGATATAGAACGTTAAAAGCCCGCCGAGGAAAAAACCGAGCAGGAATCCGGCGGACATCGCAGTAACATTAATGCCGATCGCCTTTCCACGCTCCGACTCGGGAAACACGAGGCTTAACAGCGCGATCGACGTCCCGAAAATCATCCCGGCACCGATTCCGGTTAAGAACCGGGCAGCAATGAGGTACGGTATATCGGGGGCGATCGCACAGAGGAGCGCTGATACAAAATACACAGCCATTCCGACAGTAAAGAGTTTTTTAACACCGTACCTGTCGCCCACCCTCCCAAACGGGACGAGGAAAATTGCTGATGCAATAAAAAAAATATTTGTCACCCAGCCAAGCAGCCCCGGGTTACTCAGGAATTCATGACCAATCGTCGGTAGGGCGACGATCAGGGAAGAGACCATGAACGGTGCAAGCGAGGACCCTAGTGCAGAAGCCATGAGGACGTTTCGTTTCGATGTTCCGGAGACCATGTTGGATAAGATTCAGTGAAGCCTGATCTGTTTTAATTTTTCCTGCCCCAGACAGATCCCACGCATTACGGGAATAAAATGACAGGGCTTTATTAACCGTTAATGTGAAAACCATGCAAATTTTTAAGGCAAATTGACAACAATCCGGTAAAATCCGATATTACAGGTGAAAATGGTTTGCTGCTTCAACTGAGTTTAATTTAAAATTATTTGAAACAATAAAAATATGTGGTAATAATTTAATATTATTACAAAATAATTTGAAATATCATGTCGGCGCAACCATTGCATCAGGGGAAATCCCCGCACGAGATGTACCTGCAGCACCGATTGAAAAAGGGACGATTGAAACGGCTCCGATTAACGGATGATAAATAACACATCCCTGCGCTCCCTTAAGTCTTTCATATCCGGGCATGTATCCCCAACAAGGGAGGAAAGGCAGAGACCATACTGTTTCATACGGGGCAGTGCCGTGCGATTTAACCCCTGTAGTACCCACCTGTTTCTCCCTTCACGGAAGGTTATTTTCTTTCCTTGTGAACCATCGACCGACATTTCAAAAACTATAAACAGGAATACCGTACCCCTTCTGGTGATGGATGCGATTGTTGTCCGCGACCTCTCAAAACAATTCAGGCACGTTAAAGCCCTGGACCGGGTCAGCTTCTCAGTAGCAAAAGGAGAAACATTCGGATTTCTCGGGCCGAACGGTGCCGGAAAGACGACGACGATCCGCATCCTGACCGGAATTTCCGCGCCGACTTCAGGGCATGCAACGATTTTCGGCTTCGATATTGAACGCGAACGCCTGTTGGCACGGCGGCACCTCGGTATCGTCTCGGAAACATCGAACGTTTACGACGAACTGTCGGCATGGGACAACATGATGTTCACTGCCGAACTCTATTACGTGCCCCGTGCCGTCCGGGAGGCGAAAGCCAGGGAACTGCTCGACCTGTTCGGGCTGTACGACCGGAGAGATGACCTGGCACATGGCTTTTCCAAGGGAATGAAACGCCGTCTCACCCTCGCGATGGGACTGATCAACGACCCGGAACTGGTATTCCTCGATGAACCGACGTCCGGCCTCGATGTAGCGAGCAACCTGATCATCAGGGACGTCATCAGGGAACTGAATAAATCGGGGGTGACGATCTTCCTCACGACCCATAACATCGAAGAGGCCAACGTCACCTGCGACCGCGTCGCAATCATCAATAAGGGGGAAATCGCGGCAATAGATTCGCCTGAAAAATTAAAAGGTACGATACAGAGCGTGCAATCGGTGGAAGTATCATTCAGTCGCCCTGCGCCCGATTCCCTTCCGGCACTGTCCGCAATTCCAGGGGTGAACGATGCGAAAAAAGAAGGCGACAAGTTCCGGTTGTTCACAGGAAACCCTTCAGCCGTCATTCCCGAGGTTGTTTCATTTGCCGAACGGGAACATCTCGATATCGTCTCCTTAAATACCGTCGGTCCGAGTCTTGAGGACGTTTTCATCAAACTTACCGGACTCGAAGGCAGATCAGGACTGAAGGGGGTCCATGCGATTGACTGATCAGGGGGAGCATCGGGACCAGTTCTTCCGGGAACTGAACGGGGCGTGGGCAATCGCGAAAAAAGACATGAAGATCTATTATTTAAAGCCGAATATTATTGTGGCAGGCATTCTCTTCCCCCTCTTTATGTTCTTTGCATTCGCAATCGGTCGGAACGCTCCTCTTGCCTCGCTGATACCAGGTCTCATCGGCATCACCCTGCTCTTCAGCGCCTCTTCGATCGAGCCAGTGTCGATACCGATCGAACGGCGGATGAAGACCTTCGACCGGTTGCTCTCGGCCCCGGTGTCGTTGTCAGCGGTGGTATTCGGGGAGAGCCTATCAGGGTTCCTCTATAGCATCATCATTGCATTTATACCGCTTATCATCGGGGTAGTCGCCTTCGGCACCCTGTTAAACGCACCGCTCTTCCTGGTGCCGGGCCTTATTCTTACTGCATTCTGTTTCTCCTCTATGGGAACGTTGTTTGCCGCATATCCGACGGAAAACGTCGGGGAGGTGATGTCAATCCTCAATATCGTCCGCCTCCCCCTTATCTTTATTTCCGGTGTATTCATCCCGATAGCATCGATGCCGGCAATAGGGCAGGCGGTCGCCTTCTGCTCTCCGCTTACGTACGGCAACGACCTAATCGTTGGGGCCTATTCCGGGACGACCCAGTTCGGGACCGGGATTGATATTGCGTTGCTCCTCATGTTTATCATTGTCTTCCAGGTGGCCGGTAACAGGCTGTACCGAAAATTTAATGAATGAGATCCAGGGACCACAGAAACAGAAAATGAGGAAACTCACCCTGCACCGGGATGCCGGTGAGCCGGGTACTGCCGGGGCGCGTCTTCCGGTTTCATCGCATCCGGGCGGGACGCCGGTTAGTCACCGCAGGAGTGGATCCAGTATTCGAACCCTGTGTCCTTAAGTATGGTTTATATAACATAATGTCAAATGAACTTTACATACATATAATGCAACGAGTGATAACCTGTGAATCCTTATGTGAAGACCATCGGTCTGCGCGTAATGGATCATATCATCGCGATAAAAACAGAGGACTATTCATGAAATTTTATCCTGTCTTTTTCAGTCTAATCCTGCTGGCCGTCGGTGCAGTCGGTGCCGTAACAGCCGCTCCGACAGATACCGTAACGTCAGCGGACGCAATATACCAGGTCCATGTAGCTTCGGTTACCCTGGACCCGCAGGTCTTCTTCCCGTATGAAACCGGGACGGTTACCATCGAACTGACAAACTCTGGTAACCAGACCGTATCGCTATCCCACCCGAATATCCTGGATACCCACTTCAAGGAACTGAACGATAACAGTTACAATACGGTCGTTCACCTGGGCCCGGGTAACACGATGACGTATTCTTTCCTCGTAAGCCCCGATACCCTTGACGGGACGTACTTCCCGCTGTTCACGGTATCGACGACCGAGGCCGGAAGCATCAGTTACCCCTTCAAGGTAGAAGTGGATTCCAAGAATGTCAGTGCAATCATCGTCGATAAACCTGACAACTTCTCACTGGGCACCAAGGATACGGTAAACTTAAGCATCGTAAACCCCCGCAACGGTCCGGTTAAAAACATCATGATCACGCCGGTCGGAGATGGAACCGACGTCATTCCAACACAGAAATTTATTAGTTCGCTCGATGCCGGGCAATCGCAGTTGGTCACGTTCCAGGTCACCCCTCATAAGGCATCTGATCTTACGTTCCATGTTACGTATAACAACGGGAATAATGAGCACTCTACCGATACAGTCCTGCCATTGAATATCGGCGTCAACAAGCTCGCTGCTGTGCCGGTGATCAACAATGTCGCACTGACCGCCCAGGGTGCCGGGTACCAGCTCACCGGAGATGTGACCAATGCAGGGGTGACCGATGCGAGCGGCATGGTTGTTACCGTCGCGGCACCGGCACACCCGATCGAACCTTACTCCAACTATGCGATTGGTTCGCTCGCATCCAATGATTTCTCGAGTTTCACCCTTACCTTTACCGCCGACGATCTCTCGGCAATCCCTGTGAACATACAGTGGAAAGATGCCGATGGTAATATTTTCTCGTCGGTAACGACGCTCAATCTCGCGTCCAGCTCCGGTTTATCAGGCTCGCGTTCCGGGAGTTCAGGCACGGGCAACAGCTCGGTCAGGGGCGGGGGCTTTGGGGGTCCTGGAGCTCCCGGAGGCGGAGGCATATTCGGATTTGGAGGCGGCAGCAGGGGCGGAGGTCTTTCGGCATTCTACCCGGTCATCATCGGTGGAATAGTAGTCGTTATCGGTATTGTCCTTTGGATCAAGCGAAAAACAATCATGAAAAAACTGAAGAAACAGTGAGGGGACGGGATGACTAATGATCCCCTCATCCGGCTTTCGGATGTCTCGAAGATATACCATCTTGAGAGCGGTGATTACACAGCGCTCGATCATGTCTCGCTCGACATAATGGAGAACGAATTCATCGCCATCATGGGACCATCAGGTTCTGGAAAGTCGACCCTGATGAACCAGCTCGGCATCCTGGATGTCCCGACGTCAGGGCACCTGTATATCGACGGCAAAGATGTTGTAAAGATGTCGGGCCTTGAAAGAACACATATGCGCCGGGATATCATCGGGTATATCTTCCAGAAGTTTTACCTGATCCCCCTGCTTTCGGCCTATGAAAATGTCGAGTACCCCCTGATCCTGAAGTACAAACAACACGATAAATCGGGCAGAGCTTCGGCGGCGCTCCATTCAGTCGGGTTTAGCGACGAGCTCAGTGCTCACCGGCCCTCACAGCTGTCAGGTGGACAGCAGCAGCGTGTTGCAATCGCCCGCGCACTGGTAAACGATCCGAAGATCCTTCTCTGCGATGAGCCGACCGGAAATCTCGACCGGAAGACCGGCCTTCAGATCATGGATATCCTCTGCGATCTCCAGGAAAAAGGAAAGACGGTCATCCTTGTCACGCATGATGCAAAAATAGCAGAATATGCCCACCGGATTATAGAAATCGAGGACGGGAGGATTGTAGCATCATGAGGGATATCTTTTTCGACCTTTCGGTACGCAGCGTACGGCTGAACTTTCTCAGGTCACTTCTTGCAGCAATCGGCATCGTGATTGGGGTCGTCGCGATCTCATCGATGGGTATGCTCGGGGCGAACATGCAGTTGTCTGTCAAACAGCAGCTCTCGACCGATGTTAACACCGTGATGATCTCTTCGGATGTCGTCAGGACCACATCGACTGCCGGAACTCCTGTCACGTCATCGGGAATAGATAAGAGCCAGCTCAATGACATCAAGAATGCTGCGGGAACGAACGTCGTTATCCCGATACATCGGACGAATGCCCAGTTTACGATAGGGTCGACCGATGGGAGAGGCGGGATCTACGGGCTCGATCCGAACGACATGCAAAAGTTCCTGACTGTTTCACAGGGCGATTTTCCGCGAGGGACAGATGATGTCCTCGTAGGGTCGACTATTGCCACCAATTTTAATCTTGCAATAGGCACGAGGATTAAGATCGGACCGCCCAATACTCCGGACAGGCCAACCGTGCGGGTATCAGGCATCCTTGCAGCACGTGGATTTGCTTCCGACGGTGTCAACACAGACAATGCAATCGTTGTGCCCGATACCTGGTATACCGATCACTATGGCGATAAGGATCTCTACGATCAGGTAAACGTAGTTGTCCAGAATGTCGATACCATCGGCGCCGTGGAATCCGCGATTAATGACAAGGTAAACCGGAAAACCAACGTGGTCCGCATCAGCGACGCCAGTTCGCGGCTGACGAGCATAACGGCGACCCTGGGCACCATCACCACATTCATCCTTGCAATCGGAGGTATTTCCCTCGTCGTTGCAGCCGTAAGTATATTCAATGTCATGATGATGTCGGTAAACGAACGGATTCAGGAAATTGGTATCCTGCTGTCGATTGGAACCGAAAAAGGCGAGGTGAGGCGGATGTTTCTCTACGAGGCATTTATCCTCGGGCTTATCGGTGCTGTGGTAGGCGGTATATGCAGCCTTACTATTGGCTACTCGGTCGTCAGTGCAATGATCGGCAATACGGCATATTTCTTCCTGCCTGAGAGTATTATTTATGTCCCATACGGGATGATCATCGGAATCATCGTCTGTATGCTTTCAGGACTGTATCCGGCATGGCATGCGTCGAACCTGGACCCGATCGACGCATTGAGGAGCGAATAACGATGTCAACACCCATTTTTCAAAATCCCGGGGAAAGATTGGCCACCATTATGATGCGAACGAACTCGTCATTTCCCGGACAGGGCAACCCGGGCATGAGATACCGATGAAAAAAAATGTATTCTATCTCCTGATTGCGGCCGTTGCCTTTATCGAGGTGGGTATATTCTGGTGGTCGGTTGAAACCGCAGATCCCCTGCCATCCCTTGCGGCAATTCTTTTCGGCATAGCATTCGTTTATGTTTCCAGGATGTATATCGACGAGGTGGTCGGGGACGAACGCACGGAAAAAATCAACGGGATTACTGCATTGAGGACGTTGCAGATCACCTGGATCAGTCTCTTTCTTTATGCGCTATGGGTAGTTATCGATGCGCTCAGCGGGGAGCTTAACTACAATCGCCGTCTAGGCCTCGTCGGTTTCCGGCTGATGGGACTGTTATGCGGGATCATTCTCCTCTACGTCGTCCTGTCCCTGTATTATGACAGGAAATTCGGGGCATCTTAGAATGAACAACCGCATCAAAATCTACCGGGCCATGAACAACATAACCCAGGAAGAACTTGCCCGCGAGATCGGGGTCACCCGCCAGACAATCCTTGCCCTCGAAAACAGGCAGTACGACCCGTCCCTCCTCCTCGCAGCAAAGATCGCACACTATTTCGGGAAAAGGATCGACGAGATCTTTCTCGTCGACCCTGAAGAGGAACCTGCTAACCCCGGCAATAAAACGTGATCTTAAACAAGCCCGGTTTCCTCGTACCTCACCCACCCACCGCACCAGGCTGAACTGGCCGGATCCTCCCGACGGGCCTGGTACACTATTCCAGCGCCCCGTGGTTTACAGGGTTATAGGGAGATGCGGGTGATGAAAAGTGTGGAATTATTTATACCAATAGTAAAGTATATTAGACATAATGTCAAATATACTATACAATCGGGCGAGTCCTCCTATAGAACCGCCCGGGAGTACAGACAGTCGAAAACGAACAACATTGTGTGCCACTCCCAAGGAACCCGCGTGACGGACCGTGCAGGTGAAATCTTTCCACGGGTTCCAAAATATCGGCTGCTCCCTGAAAACCTGGTTTTCCGGGGCCGATGGAAAGGAGTGAACAGCAAAGGAGGTGAAGTCGTCAGGTGCAAAATGCTCGTGCGATGATCGGATTTCAGTATACCCCCATTACAATCACCTACTCCGATTGCATTCACAATATTTCCGATACACTCATACTTCTATAATTTTTCCGGAACCTGCCCGGAATCCCACCCTTTCGATTTTTTTTTTACTTCCATCAATATCTTTGCCATTCCGGGACAAAAACGACTACGTCCCATTCGGGGTGAAAAAAAAGTAAAATTATGCAGGAATTGGAAGCATCAGGATCCATTAGCCCTCCCTGTGCCTTCTCGCAAGCCAGATGATTATCCCGGTAGTGAGAACGATGACGAAAGCGATCACCAGGTAGTAACGTGAAAAACCACCCACGGTGTCGTCGCCAAATGGGAATATCGCCCGCTGAGACGATCCTGCTGTAGTGTTGGCGAATGACCTGATATCGAGGGTCTGTACGGTTGAGAATGAATTGCCACCGGCATCTTTCCACGTCACTTCCACAGGCACACCGGTAAGATTCCCGGCCGCAAAGGTAAGGGTAAAACTGGAAAAATCACCGGCAGCAAGCAATCCGACCGCATACAAAGTGTATGGCTCGATTGGATGTGCCGGTGGCACAACCGTCATCACCACCCCCCGGGCATCGGTTATTCCTGCATTGGTCGCGTCTCCGGTCATCTTGTTTGCGGCACCCTGCTCTGTCAACGCAATATTATTTATTAACGGTACGGCAGCCGCCTTGTTTGCCCCGAGATTTAATGACATTACCAGATCGGCACTATGTTCGTTATTCCCGTTCTCGTACGTGACGTGAAAATTAACGTCCGAAGCCCGGTGAGGGGTGACCTGGAACATAAAATCCCTGGATTCTCCTGCATCCAGAGAACTGATGAATTACCTGGATGGGAATACGTCGGCACCGGTGTCACCTGCCGTGATCGTGATGTCTCCGACCGCTCCGTTCCGGGGGTTCGCGACACTCAGGGTCACGTTGTCTGTGGTCTCCAGTGAAAAATTAACGGGTTTGTCGACGACCATTACAGAAAGGTTCCGTGAATCGACCTCGAACTGGAAGGGATAACTGATGCTCCCTGCTTCGGTCGTCGAGACGGTGAAGAGCGGGAAGTACGTTCCGTCTCCGGTTTCCTGGCTTATGAGAAGCGAATAGTTGAACGAATTCCCGGGACCGAGATAGACCACCGGGCCATAACTGTTGCCGTTCAGTTCCCTGATATGGGTATCGAGGATGGTCGGAATGGACAACGAGACCGTCTGGTTTCCGGGGTTGATCAGGTACCGTAACCGTTCCTGTTTCGGAGGGTAAAAACACCGGCGGGTCAAGCACCACTGATGAGACGTGGACCTGGTATATGGCGTCCCCGGGTAATACTGGACCCGACGGAACGTCCGCAACGATCGCGTGTGTTGGAAGCAACGCGAAGACGACACCTGCAACGACATGAATTAATCTCACATGTCCACCCCGGTTTTGGTGAATGCTACTGCATGCTCCTTTTTATTACTTTCCAGATCGGTGGCCTGAAAAGATTGTCAGGCCCGGGTTGTCGCCGGAAAATGGAACAATCAAAAAAATTAATTACGGCCTGCGTCAATTTGAGAGGGTCATGAGATCCGAATGGAGTATCCATATCGAGAAAGAGAAATGCCCCTACCTTAATGTCGGGAAGCAGTGCGTGGAAACCGGGACACTCTGCGACCCCGGGATCTGCCCGAGGAAAATTGAATTTGTCAATCAATAAGCTTGAAAAACAAGGATACGTAAAATACCCGATTTATTCATGACGTTTTTTACCCTTTCACACGGTTAACATCTATCGGTAATGGAATGGCATCCCCGATGCAACGGTCACTTTTCAAAAATTGCATCAGGGGAATAATTTTTTATTTGAGATATTATCATAGCCACCAACCGGAGGTGAGATGCAATGAAGATCAAGACGATTAACAGGAACATGGCAAGGCCTATCAGGAAAGAACAACCATTGCCACGCTGCGGACTTATCAACCGGGGTATTCACGTCTCCCCAAAACCTGCGTATGGATTATGATTTTTTTTTTGGAAAAAGAAAGTCACTTTGTGAAACCCGTAATTTTCATACCATTGGTAAAATAGCTATATTGGAAGGCGCCGGTTTAACGGGAAGATTTTTTACTCACATAATAATCCCGGATCGACATCAGAACGACGATTATGATGATCACCACCACGATTACCAGGAAAATATCGGTAATGAAGTCGAGGTATACATTGATTGTTGGGATATTTCCTATGAAAAATCCAAATGCCAGAAGAATACCGCACCAGAGAAAGGCGCTGATGATATTGTACGCGATGAACCTGTTGCTGTTCATGGAATTCACTCCTGCCATGAACGAGGGAATGTTGAAGACAGGCAGGAACCTGCCGAGGATCAGCGATAACGGACCGAACTTATCCATGAGAGCGACTGCTTTACCGACATTCTCGTCGCTCAATACCCGTGGGCATCCTGCTTTGCAGGTGGTGTGACCCAGGAGCCTGCCGCTCCAGTAGTTTATCTCATACCCTGCAAATCCCCCCAGGACCGCCACTATGATGAGTCCTCCCAATGAAAGCCCGTTGTCGACCGCCGAAGCCCCGATGAGAACAAGGATCATGTTATCGGGAATTACTCCGCCTACGATCGTGGATGTAAATGTCAGCAGGAGAAATACGATTAAATATGCCCAGATTCCGGCCTGTATAATCTGATCAGACAGGGGAAACGGTATCGGGGGTGGGAACACCGTAATCAGCAGTAAAAACATCCCTCGTTCACAATTCCAAAATACCAGGTTGTCAGAGGAGGCTCCTGATACATTCGACTACAGACCTGGTCGCTGTCACGCGTGCGAAGAGTTTATCGTCGGACGCAATGACGGTCCAGGGTGCAATGCTGGTATTTGTCCGGGCCAGCATCTCGTCAACAGCCTCTTCGTACTGTAACCATTTTTCGCGGTTACGCCAGTCTTCATCGGTAATCTTATGTACTTTCAAAGGGTCGTTCTCACGCTGCCTGAACCGTTTTAGTTGTTCTTCACGGCTTATCTCGAGCCAGAACTTTATGATACCACCCCCGCTCGAATAAATATAGTCCTCCTCCAATTCGTTAATCTCCTGGAATGCCCGGTGCCACTCTGATTTTTTTGCGAAACCTTCGACCCGTTCTACGAGAACTCTCCCGTACCAACTGCGATCGTAGAAAGCGACGTGCCCTGCCCTCGGGAAGTTCCTGACAAACCTCCAGAGGTAGTGGTGGTTCATTTCGGTCTCATCAGGAGGACCTACCGGTATAACATCGTATCCGAGCGGGTTCATGTACCGGGATATCCTCGTGATATTCCCCCCTTTTCCGGCCGCGTCCCAGCCTTCATAGAGAATGATGAGAGGGATCTTTCTCTTGAAAATGAGAGAGTGCAGATCCAGCATCTCCTTCTGGAGTTCGTCGAGAACAGGCTGGCATTCCTCCTTATTGCATACCACGTCTGGTATGGACTGTCTCTTCACGGGATTCTTCTTCGGTTTCTGCAGATCTGTTGACTTATCTTTCCTGCTGCTGCTCTCTTTTCCGTCAGATACCTCCTTCTCCAGGGTTTCAAGCAGTATCGAATAAACCGAGAGGATCGTACTATTCCGATCCATTGCGTCGACAATATGCCATGGTGCATATCCGGTGCTGGTCTTTTCAAGGAATTCATCGATAATGGGCAGGGAATCTGCATAATGTCGATGGAGGTTCCAGATCGCCGGGGTGACAAGCCACGCGGTCAGGGGATTTTTCTCCCTCTCTTCCAGTCGTCTTCTCTGTTCTGCGTTGCTGATCTGCAGGAAGATCTTGATAATAATTGTGCCGTCATCGGAGAGTATTCGTTCAAAATTGTTGATCGAGATCGTCCTGCCTTTCAACGATTTCTTCCACGAGACCTTTTGCATCTCCGACGAGATGGCCCTGCTGTACCATCCCCGCGCAAAGAGTGCTATGCGCCCCCGGAGAGGCGTCCTTATCCAGAACCTCCACATAAACGGGCGCATCCGTTCCTCGTCGGTTGGGATGTCGATGGCATGGAGCGTGAACCCCCTGGGGTCGAGGGCATCGATGATCGCTTTAGTCACCATGGTAATACCTGCTGCATTCCAGCCTTCGATTATGATAATGACGGGAATTTTCTCACGGTAGTGTGCACGCTGCGCGATCGCGAGACGATCCTTCAGTCCGGGAAGAGTGTCATCGAAGACTTTGGCGCTGACCGGTTTTTTTTGTTCCAGTTCATTGAGCATGGCTGTCGACCTCGATATCTATAATGCTCCTGGTGGGTTGTGTGGTTTTGATCCCTCTACCATATAAATCTAAACCCGGGACTGAAGATCCAGATCCGGTTTTTAGGTGGTTTTGCGCGCTCTCGTCCCGGGGACGTTGCATATTGGAGAAACGATGGAAGGGACGAAAAAGGGCAGGACCCGGCTGGTCTGAACGGCTATACCTGCAGCGCGGTAATCCGGGAGTTGAAGCTGTACGGGTCAGGGGCTTCCAACCCACTACCCGCTTGCGGGTTGCACGTTCCGCAGACAGACCTTGACATGCGTTGCTGAGGTATCGTCGCCACGGTCTGGGAACACGGTTGCGAAGACGCCTTCACCGATCGACGCAGCCATTTCAAGCGCCCTGGCGATTGCGGGCGATCGCAGCAACAATTTGGACCTTATAATAGTCTTCTCTCCGGTCCAATGGCATGCGCATCCGGGCATTGAATGATCCAAAGTGGAACGGTCCGGATCAGTGCAGATTCTGATCCAGCCCGCGGAGAATGGAATCCCGGTTATTGCGGGCTTCCAGAAAACCCGGATCGATTGCAATCGCTTTTTCGTATTTCGCAAGCGCTTCTCTATCCCGGCCCATGGCGCAGAGACAGTTACCAAGCTCGTTGAATGCTTTTGAAAACCGTGGTGCGATCGTCACGGCCTGTCTCAGGTAATTGAGAGCAGTTTCGTACTTTCCCCGTTGTGCTAATTCCACGGCTTTCCTGTAGATGTATTGTGCCTCGACCGAGATTTGGTTCATGTTCCTGTTCCTGTACACTGGCAATCCCCCCTGCAGAACCGGCCACAACCCCCCTTATGACCGGCACGTGGCTATTCTCCAGCCGGTATTATCAATATTTGCGAGTCAGCTGTGCCGTGCAGATGAATGACCTGGACACCGGTCCTGCAAGTGCCTGCGGAGGTAGAACCATATCAAAGGAAAAAAATTAAATCAAAATCATGACGGCACCTCTTCACGAAAAGGAACTAAACCGGAAGTTAAAAGGCCAGCTGCCTGATTCAGCAGGGTTTATGAATATAGTTCACCAGATTCCCCTGAGAATCCACCAGATAAGCCGTACCTCCCTCGTTATTCCAGACATATCTGTCGGTCCAGTACAAATCTGTGCCCGTATCCTGTCCCTTGGCATGAGAGTGAATAGTTATCGTTGTTTCAGGAGCGATTATCACATTGGGGAACGTATAGACGAAATTTGAACCTTCATCGTGCAGGGTCCAGTTCGCCAGGGAAACCGACCAAGTCCCGGCATTATAGATCCTGACATATTCCTCCTGAAGATTCAGATCTGAAATAATGAGGTTCCCATACGTAGGAATTTCAGGGGTCGGACCAGACGTCGGAGTCGCGGTTATCAGGGGTATCGGTGTTTGAGTCCCGGTGGGAACAGATGTTGTTACTGTCGGTGTCGGTGAGGTCCTTTGTGTCGTTTCGGTAACAATCGAAGAAGGAGTCGGGGTGACGGTCGACGTTACCGTCTGGATGGGGGGAGGAGTTTGGGTGGGCGGGATCGAGACAGTCGGAGAATCCGAAGGACTCGTTGTAGGGATTGTTGCTGGAATAGATAATTGTCCTGGGTTCTTCATGTAAACCCAGTACCCCTTCATCGGCAGTAGTTGCCTTGAATCACTGAACTGATTGCTCCCCCCGTTGATGATTTGAACTTCATATTGCTGGTTTTGTACGTCATACCCCATTACCTGAGTCCATTCATTGTTTATCGGCAGGAGGGCAGAATGAGCATCGAGCAGAGAATTGCCGGATAATCCGACCGTATTCCACCCCTCGAGGAAGTCCCGCTGATACATACCGGAATGGTTTTCGGATTGCACTATCAGGACCGATATTTGAAATTTTGAAAATATCCAGTATCCGACCAGCGGGGATAACCGGTCATTTGGATATTTCCTGACCCATTTTTGGGATTCAGCCTTATATTCCCAGATTGAATGTCCCCCGGTGTCAATGCTGTTGAAAATCGTGAAGGTATCTGATCCTGGTGCTAAATTCCCTGGAATCGAGATGAAATTCCATCCTGGATACAGTTGGAGCGATGAAGTGTCCGGTATCGCGGCAGCGGGTATGAGAAAAAACAGAATTAATGAAAATGAAATGGCCAATCGTCGGTTATTCAACAGGAATACACCTTTCTCAAAATGGATCAACGTTACGGGACTCGATAAATATATCTCAGGGAATATTGTTTGTCTGGCCGCCGCAGATCTTCTGAACGTGATGAGAGTCAGGACTTCATCGGAAACTGTGTTATATCAGGATCAATAAACGGAGCGAAATTTGCTGGCCGTTCCCGGCGAACCGGATATGAAGTTTTTCCCGTCCGCGCGAATCCACAATTATCATCGACGAAGCGAAAAATCAAAGACTTATCACCGCATTGAGGGGATCCTGAAAAGTTCTTCAGAAAATCTTCGAAATAATTTAAGATATGGCAATAGGTGAATTTATCAAAATATCAAGCTATAACTTTAAAAGAAAAAAATCCTAAATTTCTCGATACGGAACAAATGAGCCTTGAAATCTATAATGAATGTTTATCTATATCTAACGAACCTTTGAGAGAGCCATTATTAGATTTCTTTTTCAATGAGAAAGATAACCTATCTGCCCAAGATATTGAAAAACAATTAACTGGCGAATTGTCAAATTTGAAGAAAGACATTATTGAAAAGGGAATTCTTTTTTTCGTCGGTTTGTATTTGGCTTTTTAATCTGTTTAATTGTATTTATTCCCTATTTTTTTCATCATTTTATCAGGTAACTTTGTCCTTTTTTTTAAGACCATGATTATGAAATAAAAAATTGTTCATGAATCATCCCTGCATCTTCTCCACTAGGCTGATCCGGCTGACCGGTATGTATCCGGGCCGCCGGGTTAACAATTTGACATAGAAAAAGTATGACATCTAAGCGAGAAGGTAATAGAAAAATATGTTTTTTTAATCGTCTCCTTATGTCGGAACACTAAATGGAGGAACCGCTATCGGTGCCTGTACAGCCGAGGCCTGAGATAAATAGCTCATCGATTTGCTGAACTTGTTAATCATGCCACTGGCCGATGAGGTTTCAGAGTATACCAGGTCTTCGGATTTCTGCGGGTTCGAGCCGTCAGGGTATGAGTAGGGGAAGAGATCCGTCCCCGGGAAGTAAAATCCATTAATGGTGCTTTCATTCCGTGCTTCCTGCACGTGAACCTTTAGGTATGCCGAGACCGAACCGATCATCGGCGAAGAAGTACCATCACTCAGGGCAATTCCTTGTGCATTGATGTTGTAGTTCAGGACGACAGGGATAGTCGCATCGGTCCCGACAAACCGGGTATCTGCTGATGTTACAGTCGACGTCAGGGTCGTGTCGAAAGTACTTCCTGCCTGCTCGATATTGCAGAACGCCGGTACGATTCCCGGGTTTGCATTGCCAAACGGACAAAGTATCAGACCTGACGAATTTTGTGCCTGGGATGCACCGTCGAGGAGCAAGTCTTCAGATCTTGTTGCACGGCCGGTATCCAGGGCGATAAACTGGACATTGGTGTTTGCCTTGATGTTGCTCTGGTCAGTAATCGTGTTTGCTGTGGAAAGTTCTACTGTTTTTCCGAAGGTCTGCTGACCCGAAACACCGGAGTACTGGTCATTATAGCCCGTTGTGTACTGGACCTGACCGGGGTCGAGGACACCAGTATGAAGGCCATTTTCCGTTACCGACGGTGCTGCTACAAGCCCTAAATTGTCTAAAAACTGCTGCCAGGTTATACCGGGAATATTGACAAAAGGTGTATTCAGCAACGACTCGGGCACATTGAATTGGGTTACATACGAAGATCCCCCTGGTCCCGGATACAATACCGAGCCAATGACAATCGATCCTCCCGCCTGTTGCAACTCTGCCTGCCAGACGGCAATCGCGTTATTAGGTTCAAGAATTCCAGATGGTGACGTTACGGGATATGAATAGAGGACGACCGGGTCATTCGTTAAAGTCCATACGCCAGAGTCGGACTCGGTGACCGTTCCCTGCACATTCATTCCAGTACTCGTTGCAAGTCCCTGTATCTCGGGCATAGCCAGAACTCCTGTGTCTGCATAAACGATACCAGTGAACACTATAAGAATCACTATAGCCAATAGAGCGATCGCTCCTACGTTGTGGAGTTTAATTTTGATTACCCCTTTTTCAATTTCCCAAGAACAAGCAGTAAAACGCGTAAAATTTACTATAAGGTAGAAAAGGTCTAAAACTCATCCCAGGTAAATAGGAAATCTCCATCACAATAATATATAGATTTCTAATTTCAATTATGCTCGATAACCTTTAACTGGTGCGTCAACATTGGATTTTACAAAAAAATAGATCAAGCCTTTTTGATCTCAGCTAGTGTTGCCGGTTGACCGGAATGCAGTCGGGCAGCCAGGTCCCGGATCTTGATCGCGTTCATCACACGGGCCTCGGCATCCTCCAGGTTCGCGACATTAAAGTAGACCTTGATCTCCCCTCCCTTCGATGGGTTCCCGATTACCACGGAATCGGGTCGCTCGGCGATCGTTCGAACAATCGTTTCATTTGGTTCAGTCTGTATCAACCTTGCTCCCCTGGTGCCGGTAATGGCCCGATATTGCCCTG
>DATJQJ010000016.1:0-15324 GCA_035505975.1 Methanoregulaceae archaeon
CATGCAGGACCTTCATGCTACGGCGATCTGCTGTACCCCCTCCTACCTGCTCCACATGGGAGAGGTAGCCGAAAAGATGGGGGTCAGTATTAAGAATGATACCGACCTGAAAGCAGGTATCCTCGGCGCAGAGCCGTGGACCGACCGGATGAGGACCAGGATCCAGGAATGGCTCGGGATCCGTGCCTACGATATATACGGTACGAGCGAACTGTCCGGGCCGATGTTTCTCGAATGCGCCGAGCAGAAGGGATTCCATGTCTGGTCAGACCTGGCCCTCGTGGAGGTGCTCGATCCATCGTCAGGAGAGGCAGTCAGTCCCGGGGAGAAAGGGGAACTTGTCGTCACCATGCTCCAGAAAGAAGCGCTGCCCATGATCCGTTATCGGATCGGCGATATTTCAGTGCTCGATGAGTCACCATGTTCCTGTGGCAGGACTCATCCCAGAGTGCAGCGGATCCAGGGCAGAGTCGATGACATGCTGATCATCAGGGGGATCAACGTATTTCCTTCGCAGGTAGAACATACCCTGATGTCCATCCCGGAAGTAGGCCAGCACTTCCAGATCGTGGTGGAGCGGAAGGGTGCACTCGATGACATGCTTGTCAGAGTCGAAGTCGCAAAGGAATCATTCTCAGATAAGATTAATGACCTGATGAGGATCAGGAACATGGTGGAGCACAAGCTGCGCAATTCACTGAACGTGAGTGTGAACGTGGAACTCGTGGAACCCGGGTCGCTACCGAGGTTCGAAGGAAAATCGAAAAAAGTTATTGACAGGAGGAATCTCTGACCATGGATTCGAAGAAATACATTATCCGGCAAATTTCGGTCTTTTCCGAGAATAAGCCGGGGAAACTGGCGGCGATTGGCCGCGCATTCCAGGAGGAGAAGATCAACATCCTCGCATTTTCGATCGCCGAGGCAGACGGCTTCGGTGTCGTCCGGGCGCTGGTAAACCACCCCGATAAGGCATATAAAAAACTGACATCCCTCGGTTACAATGTCGCTTTTACCGAAGTGATCGCGATTCGGATGAAGGATGAGCCCGGCGGCCTGTTCGAAATAGCAAGGGTACTCGGTGAAGCCGGGATTAACATCGAATATGCCTATGCCTACAGCGGCAAAGAGTCAGCGGTCCTCATCATCAGGATCGATAACGTTGAAGAAGCGGTGAAGAAAATACTCTCGCACGGCGGTAACCTGGTGGAGTCGTCGGTATTTTCCTAAAAAACTACCGTTTCTTTTCCCATTTATCGAGTGCGGCAATCTGCGACAGCGTTTTCCCGCGCCTGATCTCTTCCCTGATCCGTGATTCAGTCTTCTTCACTTCGAGCGCCCTGCGGGCTACCTCGTAGGCCCGCTCTTTCGGGACGACAACGACCCCGCTTTCGTCACCAATTACCCAGTCACCCGGCCGCACGGTCTGGCCTGCACAGGATATCTCGGCATTGATCTCCCCAAAACCCTTGGGTTCACCGGCATTCGGCACGGTCGCCCTTGCAAAGACCGGAAGCCCCAGGGTGCGGATGTCATCGACATCCCGGACTGCCCCGTCGATCACGACCCCTGAAACCCCTTTCGTCATGCAGCTCATCGTAGCGAGTTCCCCCCATGGGGCAACATGGGTCCCGCCGTCATTGTTGATGACGATCACATCTCCAGGCAGTGCACGGTCGATGGCCTCAACGGGTTTGGCCCAGTCGCCGGCAAAGGTCTGGACCGTGACCGCCTTACCGACCATTTTTACATCGCCCAACAGAGAGAAAACGCCGGTCATCGCCCCTTTCCGGTGCATTGCATCCGAAATGTTCGGTGTCGAGACACTTAGAAAAATTTCGCGTATCCCTTCTCCGGCACCAGGTGAGACAGCGGTCGTCTCACCCGGCGCATCGATCGACTTCCTGATCGACGCCGAGCTCTCCCGGGCGTCCGCAGACCTCGTGATCCACCCCCCGACAATGACGATCTGTGCACCTGCCCTGACTGCCTCTGCAGCAGCCCCGGCATCGAGACCGCCTGCAACCGCAAGGGGAAGAGTCGTCCTGCCTTTCAGCGTCCTTAAGAGGTCTATCGAGTTCCTGCCGACCATCTGCTGATCGATACCGACGTGTGCCACGATGATATCGACGCCGAGCGCCTCCAGCTCCCCGACTCTGGTCTCCGGGTTTTTCGTATTGATCAGGTCGGCCATCAGCCGGACCCCGAATGCCCCTGCAGCCCTGACCGCATCTGCGATTACCGTATCGTCGGCATCAGCGAGTACGCAGACAATTCCTGCCCCTGCTTTGGCCGCCATTTCAACCTCTAATGCTCCAGTATCGGCGACTTTCATATCGGCAACGACAGTATGCCCGGGAAAGCGGTCAGCCAGGGTCCGTACTGCATCCATGCCCTCGCTCTTTATCAGGGGAGTCCCCGCTTCAATCCAGTCGGCGCCGCCTTTTACTGATTCGTCTGCAATGACCAGCGCCCGGTCGAGCTCCACCAGGTCGAGCGCAACCTGCAGGACCGGCTTATTCATGAAAGAGGAGTGTGAACTGCGTGATGTTAAGGGTTGGCCTCATGAAATATCACGGGACTTTCTGGTCCGGAATCCAGATCCACCCTTATTTTTTTTATCTTTTCCTAAAAAAGCGGATTTTTTAACGATAGGAACAGATTATTCTTACCATGGACATCGTGACCATCATCGTAACGATCGCAGGTCTGTGTCTTTTCGAGGCAATTACCAGCATCGATAATGCGGTGATCAATGCCGAGGTCCTATCGACGATGGGAGAACGAGCCGGGCGCTGGTTCGTTACCTGGGGACTCCTTATTTCCGTATTTCTCGTCAGGGCTGCACTTCCGTGGCTCATTGTCTGGTTCTCGATCCCTTCACTCGGTCCGCTCGGGGCGCTGACCGCCACGTTCTCAAGCGATCCTTCGGTGGTGCAGGCCGTGGAACAATCGGCACCTCTCATTCTGACAGGTGGCGGGATGTTCCTCATCTTCATATTCATGCACTGGCTGTTTCTCGAGGAGAAGGAGCACGCACATTGGGGAGAACCCTTTTTCGAATCGAAAGGCGTCTGGTTTTTTGCCTGTGTCTCTGTAATCCTTGCGCTGGTCGTCTGGCTGGCACTCCGGGGGAACCAGATGATGGCGTTCAGCGCCGTGCTCGGGTCGACCGCGTTCTTTATCGTCCATGGTTTCCGTCAGAACGCAGAGTTGCAGGAGAGGAACCTGATGGGCGGAAACATCCTCGACACGTCCAAAATACTCTATCTGGAAGTGATCGATGCGACATTCTCTCTCGACAGCGTCGTTGGTGCATTTGCATTCACACTCTCAGTCCCCCTGATCGTGATCGGCACCGGACTCGGTGCAGTTATCGTCAGGCATATCACCGTCTCTGGAGTGGAGAAGATCACCCAGTACCGTTTCCTGAAAAACGGTGCCATGTACTCTATCGCGGTGCTTGGGCTGATCATGATCCTTGACAGTTTCGGGATCGGCATCCCTGTGTACGTATCGCCCCTCGTCACATTCGGTATTGTCGGCTTTTTTCTCTACCGGTCGACACAATTCGGTAAAGGGAATGGTGCGGCGTGAACCTCTTATCAGACCATGAAAATGGTTGAAATTGTCAGGTTAAGGATGGTGATCCGGTCTCTTCAGTTTTCAGAAAATCAAATATTCAAAGTGCCTTTTAATTTGCCTGATTATTTCCTTTTTATTGACGCTCCCGGGGCTCCGCCCCGCCGCTGTTCCGCAACCGCGGTTGCGATAGGGATTACATAGGAACTGATATATTTTCAATCCGGATTGGCCCTGTCCCTGACTATCCCGACCGGGGTGGGACAGGGAGAGAGGCCACCTCTCCTGTCAAGATCCCATAGAATGAATGAAAAATTAAAAAAACGGGACCATTTTGCACAATGGCTACATCTTGTGCAGTCCAGGAGGTACTTCCCTAATCCTGACAAAACCGCATCTCTAAAAAAATCGAAGACTATCGGGTGCAGGTCAGTATTGTCCTCCAAATCGGGCCGTTTCAAGACTTGAAACATCCATATTATGTTCATTGTTCCTTTTCTTTACCATATACATCGCAGAAGGTGACTGCCTGGATCACTTTTTTCTGCGCAAGCGAGATGTCGCTCGGGATGCCGGCCGGGACGAGCGAGACGAGGGTATATTCTTCAGGGACATTGAGGATCTTCCGCACCGGTTCTGCATAGTCCTTCTTTGCCCCGGCGACCCAGCAGGAACCGACCCCGTAGGACTGGAGGGCCAGGATCAGGTTCTCGGTGGCGGCACAGCAGTCTTCGAGGTAATATTTCGCCGACTTCTCACCGAATACGGCAAAACATACCGGGGCGTCGGCAATAAACTTCCCATTGTCTGTCAGCGCGGCGATTTTCGATTTGATCTCCTTATCGGTGATCGTCCCGAAGAGCCAGGGCTGATCGTTCCGGGCGGTCGGCGCAAGGTGGGCACATTCAAGTGCGTCACGGATAACGTTCTCTTCCACAGGTGTGTCCTTATATTTCCGCACGCTATGGCGACATTTGATGATGGTCGTACCAACGTTCATGAGAGGCGTTTTGTCCTGCGTTCAAAAAAGGGTTACTCAAAAAGATTACAAAAAAGCCTCCTCGCTGTATCCTGCGGATACGTTGAATTGATCTGATTGCTCATGAAATAAATCATCGATGCGAAAATGTCGCAGTCTTTGTATTTTCAGCAGGTCGAACCGCCGCAGGGGCACCCTTCTGGGGCGGCGGTGTCTATCCTGCTGGGGGGTGTGAGACAACGGACTCACCTTGGTCCCCAATACACATTAAACTGGTGAAGGCCCAGACAAAAAAGTTCAGGGTGTTCCGGGTCTCCTTGCAAGGATTAATGCAATGCAAATTCCCGCGGAGATGAGAAGTATCCCGGGGCCCGGAACCGTCGTGGGTTTCGTAGCGGGGGGGACTGTTGTTATCACCTGTGTCGGCGGGGGAGACGAGGGCTTAGGGGTCGCCACCGTAGTCGGGGGAGGAGATGGTGTCACCGGCACTGTCGTAGCGGGAACGGTCGTCGGGACCTGCGTGGTCACGGGGGTAGTCCCGCCTCCCGCGGATATCGAGAGCGTAGGAGATACCGATGAAGTGATGAGCGGGTTCACGCTCTGGAGCAGCATCTGTTTCTGGGCGCTCTCGCTCTTTCCTACGGCCGCATAGTTATCGTTCATGCTGTTCGCATTGCATTCTGCCCATATGGTATACGTCCCCGAAGTATACGAGCCGGTGCTCCAAATCGGCCCCGTTGAATACGACGCAGAATTAACCGGGATATCGATAAGACTGTTCCCCGACACACTCGAGTACTGGGCACCGTCCGGCGCCTGGATATGGATCGTCACCGGCGCTCCGCTGACACCGCCCCTGTTTGTCATCACGTAGAGGTTGTTGTCGATCCCGAAACTCACGCTGTCGCCCTTTGGTACCCACGTGACAGGCCCGGTTATTTCAAAATTCGAACTCGAATCGAAGATCCTAATATTCAGGGAAGGATCCTGGACATAGAATGCCAGAGCATTCTGCGGAAAGAGATACCAGGCCCCGGTCTTTCCTGAAAATGTTGTCGGCGCGATGTAAAACGACGATGCGTCATCGACAACGACCGTAGCGGTGGGAGCACCTGAACCAACATTCGATGACCCGCTGTACCAGGCGATTGTCGACCCGCTTTTTGCCCCGGTCTGGGTGATATCGAGTCCCTGTTCACCGATGAAGGCCGTACCTCCGCCAGGTATCGTGTTCAGCGCAGCCATGGCAGGCACAACGAGAACAAGCGGCATCACCATCAGGGCCAGCAACACTAATTTCATTCCATTCATGTTTTCACCAAGTCGAGAATTCAGATTGGGTATTTTTCGTTGAGAATATATCAGCGACATGATAAACATTGCTACCAGAATGCCGCTGGAATTGTAAAACCGGCTGCAAGGCGGAGAGAACGCGGAGCGGATCTCTTTCATTGCCGAGGGTTTTCCCAAATCCCTTCGCTATCAGCCACGAAATGACCCGTGGCCGGTAGGGTTGAATTCACCAGGAGATCCCGGATCGCGGTCTCTTCAAAGGATTCGGCACGATAGCGCTCGATAAGGAGCATTGCGATCTTCCTGGCTTCTTTTTCTGATATCCTGGTGCCTGTCCCGGGGCACGGAAAAACCTCAAGCATTCCCTCGGTCACCTTGAACGGATAGGTCCGGCATATCCATGGGCGTGCCTGATATACCTTGCATTGAGAGTCGGAGAGGAAGATGCATTCATCGCCGGTACGTTTCAGTTCCCAGTTAAACGTGCAGGTGAGTCCCTCTCCGATCCTGACAACACCGGGAAATGGATCACAGAAATCCTCTCTGGAAAGCCCTGAAATGTCACGAATCGCACGAAGATCAGTCGCGGTGACCATGACCTGGTTCGAGTCCGGGCTTTCCTGCCGGCAGCACGAGCCGCACCGGATACATGAAAAACCTGTTTCCTTTATTTTACTGGCGATAAATTCAATATCCGGCAATTCTTCCCGGCCCCGGGGAAACCTGATTATTGTTACCGGTTCATCCGGTCGTTCTGAGGGTGATGGCATTGAAATTTTCATATGCGAGGCTCCCTTGTTCGGTGTGGCTGACCTCAGGGTGCCATTGCAGGCCGTAAATATGCTTTTCCGGGAGGGCGATCGCTTCATTTGCACAGATATCGGATGATGCAAGCCTGACGAAGCCGGGCGGCATCACGCTAACCTCGTCTGCATGGGACGCCCAGACATTAATCAAATCTGGATAGCCGGCGAGAATTTCATCGTGGTCGCAGACCTCGACCCTGACCGCCCCGTAACCACCGAATTTACCCGGCCTCACTACCCCTCCGAAGGACGATGCGATAATGTGAAGGCCAAGGCAGATCCCGAGGACGGGTATGCCCAGGTGAAGATAGTCGCTGCAGTTACCCGCCCTGTCCATAGTCGGTCCGCCGCCGAGTACAAGGCCACGGCAGGCGCCTGCTACCTGATCGGGCGGTGTGCTGTTCGGGATCATTTTTGCATCGATAGACAGGTCCCGCAGCATGCGAAGGATCAGGTGATTGAATTGTCCGAAATTATTTACGACATAGATGGGGAGCATTGCTGGAAAAATATTAGATCCCGGGGATAATAAGAGGTAGTCATTGGTACCTGCTTACCGCTGAGAACACGTGCTGCCTGATCTCGTCGTGGGAAAATCCCTGGAGCGACGCAAGGAACAACGCACCTCCTGCTCCCATCCCTTCCTTGACTTCCCCGGTGCAGTACCGTGCGAGACCCGAGTGTCCGAGGCTCCCGAACCCCGGGTCCACGACGTAGAGCCTCACGCCAATCGCACTGGCGGTCTCTTCAACGTCCGCTGTCGGGTCGTCCCTGACATAGCAGGTCGTTGCGATATCGGGGGCTTCGAGGCCCATCGCCTTCAGGACTGCCGCAACGGCGAGCATCTGGGTCCCCCCGGCGAGGATGAGCGTGCCCGAATAGCCGCTTGCGAGGCCGGCGGCGACAGGCATCATGGGGTCTCCCGTAACCCTGAGAATGTCCAGCGGCCCCATATCCGAAAACGGACCTGCCCTCCCGTTTACCGTGTTCCATACCTGCTCCTTGATCTCGACCGGATTGCTGACAAAACTGCTGCTGACTCTCGCGGGATAGCCGAGGGCCCTGAGTACGCAGAGCGCGGTAGTGGTACCTCCGGGTACGCACTCCCCGAGCACGACCAGGTCGGCATATGCTGACAGGAAAAACCCGAGCATTTTCCCTTTTTCGTACAGGCCGGCTGCATCTGGCACCGCATCCCCAAACCTAGGGTCATCGCCGGGCTTTCCGTACATATCCAGGCAGGGAACGACAGGAGTGTGAACGAGTCCTGCATTGACGAGGAGCGGGGTAATCCCTACCAACTCCATGACAGCCCGGGTGATGGCGGCAGGTGTTGGGCACCCGGTCGGCGTATTCGGCAGTACTGCCATACTGGTGATCTCGCCCCGGCTGAGAAGCTCTGCATCCAGGACCGGAGTGAGAAGCGTCTTTTCAGGGGACGGGCCAGCACCCGAAATGCCGGGGACTGCCGAAAGAAGGGTATTGGCCAGGATACTGACGAAAAGGGGATGTTCAGCCGGTTTCAACCCGTGTGTAGAGACAAATGGCATGAAGGATCACGATCCTGGACAGTCCGGGATAAATCGTACATGATAGTATCGGCTCGGGCCTGCATCAAAGTATCCACGTCCTTCAGCGCCCTGGTCTCCGGCCGCCATTTATCGCACTGTATAATTAGGGGAACCGGGAATTACTATTGTTATGTTCGAGATCGAGGAGCGGCTCCGGCAAAAAGGCGTAACAATGGAAGCGATGGTCGACAGCGCGATGGGCCTTTATGTCTCCCACGGAATGGACGAGAGGGATGCGAGGGTTGATATCCTTGCCAAATTCCGGAAATATCTGCGGGACCCGAACGTCTCCTCCCTCCTCCTCGGGGCAATCCTCCTCGAGGACGAACTCTACTGCAGGAGGGAGGACTCTGAGATAAAAGATGACCCTGTATTTCTCGTTTCTGACGAGATCATCGGCATGGCTATTGCGGAGTGCATCGGCGGGACCTATGCACGGTTCGAATTTACCCGGTACGACCAGAAGAAGCCGGGGATCCTGGCAACGCTCGGACCATTTCTTGACGATGCCGTAGCGGGCCTGATCGCGGGATGTACATCGCGCCTCTATACAGAATGTTGTGAATGTTCCTGAAATCCGTTATCGCCCTGTTTCAGTTCTGCACGGTTATCCCCCTTGGGAAACCGGTAGAATTTGAAGAGTTCGCAAGGAGGAGCTGGCTGTATCCCCTTGCCGGATACGTGACCGGCGGGTTTGCCGCCCTGGTCTCATTTTTTATCCCTGATCGCGCAGTGTCGGCTGCGTTCGCCATTGCAGGGCTCTTCCTCATCACCGGGTGCAACCACCTGGACGGGCTCCTTGATTTCGGAGACGGGCTTATGGCCCACGGAGACCGTGAAAAACGGATCAGGGCACTTACTGACCGACAGATCGGGACTGGCGCCGTGGCAATGGGGGTATCGGTCGTCCTTATTACATGGGCCGGTCTTCAGGCCGCAAGCCCTGTAATATGGGCACTGATAGCCGGCGAAGTCTGCGCCAAGTTCTCCATGTCGTTCCTTACGGTGACCGGGAAACCGTTCAGGGACGGGATCCACTCATACCTCCACACCATGAGCAAACACCGGTTCATCATCTATTCGGCAGTGCTCTGTGTACCGCTCGCATTCCTTCCCGTGTCCCCGGCAAAGCTCGTGTTTGCTGCCATAACGATGGTCGCTGTCCCCATGATCCTGCTTGGGATTGCGAACCGGTTGTTCGGCGGGGTTAACGGTGACATCGTCGGGGCCTCGAGCGAGATCACCAGGGCAATGGTAATCGTCGTATTTGCACTCCTCTGAATAATGTCCGGGGGTGAATGCCCCCTGTTGTCTCTCCTCACCATACCTATCAGATCATTTATGAAGATTACCGGCAAGTAGTGATCCAGATGTTCCGGGATGTAAGCATTCACATGAAGGGGGGCGTCATAACCGAACGCGACGCAGATTTCTGCACTGTCCGGACGAGGATACCTGCCGGTGTCGTTTCGACCGATCAACTCCGCCAGCTGGCCAGGATTGCAAAACAATACGGCACCGGAAACGTTCACATCACGACAAGGCAGACCATTGAAATCCCTCATGTCAACCCGATATATCTCAAGAAAATCGCCGCAGCCCTGGAAAAGAACGGGACACCGGTTGGCTCGGAACGGGATGAAGTCGTCAACGTCGTCTCGTGTCCGGGGACCGAACGGTGCAAGTTCGCGAACATCAATACCATTGAACTCGCGAAGAACATCGATGAACGCCTTTTCGGGAGAGAGATGCCGGTAAAGATGAGGATTTCAATTTCCGGATGCCCGAACGGCTGCACAAGTCCGCTCCTCAACGAGATTGGGATCAGCGGGAGGGTGGACCCCGTCAGGGAAGAAGGACTCTGTACGGGGTGCGGGACCTGCACCGAATACTGCAGGGAAAATGCGATCAGGATTCGCCGTGGAATCTCCGTGCTGGATGCGGAGAAATGCCTCAGTTGCGGGATTTGTGTCCGATCGTGTCCCTTCGAACTTCTGAAACCCGGGGGTACCCGTTACCTGATCACGGTCGGTGGCAGGAGGGGAAGGCACCCGCATCCCGGCAGGGAACTAATTTCGGTCGACAATCCCGGAGAAGTCGTCGATATCGTAGAAAAAGTAGTCTACTGGGTATACCGCCGTGCCTGGAGCGGCCGCCTCCTTTCGGACCAGCTCGACGAACTTCAGTTCGAACAGTTCAAAACCGAGATCGTCGGTAAGACCATGGGAAAATAAGGCAGGATGGGACCGGAATCACCGGAACCTGTGAGTCTGTCTGCGATGTTCAATGATATCTCGGGGAATAACCCTCCCCTGCATCGTCATCGCACGCGATGGCTTCGCCGTCCCGTACCAGCGAATTGAACTGGAGCGCCGCCTCCATTAGGGCCTCGTCCTGGGCTCTTCCCTGGCGTATTGCCGAGAGTGCCTGTTCCTGCGGTGACGGGTAAACTCTCGGGCCCATGCGGACTCCGGTACAGTGCGAGCAATAGGCACACATCCGGTAAACCGAGACTTCCCCGGTGGCGCAATCCACCATTGCCCTGGTTTTTTTCTCATCGCGACGTATCGGAAGGGTCTTCATAGTACTTAGCAATGTTCTCCCTGCCTGATATGACTTTGCCGGTTTGCTTGGGAATCCGGGCAAATAACGCCGTTGGCGCCCATCGAAATGATTAATATAGATGGGTCCCAATAAGTAATACTCGCATAAATAGGCTGTTTGAGACAGTCCCATTTTATCGGAGGATGGTTATGGCAACTGACAAGCCCCACATGAATCTTGCGGTTATCGGACACATCGACCATGGAAAGTCCACTATGGTAGGTCGCCTGATGTTCGAGACCGGCACTGTTCCCGCGCACATTATCGAGGGATACCGTAAAGAGGCCGAATCAAAGGGTAAGGCAACCTTCGAGTTCGCCTGGGTAATGGATAACTTAAAAGAAGAACGTGAGAGGGGTATCACCATCGATATCGCCCATAAACGCTTCGATACTCCAAAGTTCTATTTCACGGTAGTAGACTGTCCCGGTCACAGGGACTTCGTCAAGAACATGATCACCGGCGCCTCGCAGGCCGATGCCGCAATCCTCGTCGTCGCTGCCGCAGATGGTGTCATGGACCAGACCAAGGAGCACGTGTTCCTTGCAAGGACCCTCGGTATCCAGCAGCTGATCATTGCCATCAACAAGATGGACGCAGTCAAGTACGACCAGAAGAGATTCGAGGAGGTCAAGAAAGACCTTTCCGCACTCCTTTCGATGGTCGGGTACAAACCGGCAGATATCCTCTTCATACCGACCAGCGCTCTCGCAGGCGTCAATATCAAGGCAAAGAGCCCGGAAACGCCCTGGTACACCGGCCCCTCGCTCCTCGAGTCGCTCGATACCTTAAAAGAGCCGGAAAAACCGACCGACAAGCCGCTCAGGCTCCCGATACAGGACGTCTACAGCATCAGCGGTATCGGTACCGTTCCGGTAGGCCGTGTCGAGACCGGCATTATGAAAAAGGGAATGAAAGTCTCCTTCATGCCGGCGAACAAAGAGGGTGAGATCAAGTCGATCGAGATGCACCACGAAGAGATCCCCCAGGCAGTACCGGGTGACAACGTCGGGTTCAACGTCCGTGGTATCGCGAAAGGCGACATCCGCCGTGGCGATGTCCTCGGACCCGCAGAGGCCCCGCCGACCGTTGCCGATGAGTTCACCGCACAGATCGTAATCCTGCAGCACCCCAGTGCCATCACGATCGGTTACACGCCGGTCTTCCACTGCCATACTACCCAGACCGCCTGCACATTCGTCGAGCTGAAAAAGAAACTCGACCCGCGTACCGGCCAGACAAAAGAGGAGAACCCGACATTCCTGAAATCAGGGGATGCGGCAATCGTCCAGGTCAAACCCACGAAACCGATGGTCATCGAGAATGTCAAAGAGCTCCCCCAGCTCGGCAGGTTTGCAATACGGGATATGGGACAGACGATCGCAGCCGGTATGTGCATTGCGATCCAGCCGAAACAGATGAGATAATACCAATACATTTTTTTTGGAGAATATAATGCAGAAAGCCAGAATACGCCTGACAGGCACTGATTTCAAGAAAGTCGAGATGGTATGTGACCGTATCAAGGAGATTGCAGAACGCACGGGCGTGAATCTGGCAGGGCCAATCCCCCTCCCGACAAAGAAACTGGTCGTCCCAATACGGAAGAGCCCGGATGGGGAAGGGACCGCGACATGGGACCGCTGGCAGATGAGGGTACACAAGAGGCTTATCGATATCGATGCCGACGAGCGTGCTCTCCGTCAGCTCATGAGGACCCAGGTCCCGAAGGATATCGGTATAGAGATCGTCCTTGAGAGCTGAGGAACGGCGTGTCAGCCGCCACTTTTTTTTCCGGAATTTCGAAAAAACTAACCTTTGAACGACTTTTTATCATCATTATACTTATCGCGATCGTTATCAGGTTCCTGTTCCTCGACTTAAAACTCCTGCACCACGACGAGTCTATCCATGCGTGGTTCTCGTACGAACTGCTCACCAAGGGAACGTACACCTATGACCCGATGTACCACGGGCCATTACTGTATTATCTCACTGCAGGAATGTTCTGGCTTTTCGGCCAGAGCGACCTGGTCGCACGGTTGCTCCCTGCCTTATTTGGGACGCTCCTTGTACCTCTCGTATATTTCATTTACCGGCTGGGCTATCTCGACAAGAGGCAGGCCCTTGTCGCTGCACTATTTATCGCAGTATCGCCCGATATGGTATATTTTTCAAGGTTCCTCCGCCACGACATATTCCAGCTATTCTTCACCCTGCTGATTCTGGTTGCTCTCCTCTGGTACCTGAACTCCGGAAAATTCCGGTATGTGTTGCTGACGGCAATCGGGGTTGCAGGAGGCATGTCTCTCAAGGAGGACATGCCGATATTTCTCCTGATTTTCCTCTTGTTCGGGCTGTACCTCCTTATCAGCCGGAAGATCGTCCTCCCGAAGACCTGGAAACGAGACGCCCTGATCGGGATCATCATTGCGATCGGCATCATCGCACTGTTGTATTCTTCGTTCGGGACCCAGCCTAATGTACTTGAGACCGGCTGGATTGCGGCGTACCAACATTGGACCGCCATGTCGAACGAGTGCAGGATATGCGGCCCCTGGTTCTTCTATATCATCCTGCTCATCCTGTACGAGGTCCCGATACTGATCCTTGCCATAGTCGGCGTAATACAGTTCGCCGGGAAGGACAACCGGCTCAGGAAACTGTTGATCGACACCTGGGCCAGGATCAGGGGATTTGGCAACACCATCGGAAAGGGTCACCTTCCGCAGGGAGAGATCAAAGACCGTCCGGCCCTGTCTACCCATGAACTCGTAACAACAAGTATCAGGCAGTTCGGTGTAAAGACCGGTCATGAGGTTAAAAAAGACAGGAGAGACGACTTCTTCGTGTTCTGTCTGTTCTGGCTTGTCGTCTCGATGGCGGCCTATGCCGTGATCGGGGAGAAGGTCCCCTGGCTCATCATCCACCAGCTCCTTCCCCTGATCTTCATCTCGGTCTACATGATGACCAGGAGAAAGATGGTCATCGCCCTGATATTCGCCGTTTTACTCGTTCTGATCACCTGGCACGTCGCATTCGTCCCGGCCGATATCAACGAACCGATCGTACAGGTGCAGAACTCGGAAGACATGAAGACCGTCATGGGGATTATCGATGCATCCAATATCGTCGTCATTGCCTCGAAGGACTACTGGCCGCTCCCCTGGTATGACCGTGGCCATGGATGGGACAAGATGCGCTTCTACGGGGAGATCATCGATAAAAGTGCAATATACCAGCAGAACCCGGACATGGTTATCACTCACGACCTCGAGAGTTACCCGTCGCTCGATGGGTACGACAAACGCACGTACAAGCTCTCGTACTGGTTCTCGTACATTGACAACCAGGACCGCCTCCCCGAGTATTATTTCCTCCGCGACGGCCCGATGGGGAGTATCAATATCGACGTATTTACGAAGGTTGGAACGAAGGCCGACGAGGTGATGATGAGTTCCCCGGAGAGCGGGCAGCGCCCATGGGAATATCCGCTCGTCAGCGGATATGGTCAGGAGAAAGGTGCCCATGTGCCCTATTATATCCCAAATCCGTTTTCCGGGAATGTAAGCGGGAACTTCACGGCCTGATTTTCATAGCGTGGTAACCAGAGGAAAAAAAGATTTGATGGTCATCGCGGTGTGCTTTTCAAAATGATACTACCGCGAGGAACCGATGCACTCCGCTCGCTCTTTTTTTCAACCATCTCCCGATCTTAGTCGTAAGGATAAATGTCGAAATGCGAATCATTAAGGAACGTATCAATGGATTGAGACCTCGTTTTTAATTCTTAATAAATCGTTATGGGAAATCGGTAGTCCTCAGCTGTCTCAGTACTGAATCATGCTGCTTTGCCACACTGGAAACTCATGATGCTGATAGGTTCTCTTAATTCCGGTGAATACGATATTGCAGTGAAATCGATATTTCCAAAAATTCACGTTGTGAACCGCAGGACCTTCACGAAAGAGAGCCAAGGTATCCGGGCCACGATGATACCTTCACTATTCCCAGCCTATCTTCAATATGCTGGTCTTTCCCGGGGTTGATGAGGAATTAAGTAGATTTATATAAATATTTTTTGATACCCATATCAATCAAGGTAAATTTCAGATTTACGGAAAATCATGTTAAGCGTAATTATTGTAAATTTCAACAGTAAATATTATACTGAAGCCTGTATCGAATTAGTGCTCTCGCAAAACCGTACGGATTACGAAATAATTCTCATAGACAATGCCTCTTCTGACAATAATGCCGAATTCGTTCGCAGAAGATTTTCCGAAGTCAATGTTGTCGAAAATAAAAGCAATCGCGGGTTTTCAGGAGGTGTGAATAACGATATCCGAATTTCTAAGGGGGATTACATCCTTACGCTTAATAACGATACCATTATGGAGAAAGGGTCCATCACCGAGATGAAAAAGGTGATGGAACATGATCCTGCCATTGGGATGTGCGCCTCAAAAATGGTATTTCCTGATGGAAG
>DATJQJ010000017.1:0-46707 GCA_035505975.1 Methanoregulaceae archaeon
TTATCCCAAAAAAATATTCGAGAAGTACTCATTTAATAAGAAATACCGGCTCTGGGCAGATTATTATTTAAATATCGAATTATTTCATGATAAAAATTTTAAATTTGAATATATCCCATTAACCATTGCAAAGTACGGATCGAGTGGATTGAGTTCACAGAATGAGGATGAAATTTTCATTCATGAGAGAAATGCAATCTTTAAAAAATATTTTTCGTTCAAAGTATACATATATTTCAAAATTTATTCCTTAATTTTGCCATTTAAGGAATTTGCATGTAACATTAAAAAAAGAATTGGTGTAAAAGATTCGGGTCAATCAGAGGAGGAGTAATGACATTTTCCATAGCTAAACCTATCCCGGTCCTTGTTCTCAATTATAATAAATTTGAACTGACGAAGAAATTTTTCGAAAACAATCTAAAATATACCGATAATGTAACGTGGTGTATTGTCGATAATGGGTCAGATTCGTCCACGGTTGGCCTTCTCGTTGAGTATATCCAATCACTAGGCTGGAACATATGGAAACAGGGCGATAGGTATGAATGGGAATTGATTCATAAAGGTGAAGATACCGCCAATGGAGATCTCCTTTTACTCAAAAAAAATTATGGATATGCGAAAGGGAATAATTTCGGCATTAATTTCATAGAAACCCACTATACGCCTGATTATTTGTTCATTAATAACAACGACGTAATCTGGCATGAAGATCTGGTGAATATTCTTCAGAAAGAATTAAGAAAATATTCTGATCTCGCGATAATCGCACCAAGAATTATAGGGCCCGATGGAAAAGAACAGAACCCTCAGTTCATAATTGAAAAAATCAAAATGGTGCAGACCTATTACAGGTTGGGCTTCCCATTTTCAGTCGTGTTTTATAAACTTTTTTCGAGGATTTATAATTATGATGTGCACAATAAACAATCTTACAAAAATAAAACAGCAATGATGCAACTGGACATGTCAAAATACTGCATGATGGGTAGCTGTTTTATGATAAAATTTCCTGTTTTTAAAAAAATCGGATTTTTTGATCCATGTACATTCCTCGGAGCTGAAGAATCGATTATTGTGAAAAAACTCGGTGCAATAAATTGTAAAATTGCTATTCTTCCGTCTGTGTACGTAATCCATAATCAGGGAGAAACAACCAGGAGTATATTTTCAACGAATAAAAGCATGGAATTGTTCGAGGACAGTGATGAATACTATCTGAAAACCTATTGTCATTATTCAGAAAACAAGTTGCGTTTGATTAGATTTGGAAGGCGGTACTATATACGTCTCTGGCTTCCGCTTATTGAAAGACTAAACAAGTATTATAAAAGTGAAAGGTAAAGGAGATAAAATGAAGGTATCTGTTGCACTTTGCACATTTAACGGAGAACGGTACCTTAAAGATCAATTAGATAGTATTCTCCAGCAAACAGTTATGCCTGATGAACTGATCGTCTGTGACGACTGTTCCACTGACAATTCCATGAATATTATCGATTCATTGAGAAATGTTGCCCCTTTCAGGATTCGGGTTTGTGTCAACAAGCGACAGATCGGGTCTACCAAAAATTTTGAACAAGCCATATCAAAATGTGAGGGGGATCTGATATTTCTATCAGATCAGGACGATTGGTGGAATCCGGAAAAAATCGAAATAACTGCCAAAACATGTCGCGGTAATATAATGAATGGCGGGGCATTCTCCGATGCCAATATTGTTGATGAAAACTTACAGCCGTTGAATAAAACCCTTTGGAATACGGTAGGCTTCTCTCCTAAACAACAAAATAAGTTTTCAGGAAGGGGAGCGATAGAAATCTTGTTAAAACAGAATGTAGTGACCGGGGCAACGCTGGCCTTTAGTGCAAAATATAAAAATTATCTCCTTCCAATTCCTGAAATCTGGGTGCATGATGCCTGGATTGCATTATTACTGGCTTGTCGATCAAACCTTCAGTGCATCCCGACGCCGTTAATAAAATATCGTCAGCATCATTGCCAACAGATCGGTATTAAAAATTATTCTTTTCGACAAAGGATCGATGAAGCAAAACGCAACAACCGGAATACCTATCTCATGGAAGCCGAGCGATACCGGTTGGCCGGGTCAAGAATAGAATCTCCCGGGTGGCTTTCTGATACTTCAGATATCTCCGCGATAATTGAGGAAAAAATTAATCATCTTCAAAAAAGGAGCAGCATAGATAATTACAAAATTAATCGGTTAACCATTCCTTTGAGTGAATTATTCAAGGGACGATATCATCATTATTCTTTCGGATGGAAGAGTTTTATGAAAGATATTATCATCGGGCATTAAGGAGCCTCTTAACTGCAGATAGCAAAAGAACAAAGAGGATAGTCGATAATCATCATGCCCCTCACAATATCGAGCGTTTTAATGATATCAAACAAACAAAGTCATTTTAATCATAACAGAATATTATTAAGAATTTCCTAAACAAGGATATAAGGAGAATTCTATGAAGGGTATAATACTCGCCGGGGGATTCGGTACGCGCCTGTTTCCCATCACAAAGGCCGTATCGAAGCACCTGTTGCCGGTCTATGACAAACCCCTGATCTATTATCCGCTTTCGATCTTGATGCTCGCTGGGATTAGGGACATCCTCATTATTTCCACGAAACGTGATATCCCCCTCTATAAGGATCTCCTCGGGGATGGTAAACAGCTAGGGATGAGTTATTCCTATGCGGTGCAGGAAAAACCAGGGGGACTGGCCGAAGCGTTCATTGTAGGTGAGGATTTTATCGGAAAAGAACATGTGGCTCTGGTGCTCGGTGACAATATCTTCTATGGGCAGCATTTTTCAGAAATTCTCCAGGAAGCGGCAAAATTTACGGAAGGAGCCGTAATATTTGGTTATTATGTCCGGGATCCGAGAGCATACGGGGTAGTCGAATTCGACACGTCGGGGCGGGCCATATCCATTGAAGAAAAACCGTCCCACCCAAAGTCCAATTATGCGGTTCCGGGCCTATATTTTTACGACAATGATGTTATCAGGATTGCCCGGACGCTCAAACCATCGGGACGGGGAGAACTCGAAATAACCGACGTCAACAGGGAGTATTTGAAGATGGGCAGGCTGAAGGTCAAGGTATTCGGCCGGGGAATGGCATGGCTGGATGCCGGTACGCACGAGTCACTTCTGGAAGCAGCGAATTTCATCGAGACGATCCAGAAACGCCAGGGCCTGTACGTCGCCTGCATCGAGGAGATTGCATACCGGCTGGGGTACATTAACAGGACGCAACTGAGAGAACTTGCAAAATCCCTTAACAATACCGAGTACGGCCGCTACCTGAACTTTGTCGTCGATGAACATCCGTGATCGGGGGATTAGTTGATGAGCAAATTCGAAAAGATTCCAACAGAATTGAGTGGCGTTGTACTGGTACGGCCGAATGTATTCCCCGACGAACGCGGTTTTTTCCTTGAATCATTTAATAAACGGGAGTTCGCTCTAGCGGGGCTACCTGATACGTATGTTCAGGATAATATTTCTCACTCCAGGAAAGGCGTGATACGAGGTCTTCATTTTCAGTCAAACCAGGCACAGGGCAAACTGGTAAAAGTCCTGCAAGGAATGATCTTCGATATCGTCGTGGACATAAGAAACGGATCGCCATCGTTCGGGCACCATATAGGGATAGAATTATCTTCGAAAAGTCCCGATATGCTTTTTGTCCCGGTCGGATTTGCCCATGGTTTCCTCGCACTCGAGGATGATACTGAAGTATTGTATAAAGTCACAGATTTCTATGCACCTCAATACGATGCAGGCATCTGCTGGAATGATCCGTTTCTGGACCTCCGGTGGCCTCTGGCAGAATTTTGTATTTCAAAGGTGATCGTGTCCCCGAAGGATGCAGCCCTCCCTTCGTTGAATGAAATAATATCACCGTTTACCTATGGTGGATGAGATGAAAATCCTCATTACCGGTGCCCGGGGTCAACTCGGCATGGATATCCAGGAACTGTGTCGTGAAAAATCGATAGAATATATCGCAGCCGGTTCGAAGGATCTCGACATTACCCGTCTTCCTTCTGTCAGGTCTTATGTCGGCAGGACAAGACCTGACGTCATTATCAATTGCGCTGCGTATAATGCGGTTGACCGGGCAGAATCCGAATGGAAAAAAGCGTTCATGGTAAATGGTTCAGGTGTGAGAAACCTGTCGATAGCAGCAAATGAAGTTCATGCAGGTATCGTTCATTATTCAACGGATTACGTATTTGACGGAAAATCAGACCGGCCATATACGATTGGGGATACCCCGAGTCCAATCAGCATGTATGGCAAAAGCAAGGCTCTCGGGGAAACGATGGTTCGCGATATCGCATACCGGTTCCTGCTTATCCGTACGTCATGGGTATTTGGCACCGGTAACGATAATTTTCCAAAAAAAATTATTTCGTTGAGCAGGGAAAAAAGCGAGATAAAAGTTGTTACCGATCAGGTCTCGTCTCCCACCTATACGAAAGATCTGGCCGGGGCAACTCTGGAACTTCTTGAAACAGGAGGATCCGGGATATACCATGTTACCAACACCGGGCAGTGTTCACGCTACGAATGGGCAAAATTTATTCTGCAGGAAATGGGGTGGACAGGTTCGATCCATGAGGCGACATCGGTCGAATTCCCGACCCCTGCGATCCGCCCGGGTTTCTCGGTGCTTGATGATTTTGGCACGCCGGAATTGCTTGGACATGCAATGCCGGACTGGAAGGATGCAACGAGACGTTTTTTAAAGGAAATGGAGGTATTGGCATGAAGATTCTCGTTACCGGTGTCGCCGGTTTCATAGGATCGAACTTTGTTTATCATTATCTTGACGAGCATCCGGACAGGGAAATAATTGGCATTGACAATCTCTCATATGCCGGTAATCTTGAAAACCTCCTTGCCTTGAACGAAAATCAAAAATCCCGGTTCGAATTGATTAAAGCCGATATAACCGATCAGGATGCCATAAACAAGATATTTGCAGAGCGTCAGGTCGACGGGGTGATCAACATGGCAGCGGAAACTCATGTCGACCGTTCGATCCATGATCCCCAGGTATTTCTCAAAACCAATATTCTCGGAACACATAATCTGCTGGATTGTGCAAAACGATCATGGTACGCCCATGGCACCTGGCTTCCGGGAAAAAAATTTCTCCAGGTTTCAACCGATGAAGTATATGGTTCGCTCGGACCTATGGGATTATTTTCGGAGGCAACGCCACTCGATCCCCATAGCCCGTATTCCGCAAGCAAGGCATCGGCGGATCTGATAGTAAAAGCCTATCATGACACCTATGGCATGCCGATGAATATCACCCGGTGTTCCAATAACTACGGCCCGTATCAATTTCCCGAAAAGCTGATCCCGCTCTTGATTAACAATGCACTCCGGCACAAAGAAATTCCGGTTTACGGCGATGGAAAACAGATCCGTGACTGGTTGTATGTGGAAGACCATTGCCGGGCAATCGATCTCGTGTATGAAAATGGCAGGTCCGGGGAGATCTATAATATCGGGGGGAACAACGAAAGAGAAAATATCGTTATTGTAAAGAATATAATTCAGATCCTGAACAGGATCACTGGCGACCCTGCGATCAATGAACATCTCATCACCTATGTAACAGACCGCCTGGGCCATGACAGGAGATATGCGATCGATGCATCGAAAATCAAGAAGGATCTCGGATGGGTCCATCGTGTCTCGTTCAAAGATGGCATCGAGAAGACGGTCCGTTGGTACCTCGATCACCCCGAATGGATGGCTCATGTCATTTCAGGTGAATATACGAGGTTTTACGAGGAGAATTATCGGAACAGGTAACATGGACCCAGGATGCGCTGCCTGATCCGGAAATTCAGACCGGATCAACTGGTACGATAGGAATCAATCATCTTTTTCAGCCCCGAATCCAGGTCTACCTTTGGTCTCCATTGCAGCAGGCGTTTCGCCTTGGTGATATCGGGACATCTTCTTTTTGGATCGTCTTCAGGTAATGGGTAATATTCGAGGGAAGATTCTGAGCCGGTAATCGCAATGATCCGTTTCGCAAGTTCATTGATGGTTATTTCGTTTGGGTTTCCTATATTAACTGCTTCTCCTGTTAATTTCGGCGTTAAAGCCAGCCTGATAAGCCCCTCCACCTGATCGGTGATATAGCAAAAACTTCGTGTCTGCGTGCCGTCGCCAAAAATAGTCAGGGGTTCATTCTTCAACGCCTGATCTATGAACCGGGGGACCACCCGGCCGTAAAAACCATCGCCTCTCATCCGCGGTCCATAGGTATTGAAGATACGGGCAATCCTGACATCGATACCCGATTCCCGGTAGTATGCCATGCAGATTGCCTCTCCTGCACGCTTTGCCTCATCATAGCAACCCCGGATACCAAGGGTATTGACATTTCCCCGATAGGTCTCTGGGGTAGGGGTAATCATGGGGTCCCCGTACGTCTCGCTGGTCGATGTGAAAAGAAGTGGCACCTTGTATTGTTTTGCAATTTCAAGTGCGTTGATCGTACCCAGTGTGTTGGACCTGATGATCTGAATGGGGAATTTATCAAATTCAAAAGGGGACGCCCTGGATGCCATATGAATAACAAGATCAACTGGATCGTCGAGAACAATAGGATGGGACACATCATGGTTCATCAATTTGAAAAGGGAAGATTTTTTCAGATCCTTTATATTAGATGCGGTACTGCTCGAAAAATTGTCCAGGCATACGACCGATCCATCCTGGGCCAGTATTGTTTCGCATAGCCATGAGCCAAGGAATCCCGAGCCACCTGTCACAAGTACCCTTATGCCTTCGAAGGAGATCTCTCCGAGATTATCGGTTATAACCTGAACATCATCGGATGCCATTACATAACTCCCTGCAGGTGTTCCTAATTTCTTTCCCGATTATCGGATCCTTCATGCCCAGTTCGATATTGGCTTTCAGCCAATCCGTTTTGTTTCCGATATCGTACCGCCTGCCCCGGTAAAGATGAGCATACAGGTTCTCCCGGTCTTTCAGGATCCTCAGGGCATCGGTTAACTGGATCTCCCCTCCCTTACCGGGTTTTGTCTCCTTTATACAATCCATTATCGTAGGTGTCAGGACATAGGAACCCAGTATTGCGAGGTCTGACGGGGCGTTATCGGGGTCCGGTTTCTCAACCAGGTCCCTAATAAAAATTGTATCTTCGTCAATTTGCTGGCCGTCGATAATACCATAACTCCTTACCATCAGCAGCGGCACTTTTTCAACGGCAATGACCGACGCCCGGCATTTCTGGTAACATTCTATCAGTTCCTTCGTGCACGGGGGAGTGGTTATGGTATCACCGAGAAGAACCGCAAAGGGGTCGTTATCAATAAAACTGGATGCATAACTGATTGCGTCACCCAATCCCCGTAACGAACGTTGTCGTACATAGAAAATATTCACCGAGTCGAGGAGGATGTCGAGTTCGTCAAGGTACTCGTTGGAAATTTCGCCATCCAGATGATCGAAATAGTCTTCGATGGCCCGTTTTCCTTTACCCGTTATGATAAGTATATCGGTGATCCCCGATTCATATGCCTCCTCCACCACGTACTGGATAACAGGTTTATGAACGACCGGAAGCATCTCTTTCGGCATCGATTTGGTCAGGGGGAGGAAACGCGTCCCAAGTCCTGCAGCGGGTATCACTGCTTTAGTAACCTTCGTCACCAGCATATCCCCTCGTAGTGTCCGGCGGTTTTTTTTGCCTTCAAAATCCGGCGCCCGTCGATGACAGTTTTTCCCCTGTAATCGAGATTTTCGAATTCCGGCCATTCTGTAATAATTAGTATTACATCTGATTTTTCTACTGCCTCGCCGGCCGTCTGTGCATAATGAATCCCGGGGAATAATGTTCTGAAACTATCCACCGCCAGTGGATCGTAGGCGACGATATCGGCACCTTCCGACAGAAGGGATGTGGCGACCTCGATCGATTTTGCCTCCCTGATGTCATCGGTACCGGGCTTAAACGCGAGACCGAGGAGACCTATTTTCCTTCCCTTGATAGGACCGTGCCGCCTGAGAAGCGAAATAAATTTTTCCGGTTGTTGTTCGTTGACGATAAGTGCGGCATTCAGGAGCAGGGGCATCTGACCTCTCGATTCAGCCAGGCTTTTCAGCGCCTTGACATCTTTCGGGAAACACGATCCTCCAAAGCCAAGTCCTGCATTGAAAAATAGCGGACCAATCCTCTGGTCCAACCCTACCCCCTTGAATACATCGTACGAATCGATCCCCATCGCTTTACACATGTTGCCGATCTCATTAGCATAGCTTATTTTTATCGCCAGGAAGGCATTGCTGACATACTTGATCATCTCGGCGGTTTTCGTCTGGCACTCGACATAAGGGCAGTCAAATTTCCCGTATAATTCACGCATCGTCTGCAGGATCCTGGGATCTTCGGATCCCATGACGATCCGATCGGGGTGGTGGAAATCATACACCGCCCGTCCCTCCCTGAGAAACTCAGGATTTGACCCGGCACCGAAATCGATACCTGGCGATTTACCTGAATTCCGGGCTATCAATGGGGTTACAACATCATCGCAGGTGCCCGGAATTACGGTACTTTTAACCAGGACCCCGTGATATTCGTGTTTTTCTTTTATCGCAAGCCCGATTTGGGCAGATACTGATTCGATATATCTTAAATCAATAGAACCGTCATCCCGTGAAGGAGTGCCGACGCAGATAAAACTTATTTCAGTCTCTTTTACCGCCTTCATCAGGTCGGTTGTAGCCTTGATGAAACCATGGTGCCGTTCAAGGATCTCTTTCAATCCGGGCTCGTAGATCGGAGGAACTTTCTGATTGATGAGATCGATTTTTTTCCGGTCGATATCGACGATGGTTACCTCGTGATTCATCTCGGCCAGACAGATGCCGGTAACGGTCCCGACATATCCCCCCCCGATTATCGATATTTTCATGATATTTTCACTTGATGCTCAAGAATAATTTGGCCCTATCCCATATTAAGGCATATTAACCATATCCGGTACTATTGTTTCCATAAAAGACGTTATAATGATAGTGTTCAAGAATCGGTGCATAATTTCGTACTACAACCGCTGTCGGGTATAAAAACTCGAGTTGCTGGTCAGACGCGTTCTGATAATTTAGTAAAATTGTTACCATGTCGTCTCTCTGGTTTTTGATTTCGATCCCTTTGTTGATCCCTGCGATATTACCAAGAATAATTCCGATTATTATCATCGAAGTGAATATCAGATAGGCACAGGCACTCATTTTATTTCGTGGATTGACTGTGGAAAGCTGCGCCAGGATACAATATATCCCTATTATTCCGAGCATGGTGAACGTCACATACCTGGATGATAAGGATTGCTCGATTCCAAGTCCTCCCCTCCCTAGAGATAGCATGAGAGAAGTCAATAATGAGAACACGATCAAGGTCCACCAGGCCGCATTTTTATGAAATATTGAATCGCGATAGTTGGAGTAGAATCCGAACAAGATTGCCAGAATAATGAGAATCCCGAAAATTGATGCAAGGATACGGGTAATAAGTGCAGCATGAATCCCCTCGTACCAACCACTAAGACCCGATCCGATATTAGCGATGAAGTACATTATGCCATCTCCAGGATCCTGTAAAATATACAAGGGAGTCGGAAGATAGGAAGGTCTCGTCCAGTTATAGAAAAATATCGCATATACGACCAGCATGATCATACCCCACGAGATCAGCCATGTCTTTGGTTTTCTTTTGATCAGTAGGTACACCAGAACCGCAGGCCAGACAAGGAGTCCATTAAAAAATGAAAAACTGGAAAGAATGGCGCCCGATAATACTACAACAGTTTGAACTTTTGCATTTTCGATATATTCAAGACCATAAATCGCAAGTAGAAAACCGAACAGGCACAAAAATATCTGGATTTGCCATCCCCACAATAAGTTTTCCCATTGTTTTGTCGTGAAAAATAACCAGGCAATCGGTAAAAAAAACATCAGGCTCTTCTCTGAATGCCCAAAGCATTTACGGAATACTGCAAATAAGAATAAAAATGCAAGGAGCAGTATTGCCCACCCGGCGACCATTTCTGCGATAGAATTATAATGCGTTAAATACGCGATGATCAGCATCACAATTCTCGGGAAAAAAATTCTATGCTCGTTATGCTGGCTGAACAATTCAGATATTGTCAGGGCGTTGTGGTGAAGATTATTAAGATAAGGAACAAAAGCCCATTGGTCCCAGTACACTACATTCACCCCGAACGCTTTGATGTACAGTAGCGCAAGGAGGGCCGGAGCAAATATCAGGGTAAGAGCGAGAATGGAATTTCTTCTGATAAGAAAAACAACCCTCTTCATTGATTATAAAATGGTTGATTTTATGCTTTAATGGTTGCCGTTTTTTAATTTCCTGAAGTAATTTCTCGATGCAAATCCGATATGAATTGTCGCAGGTATCCCGAATATAAAAATGATCATTGCACGTGCCGCGTGATCGACAAGAGCGATGGAAAGTCCTACTTGGGCAGGAATATTGAAGATGAGGAGAATTCCTGTGATGGTCGCTTCGTGGATGCCGATACCTGCAGGTGTAAGCGGCAGCGATTGTGCGATGAATGCTGCTATCCCTGCGATTACTGCATATATATACTGAATCGGTTGTCGGATCGCTAATGCGGCAAAATAAATGCTTCCGATTTCAAGGAGCCATACCGGAAAGGAAAGAATAAAACAAAGTCCAATTGCAGGCTTGTCCCTGGACATATTAAGAAGGCCCTGTTTCAGCGTCGTCATCGAACCTGCGAGAGCCGGTATTTTTTTTCCAAAAATACGGACAATAGCGGTATCGTAGCGGTAAACCACGACTAAGGCACCGATTAAGAAGATTGCGAGACCTGCCGCAAGTATAATAAGAAGATGAAAGTCATGCTCCGTGGCAATGAGATATGCCGAGATGATAAGTAGTATCGCGAGGGCCAGAAGGTCATACACCCGTTCGACAATGATTGTCGATAACGTCATGCCAAAAGGCGCATCTTTTGTTGTTTTCAGGGCAACTGCCCTGGCAATATCCCCGATTCTCAAAGGGAGAATATAGTTGAGGAGCCAGCTGAACATGATGCATTTGAATAGGATATCAGCAGGTTGTGCAAATCCGCTGCTCCGTAATATGACGCTCCATCGCCATGTCCTGATGACAAATGCCAACAATATCGAAAGGCAACCGAGAACAAAATATATAGGATTTATCTGGCTGATCAGTCCGACAGATTCGGAAAATCCAAAAAATGTGAATAGGCACGCCAGAATTAGTATACCGAATAATAGTCCCAGTAGTACTCCTATCCAGGAACCTTTCAGTACAGACCGGAAAAGATCCCGAAATGAAACGATATTGCCGACGAAAAAAAGTTTTAGCAGCCTTTTCCCGTATACGGTTGCATTCCGGGAAAGTTTTAATTTTGCTTCACCTGACTCGCGATTATACCAGTGCACCGGGACCTCCTCGCTCTTGTAGCCCTCTATATATGCTTTTAGCGGGATTTCCAGAGTAAGATCAAAACCGGATGATTCGAGATGATTTATACCGATCGAATCAATGACCTCCCTGCGATAGGCCTTGAATGCATTGGTAACGTCTTTGTGAGGGATCCCAAACAGAAGCCTTGCGAGGTTGTTAAAAACCCTGTTCGCCACCATTTTCTTCCCGGGATAACGATACAGGGAACCTCCCTCTACGAATCGCGATCCGTATGCGACATCATATCCTTCATCAATCTTCGCGATAAGTTTCGGAATATCGCCGGGGTCGTCTGATAAATCCCCCATGAACGGGATCAGGATATCGCCCGATGCATGTTCCAAACCGGCCTTGACGGCATTACCAAACCCGGGAGTGGTAGTCCGGTGAACGGGTCTGATATGCGGATCATTATTTGAAAGGCGATCAATGAGCGGACCAGTTGAATCCGTGCTGTTGTCATTGACGATTACGATTTCGTAATCCCTTATTGACGGGGTGTTTTGCAATACCGGGGTTAATGCATTCACTACATTGGTAATACTCCCCTCTTCATTCCTCGCAGGAACGATACATGAAACGAAGTATTGACTGTTGGTGGTCATTTTTTTAGAAAAACTACACGATATTGGCGATCAATTCCCTGTTGGAGCGGAGCCATCCGGTAATATCCGTTATGGTATCGAAAACCCTTTTTTCCGGCTTCCAGCCCAATGCACCGGAAACTTTGGAATTATCAGAAATGTACCAGATAAGATCGTTCGGGCGTGTCTCCCCAATTGATCTGACCGGTATTGTTTCGCCCGTTATTTCCCGGCAGATAACCGTCATCTCCTGGAGGGACACTGCATTATCGCGACCTCCGCCGACATTGAATGTCTCTCCGCTGAATTCTTCCATACGCGCTATTTCCAGCCGGACGAGACGGCAGAGATCATCGATATGCAGCACGTCACGCACCTGTTTTCCTTTGCCCCCGTACCCGATATATGCAAGATCCTTTCTGAAAAGATGGCACAACACCCAGAGCATCACAACACCCTGATCGATCTTTCCCATCTGCCAGGGGCCTGCGATGAGTCCGCACCGGTTTATTATTGCCCTGATATCGTATGAATCGATATATTCTGTAATGAGATATTCGGAGCACAATTTTGTCGTACCATATACCGAACGGGGTCCCATCAGGGAAAAATTCTCCGAAATACCTTCAAAAGAGACCCCCGGTGTGTTGTTCGAATCCGAAAATGAGAAACGGGTCTCCTTTTCTGAATACCGAAGCCCGTTGATCGATTTGAAGGGATATACCCGGCTCGTCGATAAAAATATCAGGGACGCCTTATTTTTCCTCACTTCCTCGAGACAATTGATGGTTCCAAGCAGGTTTGTATTCAGGACATACGAAGGCGATGAATCGATCCCTGCCAGGACCGAAGGTTCCGCCGAACACTCGATCATCAGATCGAATTCCGGGATTTCTTCAAAATCCTCGGCATTCCTGACGTCCCCGTGGATAAACTGAATGCCCGCCTCCTTCATCCTTTTCAGGTTCAGTTCAGATCCGCGTCGTTTCAGGTTATCAAAACAAATGACCGAACCGGAAGGATCGTGCCTTTTTAGATACATTGCAAGGTTTGATCCGACAAACCCTGCCCCTCCGGTTACCAGGACTCTCATTTACGGAGCTCCCTGAAATAATGTTTGTCCTGTAAATTTGTATCAAGGCCAAGAATATTGATCCAGTTTTCCAGGAGTTCGTTGAAAATATAGTCCAGGTCCTTTTTCGGCCCTTTCCATTCAGGATAATCGTTTTTAAATCTGGACATGTTGCTGATCCACCACAGATGATCGCTCTCCCGTTCGGCAGCCACTTCAAAATCGGCCTCCAATCCGGTTTTTGCCTCTATGGCTGTAATAGTTTCGTAGATTGATACGGAATTTTCTCGCATTCCGCCCAGATTATAAGGTTTTCCAAATTTTCCCGTTTGAGATGGTTTGGGGTTAGTTACCCAGAGGTGGAGCACATCGGCTACATCACAGGAATGAATATTATCTCTGACCCGATATCCTCCGCCATAAACGTATAATTTATTCCTTAACAGGATCTGTTTCGTGAAAAATCCAAGAAATCCATGCATCTCAACGGCTTTCTGACAGGACCCGATTAGACAACCGCCTCTGAAAGTCGCCGTTTTCATGCCGTAATTTATTGCATATTCCTGGCAGTACAGGTCTGCGGCTGCCTTCGATACCCCAAATGGCGTATGACCGCAACCGTCGATTGGCAGATGTTCATCAAACGATTCAAGGGCACTGTTCTCGTACCGTTTATAAACATCATCGATGACGGTTATATAATTAAAAAAGTTCGGATAATCTCCATAGACTTTATTTGAAGACATAAAGGCGAAGGGAATTTCACTATTGTATTGCCTGGTTAATTCAAGGAGGTTTAGGGTACCGAAGGCATTGATTTGAAAATCTTCCATGGGGATTTCCATCGATCGCGGGTGCGACGGCTGGGCAGCGAGATGTACGATGGCATCGGCATCCTTAATCAGGGGAATGACTATCTCGTTATTCCGTATGTCGGATTCGATAAAGGTAAAATTTTTCTCGTTTATCAGTGGATCGAGATTACCGTGGGTGTCCGCCTCTTTTCCGAATAATTTTCCCCGGGTGAAATTATCAATTCCTGTTACATTCCAGCCTTCTTTTAAAAATTTTTCGACACAGGCACTACCAATTAATCCGCTCGAACCAGTTACGAGAACTGTTTTCATTCAGGCACCCCAAAGAAAATTGTATTTTGCTGCTATATCCTAATTATGATTCTTTGGGATATTAAAAAGATTCAGTAATCGGGAATTTGCAGGATTTTATATCCTTTTCTATTGGTTTACTCTATCAATCCGATGATCGATCCCTGAACGGCAGCCCTGATCCGACAATCTGGCGACCAGATATTTTCCGGAGCACACATCCATGGGTATCGGCGGGAGTTTAACCGGCCCGCGAACCGGAGCGGATATAATCAACTGTGGTCCCCGTTCAGGCAGGTAAGGAAAACTGCCTGAAGAAAATTATTTCCCCGATCAGATTAAATCTCTTTTTGAATAAAAAATGAAATACAAAGAAAAATTCAGCACTTTCAGCATTATAAGAAAATATAATCTAAATAATATTATCAATATCTTATTAATAATAAGTATTATATTTGGACTTGCATTAAAACTTCTTATCTCTCAAAATATTTCCCTGGACAGCGATATGGTATATTCCGGCATTGCCAGCCATGTGATATGGGCCGAAAAAAATTTTTTTATGATAAATTTTTATGCCCCACAGGTCGATCCCTATTACTTTACCGATATTTATCCATTCCAGTTGATTCCTCAGATAGTAACCAATTTTAACCCGGCAGCCCTGAAATTTGTGGCTTTTCTAATGTTTTGTTTTATTATCCTGGTATTTGGTTACATAATTTTCAAAATTTCAAAAAATTTGACCAATTCTTTAATTTTTAGTGCCCTGGTCGCGAACCTGCTGCCCCTGAGTTATTATTACTATGCAGAGATATTCCATGTCGGAACCGTACTCCTTGCAGGTATAATCCTTCTCCTGCTAATTGATTTCCCCGATTTAAAACCGGTGATTTCCGCAACTGCCATAATAGTGCTGGTCCTGACCGTATACTCGGATTCACTCACGCTGATCTGGCTTGTCGTCCCCGGTCTGATTTATTATATCGCGGTATATGTTATTCCGGCAATGAGGAACCCGAAACAAGAAAATGTAGTAAAAAAAATCTGCAGCATTAAAGGTATTTGGTTTGTTTTCCTCTCGTTAATTTGCACGGTATTCGCCGTTTACGTTGAAAAGAACCTTATCCCCTACCTGACACTTTCCAACGCCCCCCTGCAGATGGTTGATGTAAATACCGCGGTCAACCAGGTTGAACTATTCATTAAAAACCTGTTATTACTCTATAACAGTGCCATATATCAGGTTTTGCAGTTCAATTCGAATCAGGGTATCCTTGGTTACCTGATCTTCTTTGCATCTCTTGCTCTGCTAATCCTGTCCATAGTATCATTAAGAAAGCAAATTCACAAAAAGATGGTTATTTTTTGTCTCTGTTCCATAGGTTCAGGACTAATTATCATCTCGTTGACGAATCTGCCGCAGGCAACCCGATACCTCATCTTTTATGGAATTCTGATTTTCGTACTAATCTCTCTTTGCTATCGTGATAATGGCAAAAAAGTGTTTTTAGTATTGATTTTCATCGTGATCCTATTGAATGGAATATCGGGATCTCTTTACATCTATACCATGACCCCTCCAAACCAGGACCAGCAGCAACTCATCGCTTTCTTGGAAGATAACAATCTTACTAATGGTTTTGGTGATTATTGGGATTCAAATGTCATTACCTACCTGTCCAATGATGTAGTGACAGTCCGTGCAGTGGTTGTGGCTGGCAACAGACTATATCCATTCAGGTGGCTTTCATCAGAATCATGGTACAGCGACAAGGAAGCCAGTAAGGCTGATTTCCTGCTCGTTAAAAATGTATCTGCGGAGGAACGGCCTTATATCAACCATGATAATATACAGCCTCTACTAACGGTAAAAATTCCGACAAGAGTCCTGCATTTTAAGAGCTATGATATTTATGTCTTTAATTGATAAAAGGAAAAAAATTTGAGTATGGTACCATTTCAGCTATCTGCTTAATTATCAACGCATAAAGAAAATTATGAGGAAGAAATGGTAAGAATATTATGCCCGACATGCAGGGCAGGAAATAAAAAAGTACATTTTAATAATCCAGTTTGATAAAAATTCTACCACCAATGACCATCATTCTCACCTGCAAACGCTGCAAAGGGACGGGAACAATCCCGAACGAGCGCTTCGAGATCTGTAAATCGGTAAAATCGGAAGAGACCAAACGCCATTTTCGTCTTCATACCGAGGCCGAGGAGATCGAGGAGGAGCCTGAAGGGACGACGGTTGAGGCAGAGTGCGGGGAACCCCCGACGATTACCTGCCCTCAGTGCGATGGCGAAGGGGTCCTTGAATTCGATGAGAACGAATGGGACCTCCTGGTCGTTCCCGAAGACGATGAGGACGAAGTCGATGAATAAAAGCCTGCGGGAACCATGGGGTATTGACTCACGGGGATCGGCCTTTTTTTTTACCCCGGGACGGGTTACCGTTTTTATCCCTGTCCGGTGGGGCACCCAGGCGCACGATAAAGATGGTGGTCTAACCGGGATAGTGTGCGATTTGAAAAGTTATGGGAGCGAAGGCCCTTATCATCACGACGGGAAGATATCTGGCTGGCATAAAAGCCCGGTATCTGATCTCTCTTCAAATGCCTGCCGGGTCGGGAAAAGCAGGAAATATTCTCATGAATGACAGGTCCCAGGTAGTTTAAGCCTGCTTACAATCCCGTTTCCATTTTTCCGAAGAAAAATTGCCCTTTGGAAAATGTTGGACATGCAGTTGATTACCCCGATCAATCGGTCTATTAAGGTAGAAAATAGACTTTGATCCCGCTGAATACAATGAAAGAGATCGTCATCCGCGGCGCCCGCCAGCATAACCTGAAAAATATCACGGTCGGGCTCCCCAGGGATTCATTAATCGTTATTACCGGACTCTCCGGGTCAGGAAAGTCCACCCTCGCGTTCGATACAATTTACGCAGAAGGCCAGCGGAGGTACGTGGAATCGCTCTCTGCCTATGCACGGCAGTTCCTCGGTCTCATGCAGAAGCCGGATGTCGACAGCATCGATGGCCTGTCGCCGGCAATCTCGATAGAGCAGAAAACCACCTCCAAGAACCCGAGGAGCACCGTGGGGACAGTCACGGAAATTTACGATTACTTAAGGCTCCTCTTTGCACGGATCGGTGTCCCGTACTGCCCGGTCCACAATATCAGGATCGAGTCCCAGTCGCCTGCAAAGATTGCAGATAAGATTGCCGGAGAGTACCCGGGGACGGTCACGATCCTTTCGCCCATCGTCCGCCAGAAGAAGGGCACGTACCTCCAGCTCGTCAAGGACCTCAACAAAGAGGGGTATGCCCGTGTCAGGATCAACCGGGAGATCCACCGGACCGATGAGGAGGTTACGCTCGAACGTTACAAGAAACATGATATCGACGTCGTGATCGACCGGCTCGATCCGGGCGACCGCCCGAGGCTTGCCGAAGCCTGCGAAAATGCCCTGAAAAAATCCGGCGGACTCGTCATCGCGTCTGACGGTGGAAACCGTGAGACGACCTATTCGGCAAACATGGCCTGTCCTGAATGCGGGATTACCTTTGAGGAGCTCCAGCCGAGGATGTTCTCGTTCAACAGCCCCTTCGGCGCCTGTGAGGAGTGCAACGGCCTCGGTATCAGGATGGAATTCGATGCCGACCTGATCATCCCCGACAAGGACCTCTCCCTCGCTGACGGGGCGGTGGCGATGTACCGGAACTTCCTCGACGGGTACCGGAGCCAGTACCTCGGTGCTGTCGCACGCCATTACGGGTTCTCGGTATTCACACCTATAAGGGACCTTACCGAAGACCAGTACAATGCCCTGATGTACGGTTCGTCCGACCGCATCCATTTCTCTATGAGTATGAAGAACGGGGATGCCAGCTGGTCGCACAAAGGAGAATGGGAAGGCCTTGCCCCCCAGGCATCGCGTCTCTACAACCAGACCCAGTCCGAATACCGGAAACGCGAGCTCGAAAAGTTCATGCGTATATCTGACTGTCCGAAATGTCATGGGAAACGGTTGAAGGATAAAGTTCTGGCCGTCAAGATCGCCGGGCACTCGATCATCGACGTAACCGACCTCCCCGTAACCCGGGCCATTGAATTTTTCCGGACCCTTGACCTGGATGACAAAGACCTGGAGATCGCACGCCAGGTGCTGAAGGAAATAAACGCCCGTCTCGAGTTCCTCGAAAAGGTCGGTCTCGGTTACCTGACGCTTTCGAGAAGGGCCGGGACGCTTTCCGGCGGCGAGGCCCAGCGGATACGGCTCGCCACCCAGATCGGGTCTAACCTCGTCGGCGTCCTCTACGTGCTCGACGAGCCTTCCATCGGGCTCCACCAGCGGGACAACCAGAAACTTATCGATACCCTCTACCGGCTCAGGGACCTCGGCAATACCCTCATCGTTGTCGAGCATGACGAGGATACCATCAGGAACGCGGACTACGTGGTCGACATGGGCCCGGGTGCCGGGCTGCACGGCGGATATATCGTGGCCGAAGGGACACCGTCGGAGATCGAGCAGAACGAAGAATCCCTGACCGGCCGGTACCTTTCCGGTGCCATGAAGATCGATGTCCCGGTGCACCGCAGGAAAAGTTCCCGGTACGTAAAACTGACCGGTTGTGCCGCCAACAACTTAAAAAATATTGACGTAGGGATCCCAATCGGGGTGTTTACCGTGATCACGGGTGTATCGGGAAGCGGAAAATCGACCCTTATCTACGATACCCTGTACCGGGCTCTTATGAAAAAACTTCACAGCTCGAAAGAAGCCCCCGGGAAATACCGGTCGCTTGTCTTCGATGCCGAGATCGACAAGGTCATCGTGATCGACCAGAGCCCGATCGGGAAAACACCCCGCTCCAACCCGGCAACGTACACCAAGGTTTTCGACGAGATCAGGAAGGTATTTGCAGGGACAAAGGAAGCGAAGGCCCGTGGATACCTGCCAGGCCGGTTCTCGTTCAACCTGAAAGGCGGCAGGTGTGAAGCCTGCGAAGGTGACGGCCTGATCAAGATCGAGATGAATTTCCTGCCCGACGTCTATGTCGAATGCGAGGAATGCAAGGGGAGCCGGTACAACAGGGAAACCCTCGATGTGAAATACAAGGGCAAGTCGATTGCCGATGTCCTCAACATGACCGTCGAGGAGGCACTCGATCTGTTCGAACATATACCGGCAATACGACAGAAACTTGAAACACTGGACGCAGTCGGACTCAATTATATCAAGCTCGGGCAGAGCTCGACAACGCTCTCGGGTGGCGAGGCCCAGCGGATCAAACTCACGCGGGAACTGGCGAAGAAGGGGACAGGCAGGACCATATATCTCCTTGACGAACCGACCACCGGCCTGCACTTCCACGATGTAAAGAAACTGATCAGGGTCCTCGACGAACTGGTATCGAAGGGTAATACCGTGGTCGTCATCGAGCACAACCTCGATATCATAAAGTCTGCAGATTACCTGATTGACCTTGGTCCGGACGGGGGCGATGCCGGGGGGGAAATCGTTGCAAAAGGCACACCTGAGGCTGTTGCCCGGAATGTCCGGAGTTATACCGGGCAGTTCCTGAAACGAATGCTGGCAGACGTTATCCCCGCAGAACCGGCAGGACACAGTCCGGTGATTGCGAAACCAGGAGCTGGAAAGAAAAAAGCGGGTAAGAATGTGCAGCGGGTTCCTTCGGTAAAGGCCTGAACCTGGCTGCCTTTTGGAAGGTGTAAGATCTGCGCGGCATTCGTCCCGGTACTACCCTGGCTGATTCTGCCGGGGAGAATTAACCCTCCATGAAGAAAGGAACGTCAATGATCGATATAACCGGTATTCCCGGTAATCCGGGCTGTTATCTGTTTTCTGACGCCAATGGAACAATTATTTACATAGGAAAGGCGAAAAACCTTAAAAAAAGAGTTTCCTCCTATTTTCAGAAACGGGACCACGACCAGAAGACCCAGACGCTTGTTGAACATATTGTCGCCGTGAACTATATCGTTACGTCGAATGAAGTCGAGGCCCTGATCCTCGAAAACAGCCTGATCAAGACTCACCAGCCCCGGTACAATATCGATCTCAAGGACGCAAAACAATATGCCTATATCGAGCTGACCGATGAAGAATTCCCCTGCATCAGGATCGCCCGGAAACCCGGATCTCATGGGACGTTTTTCGGGCCTTTTGTCTCGGCGGCAGAGCGGGATTACGTATTTTCGGTGGTAAAAAAAGTTTTCAGGCTCAGGACCTGTAAAAACCAAAAAAGGAGGGCGTGCCTCAGGTACCACATCCAGACCTGCACCGGACCATGCATTGGCAACGTGAGCCCCGTCGATTATGGAGACCAGATAAGGAAGGCGACGATGGTTCTTCGGGGAAAATCCGGGGAGCTCGTCGCACAACTCAAGGAAGAGATGGCAAATTTTTCCAATACCCGGAACTATGAACTCGCGCTGAAGGTCAGGGATGAAATATCGGCGATCGAACGTCTCGGAGGAAGGCAGGACGTGGCGAGACCGACCGATGCCGAAGAGGATATCGTAAACTACCTTATCGAGGAAGGCAGGGTTTATCTCATGGTGTTTCCTGTTCATGCGGGGACCCTTGCGAACAAAAAAGAGTTTGTCTTCGATTACCAGGAAGAATTCCTCGAGGAATTCCTCGTTCAGTATTATTCCATGACAGAACCGCCCCCGGAACTGATCCTCCCCGAACAGGTAAGCGGACCGATGGAAGAATTCCTCTCAACAAAGAGGGGCAGGAAAGTTACCGTTACCGTTCCGGTGAGGGGGGCAAAACGCCGTCTCCTGGACCTCGTGAGAGTGAATATCGAGACCGTGTTTTTCGGCGACGAAATCAGGATCCACGAGCTGAAAGACCACCTGGGCCTGGAATCCCTTCCCAGGGTGATCGAGTGTTTCGATATATCCCACACAGCCGGGACATCGGTCGTCGGCTCAATGGTCCAGTTCCGCGATGGTCGCCCGGATAAGCGAAACTATCGCAGGTTTCGGATCAAAACCGTTGAAGGAGTGGATGATTTCTCAGCCATCGGCGAAGTAGTCAGAAGGAGGTATGCAAGGCTTGTCGAAGAGAACGGGGAGCTGCCCGACCTCATCATGGTTGACGGGGGAATAGGCCAGCTCCATGCGGCCGTGAAGGAGACCAAAGGTCTCGGTATTTCCGTTCCGGTGATCGCGCTTGCAAAACGGGATGAACAGGTGTACATGCAGGGTCATGCCCATCCCCTCCCGATTGACCGGAAGGAGAGGGCGTCGCTTTTTCTCCAGGAAATCAGAAACGAGGCTCACCGGTTTGCGATCGCATATCACAGGCTGCTACGAAAGAAAAAATCCATCAAAGGATAGCATGCCGGATATAATGGAAAATCCCCTTTTGTCCCTATCAATATCCTTATGCCGGCCGCAACCGCATGATCACGAAGAAACATCGCCCGATTATGATTTCCCTGATCATAAACCAGTCCATGCTATAGCGATCAAGCCCGAAAAGGGGGATCTGACAATACGATGACCGGATTTAATTTAAAGGCGCCATTTGAACCCGGGGGTTCTCAGCCGCAAGCCATAGCGAAGATTACGGACGGCCTCAGGCAGGGCATGCAGTTCCAGACGCTTCTCGGGGTCACCGGGTCAGGGAAGACCTTCACGATGGCGAAGGTGATTGAAAACCTGGGGAGACCGGCGCTTATCATCGCGCACAACAAAACGCTTGCCGCCCAGCTCTACAACGAGTTTAAGGAGTTCTTCCCTGAGAACCGGGTGGAATATTTTGTTTCGTACTACGATTATTACCAGCCCGAGTCGTACCTCCCGGCTAAAGACCAGTATATCGAGAAAGATTCCCAGATAAACCCGAAGATCGAGCAGTTACGCCTGTCAGCAACGGCATCGCTCATGTCCCGGCGCGACGTGATCGTTGTCGCCTCGGTCTCCTGCATATATGGTCTCGGACGCCCGGAAAACTTCCGGAACATGGGGTTCGAGCTCAAGGTGAAGGAGCGGGTAACAAGGAAGGGGATCATCGAGAAACTGGTCGCCTGCCAGTTCCAGCGAAACGATCTGGAACTTATGCCGGGAAGGTTCCGGGTCAAGGGGGATACCATCGACCTGATCCCCGGCTATTTCAATGATATTATCAGGGTCGAACTATTCGGCGACGAAGTAGAACGTATCGTGGAAATCGACAAAAATACCGGCAGCGTCAACGAAAAGATGAATTATTTTTATGTATATCCTGCCAGGCACTATGTCATCCCAGAAGACGACCAGAAACGCGCGATCGGGACGATCAGGGAAGAATTAAGGGACCGGTTACCCGAACTCGGCCTGATCGAAGCGCACCGCCTCGAGCAACGCACCAACTACGACCTTGAGATGATCGAGGAGACCGGCAGCTGCAAGGGGATAGAAAATTATTCGCGGCATTTCGATTTCCGGATGCCTGGCGAGAAGCCTTATTGCCTCCTCGATTATTTTCCAAAAGACTTTATCCTTTTTATCGACGAGAGTCACCAGACTATTCCCCAGTTGCACGGTATGTACCGGGGAGACCGTTCCAGGAAACAGTCGCTTGTCGACTACGGCTTCCGCCTGCCCAGTGCTTTCGATAACAGGCCCCTGATGTTCCAGGAATTCGAACAATACATGCATGACGTAGTATTTGTGTCGGCCACACCGGGAAGCTACGAGCTTGAGAAATCCGGGCAGGTCGTCGAACAGATCATCAGGCCGACAGGCCTCGTCGACCCCCTCGTGGAGGTCAGGCCGACATCGGGACAGACCGAAGACGTCATGGGCGAGATCAGGAGCACGATTGCCCGGGGCGATCGGGTGCTCCTCACAACGCTGACGAAAAAACTCGCCGAGGAATATACCGAATACCTGGCAAGTACCGGGATCAGGACCCGGTACCTCCATTCGGAGATTGACACGCTGCAGAGGACGGAAATCATCCGAGAACTAAGACTCGGTAAATTCGATGTCCTCGTCGGCATAAACCTGCTCAGGGAAGGTCTCGACATCCCTGAAGTCGGGTTCATCGGGATCCTCGATGCAGACAAGGAGGGATTCCTAAGAGATGCGAGAAGCCTGATCCAGATCATCGGCCGGGCCGCGAGAAATGTCAATTCCCATGTCGTCCTGTATGCCGACACGATGACCGGGTCGATCCAGGATGCCCTTGGCGAGACCAGGAGGAGACGGGAGATGCAACTCGCATTCAACGAGGAACACCACATCGTCCCGGCGACGATCATTAAACCTGTCAGGGAAAAAGAAGTCGATATCAGGGATGTCAGGCATATCCCGAAAACCGAGCTCCCTAACCTGGTCATCGAACTCGAAGCAGCCATGAAAGCCGCGGCAGAAAACCTTGATTTCGAAGAGGCAATACGGCTCCGCGACCAGATAAATGCCATAAAAGCTCGTATGGGCACGGGACAAGCGTGAAGTTCCGGGTATCCGGCAATGCCAAAGGAACTCAGGCTTGCGTTTCAGACAATCCGGTCCGGAAGATCGGACTATGGTTTTGCTGGAACAGTAATATCCCTTAGCTGAATATCCTGATATCGCCGGAATATCCTGTAATTCTGTACATTTATAAAATTTAACGTCATTTTCAGGAAGAGGACTTCCTGGCAAGGAGAAAAGCCGGTGGCCCGGCCGTGCCGATCCGGGTGATGAAAAATCATATTAAATAATAATCTTTAAGTTCGAAAGAGAATGTCATATATAAATCATATAGATTCCTCAAGTTAAGCTCTTAGGAATAACAGATCATATTTTCGTATTCGTGTCCCGTTACCGGATCCGAATTTCATTTCATTTTGATTATCCTTACTGAGCTGTATCCGGGGTCTGTTGCAGCGTAACGCGCATAGAACGATTAAACAAAAAATGTCTGCTGGGTGGCTGACGTTTGGAACCTTGCGGATTTTCATATACAATAAAATCTGTTTACCTTGTTAAGCTATTAACTCTTCTTGTTCGATTTTGTACGAAAATGAGTGGATCTTCCCACAATTTGTTATGGAGTCCCATACCCAGGTATTATGACTTTTCATATCCTGGTACCCTGTTTCACGCGCTCACAACCCGCAATAATGGAAAAAAAGGGTGGAGAAGAGGCATAATTTTGAGAAAGATTTAAATACGTTACGTGAGAGGATATTTTGAATACATTTATATCGGGGTATTGGAGAGCAAAAGCACTCTGGTTTCCTGGTCCATGGTGTACAAATCATGCATGAGTTCAAGGTGATCATGTAATGAAGAAAAATCTGATGATGGCTGCAATGGTAATTGGTCTCTTCATATTGCTGGCGGCACCGGCATATGCCGACCAACTTACGATAACGAGTATTACGCCAAATGCAGGGTATAATAATACCTCGGTATTTATTACAAACCTGCAGGGAACAAATTTCACCATTAATACACAGGTATTCCTGGTTAAAGGGGTTACTACCATTGGAACTACCGGTCCGATGTCAATTACACCCACCCAGATCCAATGTACTTTCAATCTGACGGGTAACCCCGCAGGCCCATATAATGTAACGGTCGATGAATCCGGCAATGCGTCAAATAACGCGACTCTTCCTAATGGATTTACTGTATTCGCACCTCCCCCCGCGTTATTGACGATAACCCCGCAAACAGGGAGCAATGATGTATCTCTCCCGCCGTTGTCTGTTGTCCTGAACGGGACCGGTCTACTTGTCCCGGGCAGCGTTGTAAACCTTAGCCGATTATCAACGAATATAACGGCGGCCGGGTTGACACTCAATCCGAATGGCACAGTTTCTGGAACCTTCAACCTCGCAGGAGCCGCAAACGGTACCTGGAGTGTTACGTGGATGAATTATGATGGTAATGTCTCGAACGGGTTGCCATTCACTATAACAAACCCACCACCCGGAATTAGCAACGTGACGCCTGCCACCGGAATTAATACGAATCCGAACCAGGGGATTGTTATTAACGGGAGCAACTTTATAACAGGAGCCTCTGCATCATTCACAAAGGGAATTACAACAATTCCATTCGCAAACAGTCCGTCGGTTATCAATCCGGGGCAAATTAATGCAGGACTCAACCTCGTGGGAATGCCCGTCGGTCCTTATGATTTGACTATTACGAATCCCGACTCCGAAAATGTTACCCTTGTCACCGCATTCCGGGTATTGTATCCAGCAGCCCCTGCAGTGACGGGAATCGTTCCCAATACCGGTAATAATGGCGGTCCAGTCACGGTGAACATTTCAGGATCCGATTTCCAGCCCGGCTTGTCTGCGAATCTTACAAGGCCATCTCATGCAAATATTACGGGAACGATTAACTCGGTAAACCCTGGACTGATCAACTGTACGTTCCCGATTTTGGGACAGGATACAGGGCTCTGGAATGTTGTCGTGGTCAATAACGATTCCCAGTCAAGCAATACCAATATCCAGTTCAACATCACCAACCCGAAACCAGTCGTCACGAGTATCACCCCTGCGAACGGCTCCAATACAAACCCGGCGTTAAGCGTTCAGATCGTCGGGACAGGATTCATCGACAGCCTGACAATCCCTGTCGTTGCCCTCACCAAAGGTTCCGAAGTCATTTACGGACAGAATGTGGTCGTAGCAGACGGGACGCATATAGGCTGTCTCCTGAACCTTACCGGTCACACCGCCCAGTCCTATAACGTCACGGTAATGAATACGGCTGACGGCCAGACCTCCGACCCTCTCGTCGACGGATTTCTGGTCACCCAGCTGGCACCGACCGTAACGGGAATCAACCCCCAGACGGGTCAGAACGATGCAAACACGACTGCGACCATGAGCGGAACCGGTTTTGTCTCACCGGTCGTTCTCATGAATATGACAGGCCAGCTGAATCGCACAGCCATCATATCCACCTATAATACGACAACGATCTCATGCATGCTGCCCACGCTGAATGCCACCACCGGGTCATGGAAAATTATCGTGATCAATAACGACGGGCAGACCGCTGCCAACCAGCCTGTGTTCAATGTTACGAGTCCCGCCCCGGTAGTCAGCGATATCTTCCCCTATCATGGGACTAACACCGGCTCCCTCCATATTACCAATATATCGGGGAGCAATTTCCAGCCCGGAGCGAGCGTAACCTTCACAAAGACCGGCTATTCCCCACTGCCCATTTCCCCTGACGGCTATATCAGTTCAACCCAGGTTGCATGCTTTGTCGATCTGACGAACGCACAGGTAGGCCAATGGAATGTCACCGTAACGAACCCTGACGGACAGTCCGCAACCCTTGACAGCGCCAAGGGTTTCTTCGTATTTTATCCTGACAACCCCGGTAACCTTGCTATCAGTCCGGTCAGCGGCCCCAACACGTCACCGGTCTCTACTCTGATTACCGGGACAGGGTTCCACCCGGGGCTCCTTGCTAATCTCACTCTCGGCAATACGACCGTCACCGGGACGGTATCGAATATAACGGGGACAAGTTTCAACAGCACGTTCGATATAACCGGCAAACCGGCAGGCATCTACGACCTGCTGGTAAAGAACAATGATTCACAGACTGCACCCGAATCGAATGCCTTTACGGTCTTCAGTGTCGGCCCGAATTTACCGGTGCCGGATTTCACCGCCACGCCCACTGCAGGGTTCGCGCCGCTCTTCGTTCAATTTAACGATACATCGGTGACTAATATTACCAGCTGGAACTGGGACCTGGACACATCGAGCCATATCAATGCATCGGCACAGAATCCAAGTTTCACGTATACCCTGCCCGGCAGCTATAATGTCAGCCTGATGGTCACTAATGCAAGTGGAACCGCAACGACAGTAAAGTCGAATTTCATCGTTGTTACTAACAAGCCGGTGGCAAACTTTACCGGGACTCCACTTACCGGGCTGATTCCCCTTACCGTGAATTTTACTGACCTCTCGTCAGCAGATTCAACATCGTGGCACTGGGATTTCGGCGACGGATCGAACTCTACCGTCCAGAACCCCAGTCATGTCTATACCGCCCCGGGAACGTTTAATGTCAGTCTTGTAACTGACAATGCCGGTGGCTACTCGGATCCCCTTGTTAAATATGCATATGTAACAGCAGCATCACCGATTCCACCCGTTGCAAACTTTACCATAGTGCCTGATTTCGGGTTCGCACCTCTGATCGTAAATTTCACTGATAATTCAGTGACTAACATCACGAGCTGGAACTGGGACTTTGGGGATAGTACATCCAGTAACCTTCAGAACCCGCCACCACATCTTTATTCAGGCGCACAGAATTATACCGTCACCCTGACAGTCCAGAACATTTCCGGCTCAAGCTCTGCGACAAAGAATGTGACGATCACCAATAAGCCGGTGGCGAACTTCACCGCCGACAGGACGAGCGGTAATATCCCGTTGTTCGTGAACTTCACCGATCACTCCACCGATGCGACGGCCTGGTCCTGGGACTTCGGCGATGGGACAAATTCGACTCTCCAGAACCCCGGTCACCTGTATAACGCAACCGGGCAGTTCTCGGTAACTCTTACGCCCTCGAATGCCGGGGGAAGCGGTGACCCACTGACGAAAAACAATTACATCACCGTCCACGTCCAGCCGCCTGCTGCAGATTTCACGGGCACTCCGTTATCGGGAGACAAACCCCTGCCAGTCCAGTTCAATGACACGTCGGCCGGAAACCCGACCCAGTGGAACTGGAACTTCGGCGACGGAAACACGTCAACCCTGCAGAACCCTGCTCATACCTACGGTACCGTCGGGATCTACAATGTGACGCTCGAAGCGATTAACGACGGCGGAAACAGCATCAAGGAAAAAGACGATTATATCAATGTTACCCAGCCCAGGCCGATAGCCGGGTTTGGCGTCAACAGGACCAGCGGAACAATTCCATTCGACGTATCGTTTGTTGACCAGTCTATGAATGACCCGACAGGATGGAACTGGAACTTCGGTGACGGCAGCAACTCTACGGTCCAGAACCCGGTCCACCGTTATTCGACCGCAGGGAACTTCACGGTCACCATGAAAGCGTCGAACTCCGGCGGTATCAGCAATAACACGGCATTCATCACCATCAATGCGTTAATGCCCCCGCCTGTAGCAAACTTTACCGGAACACCGACAATCGGGACGTTACCCCTGACGGTCCAGTTCAACGATACATCGTCGAACTCCCCGAGGGCCTGGGTCTGGGACTTCGGTGACGGGGAATTCGCGAACATAAAGAACCCTGTCCATACCTACAATAAGGTGGGGAGCTTTAACGTAACCTTGGTTGTCGTTAACACAGGAGGCAGCTCAAGCCTGACAAGACCTGCCTATATAACCGTAACCAGGTCGCCATTTGCAGACTTCACTGCTAACCCGACGAGCGGTATATCCCCGCTCCTCGTAAGGTTTACCGACCAGTCTTCAGGAAAACCGTTCCTGTACTACTGGACCTTCGGGGACGGTCTGGTTTCAACAGACAAGAACCCGGTCCACGTCTACCAGAAACCTGGTAACTATACGGTAACCGAGACCGTCCAGAACTTCTTCGGCACGAGCAAGAAGATCAAGGAGAACTTCATCGTAATCAGCGCGAAACCGGCAGCATCGTTCACAGCGAACCCGGCGGCCGGTCTCTCGCCCCTTGATGTCCAGTTCGTCGACACGTCGACCGGTAACCCGACCCAGTGGAGCTGGAACTTCGGCGATGGCACGACCTCAACACAGGAGAACCCGCTCCATACCTACACCGCCGGCGGTGTCTATAGCGTCAAGCTCACCGTCACGAACAGTGTCGGATCCGATTCGGTGACAAAGACCCAGGAGGTCTCGGTAAGTACGCCGATAAACGCTGATTTCACCTATAAACCCGCTGAGGGTAACGTACCCCTGACGGTGGTATTCACCGACACATCGACCGGTAACCCGTTCAGCTACACCTGGAACTTCGGCGACAACATCATCTCGAACGACCATAACCCGGTCCACACATACTTAAAATCAGGGGTTTACAATGTAACCCTGAATGTGTTATCGACCCAGGGCAGCGGCAAGGTGACGAAACAGGTGACCGTCACCCATATACCGGTAGCACACTTCAAGGCGGTCCCGCTTAACGGTTCAGCCCCGCTGACCGTCCAGTTTACCGACACATCTGCAAACGGACCGATGAGTGAGTGGTTCTGGACTTTCGGTGACGGGCAGTTCTCACAAGACCAGAACCCCTCGCATACCTTTAATACCCCGGGCCAGTATTCGGTAACCCTGCATGTGACGAATGAAGACGGGTCAGACGAACTGGTCCAGCATAACCTCATTACCGTCAAGCCGTTCCCGTAAGCCCGGGAATAATTCTCATTTTTTTTCGTTTTCTGGAATTTCTCTCCACCAGGGATTGATCGCTCTGTTGAATTTCTTCATTCGTAGCGATCCTTTCTTACTCCTGTTTCATGGAGTCCCGGCGATATCAAGGAAATAATACTAATCAAACCCTGGCTATCGATATCTGAACCAGGTATCCATCGTTATCTTTGGTCGAATATCTACGGGATTTTCACGATGATGCCCTGAATCCTCGGATTATTTGAATCAATTAAAAAAATAGCTTTGTTAAGGGACTCTATTCATCGAAGCGTTTTACTGGCCTTTTCCCTACTGAATAAGAGAGAATAAGGACGTTCATCGGACTTTCCCCCTCGCCGCCGGGGCGACCCCGGTTGCGATAGAAAATGGACGGGAATCCGAATTAATTCTGAAATTCAGATTGACCCTGTCCGCCGGCTATCGCAATGGGGAGGGGCAGGGAGGGGTGGAACGCCCGCCGGTCGAAGTGGCTTCTTAAGCATGAATGAAGAATCCAACAGAGTGAAAGAAAAAACGGATTAAGATATTCCAGTAAGCAACAGGAAATTGTGAGGATCAGGATTTTTACCAGGCAAAAAAAATTCTGCGTCCCGTTGAAAATTAATTATGGGAATCCGGAATCTCACAATTTTGGTTTTGATTTGAGGGCTGTTGTCAGGAGACGGACTCCCTCTTTTATGTCGTTTAAGTCGATGACCTCGACAGGAGAATGGATGTATCGGGCCGGGATGGATAACGTGGTGGTGGGAATGCCTCCTTTCGTAAGATGAATGGAGGTGGCATCGGTAGTGCCCCCGGTGCCGACTTCGAGCTGGACCGGGATATCATTCTTTTCTGCCGTGTCCCGGAGCCATGAGACCATCGACCGGTTTGCGATCAGGCCACGGCCGCTCGAATCGACGATTGTGATGGAGGGTCCCTTGCCCATTTCAAGGCCCGAGTCTTTCTTCTCTATGCCCGGGTGGTCTCCGGGAATGGTTACATCGGTTGCAATGGCGCAGTCAGGGTCGAGCAGGTATGCACTCGTCCGGGCACCCTTCAACCCCACCTCTTCCTGAACCGTAAAGACGCCGTACACGGTGTGCGGTGACTTCATCTCCTGGAGGGTCCTGATCAGGAGGGCCACGCCGACACGGTTGTCGAACGCCTTGCCGGTCACCCGGTCGTTTGCCAGTTCAGTAAACTGCCGGTCGATAGTCACTGGTGTCCCGATCTCTATCCCGAGCTCTTTTACTTCGGTGGCGTCCACGGCCCCGATGTCGGCAAACATATCTTCGGTCTTGAGACCTTTCTTCCGTTCTTCCTCGTCCATCATATGGGGCGGTTTCCCTCCGATTACTCCGGTAACGATCCCCTTCGACCCGTGGAACAGGACCCGCTGGTTGTAAAGAGTGGGTGCGTACCAACCTCCAAGTGTAATGAACCTGATAAATCCTTTATCGTCGATATGTTTGACCATGAGGCCAATTTCGTCCATGTGGGCGGCGAGCATGACCGAGAAACGGTCGCCTCGTTTTACGGCAATGAGGTTTCCCATCGTGTCTTCTCTTATCTCATCGGTGCAACCTTTAAGCTCTTTTTTAATAACGTCGTAGACGTTCCCTTCGCTGCCCGAGACGCCGTGGGCATTGGATAATTTTCTTAACAGTTCTTTCACCATGATACTCATCTGGTTTGACCCGGTACCCTATCAATCGTATGCACGGTTGCTGACCAAAATGCCGATGAACCAACGACTACGCCGGAAGGCTGCGGTCTCTTACCGGTCCTTTGAAAAACAAAAGGTGTATCTATTCTCTCCTGGTATCAGGTCAGGTCCCGGGAAAAAAGGAAACAGCCCTGAAAATTATTGCACCGATCGTATCCGGTTAAGCGCTTTTTCAAGCGTATCCCGGGACGCCGAATAACTCAGCCGTGCATAATCCGGTGCATTCTTTCCGAACGCATTTCCCGGGACAATAACGACCCCCGATGCAAGTACCCGTTCTACCAGCGGCAATCCCATCGGCACGAACGCATAAAATGCCCCTTCCGGTTTCGGGAAATCGATACCCATCTGCCGGAACCCGTTCCACACCATATCGCGTCGCGCCTCATATTCATCCCGCATTGCTGTGACCGGTCCCTGGTCACCGGTATACGCCGCGAGTGCCGCATACTGGGATATGGAGGTGGCGCATGCCTGGCAGTACTGGTGCACCTTGACACAGGGTGTGATGTATTCTTCAGGTGCCGCCAGGTATCCGAGCCGCCATCCGGTCATCGCATAAGTCTTGCTCGCAGCGTTGATCGTGATCACATCGTCGCCAAACCGGGCTGCACTCACATGCTTTGCCCCGTAAATGAAATGTTCATACACTTCGTCGGAGATCACCGTCACGCCAGCATCCATTGCATATTCTACAAGTGACCTGATGGCATCGGGGTTTTCGACCATACCCGTGGGGTTCGCGGGGGAATTGAGGATAAACAGTCTGGCCCCGTCCATCATTGTTTTTGCCGCTTCGATATCGAGGTGAAGGCTGTTGTCCAGGGGGACTCCTTCGGGGCGGCCGCCTGCGATCGTCGCCAGCGCGGCATAGGAGACGAACCCGGGGTCTGCCAGAAGGACCCGGTCACCATGCTCGACGGTCGCCTGCATGACGATGTGAAGTGCTTCGCTGGCGCCTGCCGTTACGATGACCTGCTCTTTGGAATACAAAAGATCGTTCTCACGTTTCAGCTTGTCTGTGATCGCATCCCGCAATTCATCAATTCCGGTGTTGTTGGTATACCCCGTTTTCCCGTCGCGGATGGCCTGGATTGCAGCCTCCCTGATGTGGTCCGGGGTGATGAAATCGGGCTGTCCGAGACCGAGGTTGATCGATCCGGGTCCTGCCGATTCGAACAGTTTTCTTATCCCGGAAACATCGATATCCCGTACCCTCCCTGCCAGTTTCATTAAACCTTCTCCTCCCCTCATTATTCGATATTCGTATGGCGGTTCCTGAGTTCCTTCTCGTCGGTTTTGGTAATCTCCATGAGCCTCGAGATCAGGGCATCGGCGAATATCATGGATGCGGTCTCGAACAGCGTCCCGAGCGGGGCAAATGATTTGTGGTCGCCAAGCATCTGCCTTATCTCGAACTCGGCCGTATCGTCGGAGACCGGGTCCCGCTGGTTTTCGATGATCACGATGCAGTCTGCCAGGTTTCCTATCCTCGAATCGCGGTTCGATGTGATCAGGGCTATCCGCCCGCCAATGGTCTTCGCCGTTTCCGCAATGTCTGCAACCGTGTTGGTCTTCCCGGAACCGGAAAATACCACGACGAGATCGCCGGGCTTCAGGGCCGGCGTAATTGTCTCGCCGACGACGTAGGAATGGAGGCCGAGATGCATAAGCCTCATGGCGAATGCCTTTGCAACAAGCCCGCTCCTGCCCGCTCCCATGACAAAAATCCTTTCGGCTCTGAGGATTTCGTTCATGAACTTCTCGATTTCTTCGCCGGAGAGCGTATCGGTGATCCTCCGTAACCTCTCCGTCATCAGGTGCATCATCTCCTGGACTCTGTGGTCGGGCATGGTCTTCCCAAACTAGGTGTCACTACAAACCAGATGAGGATTTCGTGCGGGTGAGGCCGGCAACCGCCCGGAACAGGACAGGTCCGGTCGAGTCGCTACCATGATATAGATATCAGAACAGACCCGGAATGACGATTTAATCGTGAAATCTCCGGAACTGATTTGTACAGGGAGATAAAAAAAGGTATTAAGATACCATGGACCGGCTTCCTTCACCCTATTTTCAAGAAGAAGGTTTTACCCTTTATCGAGGGGACTGCAGGACCGTTCTTTCCGGGATCCCCGACCGGTCGGTCGACCTGATATTTGCCGATCCGCCCTACAACCTTTCAAACGGGGGATTTACGTGCCATGCCGGGAAAAGGGCCCCGGTCGATAAGGGCGCCTGGGATATGAGCCATGGGGTCGAGGACGACTTCGGGTTCCACCGCGACTGGATTGCCTCCTGCGGTAGAGTACTCTCGGAGTCTGCCAGTTTCTGGATCAGCGGCACATACCACTCTATCTACATGTGCGGGTATGCGCTCCAGCTTGAAGGCTTCCAAATCCTTAATGACATATGCTGGTATAAACCGAATGCCCCTCCGAACCTGAGTACCCGGTATTTCACGGCAAGCCACGAGACCCTTATCTGGGCCCGGAGGAGAGATGCCCCTGGCCACATGTTCAATTATAACGACATGAAACACGGCGACTGGCAGGGCGACCAGTTGAAGGTGCCGGGGAAACAAATGCGATCGGTCTGGAGCATAGCTTCCCCCAGAAATCAGGAAAAAGGTTCAGGCCGGCATCCGACTCAGAAACCCCGGACATTACTCAAGCGGATCATCATGGCGTGCTCGAAAGAAGGAGACCTCGTCCTCGATCCATTTTCCGGGAGCTCAACGACAGGTATTGAAGCGTACTCTCTTGGACGACGTTATATTGGAATAGAAAAAGACGAATCGTACCTCGAGTTATCGGTCAGGAGATTCGAGGATCTGAAAGAAGAGATGAAAGGTTGAGACCGACCCCGGGTCTGGTTGGCCGGGATGATCCGCGATGAGACGTCAAGCCGGGATTTCATGATATGGTATGGGAGTTTCGTCAGAATGCTTTGTTGGGGTCTCTTTTTTATAGAGGTTTGTTATTTTGCTGATCTCCTCCATTTCTGATGACTTTTATGAAAAGAGAAAATCAGACGCTCCCGGGCCCAGTCCCGCCGCCGGGGCGCCCCGGTTGTGACAGGGACTGCACGGAAACCCGAATAAATTCCAATCCGGATTGACCCTTCCACCGGCTATCCCAATGGGTAGGGAAAGGGAGGGGGTGGGACCCCCCCGGTCAGTACGAACACCTTAAGAAAGATTTAAGAATTCAACAGAACCCTCGGGCGGATAAATTCCCGATACCATAGTACAAATTATTTCCGTTCATGGTGCCGGGGATAGGTCTGGATATCGGTCAATATGCCCGAAAGGGATGAGTTTTCCGTCAACGACCGATGACACCGGGCCATGCCCCCCGCAAATCAGGAAGGGCCTCTGTTTTTCACTTTCCTGCTTTTCAATCGCTTTTACAAGGTCGAAAATACCTTTTCTTTCGACCCTGGCGATCGAGCTGTCGACATTGACTGAATCGACCAGGAGTGCCGCGAGAGAACTGTAATCCGCCCGGTCTTTGGTGAGGTGGTCAAAATTGATGATGGTATCGGCCGTGAACAGGAGTCTCTCCTGTTCGCACAGCAGGTAGATCTGCCCGTACTGGTGTCCGCCAAGCCCCTCGAGCAGCGTGAAGGTCAGGCCGCATATGTTTAACCTGTTAATCTGCGGAAAAATTCCCGTCATTTCCCCTGAAGGAAGTGGCAGCAGTTCGATCGTTTTCGGGGGCGTAAACCTTGAGAAAAGTCCGATAAGGGTAGTGTAAACCTCTTCGAGCACCGAGTCCTCCCTGCCCGATCCATAAGCCCGGTTTGCTTTCTCGATAATTTTCTGGGTACCCGGGTGCATGGACACCGGCACCGGGAAAAAGCCTGCAGCGCCGCAATGGTCTGCATCGGCGTGGGTCACGATAATCCGGGAGAGACGCCCGGCATTGCACAGGCCGTATGCACCAAGCATCTCCATTACCCGTTCGTGATAGATACCGTACCCGGTGTCGATCATCACCTGATCTTCAGGTGACGAAAAAATGTATACGCTCCCCCCGCAGGGAGGCTGGAAACAGAAGAGGTCGACCTCTCCCGAGACCCTGATCTTCTGGACATCTGCATAGAAACCCTCACCCGAAGTGGTGCGAAGAGCAGTGCCGGTCTTTAGAATGCTCTCAAAAACGTCCTTCGGGGACTCCCCGAGGTTCATGAGTTCCTGAACGATATGGTTGATATCTCCCATGAGGGGTAAAAGGATCTCATCTGAAGTCTCACCGGTCAGGTCGCGGATGGACTGCGCGAACCTGAGGTAGAACACCGTGTCGTCGAGATGTTCCCCGGAATTATCATATTCCAGCACCTCGATCCGGTACCGCGACCTGAGTTCTCCGAGCAGGCGTTCCGCTACCGAGGGATCGTCAAGGTTCACGCTGACGGTCAGCCTGTCGGGATGAAGTCCCTTGTCATCGAAATCGATGTACGCGATACTCGCCCTGCACGAGGTCGTATAGTTGAGGAATTCAAACAATGCCCCGGGTTCGTGGGGCAAATAGACATAGATTTTCAGGAAACTATGTGGTTTTAACGAGGTCTGAAGATACCCGATCTCTGAAAGGTCTTTCAGGATGAGAAGATATTCGTCTTCGGTTGAGGAGAGCTCGAAAAAGACAGTGAACGGATCGATCCTCCTGTCGAACTGGATGCGGTTGATATTGGCATTATGGCGGGCGACTATCTCTGCTGCCTTATGGAGGGACCCCGGTTTATCGGGAACCCGGGTGATAAACGAGTAACGGTTCACAAACGGGCACCTGTGAGGAAACAGTTTGGATGTAGCGCCCGATATATATTCTGGTCCTGTAAAGAGGCTCCGGCTCAGGTAAGGTTTTGGTGAAAGGGGGGAAAGCCGGATATACCTCTCCCCGCATCGGGTGAACCGTCAGAAATTGAGAATACTATTTTACCTCCGGACGATAAAAAAATGCAATAGCAGCTTGCAAGGAGCATCTGAACGTCATGACAAATCTTCAAATTTCAATCGTTGAGGATGACGCAATACTATGCGACCTCCTGACTATCAGGCTCACAAAACTAGGTTATTCGATAAACGGCATGTATGCATCGGGAGAGGATGCCATCAGCGGTTTCAAAGCCCGCGTACCCGACGTAGTCCTGATGGATATCAGCCTTTCAGGCGAGATGGACGGCATCGAAGCGGCAAACATTATCCAGGACAGCTATGACATTCCTGTTGTGTACCTGACTGCGAGTACCGATTCGAAAACCTTTGAAAGGGCAATGAACACAAGGGAGTGCGAGTACGTAATCAAGCCTTTCACCGATAACGACCTGTTCATAGCGATCGAGCTCGCATTCCATAAGCATGCCCTCAACAGGAAACTCAGGAGCCGGGAACGATGTCTCCTGAGGCTTATCGGAGATTTCGGGGATTCCGTAATAACTACCGATGCGAAGGGAGCAGTTGTCATGATGAACCCTGCGGCACTGGCACTGACGAGATGCAGCGAGGCAGGTTGCCTGAACCATCCCCTCGGTAAAGTCCTCAGGTTTACCGACGATAAGGGAAGGTCTGTCGAAGATCCCGTCCTGCGCGTTAAAAACGAGATGGATACGCTCGACCTTCCGGAAAGCGTTTCACTCGTCAGGGAAGACGGCAGCCGGGTCCCCGTGCGGGGAAGTGTTTCACCGGTCAGGGACGATCAGGGAAATTTTGCGGGTGTAGTGCTGACCCTTGCCCCACTGACCCGTGAAAAAGTCCTCAGATCGTTGTAGATGATCCTTTTTCTCTCTTTGTTATCAGATGTACATATTTTATGTCACAAAAAAAAAATGATGTTGTCTCTCCCGGATCGGAAAGACCCGGGGTTTCCTGGTCCTGCGCTCAGTCCTGGGCGAGCTCTTCGTGTTCCATCAGGAGCGAGCCGTAGATAAGTTTTTCCAGCACCTGGGCCACGTATTTGATCTTCTGGGCCTTCTCGAGGTCTTCGTACCGGTGAATATCGGCATATATCTGAAGCCTTATCAGGGCAAAACGGAAACGGTCGAGGGTGTCTTCATCGTATGCGACGGCCTCACGATATATTGTCTCGATCATATCGGGGAAGAGGTGGACGTCCTCTATGCAGAGTACGACCTTTTCATAGATCCCGAGAGGCTGCTCCCTGCCGGTCAGGATCCGGAGGCAGTTCATCTATTGCTCTACCACCCTGATGAGCTCTTCCATTACCTTGTCAACGCTCTGCCAGGTCGCATTCTTTTCCCGGTGGATGATGAACGGTGTACCTTCATCTCCCGCTTTGCGCATTTCAGGGTCTATCGGAATGGAACCGAGGAATGGTACCTTCATCTCTTCAGCGATCGTCTTACCCCCGCCCTTGCCGAAGAGATCGATCTCTTTGCCGCAGTGAGGGCAGGCCAGCCCGCTCATATTTTCGATGACGCCGAGCACATTGATGCCGAGTTTCCTGACAAATTGTATGGCCTTCCTCGAGTCCATCGTGGCGACGTCCTGTGGTGTCGTGACGATCACCGCCCCCCTGACGTTCGGGGCCAGTTGGGCGATGGTCAGAGCCTCATCCCCGGTACCGGGAGGCAGGTCGACGACGAGGTAATCGAGGGTGCCCCAGTCGACTTCTTCGAGGAACTGCTGGATCACGCTCATCTTCATAGGCCCGCGCCAGATGATCGGGGTGCTGGTGTCGGGGAGAAGAAATGCCATCGAAATTACCGAGAGGTTTCCGGTGATCCTGACCGGCTCGATCAGGTTCCCGAGCGAAGTCAGCCGGTGTTCCTCGATGCCGAGCATTTTCGGCACATTCGGCCCATGGATATCAAGGTCGAGGAGCCCGGTCTTGTAACCGTGACTCGACAGGGCGAATGCAAGGTTTACCGATACCGTCGACTTCCCTACCCCTCCCTTTCCTGACAGGACAAGCACTACGTGTTTTACATCGATCTTTGCCTTCTGCTGGCATTCCTGGAGTTTTCCCTTGTCGGCGCTGCTGCAGGTCTTACAATCCCCCGAACAGGGTGCCGGCTCTTTTTTCTCTGGTGTACTCATGGTATATCCCGGTGATTCCTGGTATTGTTCCAATGGATATGGCGATGCAATTATTTATAAATACGGATCTGAAGAACTGCAGGATTAAGGAGCAAATCAACAAAATAGCCTCATTTTTTGGCTGGTCAGATGCGGTGAAGCGCCTCATCGAGTGCCAGGTTACAGAGTTCGTCTGCCCTGTGTATGCCAGGATGATCTCTCGGGACTGCACGGTAGGTCACCGACAGAAACGAGAGTTCAAGGTGTTTGACATCGTCGTAAAGTTTTCGCAGGTGCGGTTGTTTTACTGAATATGCCCCCGTAATCTGCCTCATCACCAGTTCGCTGTCTGAGACGATCTCCACGCGACCATGCATTGTTCCCGTCAGCCACAAAAGGCAATGTATCACCGCGTGATACTCGGCGATATTGTTCGTCGCCGTTCCGATGAATGAGCCTTCTTCGTGGACAAGATCTTCGCCGGAGCAGATGACGAATGCACACGCCGAAGGGCCGGGGTTGCCTCTTGATGCGCCATCGGTGAAGGACGTGACCGTTCCATTCCCAATATATCGGGGCTTGTCGCCTGCTTTCTGCCTGTCGGTCATATCGTATCGAATGTAGCGGTTTTTCCGGTCTTAATGATATCCCTGGCAGGCGATGATGAACGCCTGTCCGTACCGGGTAACTCCCCGTCGACTCTTGTAAAGATTTATAAATGGGGGGAATATCACTATCATGGAGCCTTTAGTGGTCGGCCTGGACTTTTTGGAATTTCCCGATGTTTATACCTGTTTTGGTGAGGATAAATCTCCGCCGATTCACCTGAAAGGGCTTCGTGCGGATTCGGTGGCCATATGGGTGACTAACCCCTTTATCCGTTCATGCTGCTCCTTCACCCCATGGGTGGTATGGAACCTCCCGCCGGTCGGGACCGTCCCGGGAGGGATACCACCAGGACCGGACGTCGCCTCTCCTGTCTCCTGCAGGCAGGGAATTAACGGCTATGGAAAGATAGGTTACACCGGTCCCTGCCCTCCTCCGGGTGAAACACACCGGTACCAGTTCAGGGTGTATGGTCTCGATACCGTCCTTGACCTTGGAGGCGGCGCATCCCGCGAGGCCCTGGTCAATGCGATGCGGGGTCACGTGGTCCAGTTCGGCGAAACCGTTGCACTATGCTCTCGTTAGTTCATACCGGTATCCAACCAGGGCAGCTCGCCCCGATGCCGCCCCTGACACCATTTATCAGTACTGCAAGCAGTCGCGAATACCTTCATAGGGGTATAGGACTATCCCCTCACTATGAAAGAGTTGAAAGTCAGTCTGCCGGTTACCGTATTTCCTCCCGGATATACCTGCGACGGGGAAGACATATCGCCGCCCGTCAAAGTGAACGGCATTGATAATTCGGTCTCGAAATCGCTTGCGCTTATTGTTGACGACCCTGATGCGTCGGGTGGAAAGGGTTTTGTCCATTGGCTCATGTGGAACATGGAGCTCGTCTCGGTGATCCCTGAAAAAATTCCGAAAGAACCGGTCGTTACGTTTCCCATCGGGGCGGTCCAGGGAACTAACAGTTTTGGAAAGATCGGATATTCTGGTCCCTGTCCGCCCAGGGGACAGGAACACCGGTATTTCTTTAAGGTATACGGCCTCGATAATTTGCCCGGCCTGGCGCCCGGGTCGGGAAAGGAGAGGCTTGTTCAGGCAATGCAGGGACACGTTGTGCAGTATGGCGAAGCCATGGCCCGGTACGGGCATTAAGGCAGTACTCCTGCTCCTGCCAAAAATCAAAATTTCTTTCCGGCACGTTCCTTGAGATATATGACGCGGGTCTCCTACAGCAGGGTATCCTCTCCGGGAGTTCAGATTACCGGCACGGAATGTGAGAGATTCCCCAGGTATTCAGGCCCCTGATATTTGGTAAAACGGATCACCTTATAGCAGAACCTGATCAAATAAAAGGTATGGAGAAACGGGACGTGGCGATTGTCATAATCGGAATCGCCATCGTGATGGTGCTTGCATTCGTCGTGAAACCCGTTGTGACGGGAAAACCCGTCGATCTTAGTATCCCGGTGCCTGCGCTTCCCGGTCAGAATGTCCAGACACCGGCTCCCGACCCGGGCACCCCGGCTTCTGCCGTACCTTCAACACCAAAACCTTCGGCCAAAGTGACAACACCTGTTCCGACCCTTACGCCAACACCCGTTCCATCGTGGAGCGGCCAGTCAAAAACCGTCGGTTTTGTCGATCCGGCAAAATATAATACGACACTGAACAGCCAGCTCCCCGGGCCTCACGGGGTCGTGATCAACGATACCCAGCCGACCGTCGATGAAATGGTGACGTATGCCACGATACAGGGCCAATATCCGGGGACGACCGATACCCTTCACATACCGTTCCCTTACTGGCAACTGGTCTACACGGTCGACCCCTGGGAAGAGACATTTCAGGCCAATGGATCCAACATGATGGGCGGGATCGCCGACTCCCTCGGGACAGAAGTGTTTCCTTCGTTCTCTATCACTGTGAAGGACGCAAATCAACCGAACCGGACGGTCAGGGTCATTACCCCGTCAGGGGGACTCGATGCGAAATTATGGAAGACCGGAGCCGGGTACGACCCAAGACCCTGGAAAGAGGAATTTTACGAAGGACCAAAGGACATGGATTATTTTTTCCTGATAAATTCGCATATGATCCATTCATACAGGATCGATATCCTCGTCCCGAAACGGTATATTGGAAAATACTGACCTGATAGAACCGGATAAACTTATTTTCCGGCTCTGTTGAGCGTTTCAATCTTTTTTGGGTGATATGTCAGAATTTCCCTGATTTCTTTGATGATTCACGACCAGAATAAAGACTTAAAAACAATTTACGATGTGATGGAAAATGTTATTCAAGCAGGAATTCAATTATCCGTGTTCTATTTCTGAAAAAACGGTAGTTCCTGCCCGGAAAAAAATTGAGTGCCGGGAGATAACGGGACATCCTTACTCTATATCGAGTTTACGTTTTCCAAGGGATTCGAGGTACATGATCTCTTTACCGACCTCGATCTGTGAGACCTTGTCTTCGGGAGCAGCGATCTCTATTGTCTGGAAGTCTTTCATATCCATCATCTGGATATGGTTGCCTGAAATTGCAATGACCTGCCCGCTTTTCCGCTCTACTACCGGTACGTAGACCTTTGCCGATACCGGCTGGACAATGGAGCGTTTGACGCCGTCGAAAATACCGACCGCGTCGATCCTCGATTTGGCAGCGCCATGCTTGCCGGGTTTGGATATCGATATCCCGAGAATCCTGCATGGCTCGTCATCGATTACCATGTACCTGCCTTCTTTTAATTTTCCAATTTCGGTCTGTTCTTTCATTTTCCAACAACTCTGTAAAACGCAGTAGTAATTTATCTTTATTACATTACATAAATACAACGTAAGAAAATCCCGGTGCCGGTATGGAATTCTTAAAATCCTGTGATCAAATGGCAGCGGACGTGGCCGATGCCATTCGCGGCCTGATCGGAACAAAAGAAGGGGACAGGATGATCAGGATGGGGGCAGACGGGACCCCGACGAAACTGATCGACCAGGTCGCCGAAGACTGTATCGTCCGCTATCTGGAAGAATACCCCCTCTGCAGGATCCTAATCAGCGAAGAGCTCGGAAAACGCGAGATGCCCGGGGATAAAGGTACCATTTTTCTCGACCCGGTGGACGGGACCTATAACGCAGTAAATGGTATCCCATTCTATGCACTGTCTATCGCATATGCGGAAGGGGGCCGCGTTGAAAAAGCATATGTCCGCGACCTGGCAAACGGAGAGACATTCACGGCAATCCGTGGTCAGGGAGCTTATCTTTCCGGGAAACCTGTTCAGGTTTCAGGCACCGGAAACCTCGATGCGTGCGCGATGAGTATTTACGGGAGGAAATTTGACCCAAAAAGGGTGATGCAGCTCGGCCAGAAGATCAGGAGGTGGCGGCTCCTCGGGGCTTCGGCACTCGAACTCAGCTATATCGGTGCCGGTAGGATCGATGGGTTTATCGACCTGCGCGGGACGCTTCGGGTGACCGATGCCGCTGCCGGTATGCTTATCTGCACCGAGGCAGGAGGTAAGGTATCTGACCTCGATGGAAGCGACATTAAATTCCCGGACGAGGTCACGATCGGTCGCTGCATGGTGGCCACGAACGGGGTCATCCACCATAAAGTCATAGAATATCTCAGGTAACGATGAAGATCATTCTTGTCTCGAGGATCGACGAACAAGGGGCGCTGCAGTATACCACTGAACTCGCCGAAACCCTGAAGGGCTGGGGCCACCAGGTCTGCTTCGACACGAGCACGGCGCGGGTCCTTGGGTGCCTTGGTGCAGAATTCGGCGGATCAGATGCCGAGATCGCAGTGATCGTCGGAGGGGACGGCTCGATCCTGTATGCCGTCCAGAAGATGAAACGGCAGATCCCGGTCATCGGCATCAACTGGGGTGAAGTTGGGTTTCTCGCCGACATAGAGCCGTCCGAGGCTGAAAAATTTCTCATGCACCTGGAAGATGGCTTCCCGGTGGAACGGCGGATGCGCATTTCCCTCTCGAAAGATGGTAACTTTATCGGGCACGCCTTAAACGAGGCACTGATCGTAACGAGCAGGCCGGCAAAGATGCTCAGGTTCGAGGTGATCATTGACGGAGTACCCGCCGAACGTTTCAGGGCTGACGGGCTGCTCATCAGCACCCCTACCGGGTCTACGGCATATGCAATGAGCGCCGGGGGACCGATCGTCGATCCGAGGATCGAGGGAGTCGTCCTAGTCCCCCTGGCCCCCTATCTTATGTCTTCACGGCCCCACGTGATCAGCACGGAGCGAACGCTCGAGATCAGGCTTGGGAGTCCGAAGCCTTCGAAACTCGTCATAGACGGCCAGCTCACCTTCGAGTTCGAGAATGCCGGATCATATATCGTTGAAAAAGCCGAAGAGCCTGCAATATTTGTCGATGCAAAAAAGAACTTTTTCGAGAAGGTCGACAGAAAATTACGACGATGAGTCTGCCGCCCATAATCGGGGCATATCCGGGTCTGATTTGTACAGTATCCTGAAAATTCCGGTCCTTTTGATGGTCCACAGGATTCATAACCGGTTGCAGATACTGATCGGCACCTATAAGTATTGAAGGAAGTATGCTTCTATGATCCTCCCCTGGTATAGTGTTGCCACTCCTGTCGTCCAGAGCAGCCGCTTGACGCAGGCGAGGATATTTCCGTTGCCCGCATCGCGCGGTGAGTCAGCACCGTAAGAGTATCGGCGGGCCAAATCTCCTGGTTGATGTCGGGTAAAAAACCGGAGTCATCCACGGGAATCCAGGTGTAGGGGAGAATCTCTCACGAATGTAAAGGATGGATAACAGATGGTACAGGCACAAAAAATTCCGGACCCGAGGTTGCATCCTGGAAGGGTGTCCGGGGCCGATGACCCGTTGCGGTATTCCGGGATCATCGAGTGGCTGCTCGACCGGCAGGAATCGTTTATCGGTTCGTCATATTATTACATCAGGGAGGAACAGGAGGGGTGTGTCCTGTGCTGCCTTTCGATAACCGGCGGGTGTCTCTACTCTGTCGACGTAATCGATCACATCGGGTACGGGATTACCGGCGAGGATATCGACGATGCAATCAGAAACACCAGTTGCGATCCCGAGATCCCGGGTCATTTTCATATCAATATCCATATCGAACATAAACTGCGTACATTGCTCGATATCGAGACCTGAAAGACCGGTTATCCTTTAAAAATATCCTGTTCTACGAAGTCAATACCATGATCCTGCGGGTCAGGCTTTTATGCACCCTCTGTTCGTGGAATTCTGTCAGGGTCATGATTCCCGTAGCGATATCCCTTATATCCCTGTGCGTAACAATTACGGCGCGGCATCCCGGTTTGAGGATCCGCTCAATCTCCAGAAGGGCATGGGTATAGAGGAATTCAATCCCCGAACCCAGGATTGCGACAGACTGACCGTATGGAAGGTCGGTTACTACCGCATCGATGGTAGCGGACCGAAGCGGCAGGCGGCATGCATCCGCCCGCATGCACCAGGCCCCCGGGACGTTTGAACGTGTCCCTTCCACCATCGCTCTATCCATATCCCCTCCGGCGGCTCTTGCGCCGATCTCAGCTGCTTCGACAAGGATGCCACCTGTTCCCGAAAATGGGTCGAAGAGCCAGTCTCCCGGTCCGGCAAGAGAAATATTCACAAGCGCGCGTGCCAGCCTCGGCATCATCACACCGGGGTGGAAAAACGGTCTTCTCCCCGGTTTCCGACCTTCAAAGGAACTGCGGTCCGGAATCGCGAGGACTTTGCCGATATAACACCGGTCTCCCGAGCACAAAGTCCTGTAAACTTCCTCAGGGGCAGACAGGCAAACGGTACCCGAGATGAGTTTTCCCATGGTATGCTCGAGAACGGAACTCGGCTCTTTCATCCGTGTCCCGTCAATCCTGCTCGCACGCGCTGCATACGGGGCATCGGTGGCGATTGCGAGGTCTTTTAAGAGGCGCTTAAGGGAGTTGAGATCGGCATTGCACTCTCCCAGGTACTCCATTACCGCATGGGTCATGGCGAGCCTCCCGGCGGGGCCGATTGAATCGCATTCCGCAATGGCAACCTGCCGGCCCGCCTCCGTAACCTTCCCGACACAGGCCAGTTCAGAGAACGGCAGGGTCGGGTGCTCCCCTGACAGGAGAAAAAGCAGCCTCATTCCCAGATATGTCATTATTACGGGAAGAAATAGGTACGGTATCAGGAAGGGTCTGGAGAAATATGGTCTCGCAGGGGTCCCGGGACTGTTCCAGGAAGGTTATGCAAATCCCATGAATACAAAACCTGCCTGGGGAATTCAGATCCTTCCTTTCAGGCTGCTCTTCGGAAGTGTTACCGGTATAAGAGGGATAAGGAATCACCCTGCCAGTTAATGATACATTGTCCTGATAAGCGGTTTTATGAAAGCAGGAGATAATGATCAGATCCGGGGAAAGTCATCGGTCGTAAGCTTGCAAAGGGGACACCCCCGGCAAGCCCGGAACAGCAGGAATAATGGGGTGCCGGATGGAGCCGATTGAAGAGGACCACGAGAGGGTTTTTCACTCAGATGGTGAGGGGGGAAGCCGGGCTACGGGAAGGACCGTCCTGCTCATGGACGACGAGGAGAGTATTCTCGAGGCATTTGGCGACCTCCTCTCCATGAAGGGGTTCAATGTCTTTACCGCCCGCAATGGCAACGAGGCCCTTTTATTATACCGCAGCGCTATGGAATCCAAAAAACCTGTCGATGTCGTTATCCTCGATCTCACGATCCCCGGCGGTATGGGTGGCATTGAGACAATTAAGAAACTGAGGGAGATGGACCCCGGCGTATGTGCCCTGATATCGAGCGGTCTGCCGCAGGCTATTGTTGGCGGCTATGCATCGTATGGTTTTGCCGGGGTGATACCGAAGCCGTACCGATGGGGGGACCTGATTTTAGCGATTAATGATGTATTGCGCCGGAAAAGATGAGAGAGGATCCTTGTCGGGCGGATCACCGTGCAGGCCATTCATCTGAACAATACCGGTAAAAACAGAAGAGAGGTATCCCTTTCTGATACAGATTATTTGGTTTTTCCCCGTAAACCCGAGAAAATTCCTTTTTTCGCATTCTGGTGGCGTTTTCCCTCCAGGTCTAGGATCTGGCGATAAAGGTCCTGTTGCTCCTGCGACACCTGTTTAGGGACGACGATCTTCAGCCGGATTAGGAGATCCCCGGGTTTTCCCCGCCGCTTGACGCCTTCCCCGGGAATTTTAAGTGCGGTGTTGTGCTGGACCCCGGCAGGTATCGACAATTCCACCTGCCGGTGGTCTATCGTCTCGACTTCCTCGACCGATCCGAGTACTGCCTGCGCAGGAGTGATTTCAAGGTTAGTTTCAAGGTTGTCACCCGAGCGGACGAACTGCCGGTGGGGACGGACATGCACCTCAATGAACAGGTCGCCGCTGGGGGCACCAGAGTCTCCGGCCTCGCCATAGCCCTCCATGCGGAGCCTCATCCCACTGTCTATTCCTGCCGGGATGTGAATGGAGAGGGTCCGCTTTACCCTCGTACTCCCGCTCCCCCTGCATTCGGGACATTTTTTTTCAGGCACTTTTCCCCTT
>DATJQJ010000018.1:0-23208 GCA_035505975.1 Methanoregulaceae archaeon
TGTTCGACAAATATCGGTCCGATACCGTCACAGGTAATATCTTCGATATATTTATCCCGGATAAATGGTTTTAAGAGTCCCACGTCGATTTTATCCCGGACCATCATGTATTCGAGGGCCTGGTACTCCTGGGGGGTCATAATGATCCTCCCGTCCGGAGTGGTAGGAACATTGAGAAAAGCCTTTTTCCGTGAAGAGCTGTCGTTTGCAGTGAGGTCCTTATTGAGAAAATCGGTCAGCTTATTCTTGAACCCTTTCTGCTCCCCGGCCCCCTGTTTCGTGCTGGGGATGACCTCCCCTGGTTTTTTAATATAAATTACCTGGCTGATCAGGCGTTTGAGGACAAGGGTGCGTTCCTCGTCAGAAACCGGATCTTCATCGAGCGCATCGAGCAGGTCGATTAATTTAATCTCGACGGCAGGGGCCAGATCCTGAACGCTGTGCAGGAACGACGGTTCAATCGGAATATAGAAGTTCCGCACATCGTTCGGGTCGTAAAAGATATGCACGAAGACGTCGTCGGTCGCGGGATATATCAGGTTCGGCTCTTTAATCGACTTCAGGTCGCGTTTCAGTTCGGAAAAGAACAACGGGATCCCGAACTCGTCGACTGGAAAAATATGCAGATATTCAAGCAGGTGAACACTGTGCTGTACATATTCCTTTGCATTCGCAGGGAGCATCCGGTAAAGCGCACAGCCCTCGATGTTATTGGCACAATCGTTATCTTCCGTGTTCGTGGCCTTTTTGAAGGGCAGGGAAAGGCTTGTAGCAACCGATATTTCTCCAGAACTCATATCAGACCTTAGCCATTGAAACGGGGATGATCTTCATACCATATCCCGGATGAACTTCAAAGCTCACCAGGTTACCGGTAGTCTTGCGGGCGCCACGGACTTTTATGACCTCCATGACCATGACATATTTGTCTCCGAGAAGGGTCTTTTTCATCATCAGGTGGGCATCGCAGATGGAACGTATCCTGATCAGCGTATCTTCCTGGAACGCGTACGTGTGGAGGGTGATCAGTATGGTCTTGCCATGATCGACCAGCGTCTTACAGTTTGTCAGGAACGTGAGGACGGTTTCCTGGGTGGTATATTCGGTAAACATCGTGAGTGAATCGATGATTGCAACCTGTGCCTTGCTCACCCTTATATGATCGATAATACGTTCCAGTATACCGTCCATCTCGGTCTTGGACCACTTGAAACCGACCATATGAAGCGGGAAGAGTTTAATATATCCCCAGGCAAAATATTCGGACACGTCGAGACTCATGGATTCCATCTGCGAGAGGAAACTTTTTGCCGTCATCTCCGTAGAATAGAGGTTTACATTGAGGCCTTGTTTCATGGCACCCCACATGATCTGTTCGGTAAGGACGCTCTTCCCGGTATCGTTCTCGCCTTCGATCAGGGTAAGGGATCGCAACGGGAGTCCGTCTGCAATTTTTTTATCGATCTCTCCATTACCAGTGGAGAGGATTTGTTTATCCTCGCCGCCAAGGAGATCCGCGATGCCGTCCATACCCTCTGAAGCCTCCTCTGAAAAATTATGTAATACTGTACAATCGATTTTTCACTATTAAATTCTTTGCTTACTACAGGTAAATCTGCTACTTTTTTATATAGGATGATGTGAAGGCACCGTTTGCCGTCGTCACCTGCACCCAGTCGGGAGAAGGATCGGTAAATGAGACCGTCATATTAAGGAGTTCCCCGGGGTCCCATTGGTTTGGATGGACTGTGTCAGGAGATATCGATACCAGGACCCAGCCGCTGTCCTTGATTTTGAGCACCGGGACACCTCCGCCGGATTTCAACAGGACGTCCATATGAGCGAGGTCTGTTATCGGTTCCGTTCCGGTATTCATAATGCTGATATCAAGCTGACCGGGCGCTGAAACATTTGTATACTCGATCTGCACGGCTGTCCCGAGCATTTTAACATGGAGAGCGGTCATATCGGTCTGAGCGTTGACAACCGTTTGCGTCATGGTCAATGTCCCTCCGACGAGCACATACGCGGTAATAATGAGGAGAAGAATACCTACGGCAGAGGCAAGAATCGATGCAAATGCCATTTTACTTGTCCTCCATTGAATCCTACCCGGTGGTAAACTCGATATCCCTTTTTACGCCGTTCGGAAGGACGATACCAAAGTACGCCGTATTTCCGGCACCTGGAATTTTACCACTCATGATCGTGATCTGAAGGGTTTCTCCAGGGTCCCAGAAATTATTGGCGCTTTCGAGGATCGTATAGTGGTTCGCCAGGGAAAACCGTTCAAAATCCCCTGGTGTCCCGATAAATATATCGGACTGGTCCAGGTCTGATGATGGAATTCTCGAACTTCCCACATTTTTCAGCCATATGGTGGCCCCTGAGGTTGTATTTGCATAGGTATTTATTATTTTTATATCGGTCCTCATCTGGGTATCGGTCGAATGCGACACCGAACCGAAGGTTTCCGTCGTCCTCGAGATAATCGGGAAAACAGAATTGATCAATACACCGGCTGCAACAACAGCACTGATTAAAAATAGGGCTGAAACGATCGTTTCGCTGGACATAGATCAGGTCCTGTCCCGTGATGGAATATATCCGGAATCTGAGTCCTGCTCCGCAGGCTTCTCGCCCCGTCCGGTCTGACCCTGCTTTTTCTCTCTTGCTCCCCGTTTCTCCATGAGGACTTCGATCATGTCACGGTCGAGAGTAACGTCGTTCGGGTTCAGAATGTGGTTCAATTCGTATAATTCCGATACGTATTCATCGGCGCTGATGTCGTGCACTTCTCCGAGCGTCGTCGGGATCAGCCGGGCGATATCCTTGACGAGCTTTGCTGAATCATCGGAAATATACCCCATCGCCCTATAGGATTCAAGCATGAGATCGACCCGGTCGTGGCCATAATTCCGTACATTTTTTGTGGTCCACTCAAACAGGCGGAATACTTTCTGGAGCCTTACCTTGCCTTCATCCCGGGATTCCTCTTTCACCTGCTGATTGTTCACCCTTATTTCCGAAAGATGAGACTTGATTTCAGAGATGACCGTTTCATCTTCATAATCCGAAGCGGGCAATGTCCTCGGGTGCTTCCCCCGGGAAGATCGATCTGGTCCGGCACCAGGTTCAGGCTCATCCCTTTCTTTCTCCTGACCGACCAAATCGACAGGTTCGGGTACGACATCCGGCTGTGGAGCTGCGGAAATTGGCTTGATGTGATCGGAAGCGGCTGCACCCTGAGACTGGACGGGAGACTGTGAACCCTGGAAACTGATGTTTAAGGGGTTCTCCATATCGTTCATCCGTTCCCTGATGTCGATGAGAAGCCGTTTAATGGACGTTTTTAAGAGTTCCACTTCGTCCTGCAATTTCAGCAGTTTTACTTCAGGATCGTCGGCAGAGGCCGTTGAAATGATGTGATCGACCTGCGCCTGGTTCACTGCCATGCTAAGTAGTATTTTTCCCTACTACTTGTTATTATATTTATGCTCTTTGCCTATCGTCAATGGATGACAAAGACAAAAACCAAATTCGCGATTCAATTCGGTCTTAAAAAAAGGGTTGAAATTAGTTGGAATTAGTAGAGCAGCGTTGTGTTCGTGATTCCCGCAGGTACCGTTCTTTCGACACCTAATGATGCCCCATTTTCGGGTTTCAGTTCAAGATCAAAGGTTTCTCTTGGACTCAACGAAGCATCTGGCAGAACGATAATTGTCGCGAATTGGCCTTCCTGCAACAGAGGAGAACTTGTCATACTGCTTGCGTTTACCCACCAGCTTCCCGGCGTTGTGGTCGAAGTGGCTGAGTAATTCAGATTATAAGGAGTAACGTTTGCAGTACTAAAGGTCATAGTGATTTTGGACACATCTACGGGTAATCCTCCGGCTGCCAGACCTATATCAAATTGCAGCTTATCTATCGCATTTCCCGTGGATGCTGTACCGTACACATTACCCTTGACCACGATATTCGACGCAGCCTGGGTAACACCTGCATGGACGACCTGCTGGCTTTTCTGTGTGGTGAAGAAACCTGCACCGAGCACGACGTACGAGAACACTGCGGCGACGACGACGAATGCGATCAGGACGATCGCGGCCTCGAGACCGGTGAACGCGTCTTCATTTCTTTTTGACATCTTCATTTGCTACACCTCGCAGAGTCTGGATCCCTCCAGTACATACTGCAATGGTAAAATTACCCTACGAATATTTAAACATATGTATTTAACACCGATCACCAAAATTCGCAGAATTATTTATATAGAGGAGGAAATCAGGGCACAATTTTCCGAAATTTTATTCCGAAAAATTTCCAAACATTTATGGCATGATACAAAAGTTTTTCATCTTACCACTATATTCGCTGCGCGCCTTAATACAGGATCCCTGCTTGTACTCAAGGTGCTTTCAATACTGCAAAACGGTAATGATTGAAAAAAAAGGGAAAAAAATTTTGCTCTTTCTGACCGCTTCACTCATTCTCAGTGTGATTTATCAACAGGAGGCGTCCTCCCTGACCCACTCCGGTCGTAACAGCCTTTAGCAGGGTTATTCCGGAAACATGGAAATTTATCGCTCCAATGTCAGGATTATACCTTTTGCTCTATCCGAAGGCCATTCCCCAGCGCTTCGATACCTCTCGGGTCATTGATCTCCTCGAGTGCCTGGACAGCCCGGAGCCTGACCCCGCTGTCGTTGTCATCGAGGGCACCGATTAACGTGTCGATCACATCGTCCCTGGAAAATTTTGCCAGGGCGCTGACGGCCCTCATCCGTACGCTGGTATCTTCATCCTTGAGCGCCCTGGTCAATGGTTCGATCACCCGCTCGTCACCGATCCTGCCAAGGGACTTTGCTGCCTCCCTTCGCACGAACCGGTTTTCATCCTGCAGTGCATCGATTATCTTCGGTATTGCGTTACGATCGCCGATAATCCGGAGCGCGATGAGCGCACCCATCCTGACATGCCAGTCGTTGTTGCTGAGCGAGTGGAGGAGGGGACTAAACGCCTTCTCCTTCATCTCGGCGAGTCCTTCGGCGGCCCCTTCCCTGCCGTACCGGTCTTCGTCTTTCAATGCCTCGATCAGGGCAGGTATTGCCTTTTCATCGCCGATTCGGCCAAGGGACTTGGCAGCTTCCCGCCTGACATACCGGTTTTCATCCTTTAAGGCGAGGATTAACGGGTTGACCGCCCTTGGATCATTTAATTCCCCAAGTGCCCGGACCGCTTCTTCCCTCGCATCTTCGTCGGTGCTCTGGAGTGCGTGGATTACCTCTTCAAAATCACCTTCGAACGTGATCCTCGCCCTGCCCCGGGCCTCGTACATGCTCTTTAAATCGGATTCTCTTATCCCCGATCGTTCCAGAAATTCCAGGAAGACCTGGTCCACGAGCTTGCGATCCTTGGCATAAAGGGCCACGGCGACGAATATCATTATATCAAGCCCGGCATTGAACAACGATAAAACCGGGTCGAATGAAATGCCGCGTAAATATAATACCACGGTGAGAATGATCAGCGCCCCGATAATCAATACGGTAATCTGCAGGCCGCGTTTCGGATACCATAATGCTACGAGGATCACCGGGATTATGTAAAGATGGGGGATCAGATAAAATAACTGATAACTGAAGAACTGGTCATGAAACTCGATAGTAAACAGGGTAATGAACAGGCCGAAAAGAGCAAATGCTGCAATCACTGCAAGCTTAAGGGTTTCGCCCTTCTCAAGGTCGTAGATTTTATCCTGAAGCGTTGTCCGGGAGGATAAATATTTCCGAAGTTCCGTAGTGTACCACTATAGTCCCTGTATACAATTTAATACGATTGATCGGCCTTTCCTGCGCCGGTCAGAAGTACCAGTGCGGGATCCGATAACAAACATCCTTTATCAATACAACCTTTCCGCGGTAGTCAACTGCTGTTTCCAATAGTCTCCTCCTGTTTATGACTCAGCCGGGCAGGCAGGTATTAGATGCCAAATACTGCCTGAGTCGCATCCTGTTCAATCTGTGTACAATTCTGTTCTGCCGTTCTCAGATGTTTGGGAGGCTCCCAATGGTACCAATCCTGCATTCGCATCATGAGCAGCCACCTGTTGGTTATATCGACACCAAGCGCTTGCAGGTCTGCATAAAATTCCAATGTCAGCTCCCGTGAAAAATCCAGGTCGATAGCCATTCTGACGATATTTGTCATAGCATCGCCGACCAGTTTCGTGTGGTACCAGTACGACTGGCTCCACCGGTGTGACATCATCTCCTTTACATCGAGGTTCTTGAATTTTTGCAACTCGGGGATATTGATAAGCGGATTCAGTTTTATTTCTGACGTAATATCGGCAAGAAACATATCGCGGGCATAATACATCGCGTTATGCATGACAAAATATCGCCTGGGAAGCATTTCCTTAAAAGCGACGAGCTCGTGCATGTCCCGCATACTCTCCTTTATGAGAAAGTATACCTGGGCATTCTGAAGCACCGGGCATTTCTTCGTGATGTAAAGGTTACCAAGAATTGACCAGGGGAGGTCGATGAGCGACTCGTGGAACAGCATGTAAAGATAATACATCAGTTTTTTCTTCTGCCCGATATCGAGGTTCCGTGTTTTATCGTCCTTCAGCGTATCGAGATATATCTGGTTCATCCCGGTTGCTGCAGACCGGACATCATAGGACAGGGTCCGATAACGGTTCATTTTATGGGAGGCACCGCGCATCAGCAGTTTCAGGCAATTCTCGGCGATAATATAATCCTTAAGGAGACCGAGCTGGGAATTCGAATATACGATCACGTTTTTCGTTACGTCAAACGAATAGGTGTCAACGAGGAGTCCCTGGGCCGGGGCCTCGGCTTCCCTGTGTATAAGAATTTCTATATCGAGCAGTTCTTCGACATGGCTGATAAGGTCCTGGACTGCCTGGGAAGTCATAGGACCGGTCATTGTTGACCACCCCCCCGGAAAAAATCTGTTCCTTCAATAAAATACGGTCGTGATGTCGTCTAAGAACGCTCCTGGCATTAATTTTATTGCGGGCTGTCAATAAATTTTCTGAAAGACATGATCAAAAACGGTTTTCTGAATAGTCACAACAGTTGATAGTCCGGGAATTTTCCGGTGCCTGCCCCCGGATCTCCTGTCGGACCTGTCATCGGGAAGGGGCAGTGAGGGATCCCTGCAGCCTCAATGTTTTTCCTGTTAATTCCTAATATTACGCCGCAATCCTGTACATATGAAACTTTTAATAGCGTGCCGACCTCTCTAAGCCTATGGATGTTCTGAACGTGAGGACATGGATTTTTTTTTATCTGATATGCTTTGTTGCACTGCTTTGGGCGGTATTTCTACTTGCCCAGGGTGTGATGCTCTGGATAGGCCTCACGCTGGTGATCATCGTTATCGGGTTCAATTTTATCCTTATCACGACCGAGCTGAAAAGTCACAAGACCAGGGAAAAGATGATGAAATCAATTTCTGCAGATCTCTCACGGGAGAATCAGGACAATAATTAGGATGCGTGAGTATGGACCTGGAACGGGGATATCCTTCGGCAAGGACCTTTAACGATGAATTTCAAAAGCGATCGTCAGATTTGCGGTTAATGGTCAGCCACATGGAAGATCGGGCTGACCTTGCCCGGAGAATCGGTAGCGAAACGATCATACCTGAACATGCACGCGATTTGGCGATTAAGGCGTTATCCACCGAATTATCAGAAAATTTATCATTTTTTTCCCATTATCTCATTAATTTTATTAACCTCGGAATGCAGGGTCTTTGCCACGTGGATTTTGAGACTGAATTTGCATTCCTCGGCGACGGGATTGTACAGACCGACCGGTGCACCCTGTATATCGAGGAGGAACGCCTTGAAATACCCATAGAAATCGGCACCCGGTACGTCCAGTCGGTTTTCGGGTCCCCTGACAAACAGAACCCGGCTTTTCTTGAAGAGTTCTATAAAGATAAAGAGGTCTATTACGACAGGGCACTTGGAGAAGTGTCCGGAAGGTGCGGACTGCGCATTACGGAAGAACTATTCCCCAATCATTGCATCCATGCAGTCCTGAAATTACCGGCCCAGACTCTCATCGAAAACCGCAACTGCCTGCAATAATATCATGAACGATTTGGATTTTTTTAATCCAGACAATCCTGTTCATGGCCGGTTACTGCATGTTTCAAAACGGAAACGACCATTGAAAAAAAAGAAACCTCAGGCTTTAATAAAAATTTTCTGTAAAGGCCGGTAGGTCTTGAAAAGGTGTTCGACATCGCGGGGGAGATATTCCGACATCCCCATGATATAGAAGCTGCCAGGCATAAGTCCCTCATGAAACACGCGTGTTAATGCAAGCTTCTGGCTTTCGTTGAAATATATGGTCACGTTCCTGCACGTTATGAGATCGAGGGTCCTTGAAATGGGAACTCCTTTCATGAGGTCATGGTACTGGAACTGGACTTTTTCCTTGATATGGGGTTTAATCTCATATTTTCCGTCTGGGCGGATATTGAAATATCTCCTGATCTGGCTCTCATTCATGTTCACAAGCGCTGCTTTGTCATAAACACCTTCCTTTGCCTTTTTTAAGATCTCGAGGTCGATATCGGTTGCCAGGATCTTCGCGTCCAGCATTTTGTTTACCAGGCCCAGCTCGTAGAGAATGATTGCCAGGGTATAGGGTTCCTCACCGGAAGAACACCCGGCACTCCAGATCCTGATTCTTTGTTTCTTTTTAAGAATTTCAGGGATAATGTCCCGCTTTACGGTTTCGAATATTTCGGGGTCGCGGAAAAATTTTGTAACATTGATGGTCAGGGCATTCCGGAGTTTTTCCTGCTCTTCGGGATTTGAAAGAATGAATTTCTTGTAGACACCGTAGTTCTGGATGCTCAGGGCATTCATGCGTGAAGCAAGGCGTCTCTTTATGTAATCTTCCTTGTAATTCGAACACTTTATATGCAGAAGATGCTCGATCGTATCCGTCAATGCGTGAAATTCATCCAATTTTTGAGTGCCTCCCTGCTTCCGGATTCCAGTTCACCATTAATCAGCATACAAATGCCTCAGACCGTAAGGATATGAATGAGTTATATCTGCAACCCATTCCGATCGATCAAAAAACCAGCCATTCATCTCCAACGGCTACTTTTCAACAACTGACATGGTGCCACTCATGTAATATTGTCGTCGATATCATAATATAATATTTCATGAGGCTAATCCTTACTTTGATCACCATATCAGCTGTTGTTGGTTATTTCGCAGCAAATCTGATAATTCAGGCCCCGTAACGAATAAAGCCGGGAAATATGGTTAAAAATCTCTAACGGGTTGAATTTTTCAACTGGGACAGCCCGTCGAGTACTTTGAGCATATCAACCCAGATAACGAGTTCTTTCCCCGCAGCCCCTTCTCCTTTCTTTTCACCTGCCTTCCCACCAATTTTAATAATTCCTTTGATATTCCCGCTCGATTGGGAGGACAGGTTCTCTCCGAGTTGTTCCACATCACTTTCCTGGATTTGGATGACACTCTGGACATCGTCCACGATTACTCCGATATTCTGCCCCCCGGTAGCCTCGGCTGACAGGACAATAATTTTATTTCCTTTCCTGGATTCCCTTCCCTGGAGCCCGAGGACCGAATGGATATCAATGATGTTGGTTATTTCCCCCCGGAGGTTCATTATTCCTCTCAGATAGACCGGCGAGCAGGGGATCGGTGTAATCGGCATCATTTCGACAATCTCCCGTGCCAGGTTGATATCCAGTGCATATTTCTCTCCACCGAGACTGAATTCAACGACATCGAATGTCCTGATTTTTTCCGCCTCTTTGATCTCTTTTCTCTGTTTCACTTCTGCATTTCCATTTTTGGGAATATCTTCAGCCGGGGCAGGGGATGGAGGAGAGGAGGGTCCCTCCCGGACGATCGCTGGCCTTATGCTGCCGGATTCCTGACTCTTTCGCCATTCCAGCAACTGGTTATTCAGTTCCTCGTTTCTGGTCTTTAATTTCTGCTCTTCCTTCTTTTCCTCGGTTTTGTCGAAGAAGAAACTTGCAATTCCGGAAATAGTCCCTGAATCCGAGGCAAGGGGTATGCTGTACTGTTCGAAGATGTGCTTCCCTGACGGAAGATCCACGGTCATTTCTGAGACGCTGTGCCTCCTGAATTTCACCGCATCCGACGGTCCTCCTCCGGTCTGTGATATGATATTTAAGTTGGAATACGACATCCCGGGGAGCGTTTCCATTGATATCCCGCTTACCCGGCTGAATGCTTCATTGGCTTCCAGGACGTTTAAATCATTATCGAGCACGAGAACAGGGATCGGATTTTTTTCGAGGATACTTTCCCTGATTTTTGAAAGCCGGGAAAATTCCTGTTTCTCCTCTTCCATTCTCTGGTTAAGTTCATTTACCGCTTTCACGAGCGGTTTCCACGAATCGAGAACTTCCCTCTCATTAATCCTTCCTGAATAATCCCCCCTGATTCCCGAGGCGATTACTCCTTCGACCTGTCTGATTACATCCTTGTCGTTGCCGGACGGGTAGTTACCGGTTTCGGACCCGGTTTTACACGGGCCGCCCGTGAAAAGCACTTTTCTTCCAGGCTTTTCATGGATGAGATTTTCAGCCTTACACTCTCCTTGCTCTTCGCCAACCATCTTCCTCTCCTCCCGATTTATTTCCACTTTTCCACAACTCCGGCTATCCGGGCATAGGCCGTTCCAGCCTCGGAGTCAGGTGCAAAATGTGATATTGGGGTCCCCTGCTGCTGAGCTTCGTATATTTCTCTGCTATAGGGAACGGTGTACACGAGGCTGAAGTATTTCCTGACCTCTTCCTCGAACTTCGCGACCTGTTCCAGATCCTCAACTTCGTATTCCCTGTTACGACCTGACAACCTTGAAAAAAATGCCCTGATCCCTGAATTTTTCCTTCCGCCATCTGACCTGTCCCACCGTGTCAGGATTGCCAGATCGGGGAAAATACTGTCTCCCGTCGCTTCCCTGATATCTGAAAAAATTGTCATGAGGGTCCGCAGGCCGTTCAGGGCAAAAATCCCCCGGTCGAATGTGATGATCCTGCGATCAGATGCGACAAGACCGTTCACCACGAACTGGCCCATGCTCGGAGGGGTATCGATCATGATGAAGTCGTACCGCTTTTTCATCGGTTTGAGTAATTCCCTGAGGATAGCGGTCCTGTTTTCAAGATTATACAGGAACGGTTCCGCACCTACCAGCTCGAGGCTTGACGGCGCGAGATCGATTCCCGATCCGGTCGTCACGATGACTTTCTCTAATCCGACCTCAGGGTAGCCCGGAATACAACTCATGAAGACATCGTACATGGTACATTCAAGAGAAGCCGGATCCACGCCAAGCCCCGCGGTCGCATTTGCCTGAGGATCGATATCGACCACCAGCACACTGAAGCCGCTCTTCACCAGGAATCCCGAAATATTCAGGCACGATGTGGTTTTTCCCGTACCTCCTTTATGGTGCGCAAATGTGATTATTGAAATATCTTCACCCCTGATGAACCTATATCAGTCATGAGATTTGAAGATCACTGTTTATGTTTTTTATCGGAAATTGCAGGCCATTCAAGATCAATTAAGTCCACGTATTCGAAGTGCCGTTCCTGGTTTCGAGTAACCGTGAGTTGCAGTAATGCAAAAGATTTACCAGTTAATAGACTTGATTATCCCTTGCCTTCAGCGGGATAATTTTATCTGATCTTTGGTTCATCAAATTATAAGGAGCGAAAGAGACATGGATGACATAATTAGTTATACCGTCATAGGCGTCATCATGTTCGGCATCGGTATCGTCGGTGGGTATATTATCACCGGAAAATATTATTCCGGAAGATTCGTTAAGGTTGCAAAGGAATGCGAAGCCGCCGAAACGATCGTCCCCCTGATTGCCGAACTGGAGAGAGAGTCATGACCCAGGGTAGTGAAAAAGATCCGGCTGATAAGAATCCAACACGGCTGGTTGCAGGAGACCAAAAACCATGGTAGATCCATTCAATTATTTCCTGATAAGCATCGTCACTCTGGGATTCGGCCTGTTGGTAAGTTTCCAGATTGCCCATATTTACTATATCAGGAGACTTACGCGACTCGCCCGCAGATGTATCGATACCGGGACGATCGCGCCGCTCCTTGTGGAGCTCGAAAAGATGCACCAGTTATGACCAGTCACCAAACCGCTCATGAATACTATTCATCATCTTTTTTTCGATCTTTCAGGTTTTGTCAACTGATAGTCATGGGAGTCTGCAACCACGGTGTGACTGCGACATGTTAACGGGATATCAAATACCTGTTCAACATCTCATGTTTTTAGGTTCTCCAATCGATTGGGGGGTATCAGGAAACGGATCCCGGGCACTTTAAAACACCCGGTTTCGAATCAGCGGTATCATGCAGACCTGGCGTGCTCAGCCAGATCCCTCCATGGTACCATAATCTATGGAGCGTGCCGCTATTCCAGAAAAAGGCCAGATGAATAATCCGTTCTCCCAGGGAATCCGGGAATTCACGACCCGGTATTTCCTCATGCCTGGTAAACCTGAAAAAATTGATCGATCGGGAACTATCAATACAAAGAATGAAAACCTAGGATCGATACATGAGGTGAAAATGACACAAGTCCGGTCCTCGGTACTGCTCATTGACGACGAACAGGACTTACTTGATTTGAGTAAGATATTCCTTGAAGAAGACAGGGCTGTAACAGTTACAACGGCAAGGTCGGCGGACGAAGCCCTTAGACTCCTTAAATCCAGGAAATTCGATGTAATCGTCTCAGATTATAGTATGCCCACTGGTATGAATAGTATCGAATTGTTAAAGACCCTTAAAAAAAGCGGGGATACTACCCCGTTTATCATTTTCACCGGTAAAAGCAGGGAGGAAGTGGCGATCGAGGCATTAAACAGCGGTGCTTCATTTTATCTCCAGAAAGGCGGCGATCCTGAGGTCCAGTTTACCGAATTAAGAAACATGGTCATCCAAATCAGTACGAGAAGGCAGGCCGAGCTGGCATTCCGGGAGAGTGAGGAACTGAACCGTTTATTTATTGAACATGCACCGATGGTTATTTATAATACCTGTTATACCGACAACGAAATATTCCTGGTCGCAGTGAACCCTGAATTCCAGAAGCTCACAGGCTGGTCCCGGGGAGTCTGGATCGGTAAATCGATCCTGTCCCTCATACACCCATCGGATGTTCCATTATTCACCGGTATGAAACATACCGACCCCGCGAATACGGCGCCGCATAAATTTGAAGTCAGGATCATGAAATCCGATGGTGAATACATTACCGGTGAGTTCGTTACAACTCCTGTGATCAAACATGGCCGCATTACCGGTGAATTCGGCATCATCAGGGACGTTTCAGAGGAACGCAGAATTGCCGGATTGTTACTCGCCAGAGGACTTGAACTTGAAGAGAAGAATAAAGAACTTGAAGCGTTCTGTTATTCGGTTTCCCATGATCTCAGGGCTCCATTACGGATCATTGACGGCTATGTAAAAATTCTTCAGACCTCGCTTCAGGAGCCGGTTCCTCCGATTGCAGCCAACAGTCTTTCCCGGATCAAGGAATCGGGCATGAGGATGAACAGGATAATTGAGGATCTCCTCAAATTATCACGGGTAGGTCGGGCAGCCCTGACTATCGAGGTGGTGGACCTGAGTAAAATTGCCGGGGATGTTACCGAATCTCTTACCCGGTCCGACCCCGGGCGGGTCGTACATATTACGATCAGGCCAGGGCTCATTGCACGTTGTGATCGGAACCTCATTACGATCGCGTTGGAAAACCTCTTCGATAATGCATGGAAATACACCGCTAAGCAGGAGGTTGCCGAGATTTGTTTTGATCGGGAACAAAAAGGACCGGGGCATGATTTTTTCGTCATAAGGGACAATGGAGCAGGTTTCGACAGCAGCCGGGCAGAGAACCTGTTCATGCCGTTCTGCCGGTATCACACAGAATCCGAGTTCCCCGGCATCGGAATCGGCCTGGCTACGACGAAAAAAATTATCCAGCGTCATGGCGGTGAAATTTTCGCCGAGAGCAAACCAGGACTGGGAACCTCTGTCTATTTTTCTCTTGGCAGCTGACGTGAATTCCCGGAATTATGGGAAGAATAATCAACTATGAAATAACCACAGCTTACGTATACAAAAATTGATGAATTGCTAACAGATTCATCCCATGAAAAGGGAAGGTGAAAATATGACTGATGAAATAAGGGCACTTATTGTTGAAGATTCTCAGGATGATGCAACCCTGCTCGTCTTTGAACTGACCAAGGGGGGTCTCCTGGTGCATCACAGGAGGGTCGATACCGCCCACGATATGCGAGACGCACTGACAAAAGAGACCTGGGATATTATCCTGTGCGATTATTCGATACCAAATTTCGGTGCAATGGCCGCGCTGCAACTGGTAAAAGAATTAAAAATCGACATACCATTTATCATTCTTTCAGGAGTCGTCGGAGAGGATGTTGCGGTTGACGCTATGAAAGCCGGCGCCCATGATTTTATTATCAAGGGCAATTATTCCCGCCTGGTCCCGGCAGTAAAACGGGAAATTGAGGATTACACTGTCAGGAAACGGACGCAAGAGGAAGTCGAAAAGCAACGCCAGCTGTCTTTTACGATGATCATGCAGAACCCTCAGCCGCTCCTCATTACCAAAAAAAATATGGATGTAAAGCTGGCCAACGAAGCATTCCTCCTGATAAGCGGTTATTCTGAAGCACAGCTCCAGAAAATGAACCTGCGGGATTTCAGGGTCCTCGAAAAGAGTGGTAAGGGTGTCCGCGAAGCGCTCGATACCAAAAAGGGGGTGAGCGGCGACATCAAGGTCGAGTTCCCGACGGGAATTTATTATCTGGAACAGCACACGATCCCTCTCCTTGATAAGCATGGCGATATTGTCAGCCTGATGGCAGTGTACGGGGACAACACCGAGAGAGTCAAACAGGATGCCGCCAAAAAAGAGCTCGCAGATTTTACCAGCTCGTACCTCTCGATCCTTGCCGAAAACCTCACGCTTCTCGCCCGGGGTGACCTGAACATGAGCATGGACATCCCACCGGTGACCGAGAATAACAGAGAGACCTGGGAAAACTACAATGAGATAAACAATAATCTCCAGCAGGTCAGGGATGCCTTTACGAGTCTTATCAATGATGCCGATATGCTGACCCGGGCAGCAGTGGACGGCCTTCTGCAGACAAGGGCTGATACCAGCAGGCATAAAGGGGATTTTGCAAAGATTGTCCAGGGAGTGAATGCCACCCTCGATGCCGTGATAAAACCGGTCAACGAAGCGATAAGGGTTTCCGATATGTACGCAAATTCCGATTTCTCAGTGAGGTTCAATGAGAAACTTGTTGTTGCAGGAGATTTTATCGACTTCAAAAATGCCCTGAACAATATCGGTATCCAGGTCTCCAAGGCGGTCTCACTGATCAATGAGCAGGTCGCTGATCTCACGGAAGCTGCCGGGCAGGCTCAGGCGAGCCTTCAGGAAATTGCTTCAGGTGCAGAACAGATTGCCCATAATTCTCAGAAAGTCAATAACATCGCGATAAACGGGGCCCAGGGCATGGACCAGGTCTCGCGGGTGATGGGAGATCTCTCGGCATCTGTCGAAGAAGTAGCGTCTTCCATGGAGTCTGTTGCAGACCTCGCAAAGAATACGGATTTACTCTCAAAGGAAGGAGCGAAACTTGCCCAAAAAGCCGATCAGAGTATGATTAAAATAGGCGAATCTGCCAAGGTCGTTGACGACAATATCGGCGAAATCAACGCAAAAATGAATGAGATAGGTAAAATCGTCGAGGTAATCAGGGACCTTGCCAACCAGACGAACCTGCTCGCGCTCAATGCCGCAATCGAGGCAGCCCGTGCAGGGGAGGCGGGAAGAGGGTTCGCGGTTGTTGCCGCAGAAGTTAAGTCCCTTGCCCAGGAGTCGCGTGGCTCGGCAGAAAATATTGCCACCATGATCGGAGACCTCCAGCAGAAATCCCAGAAATCAGCGGAAGCCGTTGGCATTGCATCCCAACAGGTGCAGCAGGGTGGGAAAGATGTCGCAGAGGCTTTGAATTCCTTTAATGGCATTGTCGATTCGGTCGGAAAAATCTCAGGCAGTACCCAGGAAGTGTCGCGGGCCGCCGAACAGCAGGCTGCCAGTGTCGAAGAAGTCAGTGCGAGCGTCATCGAAGTCTCAGGACTCATCGATGGCGTTTCAAAAGAAGCAAGCAATGTGGCGGCCATAACCGAAGAGGCTTCGGCTTCGATCCAGGAAGTCAACAAAGTCGTAGAGCAGGTAAATGAGATCGCGACGAGAGTCTCAAACGAGATGGCCAGGTTCAAGGTCTGAACTTAAAAATCATCCTTTCCCGGATTCGACGAAGGGAACGGAAAGCCACCCGTTTTTTTCATTTTCGATCCGGTCGTCCAGAACATTGTGGGACGTTCTTAACTGAAAACAGCCATTTTTGGCGTCTCCATTGATCTCCTGGAACAGGCACGCTGGTAAAATTATTTAAGGTTATCAAGTTCGAATTTTTGTTTTTTCATCATCTGCATGATCTTCTCTCTTACGCTGTCGGGCATACCGCATTTAACCGGTCCGCTGTATTGGACCTCGCCTTCATCTTCTAGTTTCGGGATTTCCATTGCTTTTGCGAGATCAGGATCAAGTTTCTTCGCCTGGTCCCAGGCACGCCGCGCATCTTCATCACGGTTGAGCCCGCCGCTCAGATTTATTCCCCGAAAAGCCCATAAATTGGCATTCCCTGGATTGATCTCCAGGGCCTTCGCATAGTACTTGTCTGCTTCCTCGTACCTGCTTTCAAAAGCAAGCAGATCGGCCTTTAATGCCAGCTCGTCGGATTTATTGAGAAGGTCTTCTTTTTTGCTCCAACTCTTCTTTTCGCCTTCAGAAATTTCCACCGCTTCCTGCATTGGTATATTCAAATTTCGATATATCAATATTCGTATGGGCCTATCTGTTGGTCCTGATGTCCCGGACAGGTTCGGTTGTTTCACCAGGGCCGGGAAGATCGCGGTGACCTGGAAACTGGATCAGGCCAATTAAATAGTAAAAAAAATTCGGATCGAACGATGTAAATCGTTTTAAAGGGTTAAATTAAAGTAGGAATGCATGAGCGAGACCAGGACGATGTGCAGGTATATCTGCCTTGAATGTGCCTATATCTACGACCCGTCAAAAGGGGACCCGAAAGGAAAAATTCCGCCGGGCACACCGTTTGAGAAACTTCCCGACACATGGGAGTGTCCCGAATGCCATATTAAAAAGGCTAAACGAGGGGTATTCAAAAGACTGGACTAGGCTCATTATATGCCGTGTTATTTGAATCGACGGGCTTTCGTTTCTCCCTGAATTTTTCTGATCAAAATCGATGTGCAATTCTGATTAAGGTAAAAGAATCGGATTCAATCAGAAAAGCGCCGTCTATTCAGAGGCACGATCCTTCGATACCAAAGACGGATTTTTAGTTTTGTTTACAAGAGAATCCAAAAGAGGACAAGATTAATTTTGCGGTTAAACTCACCGTTGCACTTCCCACATTGAAACAACATGAATAAAACCGGCAAGACATCTCACTTACTTATTAAGGATGAAGAACACGGCAATGGGTTGAAACCGTTCATGCGCCGGCGAACCTTTCAATTACCGGGCACATCTCCGTTTATCGAATTGAGGTCTTCCAGTTTATTGATATTAACAAAAGTGGTCAGACAGGGGTCGTATTTTTTTAAATTCTCGACTCCGACAAACCGTGCGTTGAGGCTCCTGATCATGTCACGAAGGGAAAGCGACTCGTGTGAATCGAGATACCGGAGAAGGGCAGCCTTTCGGTATACGGCGTGGAGGGGTTCGAACATAACCGTATCCCACGCAGGGATGACTGCGTCGTATCCGTCCAGGAGCGAAAAGAGGTATACGACGATGTCCCGGTTCACGAGAGGCATATCGCATCCGGAAATAAAAAGTGAATCTCCTTTCGCCGCAATTACCCCGGCATGAATCCCTCCGATCGGGCCAAGTCCTTTTCTGATATCATGGACACAGATCACCTCACTGAACCGGGAAAAGCGTTCGCACTGGCGGGGATCCCTCGCAACAAGGATAATTTCATCGACGGCCGGGGAGAGGGTCTCTAGAAGCCGCTCGATAAAAGTCTTTCCGTCGTGGACAAAGAAGTATTTCTCGCGCCCCTGGGCTCTTTTAGCCTCTCCTCCGACAAGAATGATAGCCGTTTTCATTTTCACCGTGGATGATACCTGGTCATGGGGAATTATTGCCCGAACACTGATGACCCGAACGGGTCAGGGATCAAAGGCAAAAATCTCCGGAATATTCTCAAATCTATTGGTATTTCATTAATTTGCCTCTGTTATATAGGAGTGTCCGATTAATAATCCATTTGTTCGTAAGATTTGTTTAACCTCGCCAGTACAGGCTGACTTTCATAAAGAATATTATGCAGCTTTAGAGGTTCGCCGCCTGTTTACGGCTTTTCTCTCAAGATCGAGCAGAAGAATTTTGATTTCCGGGGAGGGCGAAAACCCGCCCATTCCCTTTTTTGCTACCACGCGGTGACAAGGGACGATGATGGGAGTCGGATTCCTCCTCATTGCCTGACCGACAACCCGCGGCGACGTCCCGACGCTCTTGCCGATTTCCCCGTACGTTTGCGTAGTCCCGAACGGGATCTCTGATACCGCCCGGTATATTGAGCCATAAATGGTTGGATCTGAAACGGAAATACTCTTCAAGGTGGCAAAGTGCTCTTCGGCCCCGAGGCAATACCTCCTGACAGGGAGAGGGACATCCCCGGGGATACCCGTCTTTGAGAATATAACCCGGTGGACACAATCACCCGACCACCAGACATGGACGAACCATAGACCAAGCCTGCATGAACCGCTCATCACTTCCATAAGCTCACCATTTCTTTAAAGGTCGGCAGGTCGACACCGACAAGTTCCTCTCTGATCCATGAGGGGAGCCCGTTCAGGACTCTGTTTTCAAGAAACCTCTCTTCGCCGAACACCAGGAACCCGCGGTCTTTAGGGGTTCTCAATACCCTCCCCAGTGCCTGTTCCGCCTTATTGATTGCGGGGAGCGTATAGCAGATAAATTCACCCTCTTCCCCGAATTTGTACTTAAAATAATCGATCATCATTCTTCTCGGGCGGTTGAAGGGGGCGAGCGGCAGCCCTATGACCATGGCACCGGATAGCATTTCACCCCGGTAATCAAGACCTTCGCTCCATTTGCCACCGCAAACGGCAAACAGCACTCCGGATTTTTTTCTTTCGGGAAGGGCCAGAAACTCCTTTAATGCGTTCCCGGCATCACGGCTGTCTTTTGGCTCTATGAACACGGTCTTCTTCCTGATAAGGGGTGCCGTTTCTGCCGCGAACTGTTCGAGGATCTGGTATGATGGGAAATATACTGCAAGATTGCCGGGGATCTGGGTGAATGCAGAGATATACCCGACAATTTTTTGCGTATTCGCAGCATCCTGTCGTTTCCGAAAAGCGGTTGTAATATCCCTGCTGCAGATCAGCTTACGGTTCTCTTTTGGGAATGAATTTGGAAGCGAACATGTTGCAACGCTCGCGTCGCCAAAATAGTATTTTTTGTAGCTGGATATCGGGGAGAGTGTCCCCGATATCAGCGTACAGCTATGGTGCGACTGTGCAAGATCCCTTAGTTTGGAACCAGGATCGATGCTCCGGACTTCAAGGATGATGGACGACTCATCTTTCCGATATATCGTCAGGTAGGACGAATCCGACGCCGATTGTTCAAGACGCAGCATAAATGCCGTCAACCTTTCGATAGCGGTCTCCCTGAACTCGCCTGCACGTATATTACTTTCCCTGATCTTTTCGCTGATAACCATCAGTTCTTCAACAATTTCAGAGAGAGACCGGTACAATGAGCTCTTTAAAATAATCCGTTCAAAAATGGCCGGATCGAACCAGTCCTCATTCTCAAGCGAATTCTTGAGTCCTTCCATAAAATCGTTAATTCTCGGGAGCAGATGCCTTACGGCCTCGACACCCTTAAGGGTCTTTTTGAGTTGCAGGAGTTCGTGAGATGCCTGCGCGAGCATCTCCTCTTCAAGACTGACTGACTGTACGTCCAGGAGCACGTCGCCGCAGTTATGGGCCTCATCGATGAGGAGTATTACGTCCCCGGGTTCTATCCCGACAGACTGGTACAGCTGTTCGCGGACTGCGTCGTCGAACAGATGATAATAATTCAGGATGATTACATCGGCTTTCTGGGCTGCATGGAGGAGTGTCTCGTAGGGGCAGATATCCCCACAGAATTCGCTGACCTGCCGTGGCTGAATACCCGTTCCAATCGCTCTTTCGGCCCGGGAGCGGAGCTCAGGCGACGGGACCATCCTGAGCGCCCCGCCTTCGGCTTTCACGAAAATCCTGCTCCTGATAAAATACGGGCAGATTACCGGATGTTCCCGGTCCGTTTTTGCGATCTGTTTCCTTATCACCGGATCGGATGAAGGCACGAGAGAGCCCTGCTCGGCACGCTCCCGCATGAGCGTTGTCGACAGACCTTTAACACCCTCACAACGGCGATATACGTCACCCTCACCCGCAAGAGGACACAAATTCGATTTTCCGATAAGGAATGAGAATTTCATTGACGGTTTTTTTGCCCTAACGAGCGACAATTCCCTGATGAATGTTGCCAGCTGGCTGATCGTCCGGACGGCAACGACTACTTTCCTGTCTCCTTTTTCTGCAAGCATTGCTGCAACAACACTTGATTTGCCGCTCCCGGTCGGCGCGTCGATCATCACGATACCGCCGGATTTCGCGTGGCTGCCCACCAGTTCGAGCATTTTCCGCTGGCCCGGGCGGTAATCTGGGTACGGAAACCATTCATCGAGGCGATCCATTAACTATTATAGGTGTTGCAATGCTTTAGATTAGCAGGAGTGGATCTGGCAAGATGGCCGTACATCCGATAGAACAACGTTACGGGACCCCGGAGATGCGTCACGTATGGAGTGAGGAAAATCGTTTTTCCTGCATTATTTCCGCCGAAATTGCGCTCGCCAGCGCAGAAGCAGCACACGGGCTCATTCCGAAGCCTGCCGCAGACGAGATCAAGAAACGTGCAGGACTTGCTGCCCTCGAACGCGCGAAGGTCATTGAAAATGAGATCAACCACGACATGATGGCGATGGTGAAAGCCGTGGCCGAAGTCTGCGGCGAATCGGGCCGTTTCATCCACTATGGCGCAACATCGAACGATATGCTCGATACTGCCACCGGTCTTCAGCTGAAACAATCACTCGACCTGATCGAACAGAAATTAACAGCCCTTCTCAGGGTTCTCCTGAAAAAGAGCGATGAGACAAAAGGCCTGGTATGCGCAGGGAGGACCCATGGACAGATCGGCGTCCCGACAACTTATGGTCTCCGTTTCGCTATTTGGGCAAGTGAAACCGGAAGGCATCTGGAGCGGCTGCGAGAACTCAGGCCGAGGGTTGCGGTCGGACAGATGACCGGCGCGGTCGGCACCCAGGCATCCCTTGGCGAGCATGGGATTGAGGTCCAGGAGACCATGATGACGCTTCTTGGACTTGCTCACGTCGACGTCTCGAACCAGGTGGTAGCCCGCGACCGTTACGCCGAATACTTCATGTACCTGGCAAACGTCGCAACTACCCTCGATAAGATCGGGATTGAGTTAAGATCCCTCCAGAGGACTGAAATCGGGGAAGTCGAGGAGGCATTCGGGAAAAACCAGGTCGGTTCGAGCACGATGCCGCATAAGAGGAACCCGATTAAAAGCGAGCAGGTCTGCGGCCTTGCGAGGGTAATCCGTTCTTCCGTAGAACCTGCCCTGCAGAACAATACGCTCTGGGATGAACGGGACCTGACAAACTCGTCCTGCGAACGAGTGATATTCCCGGAAGCCTCGATCCTTGCCGATCACGTCCTGGTTGTCATGACCAGGGTACTTGAGGGGCTGACCATAAACAGGGAACGCATCAGGGAAAACCTGGACCTGTTGCATGGGATCAACATGGCCGAATCAGTGATGATCGAACTGACCAGGAAAGGGATGGACCGGCAGGACGCCCACGAACGCGTGAGGGTCGCAAGCATGAAAGCTTTGGAAACGAGACAGCCTCTTTCAGAGGTGCTTTCTCTTGACCCGGCGGTGATGGCCCTGCTAAAATCTCGTGAGATAGCAGATCTCCTTGATCCTGACAAGTACTTAGGGACGGCCGTCAGGCAGGTCGAATTAGTGATCAAAAAGCTTGGAAAAGTCGCAGAAAGCAGCTGAAACACTTCTCCCAGATAAAAAAAAGAAAGATTAGCAGATATTCTGGCCGAGGGGCCTGGTCATTCCTCGCCTTCGTCCTTCTTCTCAGGCCGCTTGAATGTTTCCACAAGCGTTATTTCGTTGATATCGGGGATATATTCAAACGATTCATGGATGATCCTGCTTCGCCACAGTACCCAACGCCGGTCGTAATTAATCCCGGGCGGGAGGATTATTGTTACCGTGCCGCCGTCAAACGAGACATCCATGTCACGGCCCGCATACAGGTGAATAAGCCCCTTTACTTCCTCTACAAGATCTTCAACCTTCGATTCTATCTTATACGAATAATGAAGGGTCTTCCCGGCAAAGGGATGGTTGAAATCGACGATAACCCGGTTGCCGATGATGTCGACCACAACTCCCTCGCCCTTGTCTTCGAGCTTCACCGTCATTCCCTTTGCAGGCTTTTCTTTGAAGCTGCTCTTCTGGAACGATTCTACCTTATCCGGGTCTCGTTCTCCAAAGGCCTTTTCCGGCGGGACATCTATTTCGTCTTCCGAACCCTCTTCTTTTCCGGACAGGGCCTCATCGAGCCCGACGATAACATGGTGGCTGCCCACGCGGATTACAACGGGACCGTACAGTGCCTGGGCATTATAGATATCCTCTGACTTTGCTTTTTCCTCGTCGGTGGTGTCAAAAATACGGCCGTCGACCGTCCCTGTATAGTGTAATTTTACAAAATCTCCTTCCTGTATCGCCATGTCAATCACTTGCTATATTACCTCGTGGGGAT
>DATJQJ010000019.1:0-30140 GCA_035505975.1 Methanoregulaceae archaeon
CAGAACCCGTGCCTTTGCACCACATAATTCGCACTGCATAGTCGCAAACATCTTTATAGTCATTTTTCCCTATATACCTATTTGAGGCACGAGATGGCAGAGTCTGCCCGCCAACCACAAGAACCACAAAATCCTGAAGAACTGTACCGATACCTGCTCGAACGGGTTACAAGTATGGAAACACGGAACCTGGAGTTACGAGAGCAGTTACGTCAGATTGAATCTGATAAACGATATATCGAAACACAGAAGATCCGGTACGAACGGGAGGTCCGGAAGTTAAAGAGCGAGATCGAGCAGCTCCGGAGCCCGCCGCTTGTCGTGGGCACGGTAACCGATGTCATCGATACCAACCGGGTCATCGTCCGGAGCAGTGCCGGACCGAGGTTCCTGGTCAGGAGTTCGCTCTGTATCGAGCAGGACAAACTGAAACCCGGGGTCAGGTGCACCCTCAACCAGCAGTCGCTCGCGGTTGTCGAAGTCCTTCCGAGCAGTTTCGACTCGCAGGTATATGGCATGGAGATTATGGAGAGCCCTACCGAGAGCTATGCTGATATTGGAGGTCTTGAACCGCAGATCACCGAGATCAAAGAAGCAGTCGAGCTGCCCCTGAAGAAACCTGAACTGTTTGAAAAAATCGGGATTGAGCCACCTAAGGGAGTCCTCCTGCATGGTCCGCCTGGAACCGGAAAGACGCTCCTCGCCCGTGCGGTCGCACATGAGACCAATGCCCATTTTCTCAGGGTCGTGGGGTCAGAACTCGTACAGAAATATATCGGTGAAGGGGCACGGCTCGTCAGGGAACTGTTCGAGCTGGCACGTCAGAAGTCGCCGACGATTATCTTCATCGATGAAATCGACGCCATCGGAGCATCGCGCACGGAAGCCACAACGTCGGGAGACCGGGAGGTCCAGCGGACGCTCATGCAGCTCCTCGCCGGGATGGACGGTTTCGAGAGACGGGGCGATGTAAAGATCATCGGTGCGACGAACCGGATCGATATCCTCGATCGGGCCCTGCTCCGGCCCGGCCGGTTCGATCGTATCATCGAGATCCCATTACCTGAAGAGACCGGAAGGCTCGCAATTCTCAAAGTACACAGCAGGGGCATGAACCTCGACGAGTCGGTCGACCTGATCGATGTCGCACGTCTTACCGATGGAAAGAACGGGGCCGATCTCAGGGCGATTGTTATGGAATCCGGGATGTTCGCGATCAGGAAGGAGCATGAATCGGTTACCCACGATGATTTCCTCGCGGCCATCGAAAAAGTCGGAATGGATTTCGACCGCCAGAGGATGACGAGCACCTATGGTGCGATGTTTGCCTGAACGGACCAGAGTAAAAAAGAGTATAATTTCTTTTTTTTAAACTAAACCTGAAAGGCAGACAAATTGTTGAGATCTGCGTATTGATGGCTACGTATGTCCCGAAGAGTTATAGGCTCCTCCATGGTCAAACGAAAGGATAGAACCCACAAAATTACCCAGTGCGCGAAGGGATTGTTTCCTGTCCAGGGCCGATATCTTCCAGACCGGAAATGCTTCGAACTGTTTTTCCAGTAATTCAGGGTTTGCCCCGACATTCTCACACTTGTTCAGAAAAATTGCCAGGGGAATCTTCGCGGATGAAAGAGAATCAAAGAGGTGACGGGTCACATCATCCGGCTCGCTGGTCGCATCCACGAGGAGGATCGCACCGTCCATCCCCTTTGCGATAATTTCACGGGCGAACTCGAACCGTTCCTGCCCTGGTGTGCCAAAAAGATGGATACAAATCCCGTTCACCTGTACCCGGCCGTAATCGAGTGCAACCGTCGTCGTCCCCCCCGGGCAACCGGCCTCCACGTGTCTCGATTCCGGGTCGATGCTCTTTATCAGGGTGGACTTTCCCGCGCCAAACGCTCCGAAAATAACTATTTTACATTTTTTCCCTTCGGTCATTACAGTATATTGTTTAAAAACGATTTTTATTATTTCGGTTCCGGCACAGGACCCCAGAACCGGGAATTCCTCTATCACGAAAACCATTTCCGGCTTTCAAAGACTCTGAAGTCCAGGAACCACCATATGCGATAACACCTATAATGCTATCAGAGATCGTACCAAAACCATACGACTAATCATGCTCTACAGGACCGTCCCAAAAACAAATGACAAGTTATCCATCCTCGGATTTGGGTGCATGCGGTTCCCTTCGGGAACGCTTGGAGGAATTGACGAGGAGAGGGTAATCCGGCAGATCAGGTATGCCATAGACCGGGGTGTCAACTATCTCGATACAGCTCCTGTCTACCACATGGGAAAGAGCGAACCCCTTCTGGCAAAGGCCCTTTCTGGCGGGTACCGTGAAAAGGTCAGGATCGCAACGAAACTCCCCCCCTGGTCGGTCAGGAAACGGAGCGATATGGATGCGATCCTTGCCGGCCAGCTGGCCACGCTCGCGACAGACCATATCGACTATTACCTGCTCCACAGTCTTACCGGCAGCGCCTGGAAACGGCTTAAGGACCTGGGTGTTTTGGAATTCCTGGACTCCGCAAAGAAGGACGGAAGGATCAGGAATGCGGGATTTTCCTTCCATGGCGACCTGCCGTCATTCAAGGAAATTGTCGACGCGTATGACTGGCAGTTCTGCCAGATCCAATACAATTACCTTGACGAGACCAACCAGGCCGGGACAGAAGGACTCCGCTATGCAGCTTCCCGGCGACTGGCTGTGATGGTGATGGAACCGTTAAGGGGCGGGAACCTTGCATCTCCGGTTCCGCCCGATGTGCAGAAGGTCTGGGACAGGGCATCAGCCCGCAGGAGCCCTGCAGAGTGGGCGTTCCTGTGGGTGTGGGACCACCCCGAGGTGACGGTCGTCCTTTCCGGGATGAACGATGAGCGCCACATCGAAGAGAATATCAGGATTGCCGGTACCGCCCTGCCCGGATCGTTGACCGATGAGGAACGGGCAGTCATTGAACAGGCACGGCAGGCTTATGTCAGGCTGATGAGGGTCCCGTGCACAGGCTGCCGGTATTGCATGCCGTGCCCTGCCGGTGTGAACATTCCCGAATGCTTTGCCGCTTATAATCATGTAGCCCTGTTCCCGGGTAGCGGGAACGCACGGTTCCAGTACCTCTTCAGGGTTGGAGGTATCATCGGAGAACGCTCGCACGCAGGTCTGTGTCGGAAATGTGGAAAATGCAGCGGGATCTGCCCCCAGCAAATCGACATCCCCTCGAGGCTTGGAGAAGTCTCCAGCGAGCTCGAAGGCCACAGTATGGGGATTAAAGTCCGGGTCATCAGGGGTGGTCTCTGGTGCTATAACCAGGCCGGCAGGGTAAAACGATTTCTGGTTACCAAACATGGAAAGAAAAAAATCCGTTAACCAGGTATTACATGCATCATCCGGATTAGGGTGATCGATTGAACCGGCAATTTTGGTACGGGCGATCCCCCTGTCTCATCGCCCGGCCTCATCCCCGGGCACAATGAAAAAGAAGACGAGGTGAATCGAAATGGAGCATGGCGGATGCACTTCTGCATCTGCCGGTGAAGAAGGTCCCGCCAAACGTCCCGCTACTCGATCATTACGAGGCCGACCGAGGTGATATTCCCGTGCTCGATTTTTCCATATTCAAGGTTCTTACAGGGAATTGTCGCTAACTCCCATCCTACGTTTTTTGCAGTCTGGAAGACATCCATTCCCGCTGCCTCCATCGACGGCCGTACAAGGTCCATATGCCTGCAGAGCCTGCGTACGCTCTCGTCCACGATTCCCGGTTGTTCTTCGGCAACACAATGCAGGTGTTCACAATATATGCAGGGATATGCACCGAATCCGAATGCCTTGTAAAAACCATCATAGAAGGCGGTTTTCTCAAGGAAGTGGATTGTACCATTTACCCACCTGATGAGGTCGGCAAAGAACGGGTGAAAATCATCAGGGATTTTTTCGGGTGTGAGATCTTCGTGCCCGGGAATCCCGTCGAACCTGACCAGGACACCCGTATCGTATTCACCGACCATCCTTTTCGTCTCTTCGACCGAAGGGGAATAGGGCGGGCAGCCAAGGTGTTTTCCAAAACCTTTGCAACCGAACCGACATTTGAAACGAACCCAGTCAGCAACGACAATGTCCTCTGTTGAAATGATATGTAACCTCGCATTACGTGTCCGTGCAAGCATTGCCAGTTTTTCGATCTCTCTCCCGACTTCCTCCCGCATATAAAAAACCAGATTGAGTATAGTATGATAGCATACCTAAATATTGTGGTAAGCCGGGGAACAGGCGGCATCCTGGCCAATTCAAAAGGGATGGGAGAGAAATCTCCCTTGGATAATGCGAAAGAGTTCGGTTTTTGGCTAAAAACATAAACCTGGCATATGCTCCTGCACGTTCCGGATATCCGTCCGAAGGTATTCCACGGTAACTGGCGAAACGAAATTCGATAATGGCCTTTTTTATGACGATTCTGTTTATTTTGACTTCTTACCGATCACTTCTCCCACCAGAGGACTGGAAGACAGGGAAAAGGAGGGAAGACGGAATCTCGGTTACGAAAGTTGGATCGTATAGCTTTATCAGTTCGTAACATTTTCTATCGTCTATAGGATGTGAACATTATATGAGCTTTATCGCCGAATTTATGGAGTTCCTCCAGGAGTACAAAATTATCGGACTTGCCATTGCCTTCGTTATCGGCGTCGCAGCAACCGCCCTTGTCAAGTCGTTTGTCGACAATATCATCATGCCGATTATCACGGTGTTCGTTCCGGGTGGTGCCTGGCGCACTGCGACCGTCCAGATCGGACCGTTTATCTTCGGCTGGGGACCATTCCTGTCCGACCTGATCTACTTCGTTATCGTCGCCCTCGTGGTGTTCGTTATAGCGAAAAAGGTCCTGAGGATGGATAAGGTAACAAAAATGTAATTTTTTTTTAGTTCTGTTGAATTTCCTAATTCATTTTGGCGTGTCACAGAGACAGGAGGGTTCCACCCCTCCCTGTCTCGCACCTGTCAGGATACTCACAGGGGAGGGTTGATCGGGAAACCGCGTAATCCCGACGGTTAACTCCCGATCGCACGGGGTGGCCACAGCGGCGGGACGAGCCCCGGAAGCGTCTGATTATATGTCTAAATTTTTTTAATAGCCTGACATTTCCCATTTCAATCAGGGGTTTCACCCCTTGCATACCCTTCCCCCTTTAGATAGCTTGTTGGAAGGTTATTCTGGACATAGGTAGCTACACCATCCCTGCGCAGTCTAACCACGGTTGCCGCTGGCTTTGGAGTATGGCCGTGAAACCGTCAGGGTATATATCTTCGTAAAATCGCAGTGGACTGAAGAATGCGGGAACCCGGCTGGCTGACGTATCAGGAAATATCCTTTTTCACATCATGTAAAAGCCCGGGTGGATGACCGACCCGATGAAAATACCAAGCAGCACGGTGAAAATTGTGACAAGAAAGACCGTTTTAAGTCCTATTTGCTTATAGAGCACCGCAATTGTTGAAATACAAGGCACGAACAGGGTATTGATGATCGCGAAGATATAAAGCTGTACCAAGGTCATAACGCTTGAGAGATCGGGCGTACCGGCAAGGACGACCAGGGTACCGAGTGCCATCTCTTTCCGAAGAACTCCAAAGATGAGCGCGGTTGTCGCATAGGCCGGTAATCCGTTCGATCGTGCTGTCCGATACACTATGTTCGAGGACGCAGGCCTCGTTCGATGCGACCTGGTCATCCATGCCGAGCATCTCGTGAAAGAAGCACTGGAGCACCCGGTGTTTTTTGAGGACGCGTTCCGCAACAACCCTGCCTTTTGTGGTCAGCTCAACAGTGCCGTCGGGATTGATGACGATGTCGCCATTCTGCGCCAGGAAAGTGAGATCTCCTTCCGGAATCGGCGCTAGATCCTTCAGCAGTGTCCCTATCTCAACTGCTGTGGGAGACCTTTCCAGGGCAAGGGTGCCGCTGAGGACCGCTTCGAGATAGTCTTCCCGGGCCGGGAGATTCATATAAATTCTTTATCCTGCTCCGTTTTATGGATTTGGATACCGGTATGTCATAAATATCGGAGAAAAGCCAAAAACGGACTGAAAATTTAATTCAATTGAAGGACCGGGCCTGCTCATTGCCGGTTTTTTATTTCTGCAAGCCCGATCATCTTCCTTGCCAGTTCTTTTACTGCCTCGCGTGCCGGGCTATGCTCCGGGATCCGTGAGACCGGTGTCGCGGCGAGATCGGCCTCTTCTATCGCTGGATCAAATGGAATGATGGCAAACGGGGTCTCCTGCCCGGCATCGATCGGGGCGACTTCACCCTGGAAACGGTTGAACACCAGGTACATGGTCTCCCGTTTCAGTCCCAGGGAAAGTGCAATATCCCGGATCCTCTTCGCAGTCCTGAGACCCCGTGCGCCCGGGTCGCTTACGATCAGGAGGGCATCAGGGATCCCGATGGTCCCTCTGCTGATATGTTCCATTCCGGCTTCGGAATCGATAATAATAAACCGGTAATCCCTCTCAAGCAGTCTCATGCAGGACTGCAGGAGGTCGTTTGAAAAACAGTAACATCCCGTGCCTTCCGGGCGTCCCATGGCAATCAGGTCGAAACCGTCGGATTCGACGAGTACCTGCCTGAAACGGTACCTGATGTAATCACTCCTCGACATTCCAGGAGGGATACTCTTCGTAAACGCCTCTTCACGCATCCCCCCAAGGCTTTCCCGCACCTCAACTCCCAGCGCTTCGTGAAAATTGGCATTGGGATCCGCATCGACCGCCAGGACCGGTCTTTGCCCCTCGCCGATCAGGGCCCGGACAAGAAGTGCGCTGATGGTGGTCTTCCCGGTGCCGCCTTTCCCTGCGACGGCGATAGTAAACGTCATGATCTCTTCACCCTGACCTGATCTCACTGGTTGATCATGTACCACAGGAGTCCGGGTTCCTGACCCTGCGGGAGATCTCTGCTGCTGTTTTCATAATTACGACCGACTGGGTTTCATCAGCGAACCGTATACCACAACTTGGTGTGATAAGCGACTGTGCATCGAATAACTTTTCGGGAATATACGAAGAGACGTCGTTTCTGATGGCCATGTATCGTTCGTAAAGCGAATCGGCATTTTCCTTCGAGAATATCCTCCAGTCGGCCGGGACGATCCCCCAGGCAACGACACCTCCGCTTTCCAGGTAACCGAGAAGATCGTCGCGGTACAGGAGCAATTCCTTTGCCGTCGTGTAAGCATCGAATGAAAGGACTGCAGGACCAAGAGAAAAAAGAAACCCCCAGTCGGTATTGCTGCAGCAATGGATACCAACGCAGCCCTCGACAAGTGAAACGATATCCTGCCAGCCCGATTTAACGGTCTCCACATCGATCGGGACCACCGAGGACCCGAGGGAAGCGAGGTAAGGCTCGTTCAGGATGACGAGCGTATTTTTAACCCCTGTTGCTTGTTTTAATTCGAATTCGTACCACCGGGCACGGAGAGCAATCAATTTCGAAAGGACATCGGCAAACTGGGCGTCGTAATACAGGGGCCTTTTATCGGCATCGACGACCTGCATCCCAAACGTTACCGGTCCTGTAACCTGGCACTTGACGCCAAATACTGCAGGAAACGATCGCCTGATGAACGAATAGAATCCCGATGCATATGTCGGGCTCACCGAGTACGGTGCAAAATTCCCCTCGATATAGTCGAGATAAATGCGTTCCATATCCGCAGCCAGGTCTCGTTCTCGGTCGACAGTAAGCTTCTCTCCCGTAATGACCCGCCCGGGAAGCCCTTCTGAATCGGTTACGACAATATTCTCCAAAAAGCCCCTGTTGGGCAGGAGAGGCACGTAAGGGAATTCGGGAAATGCCCCGATCACCGCATCGCAGGCCTCCTCAGGGTTCGCATGAGGCAGGCTTCCGATGCCGGTGGAAAGACTCTGGGGCGGCGGCAGATAGACAGCCATTATACCTGATCTCCATGGTTCTTCCGCAACCTGCACTCGTTCAGCATTGTTTCAACCCCTGGAAACAGGGAAAGGTCGGTATGGGGGAGGAATGAACTCCCCGTATATTCGTCCATAAACGATGGTTCAGAATTCAATTCGATATACGAGATCTTCTTGGCAATATCGTCGAGGGTCTTCCTCTTTTTCCGGTTTACCAGCGCCATGCCTGCACCTTCGATCGCTCCGTTCCCGATATTTTTTATCCTTTCAACAGGGATTTCAGGCACAAGCCCGATCATAATCGCGTTCTCTTTCGTAATGTAATTCCCAAACGCCCCCGAGAAATAAATCGTTGCAATGTCCTGCCTGTCAAGGCCGGCCTGTTTCATCAGTGTCATACATGCAGCGAGGACCGATGCCTTGCTCATGATCAGGTTCTTGATATCATTCTCTGTTATTACGATATCTTTTGCATTGCCGGTCTCGCCTTTCCAGGCGATCACATACTCAGGAAAATGTTCCCCCTTCCTGATCCGCGGGTTTTGGATGCCGAGGTTGATCCTGCCCGTCCTGTCGACGACGCAGGCACGCAGGAGTCCTGCCAGCAGATCGATGAGACCTGAACCGCATATGCCGACGGGTTTTGTCTTATTGATAGTGGCATAGTCGGGTGCCAGGGTTTCAGGGTCGACGGTGATTCTCTCGATAGCCCCTGGATTTGCCCTCATACCGAACAGGACCTCTCCGCCTTCGAGTGCGGGACCCGCAGCTCCTGCGCAGGAGACCATCCAGTCCCGGTTCCCGAGGACAACCTCAAAATTAGTGCCGATATCCACAAGGAGCGAAATTTCGTCCCTTTCAGCCATGCCTGAAGCAAGGATATCGGCAACGATGTCCCCGCCGATATAGTCGGACACGGCTGGGAAGAAAAATACTTCGGCATCTTCTGCAACCCCGATTCCCACACGCGGTGCGGCGGTTGTCAGATAGCGTCTGACGACCGGGACATAAGGCTCTTCGATCATGTAGGCAGGGTCGATCCCGAGAAGTATGTGGGTCATAATCGTATTGCCTGCGATGATTACCTCGTAAATATCCTCCCTGTCGATTCCTGCATTGTTGGCCGCTCCCGTAATCGCGAGATTGGTGCTCTCGGCAGCAAGTGACTGGAGTTTCTGGAGCCCGTGCTTCCGGGCATAATTGACCCTCGAAAGAATATCTTCGCCGCAGCTGATCTGACGGTTGTAATTCGAGGCGATCCCCACGATGTGACCGTCGGTGAGATCCCTGATATAGGCAACAACTGTCGTCGTCCCGAGATCGACAGCCACACCATAGAGATTTTTTGACGTGTCCCCCTTTTCGAGATCGATGATCCGGAACCCGGCTGGCACGTGCGCGATGGTTGCCGTTACTTTCCACCCGCTGTCCCTCAGGATCCGGGGCATCCTTCTGATGATATCAAGAGGTGTATAGATCTTATCGGCTACGGGTCCCCCGATTTTCTGGATTCCCCATACGAGTCTGGTCAGGTCAGCCGAGGGGTCTTCGAGAGTGGGGGGGTTTAGTTCAACATAGTATTTTCTCACCGACGGCTGGAATTCGGTCTCAACGCCAAGCGATTCTATCAGGATTTTCTGTTCCTGGATCAGGGAACTTTCCGGTATCAGCACATGGAGATCATCATCGATATAGGATACGCAGGCGAGGCATGCGCCATTTTCGAGCTCCTGGTCGGAAAAAAATTTTCCGTATTTCTCCCGATCAAACGAGACCGAACCGTTCTTAATGTAGACAACGCATTTCCCGCATTTCCCCTGCCCCCCGCAGACAACGTTCATGTTGATTCCCGCCCGCTGGACAGCTTCCAGCACGGTGCTGCCCTTATCGAGGGCGATCTTACGGTAACTGGGCAGGAAGGTAACGGTCACCATGTCAGGCTTTCCACTCCTTTACCAGGAAATCCCCGATATCGGCGGCATCGCGGGGTCCTACCAGCACTTTCCAGCCGGTTTCCTCCTCGATTTTACCCGAGAGCGGTGAGGCATACCCGGGGATGATGAGGCGACGGTGGGTAACAAGCTCTTCAACGCCGAATTTTTTTATCGATTCCCTGACAAGTGTTTCATTCAGCTTACCGGCTGCGACTGCTGTCAGCACCGAAAGACCCTCGGTATCGACGATCAGCATGTAACAGGGGATTTTTGTCGCCTCGAGGTATCCCTGGAGCGTGAAGTACGTGAGGGAAAAATTCACGGTGAGGAGGACCGGGGCATCCTTTCCCGGTTCGCCGACCGGATACATACCGGGGTTCATCTGGATCGGTTTCTGCGGGTCGGTGTAGATATTCTGACGGAGAGTCAGGGCCGCTGCAGCAGACCCGGGTGTGAGGTCGCTTGTCACGATAATCCCCGCATATTTATCGATGCCGAGGACGATCGCAGCATCCTGTTGCTGATACCGTGTTGCATCGAAGAAGATCGGGTAACCAAGTTCAGGGGCGGATCTGCAGATCGCCTTTTGCCTGACGAGTGTCGCTGCAGGGATGTAATCGCTCAGGGACGGCAGCGACAGGTCGATCAGGAGCCCGCGAACCCCCTCTTCGGCACACAAGTTCGTCAATTCCCCGGCTTCTCCGGGTGTGCCCGCCGATACCGCCAGGGGACACCCGTATTTTTTGGCAAGGGTACACATCGCTTTGTACGTACCGCGTGTTGCTGTATAGATCAGAGGCCGGAAATTTCCACACACTGCCAGGCCCGCTTCCTGTATTTCGGGATCTGGTGCCATAAGGACCTCAGGGAGGTGGGTGCCTGTCTCCTCTACTGCCCGGACTGCATCGCCAAATGCGGTTTTGTCGCCGGATTCGCTTTTAATTGCGACACCTGAGAAGGAAAGGTCGGTTCCTACCCGGGTGAGGGATTCTGTCGCTACTCTCCGTGTAACTGCCTGGATCTGTTCCCTGGGCCAGAGATCTGAGACCAGGAACATGATCCCGGGAGGGTGATAAAACGTCTTCTCATGGCGGAATAACACGAATTCTTCGCCGATTGCAAGTCTTTTCTCTCCAACACCGACCCTGACCAGCTGGATTGGAGGCCTGGTTGATGCTCCGAGAATATTTTTTGCATTATCATCGAGATAGGGACATTTTTCGACATCGCCTTTGCCGCTTGCCAGTTTCATGGCGAAGGTGAGACAGGTGGGGTCGCCACACTCCTTGCAGTTCTTTTTCGGGAGCAGCTTATAGATGTCAAGGGCTTTTAACGCCATGGTCACTCATCCCCCTGTATCGATCGCCCGGTCCATAAGGCTCCGAATGCCTCTTTCAACATCGGGATCGTGGCTGGGTGCCGGACACAGACGATCGCGGCACCAGCTATTGCCGCCGACAGGGCGGCATAAAATTCCCATTTGACCGCGATCTCATCTCTTTTCAGGGGGTCGGCCTCACGCACCTCTTTCACCGTGAGAGAATCGGCAGCCGAGGAGATCATCGGCATGGCGAGGTCGGTATCGCCTTTGAGGGCTGCAAACCTGATCCGTTCCATGACCGAATAGGAATATTCAAAGCCGTAACCCAGGGTCCCTGTATAAGGATCGATCATCACCCGGTCCGCGGGGACGCCGATCTCCCTGAGAAGTATATTCAATTGTTTTGCCAGGTTGATATCGATTGGAGACTGTGCTATCACCGAATGGTTGTACGCCATCGCCGCTGCCGCGACACTTCGGTAGTGGCCCGCCTCCGCGGTCCCGAGAAGGAGGCGTTCTCCGGCCCCTGCTTCACCGCACTGCTGGAATACCTCAGAATCGATTGCCGGTTCATTGCTGCCCTCGATGATGAGGGGGAGCGTGGTCCGGGCAAGGACTTCCCTGATCCTAGTCCCGATGGAATTAAAATCATTAAACCCTCTGATTTTGGTGCTGGTAAGGTATAACCTGATCAGGTCCGGGTGGTAGTGCTCCTCTGCCTCTCTGGCCCAGGCAGGTGTGTCATGGGCCAGGTCCCCGACATAACCGGTGATGATCGGCGACCAGAATGAGGGATCGTCACATAGTTCAAAAGCAATAAGCGGGATCGATCCCTTACTGCATTCCATACCAAGGAACGGCAGGTCGCTCTCGCCGCCGATCCGGTACGCTACCGACCTGGTCCCTCCGTCAGCTGGTGTTGCACCGAGAGTGATTTCCCCGATTCGCCCGCTCCATTCAAATGTCTCATCGGCCATGGTCATGTACCTCAGATAAGCGGTTTCATCGCAAGGGCGGGGTGCTGCACTTCATCAAGGAATGCGATCAGTTCTTCAAGCGTCGTCGCTTTGGTCTCATCGGCAATTTTATCAAAAAACCCTACAAGCCCTGCCCTGGTTAATTTCTCGACCAGGCGATCTTTCAGTTCCTCCTTTAACAACGAAGGCATCCAGACCAGGCGTTCGATGCCCCCCTCTGACTGGAGAAAACGGTCGGAAAGGATATAATTTTTTGATATTCCCGCAAATCCCGGTGTCTGTGCCCCACCTCCAATAGTTCCGGCAAGAGTGGAGAAGGACATCCCGGATGGTGTATCTCCTTTGTATTCCCGGTTGACGACCATAATCCCGTTCACCTCCGGGAGCATCAGGGCGATGCACTCAAAGCACCCGCAGCAGGTCATCGGGTGTTCCATGATGCTGTAGAGCGAGCATCGTGCCACCTCACCGTGGGAAGCTTTCTTCACGAATTTATTTACCCCTTCGAATTCGCCGGTTTCCTTATCAAGGACCGGGCCCTTGTCGACGGGCTGGTTCGCACCCGAAGGAGATATCTCGTAGGCAATTTTTCCATCGAGCCAGGAGATAGCCCCGCATAAGGCAGGTCTTTCAGGCGTGATGATGCAGACGTGGTTAGGTGCGAACGTCTGGCAAAGGGTGCAGGAATAAAATGTCACGACATCGCTGTCTTTCATCCCCCTGATCCTGCTGTCCCTCTCGTCATATACTGCCTGAGCCTCTTTTCTCGCATCGAGTACTGCCTTTTCATCCGTGATCATCGTGACCTGGACGGCGTCGAGCAGGTCAGGGAAATCGATCCTGAACTTGGCTGCGATCAGTTTTCCGATATGCTCGATCTTTACCCCGGATTTAACGGCATCCTTTGATATCCTTACCCATATCAGGTCCCGTTGCGCTACATGCCAGGACCCTTCGCCATAGTTGACAAAGTTATGGATCCTTCGCTCGAGGACGGGCTCGAAATCTTTTTTCATTGTTTTTCCGGCGACATCGACGATGATACCGAGGGGGACAGCCGATCCTTCCCGTACATCGCCAATCTCCGGGCCGATCACTTTGACGGCACCGTCGGTAACCTCCGAGGCTGGCCTGACCCTGAGAAGTTCGAATGCAGGAGATCTCCCGCCGCCGAACTCCACGTACATCTCTTCTTTCCTGATGCTCTTGCCCTCGAATGCAGGAGAACAGGACATCGGGATCGGTATTGCCGTCACCGTAACCTTGATCCCTTTCCTGTCCATCCCCTCTTTAACTGCATTCTGCGGGTCGGACCCGATCCATTCCCCGCCTTCGTATCCATCAAGGGTAATTATGGGGATGCCGAGGACCCTGAACGTGTCGACCATGGCGATGCTTTCGTCATCGAGGCCAGGGAAGACAATCGCGATCGCTTTCGCCCGCTGGGTAGCGTAGGCGATGAGCCTTCCGGGGTCTCCGGGGACGACGCCACCGAACATCAGGGCGACCCTCGCAAGGATATCGATGAAATGGATGCCGTGGAGCGGTGTGGACCCGAGAGGCACCAGACGGTATTCAAGTCCCAGTTTCACCGGTGCCTTCAATAATGAAGGTACGACGTCTCCTGCGAGAAAGGTCAGCATATATTTTTCCTGCAGTTCACGACATACCCTGGCCGCCGTATCGGGATTTTTCGGTGTGCCGACCATGAATGCGAGTCCGAGGATACTGCCGTCAACGAGGGAATAACCAAGTTTCCTGAGAACATCGTCGCCGATAAAACCGGTATAGGGTGCGGGTTCTTTCCCTGAAGCCTTCACGTGGGAAGCAACAATGCACTCCGCTGCAACAAGCGGGTTTTTTCCGGTGATGGCATATGCCTTTCTTGCCTCTTCGGCATCGTGCACCGGCCGGCCTGTGAGTGCGAACGAAACAGGCAGGTGATAAGCGGTCTCCTCATATTCGAATGTACCCTGGAGCGAAAGCATCGCATTTTCAAGAGCTGTGTTACCAAGTTTAGCTGCAGTCCCTATCTCGGTCATCGACAGATTCCTTCTGTTACATGTATCCTATCCTATATGGTAAATGATTTCTGATAGGACCGGTCGGAATCGAAGTGCCCGGGTTGGTTGGGGGCCTGTGTCCCCCGTTAATTCACCTGAACCGCCGGACCAGGCCGGAAAGATTCTTGCACCTTCATTATATTTTGAGTTTGAGCCATTTCAATCGTTTAAGGCGGCCTACGTCAATAATTATATACTCCTTTTATCAATCCTATTTCATAAACCAAAACGATTGAGGACGGTAATGAAACCTGAACATATAGAAGGAAGAGATGCCGGAACGGTGCTCCTGTTTGCCCTGTCGACCTGTGGCTGGTGCCAGAAGACTAAAAATCTGCTGAAAGAACTCGGGATTGCTTTCGATTATGTCTATGTCGATCTCCTGCCTGAAGAGGAGTTGAAGAGTACACTCAGGCTCATCGAGAAATACAATCCGGCCGGATCGTTTCCAACCATTATCATAAATAACGACAAGATTATAGTCGGGTTTCGGGAAGACGAGATCAGGGCGGCATTACGATGACTGGAATCGGGGATATCAGCGATAAGGAAGTGGACGCCCGTTTTGAGATGCTCGACCGCGAAGCCCGGCAAGGCGGTTATAATCTCAATACCGATGTTACGTTCACAAAAGGACTCGTACGAGGGCTTATTTTTAATGAAATGAGGTTCGGGTACCCGTCCTGCCCCTGCCGCCTCGCGCTCGGTACGCGTCAGGATGACCTGGATATCATTTGTCCGTGCGATTACCGTGACCCTGATCTGAATGATTTCGGTGCGTGCTATTGTGCCCTGTATGTCTCTGATGCCGTTCTCAGGCACGGAAAGGTGCCGGGCCCGGTTCCTGAGAGGAGACCACCATTGAGTGTCCGGGAACGAAAAAAGGTGGATGTGAAAACGCCAGGAATTGGGTCTCTTGCATATCCTGTCTGGCGGTGCCGGGTATGCGGGTACCTCTGTGCCCGGGACGAGCCCCCCCTCCTCTGCCCTGTCTGCAAAGCGACAAAAGACCGGTTTGAGAGATTTTTATAACAAATAATCGTGGCCGGGTCATCCTGCCGTTCCGGAAAAAAACGGGTTCGGTCCGGGCCTCCGGATCTTCTGGAAACAGGTCCGGATTTTTCTCCCGGTCTTTCATCGGTTGTGTCCTGCAACCTGCTAAATTCTGGGCGTATCAGGAACCGGTTTTTGCGTACCTCTAATAGCCCCCGGCACGAATGTAATGTATGCAGGATGTGATTACTGTCGAGGTCATCGGGTTACGTGATTCGTCGTGTTCCCCGTTCCCCTGCGATGAAGACAGGACATGCGGTCTCTCCGATTGTTATCCCACCGGGACCCTGTGTTGTGCATTCGATGCGTTAAAAACCGTGATCGACCGGTTGTATGGAACCCGCGTCTCGCTCGTCCTGACCCTGATAGATGAAGAGGTCCCGGAACATGTCAGGCACGCAATCGAAGAATCGTACCCTCCGTTACCCTTTATTCTCGTTAACGGAAAGGTGGTCCCTATTGGGCGGATTTCACTTCCGCTGATAAAAAAGGAGATCGATCGCCGGCTGGAATGTTAAGTGACTCTCGACAGGGTTCCGGTCGTCAGGTCGTAATACAGGCCATGAACGGCGATTTTTCCGTCCTTTAAAGTCGTTTTGACGATAGGATATGTTTTTAAGTGTTCAATCTGGAGCCGCACGTTTTCCTCCTCGATCATCCTGGAGCGTTCCCTGGTATCCCCGGACGGAACCGGTCCGGACGCACACAAATCAACCCTTTCTTTGGCAGCCATCGCGTTGTTAAGCCATAACGGGATGTAATTATCGTCGGTTTCCTTATCAAGGGCCTTGATCGCTCCGCAATCGGAATGCCCGCAAATTACGATATCGGTGATGGTAAGGTGATTGATTGCATACTCAAGAACTGTTGCAAAATTCCAGTCATGGAGCGGTACGATATTTCCGATATTCCTCTGTATGAACAGGATACCGGGACGGGCACCGGTAAGCCGTTCCGGATTTACCCTCGAATCCGAGCAGCCCAGCCATAAAACCTTGGGATTTTGCCCTTTTGCCAGGTTCTGGTAGCAATCGATGTGGCTATTGAACTCTGTTTCTCTGAACCTTTTGTTGCCTTCAAGGAGATCCTCGATCATTGATACGTACCCCGCCCGCACCGGGTTCTGTAGCCGGATGCGCCGTACTATTCAAACCTCCTACCCGCATGTTTTTAAACATTCCTTTTCGTGATCGGAATCCACTCCTCCGGTCTTGGGCGCATTGTAATTCAACCCTGGTTGGAGCGATGATCAGATGATACCTGGAACTGGTTGAAAGCATCCATGTTCGTTTTTGTGGTGATTGCGAAATGTAATTCGTTACTGACCGCCCATAGTGTGTGGGATCCTCAGACTGGGTATATCCTGGATTTTTCGGTTAAATCCCGGAATTGGCGACCCCTATGGTGGACCCGGGTGAAATAGTTGGTAAATACTCACGTCGGAAAGCGGTTTATCGAGATCGATCTCGCACGCGGAATTGCTGTCGTTATGATGGTCGTGTACCACCTGCTCTTCGATCTGTGGTTCTTCTCGCTTTATCCGGTCCCGGTGACATCAGGGTTCTGGAAATACTTCGCCGTGGCGACCGCGTCATTGTTCCTTTTGCTGGTCGGTATCTCTGTCACGATCAGCGGTGCGCACGCCGAAAAAACCCTGTCAACACGCGATTTTTACCTGAAATTCTTTAAGCGCGGTCTCATGATCCTGGCGATCGCGGCCGGTATCACCGTGGTCACGTGGTGGTATCTCGGTGGAGATGGATTCATTGTATTCGGGATCCTCCATTTGATCGGGTTTTCAATCATCCTCTCCCCGGTACTCTTCCACCGGGGGAAGAAGACGCTGCTTGCGGGAGCGTTTGTCATTGCCGTTGGCATTATGATCATGCAGGTGCGTGGTCCCGCATTCCTTATCCCCCTTGGAATCTTCCCTGAATCCTTCTATAGTGTTGATTATACTCCCGTTTTTCCCTGGTTCGGCGTCGTACTTGTCGGCATTTTTCTTGGCGAGACATTGTATCCCGGAGGTCTCCGGGGTTTTTCTCTTCCCCAATTCCCAAATCTTCAAAGAATAGCCATGTATCCCGGAAAAGCTATTAGTTTTCTCGGAAGACATTCGCTGATTATTTACATTATCCACCAGCCCGTGATCATCCTTCTCCTGCACCCGCCGTTCTGAGAAATTCAAAAAAATGACAGGATTCTCTTAAGTTAGGGACCTATGTACCTTTATAAATAGCCGGTTTCCAATGAAATGCCGATAATACAGTTTTGTCATGATCTTATATCCTCACGGGATCTTCATTAGTATGGTTCCTTCATTTCCGATGATTTTAGTGAATTTGAGACAGTCTGATGCTCCAGGGCTCCGCCCCAAGGCTGGTGGAGGCCCCGATTGGGATAGGGGGCATGACAGGTACCGGTTTAATTTACATCCACATCCACTCGTCCCTTGACTTTCCTGTCCGGGGAGGACAGGACGGGGGTGAAACCCTCCTGTCGGGCGACGGCATAAGAATGACTGAGAAACTCAAGAATAGGTAAATAATGCCAGATTAGGGGCCCGTACTTTCACGGAGCGTGAACTTGATGACCGCACCCTGTGAATAATCTCCAGGGACCCGGTCTTCAACCCAAATCCGACCTTGATAACGTTCGATAAGAGTTTTAGCGATATATAGGCCCAATCCTTTCCCGCTCCCCCGGGATGAGCCTATCTGGAACCTGTTGAATATTACCGGCTTCAACTCGTCCGGTACTCCCGGACCCGTATCAGAAATGGCTACTTCGACATATCCATCGGGTAATCTGTGCACCCTGACCGTGATGTGGGTGTCCTGCCCGCCGAATTTTACGCTGTTTCCGACCAGGTTTGTCACGATTTCAGACAACAGGCCGTCTGCAAGGACCATCACGTCTATGCCATCGTATTCGATTCTGGCGGTCGGAAAATGCCGTATTTCCTGCGATATGATCGTATTGAGATTTACCGGTTTTATTTCGGTTTTTCTCTCCTGGATATGGCGGATTGTCTCCAGGTTCCTTATTATTTCGCGGCTCTTCTGGACCCCTTCGATCATTTTCTGTGCCATCTCCTGCGATCGACCGGAAGTCATTTCAAGGAGCAGGTCCCCGTATCCCAGGGCGGCAAGATTGGCATTATTGATATCATGTACCAGGATGTCGAGGTAGAGATTGGCCTTCCTGTTTGCGTCGATGAGGCTTTCCGATAATTTCAGTTTGTGAAGGGTACAGCCCACCTCTCTTCCGATGGCTTCGAGGACTGCCTTGTCATCAGCATCGAACGGGCTGTCGTCCGGCCTGACCAGGAACAGCACACCGATCACCTCGTCCAGGCACATGACCGGGATGGCCGCATACATCTTTTGCGGTTCCACCGGTGTCCCGTCTCCTTCGGTCAATATTCCATAGTCAGGTTTTCGGGATCCAACCGCGTAATCGAAACGTGCGGACGTCATATTGACATGGTCCTGGAGTACGACGAGGCTTCGCTCGGAGCCATGAACGAACCTGGATTCGAGGTGGTGCCGGTCCTGGTCGAACAGGTAGATTGCCCCTGCATCGATCGGGAACAGGTCCCTGATCTTCTCGAACGACCGTTTCATTAAATCTTCTACGCTCGTGGCCGTTGAGGTTACGCCGATAATCTGGTTAATCGTGGTAAGCTGGACATTCCGGCGGCTGATCTCTTCGTGTGCCCTTTTTCGCGCAGTAATATCCATGAATGTGATGACAATGCGGTTACCAGGGAATTGCGCCGCGGAGATCAGCACAGGGAGAACCGAACCGGCCTTCGTCGTAAATGAAACCTCGACATCCGAAGAATTCACCCCCTTGTCAACCTGTTTTTTGAATAATTCGAAACTGGTGCCGTCAGTCCAGATCTTTTCGAGATCGCAGCCGCGAAGATCGCAGGAGAGGAATCCGAGGAGTTCGGCACCCCTCCTGTTGATCTCATCGATGAGATAATGCCGGTCTTTCTCATGAATGAGGATAATACCGGCCTCGGAATGATCGAATATCGCGTAATAACGCGTTTCCTGCTCCTTCAAATTACCGGAAAGGGCCGAGATGACAACCCCGACCGCGACAAGAACATAGAAGCTTGCCGTTGCTGTCGCATACGTGAGAGGCCCGAGGTCAGGGAAATTGTATTGGGCAACGAGGACCAGTTGAAGGATACCGATACCGACCGCAAAAAATACCCCTTGTTTGGGATACCAGAACGCAGCGAGAATGATGGGGAGGAAAAACAACAACTGGGGAAATACCGGGACGCCATGGAGCTCGCCAAGAATATCTACGATAACCGCTCCGAGAGTAATTACAGCGATGATGGCAAGCCTGGCATTATTTTTTCCGGACGGTTCAGATAATGTTACAGGCATCAGAACTCCAAGTAACCGGAATGATTGATCTGTCAAGAATATGACAGTATTTCCTTTAAAATGTATCCCTGCCCCGCGTAGTGAGGTTTCATAAATAATCAATCATGGTCTGAATTTCATGAAATAGGGGAAAATAATCGTAGTGATTTGTAATCAGAGTGCCGGATAGCATTCGGCCATGCCTTTGTTACGACATGCCTTCATGGTTCTAACGGTTTGTTTTTGCCTGACCTCTCCTGATGAGGAGCTGTGCATGATCGAAACACTTTTTCGCATCTTCATACCTTCCCAGTTCCTTGAGACAGACCCCCCGGTAATTCCATGCATACACCTGGTGGGGGTTCATATTAATGACGATATCGAACGCTTTGATCGCCTCCTCAAAGAGTTTGATGTCCCCGAGCGCTTTACCCAGCTTCTCCAGGGCTTCTCCTTTGTTATAGTAAACCTCTTCATCGTTTGGAGAGAGAGTGATGACCCGATCGAAACACTGGATCGCTTCCTCATACCGGCCTAGTTCCTTGAGGCAGATACCGCGTCCATTCCATGCACCGGCATGGTCAGGCTCTGTCTCGATCACCCGGTCGAAACAGTGGATGGCATCCTGGAATTTGCCCTGTTTGTAGTAGAGGTCCACACCCTTCTTGTACCATGCACCACTGGTTTTCCCGAACATGCGGTCAAAGATACCCGGTGCATTTTTGTCGATGACTGCCGGTTGCTGTGCGGGCGCAGGGGCCTCTTCCCGCACTTCTGCGCTTGCGTTTTTTGCTCTCCGGAATTCGGTGATGTCCCTGATGGATTCGATAGCTCCGATCCGCTCGCCCTTGGGGTTGTAAAGTGGTGTGGCCTTGGACCAGAGTACTGAGGGCTTGCCGCGGGGACGTGCCTTCTCGGTCTCGGCAATCAGGACGTCCCCTTCCCGCTTGATGATAGAATAATAGCGTTTCCTTATCTCCTCGTCGCTGTCGATGATGAGATCGATAAGGATTGGCCTTCTTGTGCCGTAAAAGGGAATGGCATATTCAAAATCGCCCTTACCCATCATGGCTTCGGATTTTACTCCTGACAAGTCTTCCATCGCTTTGTTCCACGATATTACACGCCCTTCGTTGTCTATCGCAAACGTGGCATCAGGGAGGAAATTGATGATCTCGACGAGAAGTTTCTCCGAGGCCTTGAGATTCTCCTCAGCATCACGACGCTGAACTGCCTGTTCGATCATATGGGTCAGTTCGGTAAACTGAGTCTTCGGGTCTCCTCCCTTCTGGAGGTAAAAATCAGCCCCGTTGTTAAGGGCTTCTATGACGACATGTTCCCTGCCTTTTCCTGTGAAAATCAAAAATGGCGTATCGTTTTTCTCGGCACGGAGGATCTTCAGGAACATGATCCCGTCCATGAGAGGCATCTCGTAATCAGAAACGATCACGTCGAATTTCCTGTTTTTCAGGATCCCCAGCGCTTCAAGTGCGGAGCGGCAGGTCTCGACGGTCATCGAGCCGCTTTTCTCGAGGTATAGCCGGGTTATTTCGAGCAGGGCAGGCTCGTCATCGACAAAAAGTACCGATATCATGTAATCTTCCAGGACCCAGGAGAAGGATTCTTCTCATCTGTATAAGGTTGTTTCTGTGTATTGGATCGCATTTGGAATTAATTAATCTGATCTTTTTTCCTTTTCCGAAAAGGTTTGCAGCAATCCTGAGAAAGCTGCATAAGCGGTACCGGGCAAAAATAACCGGTACCGTAAGAAGATCGCGCTGGCAGCCGTATAGCATGATTATCAACACGGGCTCCATGAATTTTTCTGATAACCTTGAACGAAAGGGAGGGGTTTTCCCGGTCTATTTCTGCATCTCATCAAACCTCCTCAGCTCTGCAAAGAATTGGGGAAGTAAGTTCCAGATTTTCCGGGATGGTCGTTATAAAAAAAGAAAATGCAATAAATCGATCTCACGCCCGGAGATCCCATGTCACCTGCCTTGCTCAAAATTGTCAGATAGGCATCCGGAAATTCCGGGATGCAGGCAGAGTCGGACCCGGAACCACGTATGCGAACGGCAGCCGCCAGGAGTTCCATTCAGGCCCTGACATCAGTCCCGTTGGCCTGGGGATTCTGGGTGATTTTCCGGTTGATATACCGCTGGACCGCCACTCCCGCAATTGCACAGGCTAATCCTCCGAGAATACCGTAGAAGATGTAACGTAGTGCTGTTTCCGTCGTATACGGGAAATCGGTAATATTGGAGATACTCAGCACATACGTGCTTGCTCCGTAGGCCATGAGGCCGATCGCACTGATAAAGAATGGAAATACAATGACCCTGACGAGTCCTTCGCGTTCGTAGAAGAAATTGTCTACGACGATTCCTATCGACGCGACTACGCCGCCGAGCGTGATCCAGAGCACAGCCCCGTAGACAAACGTGAGAATATACAACAGCGGCCCGAATGAACCGTCTGACGTATAATGTTCGAGGATGCTCATCAGCCCGAGCACGATGCCGATGATAAGGAGCAATATCCCCGCACTATACGTAACAAAGGAAAATCTCGCCCGTTTCAAGGATATCCGGAGAGCGTTGACAAAACCCCTGAGCCAGTCGTCGAGCCCGATGCCCCGGTATAATAAATACAGCCCGATTACGCCGAGGACGGTAATTGTGGCGATTTGCGGATATCCAAAGATGTTGGCACCTGCATACAGGAGCAGGGCAAGCCCGATCGGGACGAGGATAATCCTCGAGAATTTAGGGTCGTTGAGAAGTTTTTTGATAATATAATAGGTGCCTTCGAGGTTCGGGATCTGGGATACGATCACACGCCTGATGCTCGACACCGGTAACTTCGACTGGATGATAGGGATGACAAATTCATCTTCGGCGCCGTCTGCGACAACAACACAATTCGTCACCCCTGTCTTTTTGATTACGATCTCCAGGTGTTCAGCAATCCTCCGATCTCCCTCAATCATATGGAGGTGATTGCCTGAAACAACCGCGACTTCAACCTCTTCTCCGGCGGCTTTCAGTTCATCGTAGGTCTTGATTGCCTGAAATATTGCATTTACATCGGAATCTTCAGGATCGGCAAGGCCAAGGCTCGTCGCAGCATTGAGGCACGCCTCCCTGCCAATAACCGGACTCTCTATCGAAGCCTTGAACCCGATATCGTCGTCACGATCCACAGAGAGGACAAGAGTCCTTCCCTCTACCATCATTATAGAAATTACTGCTGAATCTATTAAATTATTGCCCGTGAAGGCTGAAAAAAAAGATAATTGCGGAATTAAATCAGTTTGGAACGCTGGAGGAGCAGGATGTCATCAGTGGTAAGTTTCTCACCGGAGCGGAACATCTTGAACAGGTGCTCTGCTTCTTTTCTGACTGCTTTCTGTTCCTTGGTCACCTTGACTTTCTTTGTCTTCTTCCGGAGACCGGAGATGACCTTGTCATAATCGCGGAGTTCTTTCTGGCAGGTGATGAAATATTTGTGTTCGGCATCTGCCGACTCCTGTGCCTCGACAAACTGTTTGTGCTGTCCGTCTGCCTCTTCACGTGATTTGTCTGCTTTCCGGTAGAATTCGACCATCATATCGTGATGTTTCTGAGCGAGTTCCGCCATTTCGGTTACTTTGGCATGGATATCCGATGCCTCTTTGCGGAATTCCCGTGCAGAGGTTATCTTGGTCTTGATCTCCTTGTTCTGTTCAAGCTCGGCTTCCTGTTCTTTCACGGAAGACTTCATCTGCTTGATCTTGTCGATGAGCTCCCGTTCCTTGTCGGTGCTGATGACCTCAGTCTGCTGGCGGAATTCGAGGTGCTCGATCTGTTTCTGGAGTTCCTTGATCCCCCGGTTCTTTATACCGCCATGTTCCTTTTTGAATGCCTCGATCTCGTCGAACAAAATGTTTGCTTTTTCATTGAGGTCGTTTCTCATGTCTTTCAAGGACTGGACTTCGTTATTGAATTTGTCCCTCTCGTCCTTGTTTTTCTGCGCCTCTTCAACGAATTCCCTTGTCTGGTTGTTTAAGGTATTCCGGTCTTTGGCATACTTGCTGGCTAGGGCGTTGAGCTCGTTTCTCCGGTTTTTGTGCTGTTCAGATTCGGCAAGGATCTTTTTCCTTTTTTCAATCAGTTCGTTCAACATGCGCTGCTCATCCTCGATAAATCGATTCCTTGATCCCCTGTCTGGAACTGCTATCTGTGTGAACTATCAATGAAGGATGAGAAAAATAGGCTGCCCGTCCCGTGATGGCTGTTACCCCATGGAAAAGCGAACGCCCCGGCCTGCGCAGAATCGAATGAAAGAACGATGCTGTAATAGCGCAGAGGGTGGTGCCCTTGTTCATCTGTCTGTTCATGATGTTCAACTCCCGATACTCCGGCCTGTCTTTTGATCCGTTTGAGATAAGAAGGCCGATCACACAGTGTTCCAGAGAAGGATATCCCGGAAGACTAATCTATTATTTAAAAGACATCCGGATTATTAAGCGTTTCGCCGTATGTACCTTTGCACGGGAGCGGGGTAATAATGAAATCACGGTAGAGGGAGCAGAATAAAAGGTATATGGGTTCCAAAGAAATCCGGCCCTGATGCCGGGAAGTATGAAGCCTCAGGAGGTTGATCGCCAGCTGAAGTGTTGTGATTTCTTATGCATGAAAAGCAGCCGGAATTCGTGGCTCTCGGCAATAGAAGCCCGGTCTCCGACTATAATAAGGAGAATCGAACGGGGATCGGGGTATACAAAAGGGAATTAGGTATGGTCAACACTTAATCGTGTTACCCGACCCATTCCAGAAGGTTTCCACCGCTTGTCATATCGCGGGATCTGCGGTTTGCCGGAATTTCAACTTTTTTCGGGTTTGATTTCTTCTGATCGAGCTCTTCTAAAACCGACTTGTAGGTCTGGCGGTTTCCGAGTAATGCTCCTTTCTGGACACCGGTCATGATGGCAAGGACCCTTACTTTGCCTTCCATGTCATTTCTGACGCGGGCACCCCATATGACATCGGCGTGCGGATCGAGTTCATAGGTGAGCGAGGTCGCAATTTCCTCAGCGTCCTGCAGTGTCAGGTCGCTTCCTCCGGTAATGTGGATGAGACTGCCGGTTGCCCCGCGGTAGTCGATATCGAGCATCGGGTTCGAGAGGCATTCACGTACTACGCTCTCAGATTTGTTCTGCTGCTTGCTCTCACCGACAAGCATTACCGCGACTCCACCCTTGCTCATGATTGCGCGCACATCGGCGTAATCAATGTTGATCAGTGACGGTTCGGTAATCGTTTCGCTGATCCCCTTCACGGTCTCTCCTATTAACTGGTCCATGACCGAGAAGGCCTGACCGAGCGGAAGGTTCGGCACGAAATTCTTGAGCCTGTTGTTGTCGAGTACGATGACAGAATCGGCTGCTGCAGAAAGCGACTCCAGCCCTTCCTCGGCACGGACCAACCGGGCCTTCTCGACCTGGAACGGGTAACTTACCATGCCGACGACAATGGCCCCCTGCTCTTTTGCGACCTGTGCGACTACCGGGGCCGAGCCGGTACCGGTCCCTCCACCCATTCCTGCGGTGATGAACACGAGGTCGGCGGAATCAAGGAGAGCCTCGAGCGTCGGCCTTGCCATTTCAGCTGCTCTCTTACCGACGTCAGGATATCCTCCTGCTCCAAGTCCTCGTGTCAGGGATTTCCCGATCAGGACACGTTTGTCGGCCTGGATCATGTCGAGGTGCTGCTTGTCGGTGTTGATGGCGATGGTTTCTGCACCCGCAACGCCCATATGGTGCATTCGGTTGACAGTGTTATTGCCTGCACCACCACACCCAATAATGACGATGCGTGGCTGGCCGACGAAATCGTCATCCATGGGACCTCCGTTCTTCATTTCTTTTTCAATCTCGGCATTTTTCAATGCTTCGTTAATGATAGTCTGCATTTCTAACCCTCCTAAACCTTGAATGAAACCTGGTCGCTGTCTCTGATGACACGGCTTGCACGTTTCTCAATGAGTTGACGGACCGCATCCCTGACTGCCTCCGATACCGTCGGAAATTCCCCTGCATCGACCATCTGTTCTAGCAGGAGAATCTGCTGTTCGGGCAACCGTAGTGTGATTCGTTTCATCAGTGAGCATCCTCCATATCTGACTTATGACTGACAATTGTCGGACATTTGTCAGACGGATAGATCCTATATGTCTGACCAACCAGATAGAGCAGAATACATCCTTTATCTATATAAACCTTTTCCAGAACCGGCATGACCGCGGTGAGGGTTGCCCCTGTCAGCAAGCAATTTAAGCCCCGGTATTCAATATTACCAGACAAGAGGGCATAAAAGTTGAAACGGGATCTTCCACCGAGGGTTGAACACGGGGGACTTGCCAAACGGTGCAGGGAGCGGACCGGAAGGACATTTATCGATTTCAGTGCGAGCCTCAATCCGTTTCCACCCTGTATCGGCACCGTTGCTCCCCCCGACCTCTTCGATCACTACCCGGATGATTCCTACACGGCCCTCAAGGAGAAGATTGGCAGTCTTTTCGGTCGAAAACCTGATGAAATTGCGGTCGGAAACGGCTCGATCGAAATAATCAGGACCTATTGCCAGTGGATGTTCCGGAACGGGGGCGGTGCGCTGACAGACCCCCTAACATTCGGAGAGTATCTTCTCTCGGTCGAACTTGCCGGTGGTCACCGGTCGGGCGGTACTGAAGACCCAGTGGTCCATTTCATCTGCAACCCGAACAACCCGACCGGCCAGTTGCGGAAAAGGGATGATATCCTTGCTCTTCTGGATACCTATTCAGGGACTGAAACTTCTCTGTTTCTCGACGAAGCATTTATCGAACTCGCGGATCCGGATCAGAGCCTTTCGGGCAACCGGGTGCCGGGGCTCCTCGTCCTCCGGTCTTTGACCAAATCATTCTCGGTTCCCGGGCTCAGGTTCGGGTATGCGTTCGGAGAGCCCGACCTTATTACTGCCCTGGAGACGCTGCGCCCTCCGTGGAGCGTAAATGCACTTGCAGAACAATATGCCCTCGATGCTTTCACCCATTACGGAGAACTGGCTGAATCGCGGGTGAAAATAAAAACCGAACGGGATTTCCTGATTGCCGGGCTGGGAGGTCTCGGGTTCCAGGTCGTTCCTTCATCGACCAATTTCATACTCGTCCATACGGGTAAGCCTGTCGCGCCATTGTGCCGCTGTCTCCTTGATAGGGATATCCTTGTCCGTGATTGCACGTCGTTCGGACTACCTCATTCGATCAGGATCGCGGTCCGTAACCGGGCCGACAACAAGTTCCTCCTCGAGGCGATTTCCGGATGCTTGCACTGATCATGGCCGGTGGGGCCGGTCTGCGGCTTAACCTCGGTGAAAAACCGTTGGTCTCGATATTAGGAAAACCGATGATCGAGTACGTGATCGCTGCCTTTCAGGATTGCGGGTGCAACACGGTAATTGCTACGTCCTGGCAGACCCTCTATACCGAGAACTGGGCCCGGGCGCTTGGTTATGATTGCATCAGGACATCGGGAACCGATTATATCAGGGACCTGCACGATGCGGTCGATACACTGGGTGTCGATGAACCGTTTTTCACCTGTGTCTCCGACATTCCGTGCCTGCTTCCCGACCATATCCGGTCCATCGAGGCCTCGTACGTCGATTCAGGCAGTGAAGCACTCTCTGTATGGGTCCCGGTGTCCTGCAGGATTGAAGGTGGGAAGAATAATTACACCCGATCGATAAACGGAACCTGTGCCTGCCCCGCAGGAATAAATATCCTCCGTGGCGACCTGATCGCCCGACCCCAGAAAGAGTACGAACTTCTGATCAGGGACAGGGACCTGGCCTTTAATGTGAATACCCGGGAAGATTTGCAGCAGGTGCGGGCATATCTTTCGGACCGGGGTATATCCAGGTCAGTTTCCTGCCGGTAAAGTGAATTGTATTTTTTTTATCCGGAAATCTCCGTGAGACAATAACGACGATATCCGGATAAAGGATTGGACAATGGTATTACACATGGTCCTGTGTCCGCCTTCCCACTCAGGGTATTGTACTAAATATGACAGCATCACGCCAGAAATAAAATAAAATAGCATCAGCGCCCATATTCACCTATGGAAGCGTCGCGTGAGATAGAGCTTGAGGGGCATATTATCGACTCAGGCATTATGACCAAGATCTTTGACAAGATCATGGATATGGGCGGCAACTTCGAAATCCTTGTTTTTGACGTGGGAAAGAAAAAGACCGACCCGAGTTATGCCCGCCTCAGGGTTAATGCTTCCAGCGACGAAATTCTCGATTCGATTATATCCGAACTGCACCGTTATGGTGCACGCCTGGTAAAAAGCGAAGATGCACGTCTCGTGGCTGCGGAGGCAGACTGTGTAGTTCCCAAGGGGTTTTACTCGACGACGAACCACCCGACATCGGTAAAATACCAGGACTCCTGGATCCCGGTCCAGGGAATAGAGATGGACTGTACCATTGTGTTCGATCCGGAACAACGGATCGCATTATGCACGCCGCTCAACAAACTGAAGAAAGGGAATAGGGTTGTCGTCGGCGAGCAGGGCGTGCAGATTGTCCCGCCGGAAAGGCCCCGCGAGCAGAGTAACTTCGAATTCATGCACGGAACGGTCTCTTCTGAGAGGCCGAGCGAGACGCTCATCGCAAGAATTGCGGCAGAAATCCTTGAAGTGCATAAGAGAGGAGGAAAGATCGCCCTCGTCGGCGGACCGGCCATCATCCATACGGGTGCAGACCGGGCCCTTGCCGGCATTATCAGGAAAGGCTATATCAACGTCCTTTTTGCCGGGAATGCCCTTGCCACCCATGATATCGAGTTCAACCTGTACGGTACATCGCTTGGCATGGACATCTCGACGGGAAAACCGGTGACAGGGGGACACAAGCACCATATCTATGCGATCAGCGAGATCATGCGGGCCGGGTCGATTCGGAACGCGGTCGACCAGGGTATTATCAAGAGCGGCGTCATGTACGAATGCGTAAAAAATAATGTCCCCTACGTGCTTGCCGGGTCAATTCGTGACGATGGCCCGCTCCCCGATGTCATTTCCGATGTAATGAAGGCACAGGATAAGATGCGGGAATATACGAAACAGTGCAGCATGGTACTCATGGTCGCGACCCTTCTCCATTCCATCGCAGTCGGGAACTGCCTGCCCTCGTCTGTCAAGACGGTCTGCGTCGATATCAACCCGTCGTCGGTTACAAAACTGATGGACCGCGGCACGATGCAGGCGATCGGTGTTGTCAGCGACGCCGGTACGTTCCTGCCCCTCCTGGAAAAACAACTGGACCTCCAGTCAGGATCATGTGACCGGTGAGTGGACTAATAAGATTTTGGAATCGTGAAGAACTCACGATCTAATTTTAGTATTTTATCGATCAGGTCCCCCGGATACTATAACTGATCGCTTGCCGATCACCGGGTGAGGGGCATGCACCAGGGCATCTCGTGGGTGAGGACAAATTCCCATTCGTCATGACAGCCACACCCCCTCTCGACCGCGGCTTTCAAGGGTTCCCGATCGCCTGTCAGCGAATGATGCCTGATAGCAGTGACGATCTCGTGATCGCATGTTCCGCAGTTATGCGGCCCCCTCTGGTGCCCTCCGCCAACCGGGTCGCACAGGATATCGCGTGAAGATGACAGGAGGACATCGGCCACGCTCCAGAGATACGGGGGCCTGTATGCTCCTTGTTTCCAATACCACTCCATATCTGTCCTCCTTTGCACGTTGCATGGGTTCATCGAGATGATATCGGCATAAGGTTCGATATCGGCAATTGATTGTTTCATATCCCGGAGTCCCTCCCTTTCGGTAAGAAACAGCGGCTTCATGAGGAGATATGCCTTGATTCCTGCTCCCGACTTTCGTGCTGCCGCTACCGCCGCCCGGTAATCAGCGAATGAGAACCCCTTTGCGATCGATTTTTCCCGGATCGCATCGTTCGATGTTTCGAGACCGATCGCCGTATAGAGCGGGGTATGAAACATTCCAGTATCGATCATATCGATGAATTCCCCGATACGTTCGGGGGTGATGTATTCAGGCCTGGTCTCTGCAACGACTAATTTTCCCCGGAACAGGTTTCCTGCCTCGTGCAGAGCAGTTTCCGGTACTTCATCGGGGTCGAAAAAACTCCCCGACGTGTATAACTTGATCATTTCGATTTCGGGCAGGGAAAAATTGGCGGCGACGAACCTGAGCTGCCTGATGATACCGTCTGCAACAGCCTCTGGTGACCGCGGGCTGAAACGTTCATGGCGGTAACTGCACATCAGGCACCGGTTCCACGAGCATCCCGCCGTTCTGAGAATTATTGTCAGGGATTTGAGCTGACGGTCTTCGTACCTGTCGGTCCCGGGAAAGCAGGCGAGAGGTTTGTCTTCG
>DATJQJ010000020.1:0-11516 GCA_035505975.1 Methanoregulaceae archaeon
GGTATTCATAAACGTTGCGTCCCGTGCCGTTTTGAAACGGGAATTGGAGGGGACTCCAACCATGAGAAGGGATGCTGCAGACGGGATCCGAACCCGCGACCTCCAGATATCTCAGATGATGGCGCCTGGATCTGCACGAAAACCCTATGAGTCTGGCGCCCTAACCAGCTAGGCCACTGCAGCACACAAAAGTGCATAATAACAACGCGTTTTGCAATATTAAAGGTTCTGTTACGTCGGCGAGAAAGACAATGTACCGACAGGACATCGCGAAAAATTCTTACAACTGCCGTGATGGCCGGGCATGTATTGTTCTTTTTGGTTCTCTGAACTGAATTGAAAAATGACCCTCCCGGAGTCCGATCTAAATCTAGTGGCGACCCGGTTGCGACAGGGAATGAATAGCGAAGTGATAATTTTCTCGTTAACCGGCCAGAGCCTGCAAGTGGCTGTCACGACAGAGGCTGAAACCAGGGAAATTGGATATAGTGAACGTCGCCTTTGCTGTACGGATTGGTGCAACCCCTCCTGTCGATACGGCTCCTTAAGAATGGACAAAACAATTCAAAGTCCGCAGAGCAGGAACAGATCGCTAATTCGAGGTTCATTGACACCTCAAGACTGCAGCAAGAATTCATCAGGACTGAGAAATAAAAAAAAGGATCCTGATCTACTGTCCTGACTTTTTCTGGTGCTGCAGGTACACGTTCACTGCCGCTGTGATCGCAGCCACTTCCTTACCCTGCCGGAGCGATGCCCCGAGGGTCTGGATGCGGGTCTCTTCCTCGCGGACGTAACGGTTGAGGGTCTTTGCGATGTGTTCTTCCTGGAGGAACCCGGTATGGGTATTCCCCTCGACGAACTGGGGGTTGTTCATGATCGCATGGTGAAGCGGCAGGGTGGTCTTCACGCCGATGATCACGTATTCATAGATCGCCCGCCGCATCCGCTGGATCGCCTCCATCCGGTTATAACCATACGCACAGAGCTTCGAGATCATGGAGTCGTAGTTCGTCGGAATAGCGTATCCGACGTGTATCCCCGAGTCCAGCCTTATCCCGGGGCCGCCCGGCGATCGGTACCGCACAATTTTTCCGGGGTCGGCAGCGAAGTTGTTGAGCGGGTCCTCGGCATTGATCCGGCACTCGATGGCATGGCCCCTGATGGTGATCTCTTCCTGCCCGAAAGGCAGCGGTTCACCGGCAGCGATTGCGAGCTGCTGCTTCACGATATCGATACCGGTGACGAGCTCGGTAATGGTATGTTCCACTTGGAGGCGGGTGTTCATCTCCATGAAATAGTAACTGCCGTTGCTGTACAGGAATTCCACTGTGCCTGCATTGGTATAATCAGAGGCTTTTGCAACGGCAACAGCTGATTCTGACATCTTTTCACGCAGTTCTTCGGTCATGATCGGGCAGGGCGACTCCTCGACGAGTTTCTGGTGCCTGCGCTGGATCGAACACTCCCGCTCGAAGAGGTGGACCGTCTGGTCGTGCTCGTCGGCGAGGATCTGGAACTCGATGTGCCGGGGTTTTACCAGGTATTTCTCTATGAAGACCGTGGGGTCCCCGAATGCGGACTCCGCGACCCGCATCGCCATGCTGATCGCATCTTCGAGGGCCTTCTCCTCGCTGACGATCTGCATGCCGATGCCACCGCCGCCGGCACTCGCCTTGACGATCACCGGGTAACCGATCTCTGACGCAATCTTCTTCGCCACTCCGATATCGGTGACACCTCCTTCGGTGCCAGGCACGACCGGGACTCCGACACGTTTCATGGTCGCCTTGGACTCGATCTTCGACCCCATCATCTCGATCGTGCGCCAGGACGGACCGATGAACATGAGGCCTTCCTCGTTGCACCGCTTCGCAAAATGGAAATTCTCGGCGAGGAACCCGTAGCCCGGGTGGATAGCCTCAGCTCCCGACCGTTTCGCGACCTCGATGATCCGGTCGATATTTAAGTAGGATTTCGCCGGCGGCGCCTGGCCCACGAGAAACGCTTCGTCGGCGTATTTGACGTGGAGAGAGTTTTCATCGGCATTCGAATAGACCGCGACCGTTTCCACACCGAGCTCGCGGCATGCCCTCATCACGCGGATCGCGATCTCGCCGCGGTTTGCGATCAGGATCTTTTCGAAAAACTTCATTCGACCACCAGGAGGACGTCGCCGCTCTGGACGACGTCCCCGGTATCAATAAAAATCTCGGCAACCCGGCCGTCGACGGGGCTGTGGATCGGGTTTTCCATCTTCATCGCTTCGAGGACCAGGAGGAGGTCACCCTTTTTCACCTGGGTGCCCCTGCTGACCGCGACTTCGAGCACCATACCCTGCATGTTGCTTTTTATCCCGCCCTGGATGTCCCCGCGGGGGATCCTGGGTACCGCATTAACCGATGTCGCAACCGTGCTCCCCTCGACCGAAACGATCCTGACAGAAAAGATCTCACCGTCGACCTCTACTTCCATGGAGCTCGGCATCTCGGCCTGGTGCGTGGCTGCCGCCGGCTTTTTCGGGAACTCCTCGACCTTCCGTTCCCCTTTCAGGAATGAGGGGGCGATCGCCGGGTACAGGATATAGGTGAGGACGTCCTCCTCCTTCTTTACGAGCCCGGCCGCAATCGCCTGCTCCTTCATTTTTTCATAGGAAGGCTCAAGGAGGTCTGCCGGGCGGACCGTGATCGGTTCTTCCCCGTCGATGATCAGGTTCCTGATAGTCTTGCTGATCGGGGCCGGCGGTCTTCCGTAAAGCCCGCGGACATAGTCCTTCACTTCCTTGGTCACGTTCCTGTACCGTTCCCCGCCGAGCAGGACATTCATCACTGCCTGCGTCCCGACGATCTGCGACGTAGGGGTAACCAGGGGGGGATAGCCAAGGTCTTTCCTGACATTCGGGATCTCGGCAAAGACATCGTTAAGTCGGTCCAGGGCGTCCTGTTCCTGCAGCTGCGATACCAGGTTCGAGATCATCCCGCCGGGGAGCTGGTAGATCAGCACGTCGGAATCGACGCGTTCCGAGATCGGGCTTACCAGCCCTTCGTACTTTTCCCTGATTTTTACGCAGGTATTCCTCACTTCGCGGAGGGCGATCAGGTCGATTCCCGTATCTCTCGGGGTGCCCTTGAGCGATGCGACCACGCTCTCGGTCGGGGGCTGCGAAGTCCCGAGGGCGAACGGCGACATGGCCGTGTCGAGGATATCAACTCCCGCCTCGATCGCGGCCTGGTAACTCATCGGGGCGACGCCACTCGTCGAGTGGCTGTGCAGGTCTACCCTGATGTCGATCTCGTCCTTCATCCCCCTGATCAGTTCGTACGCTGCGGAGGGCATGATCAGGCCTGCCATGTCCTTGATACAGATCGAATCGCAGTCCCTGGAATAGAGTTCCTTTGCCATCCCGATGAAATTTTTATTGTTGTGGACCGGGCTCGTCGTGTAGCATATCGTTCCCTGCAGGTGTGCACCGACGTCCTTGACCTTCTTCATCGACCGGTCCATGTTCCTGATATCGTTCAGGGCATCGAATACACGGAAGATATCAACCCCGTTTTTATGGGACATTTCGATGAATTTGTCAACCACATCGTCGGAATAGTGCCGGTAGCCGACGAGGTTCTGCCCGCGGAGGAGCATCTGGATCCTGGTACTGGTGAGCTCCTGCTTCAGGAGGGCCAGGCGATCCCAGGGGTCTTCGGCAAGAAAACGGATTGCCGTATCGAAGGTCGCTCCGCCCCATGCCTCGACGGAAAAAAAACCGATCTGGTTTATCTGGCGGGCGAGACTGAGCATGTCTTCGGTCCGCATCCTCGTTGCGATCAACGACTGGTGGGCGTCCCTAAGCGTGGTATCGGTGATCAGTAATTTTTTCGGATCGGCAACACTCATCATACACCTCGATTGAGAGGGACCCGGCTGGATATAGAATGCCTCTGAAAGCTAAAGCCTCTCAAAAATTCACTGTGGAAGTATAAAAATATCACGAACCGGTAAAAATGCAAGGATAAGGATGATAATTGCACAAAGTGCGCACAGGTAATCCCGGGCCTCATGACGGAAACGGGGGCAGCAGGACCCTCCCTTTGTATATCCCCTGACTGCGAGAAGGTCTGCCTGATCGCCGGCCCGCCTGATCTGGTCCAGGACAATCATCCCACCGACCGGGATAAGTTCACGGAAACCGAATTTTTTTCCCTTTTGCCCTATAGCCATCCTGATCCGGGACAGGTCGAATTCGAGGTCGTATATGCTCTGCACGCTCATCTCGGCTATCAGTCCCGGATCGAACCCATAGCGTTTCCCAAACACCCATACCGAGACTGCAAGGAATTCCCCGGGTCTGTATTCGTAGTAGGCGTAGAGGGCGAGGAGGAGGACGACAGAGAGCCTGATGAAATAGGAGAGCCCGTCCCCTCCCGTGAGCCAGGTAAACACCGAAACAATGGCAATCATCAAGAAAAACGTCGCTGACGCCGTCTTCTTCAGGACCGCAGTTCCCGGAGTGAATGCCACCCAGAACAGGAATGCCAGTAAAGCCGCGGCAACACTCACAAATGACGCAACCGAGAGGACGACGACGACAAATATCCTTATCCTCGGGTCCTGCATAGAGCCTCCAGCACTGCCCCGGGCGAGATATTTTTCGGGATTCTTCCGGCCCTGACCAGGTCCCTGATATGCCCGGGTGCGAGGTCCCAGCCGGGGATCGCACCGGGTAGGTCGCCAAGGGAGACAAGCGATCCGTCGCGTATCTCCCAGATGTAGTCAACATCGGGAAGCCAGAGCGGTTCGTGCGTGCAGATAATGACGATATCGCTTCCGTGTCCTGCTATCTCCGATGAAAAGAACCTCTTTTCCGTGCAGTCGAGCGAACTGAAGGGCTCGTCCAGGACGAGCAGGTCAGCCCCCGCGGAAAGGACGCAGGAAAGGTGCAGTCTTTTCATTTCGCCCCGCGATAACGTGGCTATATCATCGTTTTCCCGTCCGGCAAGACGGACCGTTTCGAGGACGTCCGCCGGTCCGGGTGACCAGGAACTGACCTCGTCACGGACGGTGATCCCGGTGACATGGTATTCGGGAAACTGCATCGATACGATCGCCCGGGAAATTTCCCGGGTGCTGATTTTCCCGGAGACGGGTGAGAGCTGACCGGCCGCAAGGAGCGCAAACGTCGACTTTCCGCTCCCTACCCGGCCGCTGACCAGGTGGATGCCCGGACCGAAGACCCCGTCGGCGTCGAGGGTAAATCCGCCTCTTGCATACCTGACCCTTTCAAAGGAGAGTTCTTTCATCCCTGCACCTCCAGGAGAACGGATAGAGGCAATCGCCGGAAAGGTCAGGGAAGATCGTCAGGGGGGTCCCAAAACCCGTTACCCTCCCCCGATCGAGCAGGAGGACATGGTCTGAGCGGGCGGCAAGATCCATGTCCTGCGTGCACCAGATCCGGTATCTCGGGGCCTGGCTTGCGGGAAGCGTCATAAAAAGCCTGGTAGAACGTTCATCGAGATGGGAATCGACCTCATCCATGACAAGGACCGACGGGTCGGTGATCAATGCGGTCGCAAGGGCCGCGAGAACTTTCTCCCCGCCGGAAAGGTCCCGGGTATTACGTGACAGGAGCGGCGTGATCCCGAGCCGGTCTGATAATGCACTGACTCTCTCCCGCACTTCATCGCAGGGGACTCCGGAAAAACGGAGAGGAGACGCTATTTCATCAGAAACCCGCCCGAAAAGCATGTTCCTGTCAGGGTATTCGTTCAGCCACCCGACGTCAGTTGCACCGGGGCTCCTTCCATCGACCGAAACCGTCCCTGATTCGGGCCTGGTAATCCCTGCGAGGACCTTCAGCAGTGTCGTTTTCCCTGAGCCGTTCTTACCGATCACTGCTGTCGACCCCGGAGGGATGTCAAGGGAAGCGATCCCGAGGAACCCCTGCCTGATCCCGCGGACTTCGATCATGCTACTGCATCTCCCCGCGTTCCAGGGACAGGACCGGCCCTGGAGGGGCTCTTATTCTTTCGCCGATGACGTACGCCGCGACTGCCTTGACGATATCCCCGGGGATGAACGGCAGGAACCCGACAATGGATGCCTGGATGAGGGTCATACCCGTGGAAACCGAAAGCCAGCCCACCCCGGCCGCAAAAAGGGCGGCTTCCCCGAGGATTATTCCTGCAATGTGAACCAATTTGCCGTCCCGTTCGTATGCAAGGCCGACAATGAGCGAAGCAGGGATAAAACCGATCAGGTAGCCCCCGGTCGGGCCAAGCAGGACACCGATTCCCGAGGCCCCGTTATGAAACACCGGGAGGTTCATTGCACCGAAGAGGACCAGGAGAGACGTCGGGATCACCGCGTACCGTTTCATGACGATGCCGGCGAGGAGGACAAACAGTGTCTGGAGGGTAAAGGGGACCGGGACGAACGGGACCGAGATCCAGCTCCCGATTGCTATCAGTCCGATAAATGCTGCCGTTTCGGCAATAATCAGTGCGCGCCGGCGGTCTCCCTGCATTCATCAACCTTCATAAAATATTAGGTTGACGAAGACTTCAGGATTATGTATGGACGCAGTCGCCGGCGATGACGTGTTCGACGCGGCCATTGTCCTTCCTGATCACGAGGGCGCCGTATTCGTCGATGTCGATGGCCTCTCCTTCGAAGGTATTTTTAAGGGTGCTGATCCTGACACGCTGGTCGATCGTGCAGGAAAGGCTCTTCCATTCCCTGATCACTGCATCGTATTCCTGATTCTCGATCAACAGGTACCGGCTCTCGAACTCCTTGAGGATCCGGGCGAGGAGCGCGGCCCGGTCTACGTCATGGCCCGTCTCGGCGGAGAGCGACGTCACGTTGCCATGGACGGTCGTTACCAGTTCCTTCGGTGAGATGTTCGCGTCGACCCCGATCCCGAGGAGACAATAATGGATCGTATCAGACTCGGCAGATAACTCGAGCAGAAGGCCTGAAACCTTTTTATCGCCGATATATATGTCATTGGGCCACTTGATCAGCGCCCCGAGGTCGTATTCTTTCCGGATCGCCCTTGCGACGGCAACCGCTCCCGCCATGGTCAGCATGAAAATATGGTCCACCGGGATCGCAGGTTTGAGGATGAGCGTGACCCAGATCCCACCTGTCGGGGATATCCAGGACCTCCCCATCCGACCGACACCGCCGGTCTGCTCCTCTGCAATAATAACAAGGCCATTAAGTTTCTCGGCCGGCTCACGCGAGAGGATATCCTGTGCAACTGATATGGTCGACGGGGTCGTCTCGAAATACCTCATTTTTTTCCCGATTAAGTTCGTCCTGAGGTTCTTATGGACTTCATAAGGCAGGAGCCGGTTGCTCTTCTTCGTGAGCTGGTAGCCCTCTGCCTGTGAGGCAGAGATATCGTACCCAATCGCCTTCAGTTCCTTGACATGCTTCCATACGGCAGACCGTGACACCGACAGCTTATCGCTGATATATTCTCCTGATACAGGCCCGTCCGAATTCTCGAGAATTTCAAGCACTCTGAATGCCGCTTCCATAACTCCTACCTTTTCGAACCGACCTGCTCACCGGGAAGAGGACACGGGTCCTTTCCGCAGACCTGCTGGAGGATTGCCGACTGGTGTTCCATCAGGGTCGCCAGGTCGAATATACCGGTAATATCGACCACCCCGATCGCCCAGACTGCCATTCCGCTACCGTCCCGGACAGGGGTGACTATGACCGGAACACCTTTGTACGGACCACGGTCAGGGGTTTTTTTCAGGGTCCTGTTCTCCAGAAGCACATCGGTTAAGACCGGCCCTTCATAGGCGGTATCGACAACGCGGCCTTCCTCGACCCGTATTCCCGGATTATCGCGGGACTTAATCGTAACAGGAAGATGGTTGAGCAGCTCGTGGAGAGCCAGGCCGACAGGGACCATATCGGCTGACACCGAACTTGCGGAGATAATATACCGGTCCATGAGTATACCTCATAATTCCCTCGTTTTTATCTAAAAAAAGGTTTCCCCTGCCGCAGCAGAAAAACCGGCGATAAAACATCTCGAGGGGTACTCGTGGATCGTGGTCACGAGGATGGTGCCTGATCCAATGATCTTCTCGACCATTACGGCATTTCCCCCCATCGTCGCGATGACTGTCCCATCGGTTGTGGGAAAATAACCGTCGCACTCGATACGGGTGGGCTCGTAATCGCTGACGATCGCCGCCCATGGACTGGAGGAATCGATCGCGATCGAACCGTTCGCTGGTTCGTAACGATATGAAATCAGAAAAGGCAGCCAGTCGTAGACATTTTCACGGTGGTCTGCCGCTCCGTATACGAGCAGGTTCCCTCCCGCTTCGACAAACCGCCTGATCCTCGCCGAGCTTGCCCGGAGAGCCGGCAGGAGGTGGGAATACGAGGGATTTGCAAAGCCCGTGGGCACGATGATCACCGAATACTGCCCCTTAAAAAACGGGGCTGCAAGCAGGTGCGGCGTCACCGGGACCATAATTACCCCGCATTCTTCGAGAAACCTTCCGAACACGAGGTTTTCATCCCAGACCAGCCCGACCCGGGGTTTCAACCCTTGATCACCCCTAACGGTTCGAACCGTGCGACGAGACGGGAGAGCCCGATCGCATCGACGACCCGTACCACCTCGCTGCTCGGTTTGTAGGCATCGGGGGCTTCCTCGGCGATGGCGGAATCATTCGGTGCACAGACGATGATGCCTTCTTTGGCGAGGTTGTTCCTGACTGCGGACCCGCTGATATTCTTCTTCGCTGCGGACCGGGAAAGCACCCGGCCCGCCCCATGGCAGGTCGACCCGAACGTCCGTTCCATTGCTGCCTGCGTCCCCCGGAGAAGGTACGAAGACGTCCCCATGCTCCCCGGGATGATGACCGGTTGCCCGGTAGAGGAGAAGACGGGGGGAAGGTCAGGGTGTCCGGGGCCGAAAGCCCGCGTCGCCCCCTTCCGGTGGACGCACGCCGACACGCTCTTCCCGTCAACCATGTGCTCCTCCATTTTCGCCACATTGTGTGCAACGTCGTAGATGTGGTGCATGCTCTCGTACTCGATCCCGTACATTGTTTCGAATACCCTGCGGACGGCATGCATGATCATCTGGCGATTGGCCCAGGCATAGTTCGCAGCGGCGGCCATCGCCGAAAAATACGCCTTCCCCTCGGGGGACTCGATAGGGGCACACGCGAGCTGGCGGTCAGGTACCGGGATGTTGTAGCGTTTCACGGCGCTTTCGAGGATTTTCAAGTGGTCGGTGCAGGTCTGGTGACCGAGCCCCCTTGAGCCGCAGTGGATCATGACGACGACCTGGCCCGGCTTCAGCCCGAATGCCTCTGCAGCCATCGGATCGAAAATCTCCTTTACCGCCTGGATCTCGAGGAAATGGTTCCCGGCCCCAAGGGTCCCTCCCTGGGGAGTCCCCCTCTGTTTCGCTTTTCCCGATACGGCACCTGCATCGGCCTGGACCATGCGGCCGTGTTCCTCGCAGCGTTCCTCGTCCTCGGGGATACCATATCCCTGCGACACCGCCCACCCGGCTCCCTTCGTCATCATCCCGTCGAGCTCTTTCCCCGAGATCCTGATGTTCCCTTTGGCGCCGACACCGGTCGGGACCGATTTATAGAGCGCCTCGACGAGTTCCCGGCGCCGGGTAAGTTCCGTGACTGCGAGGGGGGTCCCGAGGACGCGGACACCGCAGTTGATATCGAACCCGACTCCCCCCGGTGACACTACGCCGGTTTCCCTATCGAATGCAGCAACCCCTCCGATGGGAAAACCATAGCCCCAGTGGATATCGGGCATGGCAAGTGAATACCTGATGATGCCCGGCAGTGTCGCGACATTGGCGAGCTGCTGGACGGCGCCTGCTTCAAGGGTCTTTTCAAGAGCCTCGGAAAGGAAATACCTGCCCGGGACACGCATTCCGGCGACGAATCCCACCGGCACCTCCCACTCGTATTCCCCTAACCGGGATATTCCACTGATCATCCTTCACCTACACGTCAAAGAGTATGTCCAGTACATAGCCGTCATCCTCTTTAAGAATTCGGAGGCCCGAGTACGAAACCCCCTTGATCTCGGTTCCTCCGCGGTGCTTTGCTGTGTCGAACGGTTCCCCGATGAGCCGGGCCGTCAGGCTGTTTCCCGATATCGTTACGACGAACGACGAAAATACGAGGCCGTCGACTTCGGATACAAAGAGGAGCTCAGAGAGAAAGTCCATGAGCAGGTCTTCGGGGCTGTCGGACTCGAGGGTTATCGTGCGCTCCACAGACCCGGGGTCTGTCCTGCCATACATGATGCCCATCATGGCAAGAGCGGCTTCGGAAAAGATTCCTTCCAGACTCACCGATGTTACCCTGATCCTGACGTCGGCGGTATGGGGTAGCTCGACAAAGCTCATATGCCACGAGAATATTCTTCGTGCTCGAAATAAAAGGGGACCATACCCATGTCAATGGCATGCAGGTACCGTACCTGGTGGACGGAGATGAAAATGGTGTAATCTCCTGCCTTGACCTGGAAATCATTGGGTTTTGGGGATTTCATTGAGACAGGAAGGAGTATCGGGCCTCCACACGACGTGCATATCCGGAAATCGCATTTCCTCTGGTTGACATAATCGATGACTTCGTCGGTGACGACTATATTCTCCGGGTGCGACGGTCTGGGATAATGGGAGTCCATATTCTTCAATAGTTAGGATACAACTCATGAAAAGGATGGTGGTTGCCTCGTCCTGTGCGCTATTCAGACCGGGTCGATAATCCTCGTGACGATATCGAGGTACTGCTCCCTGACCTCGTAGGTGCTGGTCGTGCCGTCCTTATTCCGGCTCACCCTGAGGATCCCGAGACGCGATGCAACAATACCGACCATTGCGGCAACAGAATGATAGCTGATCGAGAACTTTTTCTTGAGATACTGGTAAACGTCCTGGATGGTGAACGATTTGATTTTTAAGAACAACCTGATCATTTCGCGCCTTATGCCGGTCCGGTCTCTTGAAACATAATTTTTAAGGCGTGTTTCAATTACTTTCTGGATCTCAGCCCTGGCCCTCATACGTGATCACTACCCCGGTTGGTGATATATTTCTTTTGATCTTATTTTCGGGCCCGCGCGTCAAACCCTTTGAAAATACGAAGAAATTCAAAAAATCCCGCCCTATGCCTTTTTTTGATTAATCCGAAGGTCGGGTGAGAGGAACTATTTATCCGTTCATGACAAAATTATAATGATATGGGATTATTCAGCTACGATGTCAATCGCTATACTCCTCAGCAGATGGTGATCATCCCGCTGATCCTCCTCGCACTTGCCCTGATCTCTGTCGGTTACTCGATGTACACGACAGGGCTTCCCGTCCAGCCGGGAATTGATTTTTCCGGCGGGACGGCAGTTACGGTTTTTACGACCGATTCACAGCAACAGATATCCGCGTATTTTGCCGGATATCCGCTCGAGGGGATCGAACCGGGGATCAATAACGGATATTACCT
>DATJQJ010000021.1:0-35418 GCA_035505975.1 Methanoregulaceae archaeon
TATTCCGAACATAAATTGCTATGTTGGAATGCAAACCGGGAGTGTTGTTACCTGGTCAACAGCGCCATATGGAGCAGGAACAGGGATTAACGCAACTAATACAAACTTAATGGATCCATTCGGTAAAGCATCTAGCAGCTATTATCAATCGATCATGTGGTTCGGAAATTACACGCTCAGAGAAGGTGTGGACTTATTTGCCCTGCCCTATGGATCGGATGATGGTCAAGCAATAGGAGGAAAAGCAGGATCTGCGGCAACTAGCGGATATAATGGTCAGGTACCATATGCATATGTAGCCGGAAAGTTTGCGAATGGTCAGTGTGATCCCACTTCAGCTGTACTTGGTACCGGATGGGAACAGCTCCGCCCCGGTGATACTGTAAATGTAAAAGTCATTTATACACCTACTGGAGCAGCTATTTTCAGCAAGGACATTGCGGTCACGGAGGCATAAGATCATGAAACAGAATAGCGAACATGCAGTTTCACCTGTTGTTGGTGTAATGCTCATGCTGGTTGTCACCATTATTATCGCTGCAGTCGTCAGCGGGTTTGCCGGAGGCCTTATAAAAGGTCAGGCAAAGGCACCTCAAGCTACCATCCAAGGCAAATTCAGTGTTACATCAGGCTTACAAATCATCCATGCCGGAGGCGATGCAATTCCAACCTCTGGTATTGAGATCTCAACCACATGCGGACCAACTTTTGGCTCTAATTTAGAACTTATGACAGCAAATGTGGTCAATTTGTCAACCGTTACAAATTCGGCAGGAACACCTGTACTTTATATTAATCCCACCACCGGTATGCCTGATGGGTATAACATTACCTCGTTCAATCCCGGTGACACCTTATATGTAAGTATAGCGAACTGTGCCCCCGCGATTTTACAGCCAACAGTAGTGGCTCTCGGTGGGGGGTCGGTTTATGCATTCGATGGTACTCACTGGACATATAGTGGACAAAAAGGCCAATACTGGGGTCTGAACTTTGTTAATCCCAATAACGTCGGAAAGCAGTTCTACCTTGATGTTCATGACAAAGCAAGCGGAGCATTGATTTCACGTTCAGTTGTAACGATCACCGGATAGTGGAGAATATCGCGATCTCAACGTAATCCATGACAGAATGAAAATGGATAACTGCGGCAGGAAACGGCTTGTTCGCTCCTGCCAGCAACCAATTTTTTTCTTCCTTTATTGGTATCGTTAACATTAATACGAAAATGCAGCATTGTTCCGGGAGTTTTTTCTCAATAAAATACATCTGCCTGGTTTTATGGATTCAGATGTGTTCACCGGAATTATTGGTCTGAGTTCAATCAGGCAGGGATAATTGACGATGCAAAAAATGGGTACCTGTTTCCTTTTTTCACCAGGTACAGCAGGGATCAGGAAACCCCCCCAATCATATTCCGTTAACCATTTACTTTTGTTAATCATTCTATGATCTATATGGGGCACAGGACCGACAGAATACGTCACAAATCGACGGTATCCCGAAAATCCGGATATAACCTGGGAGATAAACAATGATCGACATCGACACAATCGACTGGAACGAGGCCTGGAAGGAGGTTGATCGGCGCAAACGTGCCGATGACGCACTGGCCAACTGCACGGACCGCTGGAACGATCCGGAACGGTGCAGGAAGTTTAACCAGCGGATCCAGGACGAAAACTGGAAACATTCCTGGGATCGGATCCATGCAATGCAGGTGACATCGGGATCGCGGGTCCTCGATATCGGCGCTGGTCCCGGAACACTTGCGGTCCCCCTCTCCGGGATCGTCAGGCACGTCACTGCGGTCGAACCCTCCCCGGGGATGCTCGAATGCCTCCATGGTCATATTCAGGAGCGGCAGATCAGGAATATCACGACGGTTCAGAAAAAATGGGAGGACATAGACCCGGACAGCGACCTCAAGGCACCTTACGACGTGGTGGTCGCATCATACTCGCTCGGGGTCCCTGACCTCCGGGATGCCCTGGAGAAGATCGATTTAGTCTCTTCGAAATATGCGTACATTTTCTGGTTTGCCGACATGATGTCGCCCCGTCTCCAGAATTACCTCGAAATATGGGAGGATCTCTTCGGGAAACCTCCTCTCCCGCGGTATTCCTCGAATATTATATTTAACCTTCTCACCCAGATGGGGATTTATGCGAATGTGGAGGTTACCCGGACGGATCATACCACCCGATTTTCCAGCGTGGAGGATGCGGTGTCCAGCCAGCGTAACGAGTTGGATCTTAAGGATGACCGACAGGTGTCCGTGCTCAGGGCTTACCTCGAAAAAACCCTGATACACGACAACGGGGATTACATCCTGAAACGGCAGTCATACCAGGCAAAGATCTGGTGGGACAAGGAAATTCAGCCGGCCTGAACAGGAATATCATACCATGCCTATCAATAACGTCTCACAAACCCTTCCCGGCTCGATCCTTGAAGAAACAGTTCAGCAGGTCAGGGACGAACTGGGCGCCGGTTTTGACAGAATCCTCATCGAGCGGGTGGTAATCGGGATATTTTTCATCGGCGTCAAGCTCAGCGACGGTTCGGCAGGGATCTGCGCCACCCCGATCAAGGAGATCCCGGAAGCCGTCTGCTGCCCGAGCTCGGCACGTGCCATGCCCTACCCCGGAATGTTCAGAGGACGCAGGGCGGGGGATTTCCTCAGGGACCTGCCTTCCCAGCCGCCCCTGAAAAAGGCGATCGGGATCGCGATCCTTAACGCATTCTCGGCATCGATCATCAGGTCCCGGCTTACAACAGAGTATATCGTCGAAGTCGGCCCCGATGCCCTCGATCTGATTGAGTTCCCGGAGGATGCATACGTGGTAGTTGTGGGAGCACTTGTGCCGGTCCTGAAAAGGCTGGTTGCACGGGGAAAAACATTCGGGATCCTTGAACTTGACAGGCGGACCCTGAAAGAGAACGAACTGCAGTTCTGGGTCCCACAGGAGAATTCCAGCGACGCGATCGTTAAGGCGGATATGATCATCATAACTGGTACGACATTGTTGAACAACACCCTCGAACCTCTCCTGGGTCTTGCACACCCCGGTGCGAGGATAATTGTTGTCGGACCTACGGCCGGCATGATTCCGGATGCATTCTTCCGGCGGGGTGTAACCATGCTCGGCGGGGATATTGTTACCAATGCCGACCTGCTGCTTGATACGCTTGCCGAGGGAGGATCGGGGTACCACTTTTTCGGGAAATCCGTAGAAAAGATCTGCATCACGCGGGTTGGAGCCCGGGAATTTATTAATGAGCATTTGCCTGCCAGCACCGGAGGCAGGTCCTGCCTATAATTCAGTTGTAGTTGTCAGCCGGCTGTGCAAGGGTCTTTTCCGGGACCGGTACTTCCGGTCTTGGCCAGGGAGGTTCCGGCTGCCGGTATGATCATTTCTTTTGGGCCTTAACAATGATAATAACGGGAAATTCCCGTTCATCATCGGGTTCTTAATAAAACCCGGTTATATCAAACCCTGCCTTAACAAACAACGCAAAGATATCCTGCAGGGAACGGTGATACTACAGTTGCATTACCGGCTGTCCCCATATTGCTTCTCCTTCATGGACAGCAGGAGTGAGGTATACTCCCTCCGGTTTGAGAAAACAGGGAGGGTGCATTGAAAAGACAAAAATTCCTCCATGTATGAGCAGATCGGCAATCGCTCTGAATAACGTTCTGATATCTGCGATATCCATGGCCGCCATGTTTGCCACTGCCTTATCGAAGGGCCTCTCCCGTTTCAGCTCAAGGACCCGGCTATAGTCCGTGGCATCATAGGTATGAAATGAAATGCTGCCTGAATAGGCGGCCCGCCGCCGCCTGGCATGGACAACCAGTTTTTCACAATATCAAACGCAACAACTCGTGCCTCCAATTCAGCAAGCCGCTGAGAAAAATTGCCGGTACCACACGCGGTATCAAGGACAAGGTCCCCTTTCTGGATTGCGAGCATCTCTTCGGTATGCGGACGGACAACCCTGCTGTGAAACGAGTTGGATTCATCTCCCATCGGCATCCCGGTAATCGGCATTGGTATCCCAGCGGCGCCTGCTCTCATTGGTTGTCTCCCTGAAATCATCCATTATAATCCCTGCACCCATGATATCCACACCTGGATTGCGCTCTGCATTCCCCCGTTGTATTCTCCTGAAACAATATGTAATCCCGGACCTTAAACGCTGTATACCAGCCGGTTCCCCGAACTCGATCCCTTGCTTCCGGCATACTCTCCAGACCTGGGATGGTTTGGAGACAGGGAAACAGGTTATCAATGATTTGAGGAGATTTTTCAGATGTTTTCCGTTCACAGTCCGTATCCACTGCCGGGCAATTGACATGCCGGCACACCTGAACGGGTCCTTCGAACATTGGCAGGACGAAAATGAGGAGTATTATGTAATTAGTTAATATTTTAAAAAAGTAAAATATAAAATATTACCAACAAAGGCAGCACTACTGCCCACTCGTCCCGACAAGGGCTGGGGTGAGCGAAGTGCCAAATCCAGGAGAAGAGTGTATCGCGCATGGAATGCAGTTATTGTGAACGGGCCTGCGAGATCCCGGAAGAAACGAACGGGCACTGCCGGATGTACCGCAACGAAAAGGGAAAGATCACGGAAAATTATCCGGATGCCTATCTCAATATCTACCCTGTTTCGAGCGAATCCATACCGATGCTTCATTTTTACCCGAACAGTATCTTCCTGCTCATCAGCACTATCGGGTGCAATTTTTCCTGTGAAGGCTGTATATCTGAATTCCAGACCACCCGGCCCGGCACGCTGCAGGAAGTCCTTACCCCCTACACACCGGAAGAGATCCTTGCCATTGCACGGGAAGGCGGGTGCAAGGGTATAACGTTCTGCCTGAATGAACCCACCGTCTCTCTTCCCACGTTCCTTAGGGTGGCGCAAGTGGCAAAGGGAGAAGGTCTCCTTGTCGGGTGCTCCAGTAATGGATATATGACTCCGGAAACCCTGCAGGCCATGATTCCGTACCTGGACTTTATCAATATCGGTCTTAAGGGATCAACCGACGGGCGATACAAGGAATGCGGGGCAAAATCGGCCGGCCCGGTCTACCGTAACGTAAAATCCCTGTACGATGCCGGCGTTGCCGTTGAAGTCTCTGTCATGTATATTAACGGGAGGGAATCAGAGGTGACAGGGGCATCAGACCGCATCAGGAAAATATCACCGGCGATCCCGTTCCAGGTGATGCGATTTGTGGCGACCCATGAGAACCTCAAAGGATCCGAACCCGACAGGGAGCAGGGCGAACACCTCTGCACAGAACTGCGAAAATACCTTGATCACGTGTACCTGTTTAATACGCCGGCAACAACGGAACTCGACTCCCGGTGCCCGGTTTGCGGGGAAACCATTCTTCACCGGGTTTTTTTCGGGCCCATGGCAGCGAGGGTTCTCTCCTGCCGGACCGAAGGGATATGCAGTTGCGGGTACAGATTTCCCTGCCGGGGTGAGATAGAACCAATCCCAAAAACCGGCCCCCGTCTCCTCGGTGGATACAAGTCGGTTATGGGTGCCCGGTATATTGTGGATCTTCTCACATTTCTCGGGGTTAAGGATGACCTGGAGATCGACCGGATCTGCAATACAGTGATCGCCAGCGGTTATCTTCGCGAGCTCCAGGACAAGGAGGACTCGGTTGAGACGTTCACCGGCATGCTCCGGTATATTGCGGGGCTTGCCCAGCGTGAAGAGGCAGCAGAACGGATCACAGACTACGTGCAGTCGGTTTTCAATGACATAGGAAACCGGGCAGCTGACGCAGAAAAACCCAGGGTCTATGTGGTCTTCTGCCACCCGCTTTTTCCGGTTTATGCAGCCAAGTTCGTGAACAGCCTTGTCGAGACGGCTGGAGGAACCAGCGTAAACAGGGAGCAGGACTTCAGGGAGAGTGCAGATGCAGAATATTCCGTTCAAGCACTCAACCAACTCGACCCGGAGGTTATTCTCGTCACAGGCCCTTCTGTTCCGTCTCTCGGTGAATTCCTTGATACATGCAAAGAACTGGGAATAACCTGCAGAGGAATCTCTGAACACAGGGTATATCTCACGGAAGGCATGCACGCGACGGGATCTCTTGGATGGATCATCAGTCTCATGGATGTCGCAAACATCCTGCATCCTGAGATCTTCCATTATTCCCTCGCTGAAGAAAAAGAGAAACTTGATAGGGCAGTGACCAGGTTTATGGGATAAGATTCTGTGACCAATTTACCCCTAATGGTAATCCCGATTAAATTCAGGACGTCTTGCATATGCCACAATAATACCGGCAAGCCGGCGATTGGCATTATATGATGCAATAAACAATAATTATTGGTTAAAAAAGGTAACTAATATAAATTTATTTACATGCAATGTTAACCAATTCTTAAGGATCCCCCGTGATACCGGGGAACTACCGTATATCCATCAAATATATCAAAGGATTGACGTAACTAATCAAAGAAGGAGGAAAAATGGATTTCTTTACTCTGTTGTTGTCGGTCATACTCGTAATAATCGTTTTATGGCTGATACTGAAGGGATTGGTCCTGATTCATGCAAATGAAGTAGGCGTCGTCACCAGGAAGATGTTCGGACCCACGCTGCCTCAGGGCAAGATCATCGCGACCAAAGGAGAGGTCGGCGTTCAGGCCGATATCCTGATGCCCGGGCTCTATTTCTATATTCCGATCCTATGGAGAGTTGACCGTGAGAGCGTCACTAAGATAACACCAGACCACATTGGCATCGTCTCCTCCATTGACGGCCTGCCTATGAAGCCTGGTCGGTTGCTTGCTGATGAAGTGCAGAGCAACTCGTTCCAGGACGCAGGTATGTTTCTTGAGAACGGCGGGTTTAAAGGTCCGCAGATTGCAATCCTAAAGCCCGGGACCTATCGTATCAATACCCGTCTCTTTGCTGTCATCGAGAAACCGATTATCGCAGTACCACAGGGGAAAGTAGGGATCGTCACCGCTCTTGACGGTATCCCGCTTCCATCACGGTTTGCCATTGCTCCCGCACCCCTCGAAGATCACAGTCATTTCCAGAACGGGCAGGTATTCATCGTGAGCCAGGGGTACCGCGGTACTCAGCTCGAGACGTTGCAACCCGGGGATTACTATATCAACCCGCTCCTGTTTGAAGTTACACCGGTCGATATGACCATCGTCCCGCCCGGTAATGTCGCAGTAATCATATCAAGTGTCGGGGAAGAACTTGAAAAATCCCCTGATCGAGCCCCTAAAATATCGAATCCTCCCAATCTCGACCAGCCCGTGCATGAAGATGCCGAGAAGCTCCTGATCACCGATAAGACAAAAAGAGGAATACTCAGGGATCCTGTTGCACCCGGTAAGTACAACCTGAATACGGCCGCATACAGGGCAGAAATTGTGCCAACCAGTGCCGTTACGATCGACTGGGCAAGCGAGGACGGGACAAAAGAGACCCTAAAGTACGTCAAGGAAAACAAGGACAATAACCCGAACGTAGCGGAATTCTTTAAGTTCGGACAACTACGGGTCACCTCCCAGGACGGGTTCCAGCTCGAGGTGGATGTACGACTTATCGTCCGGATCCCGGCGGACGACGCTCCGTTCGTCATCGCCCGGTTCGGGAGCGTCTACAACCTGATCGAACAGGTAGCACACCCGTTGATCGATGCATCATTCAGGAACGAGGCCGGGAATCAGCAGGCGTTACAGTTCGTCCACGACCGGACGAAACTGCAACAGACAGCATTCGAGAGGGCGCAGGAAGAGTTCGAGAAATACCACGTCGAAGTCCAGGGACTCCTGATTGCCTATATTAAGGTCGACGAAGCCTTGTTGAAGACGCAGACCCTGAAACAGATTGCCGTCCAGCAGCAGCAGCAGTACCAGCAGGAGGCGAAGGCGCAGGAGGAACGGATCGCCGTCACCGAGAAGACAGCCCGGGCCGATATGCAGGGGCAGGTCATCGCCGCAAAATTATCGATCGACATCAACAAAGACAATGCACAGGCTGCCCGTGAATCTGCATACGGCACTCGTGACGCAACAAAAGCGAATGCAGACGGATCTGCGTATGCGAACGAGCAGATCGGTATCGGCACCGCCAAGGCATATATCGCGCAGAAAGAGGCCCTTGGTGCTGAAAACGTAGCGATGCTGCAGGCAATCCAGAAGATCGCGGACGGGAAGATCGTTATCACCCCGAATGTACTTGTGACGGGAGAGGGTTCGCAGGGAGGTAATCTCCTGACTGCATATTTTGCTACATTACTCGAACAGACCAAACGGCAGGCTACGGCAATCTCGCAGAAAACCCCGGAATAAAGCCGGGGTTTCACCGGTCCGATTTAACAATTACCATGATAGGATAACTATGAACCCCACAACTCCAATAATTACTTCAGGATCAGATATTTCCGGATTCTCCAGCCTCCCGGGTACGTTCTGGCGAGAACGATGGAAAGAGCAGCGGCTTGCCCTGCTCGAAACCCGGAAATCCGAAGGTACAAGTTTCTGGAACGATAAAAAATCTGTAAAAAATCATTTTATCCGGGATCTTGACGAATGGAGGGACCATGCCGAAGCCCGGATTGCAGGCATGCAGATCAGGGACGGCTCGCGTGTGCTGGATATCGGCGCAGGTACCGGCACCTTAAGTGTCCCTCTCGCGGCACACGGGTGCGATGTGACCGCTGTCGAACCGTCGCCGGCGATGGGTGAAATACTAAAGGAATACCAGCAGGAACAAAAGGCCCGGGAAATTACCGTGATCCCAAAACGGTGGGAAGATGTCACACTCGAGGAACTGGGGGAACCGTTCGATGCCGTCATCGCTTCCTATAGCCTCATGGTCACCGATATTGGCGAGGCAGTTGCAAAGATGCATCGTTCCTGCAGGGGAACCGCCCATATTTTCTGGTTCCTGACCCAGCCGTTATGGGCCCAGGTCAATGCCGGCGTCTGGAAGGAGTTGTACGGAACGGAATTCTGCGGCGAACCGACCGCCGATATCCTGTGGTCGGCACTGTATGAAATGGGGATCTACGCAAATCTTTTAGTTGAACCCGGTTGCGATCCGATGATATATCCATTAGTTGAAGATGCCGTGAAGGAGTTTCACGGTCGCATGAACTGCACGACTGATGGGCAGGACGCGATACTCAGGGACTATTTCACGAGGACCCTTGCAAAGTCCGATAAAGGATATTACGTGAACGGGCAGGCGCTCGGGGCCCATATATGGTGGAATGCCGGTGAGCAGCAGGGATTCAAGTTCAACGATACATCCGTGGAGTCTACGATAGTCACCGAGTGATTCTTTCAACAAGCTGGCTATCATTTTGAGATCTTTACGGGATACTTTCTTCAATACAGCCCTGATGAGATGGACGTGGCACATTTGCCGGGAGGAACCATGGAATGAGCGTTCTACGGCTTTCCGGATACCTTTGTGACCATCTGAAACAACCATATTGACATCGCGAAGCCCGCGATCTTTCAGGCCTTGAACAGGTCCTCCCAGGTTAGCTCATCCTCACAATCTGCGATCCTGGCACCAAGAATCTCTCATATTCCATCTTCCCGAACTCCGGCACTTACAAGCAGAGCTGTGTTAGAATACTTTATTCCATCCCTTATTTTGAAATATGACACATTTAAAAAAGAGATAAGGAATGTGAGATTCAATAGGTCTGGAGAGAAATTCAATAACCTTAGAATCCAGTTCTTTAGCAACGCTGGAAACAAATAAGGCTGATATCTTCTCAATACCGAGATGCGAGATTACATCCTCAATCTTCCTCGTTGAGATTCCCTGTAGGTACGATTCAATGATGGCATTCTCAAGTGCCTTTTCGATCCGTGAGTATCTTTCAAAAATCCGTGTCTTGAAGGAGATATCCCGCAATAATGGGTTTCAAGGTTTAATGGGCCATATCGCGATTTCAGAGTACGGCATCTGGTATCATTGCGATACTTCCGTCTTGTCCCGGTCCTTTCATATTTAGCTGCCCCGACCTGTTCCAAGGCTTCTTTCTGCATCACCTCGTTCAAAAACCAGGTGATCAGATTCTTCATTCCATCTTCATTATCGGTAAGGTAATGTGCTACCAGGTCTTTACTATTCATGCCCTGTTCCTTCCTTTTTCTGCAATCTAAGGTGGATACAGGGCGTCTTCAATTTTACAGCTTTATACGCACACTACCTTCAAAAAAAAAAAAAAAAAAAAAAAAATTTGACATCTATATTATCAATTATTATTGTTTAATTTTTTCAATTATCAACTGAAAGTAATATATTCAATGAGATCATAATTATGTGTGCACCTTCGGAATCACACCTTCCGGAGTGCTCATGAATCGGCAAAAGTCAACATAGGAAGTTATTCATAAAGCATTTTTCAAACCAGGGACATTCTCTGGTTTGAATTTATCATTAGCCGAATTTGCACAAATATTATATAGCCTGATTACTCATTAGCGGTTGGTGAAAACAATGGAGATTAGTGCACGAAACAAGATCAAGGGAACCGTCAAGATGATCAAGAAAGGTCCGGTCAGCACGGAGGTAGTCATTACCATAGCGGGCGGGAATGAGATCGTCTCATCCATAACGACCTACTCGGCAGAGAAAATGAAATTGAAGGAGGGTTCGCCCGTGTATGCGGTGATGAAGGCCTCCGAGGTAATGGTCGGGATTGACTGACCTGAATTTCCCCTATTTTCAAAAAGAGGATTTAAATCAGAACCGTGTCGTCAGCAGGGCCTCGAGGTATTCAAGGGGATATGACCCGGCTTCGGGATCGTACCATACCTCGACTTCAGGGTCATTGACAATGAAATGGATCTCAAGGATCCCGAATTTATGGATAATATTAATCAGGCCCGATTCGGTCTCCCTGACATACAGGTCCTGGTCGCCCAGAAACGCCTTGATATCGTCGTCCGTAACAGGGCGGGAAAGACGATATATCCGGCGTTTCCAGCCGGGATACGGTGAAACCGGGTTTCGGAACAGGGTGTTCATAATCCAGATAATGTTACACACTCACAATCTTATAATACGAACCATTTGCACAATTTTTACACTTCACACTACCCTCCCTGCTGACTTCACGATGATCGAGAATCTGTTCACCGCAGACACTGCAAATTTCCTTATGCAGGGGAAAACCGGGAATATCATCCTCCGATAGATCGACCGTCACATTTTCAATTTTGAGTATTTCGTCCTCGGGTATACCAGACAGGAGGGCCAAAACTTCACTCCTGTCCAGTTTATCGTGCTCCTCACGGTTTTTCTCATGGATCGATACCCGTACTGCCTTCCGTGTTTCCAAATCCAAAAATGTAGCGGCAAATTTCCCGTAATCCCTGAACTTGAGGGTTCTGTGGCCAAGCGAGCACCCGGTAATTGCCTGAACAGCATCCGTCCCGCAGCGATCGATTTCAAGATATACGACAAGGTTGTTGTTGTGGACATGTGGGTTCATTCCCAGTTCCCGGAGGCCTGCAATTGTCATCCGGGTCCCAAGAACGATCCCCGGACAGACATGCCCATGGAATTCCCTTGCCTTATTAAAGAGAACACTATAATCGCTCATTCCTGGTTCACCCCCGGAATCCCCTGATGTTTCGTTGTCCACCAGATATGTGCCCCGAGGACTTCATCTCCAAGCACCAGCCCGTCACCCTCCTGTCTCAACATCGCATGGAGGTAATTTTTCACCGTTGTTTCCTGCAGAGGAGTAGTGCAGTTCAAACGCTGGATATACTCAGACATGGCATCATCGAACGTAGGGTAGAATGTGCGTGAGGATTTGGTTTCCACCTCAAGGTTTGCATAAATTCCCATCTCGATGAGCACCTGCCAGAGCCAGTCAGCCAGGGGTTCTCCCGGGAACTCCCCGCCATGCAGCAGGGGCCATAAATCCATGTTCACCTTCGCCCAAGTCGGTGGAGTAAGGAACCAGAATAGGTGTATGCTCCCCCTGCAAAAGGTCTCCATCTTCGCTATCGCCTCTGCGATGTCCATCATGGTCAACGAGTAGGACGCTATAACGGTATCATAGTGCTCGTCCCCCAGTTCTTCCGGTTTCACGTCCTCCCATCGTTTTGGAATTACGGTAATACCAGCGATATTTTCCTTCGCTATCCGTTCATTAAGCGCCTCCCTCATCACGGGTGAAGGTTCAACTACTGTAACCTGACATCCTTTCAGTGCAAGCGGGATTGCGAATGTCCCTGGTCCTGCACCGATGTCGAGGACAAGGGAATGTTCCGGAACATCCATCGTATCAAGACGCGCCTCCCACTGGTGCCGGTTATTCTCTCTTCCCTTCATGAAAACATTCTGGACATGTTTTTTATTGTTCCAGAACTCTTTTGAATTGCCATAGTTTGGGACGGCACAATGGGCGAGTTTCAGTTGCCGCCATTGTTCCCGCCACGATCCCGCTGTGGGTCTCATGAAATAATCAATTCTCCTTTTTCGGGCATTTTATAATAATTCCCATAATTGTTCATTAATTTATGTTTATTTTTTCAGAGAATTAATAATTATTAAAAATACAGATTATCTTGGGCACCGGCAACCACCTGGTGATAAGACTTACCTTTGTCGGGTCGATTAATCTCGTCAGAAAATTTAACGAATTTTCCACATACAAGGAGTGAATAGGAAAATGAACATGGTTTGGGACAAAAAAAAAAGTCATGGTATCCGCCGTCTCGGGTACGACATGGGTACCCATACAATGACGATCGAATTCACCGGGAAACCAAGAATATCACATTCGCCGGTACCGTACGCTGTATATGAATCGATCAATAACTCCACATTCCCCGAGAAACTCTACCGGAGAATTATCCTTGGAAAAATTCCGATAGTTGCCCGTTAGATTGTGAAATATACCGATAAACGGGCCGGTTCTCACCGTCAGATCCATCCCGGCCTGTTTATTTTTCGCACCAGTGATTCAGGACAAACACTTCATCGAAACGAGCAATACCGTGATAATCCGAAACCATGTTAGTCTGGCATTGGGTAGCGTGCTTATCTTGTATTTTCCGCTGATCGCGACAGACCCTGAAATTTTGATTGCGATCGCGGCAGGTACATTTGTCGGGGTGGTCCTTCCGGATATTCATATAAAAAACCACTCCGGGATAAAGAACTCTTTTTTCCATGGTTTATCGTTCTGATATTCAAAAAAACATTATTACAGCGGTATCTCTGGATATACCGGAAATTATCTTTCAGCAACTTTGGAACCGAAGATAAACGACTGACACTCGTTGCCCGGCCTGTTTTTCATCGCGCTGGTATCAGGTTGTCTTGTCTGTCTTACGATCTGGGTATTTCCCTTCAGCCAGGGAACGTATCCCCTGGAAATTTTGCTTTCCGGGATCGTCATCGGTTTCATCCAGCATTTCATCGAGGACAGTTGCACAAAAAAAGGTGTAATGCCCCTCTTTCCACGTAACGACAAATTTCGGATATCGGGGAGCATCAGGCCTTGCGAAAGAAGCGATCGCCGTATCCTCTATTTCCATGCCTATCTCATTGGTACCGTTGTGCTTCTGTTCCTGCTCTATTATACCGGGGCGTGCCCCGGCTACCTCGAATGGCCGGTGAGCATCGTGGCCCTGGCGATCTGCATCATCGCAATGATGTATCCGATGTCAGGATAACCAGGAGCGCGGGTCGTTTCGGTTCGTGATGCCTTATCTCAAACAGATGCAGCCAGGTCGGGATGAAAACGTTCAGCATTTTTCTTTTTCGTAAGCCAGACCAGCTCCCTGTCCGAAAAACCAAATGCTTTCGTGGTGAGAATCCTGATACCGTCCGGGGCGCACGATACGTCTGAGGTTTGGGGAACGAGCATGTACCGGGTGATTTTTTATGGTTCCCTGATTGTGCCGAGATTAGGCCGGCAATGCAACGGTCGGACGGTTTTTGATCATAGGAAACCGCTACTATCGCCGATTGCTGTTGACCGTGATCTCCGCGTGTAACCCTGAAAATAAGGTTGCCCCATGTATCCTTGCTGGGACTTTCCATTTTCCACCCATCGAACCGGTAAATCCGGCGGACAGGGTTTCCGGATGAGGGAATTTCTCGCTGATGATTTAACCTGCCTGATGAAGGATATCCTGATTTCCGGGACTTATATCGAATTTTCAGCTGGCAGGCTTTGATGACCTGGTACCTCGTACTAACCTGAAACGATAAACTGTTCAAAACCCATTACGAGTAATTTTAAGATTATGGAGTGTTCTGAAATTCTTCTCCGGGAAATAACATCGGAGATTCAAAAAGGAAAAATATCAGCCCGCTCAAGCCGCCGATGGTGATGTAATATTCCCGGAATCTGTTATGGCAAGATCTACCGGCAATGCCCCTGCGCGCAGGTGAATTTCAAGGTTGGTCGCCTCGTCCTCCCCGATGTTACCTGTTCCCGTCGAAGCATAGAGTCGATTGATGGTCTTATTCTGGAGTTCTCCTGCAAGAGCCACTGAAAGGGGAGCGGAGTATACGGTATTGTTGTCAAGGAGCATGATCACGAAATGCTTCGGAGGTTCTGCTATTGCACCATATTTGATCATAGCAGTCCGGAATGCTTCGGCACCGCTTTCACTTAAATTAAACGCCACACCCCAGTTATCGCTACCCGGAGGCTGCTCACTGGGAATTTGGACACTGGTGATTTCGTCTTGAGACAGGACGTGCTCGGTCTGGTTACCATTTGTCTTAATACGAATCTCGAACTTTCCCTGTTTTCCAACAATTTCCTGTGCCTGTTTCATATCGACACCGGGTAGCTCAACCTGGATATATTGGGTAATATTGTTTGTGCTGGTAAGGAGTCCAACCTTCGCATCCCTGGAACCAAGGATTTCAATCTTGTTTTCAAGGATGTACTTTACCAGATCTGCAGTAGAATTTGAAATGCCTGATTCATATGAGGTTATCTTCCCTCCCTCACGTTCAAAGGCCGGTTCAAGTTCAGCCTGTGAATAGTATTTCCGGATCTCGAGCTGACCGGGATAAGCGGGTCCTGCCATTACGACTTCGGCATTAAGTTGTTTTGAAAGATTTGTGATAAACGCATCTGCCTGTTGATCGGTAGTAAACCCAACTACCTCGGCGCGGGGTTCCAGTTCAAGCCATGACCCTTGTTTTGGGGGTGTTGGTACAGGGGTCACCGTTGATTCCAGGGAAGGCGATTGGGATTGGCTTATGCAACCACAAAAGAGGCAGGTCCCGGCCACTAAGAGGATAAGAAAGATTATTTCTTTTTTCATGAATGTTGAATAAGGTTTCAATGTATTATTAATTTCATTGAATTATTTAACAAAAATAATAAACCGAGCGATCATGGATCCGGACCTGGAACTTGCAGGTACACCTCGCAGTGGTATGATCAGGACAGAGTACATTACGTGGATAAAAAACCCATATCTATCCGATTAAACAGGCAATAATCCATATGGAGGTGAATAACGATTCCGACAATGATAAAGGGAATAATTTTCGATATGGACAATACCCTCTTCGATCTCGTCGCCGCAAAAAATGAGGCCTGCCGGTCGGTTGTCAGGCATTTCGGGAGGGATGACTGGGAAGATCTCTTCGACTATTTCACGAGGCCGCAATACGGGTTCGAGGACTGGCGCAATATCCGGGACTATCTCGTAGACCGGAATATCTTCGCCCCGTCAGAATACCACCTGTCATGCAGTATGTATGAGACCGTAAAACTAGAGGCGATACGGCCGTACCCTGGAATTTCAGAGATAATCAGAACCCTGAAGTCGATGGAAATACCCCTCGCACTGGTGACCGATGCCGATATGGGACATGCCAGGAGTCGCCTCGGGGTTTCCGGTTTATCAGGGTCCTTTTGCCACACGGTTACGTATGAAATGACCGGCCGGAAGAAACCGGACCATGCCCCTTTTCTCATGGCCCTGGAAAAACTCGGGTTACCGGCATGCGAGACGGTCATGGTCGGCGACAGCCCGGTAAGAGACCTCGCCCCGGCAAGGGAGATCGGGATGCAGACGGTCTATGCCCGGTACGGTGACCGGATGGCCGGGACAAGGGGTGAAGTTACCGGGCACGATTGTGCCGGTGACCCGGCAGAACTCGCAGCCCTGCTCCTGCCCCTGATCGGTTCCGGTTGAGGAAATTAACTATCCGGTTACAGCGATTCTGGAGGTCCTGATGAGCTCCCGACATGACCCCGCCGCTACACCATGTTATTCTGCTGCCGGTTTCTCCCTGAGCCTGATCTGAAGGATGCTGTGCCGCCGGCTGTAGAGGAAGTAGACGAGAAGCCCGACAATCAGCCAGATAACGAACCTTAAATGGGTAATGAACGGCAGGACATAGATGAGGCCCGCACAGGAAACGATGCACAGGAGGGGCAGGTACGGGACGAACGGGCACCTGAACGGGCGGGGGATGTCAGGCCGGGTATATCGGAGCGCGATCACCCCCGCACTGACGATGATGAAAGCCGCGAGCGTCCCGACATTCACGAGTTCGGCGATGTCCTGGAGAGGGAGGAACCCTGCGAGGGTCGCGGTCACTATCCCGACGAAGATGGTGACCCTGAACGGCGTCCTGAATCTCGGGTGAACTTTTTTAAAGACAGGTGGCAATAGGCCGTCACGCGACATGGCGAAGAAAATCCGGGACTGTCCAAAGAGCAGCACAATCATTACCGAGGTTATGCCGAGCAATGCACCCACCGATACCAGGGCGGCACCCCACTGGATCCCGATCTCGACCAGGGCGTACGCCACGGGTGCCGGGGTATCAAGTGTCGTATACGACACGATCCCGGTCAGGACTGCTGCAACGGCGACATAGAGAAGGGTACAGATAAGGAGCGATCCGAGGATTCCGATCGGAAGGTCACGCTGGGGGTTTTTGACCTCCTCACCGGCCGTCGAGACGGCGTCGAACCCGATGTAGGCGAAAAAAACGATGGCCGCACCGGTAATAACCCCGCTCCATCCAAAAGGCGTGAAGTTAGCCCAGTTGACCGGGTTGATATGGGAAAAACCAAGGTACAGGAAGAGCAGGACGATGCCGACCTTGATGGCGACGATCACATTGTTTATCCGTGCACTTTCTTTCACCCCGATGACCAGGAGGACCGTGATCAGGGCGATGATGACCATCGCAGGCAGGTTAACCACACCCCCGTTAAATCCCGGTGGATTGACGAGCGATTGCGGCAGCGAGACACCGAGGTCTGAGAGGAGGTTCGTGACGTACCCCGACCAGCCGATCGCAACTGCGGATACCGAAACTGAATATTCAAGGATCAGGTCCCATCCAATAATCCAGGCAAAAATCTCTCCGAGGGAGGCGTAACTGTAACTGTACGCGCTCCCTGCAATCGGGACCATCGTAGCAAACTCTGAATAGCTCAGTGCTGCGAACAGGCAGACTATTCCAGCGATAATAAACGATACAACGAGGGCCGGGCCGGCGAATTCGGCGGCGGCTATCCCGGTGATTACGAAAATCCCTGTTCCGATGACTGCTCCTATCCCGAAAAAAATCAGTTCCACAGGGCCGAGGACGCGCCGCAGCTGGTGTTCCCCTGCACAGCAGTCCAACAGGTCGTTTATGGACTTTGTCTGGAATATCGGCCGGTAGGACTGTAAAAATTTTCTCATCCTTTCAGACATTCAAATATCCATCTCATCCATTCCAGCCAGGCTGTTGTTTGTTATGTCGTTCTTTATGACTTTTTTTTAAAATGATACCCGGGAATATGGATCCATGAGCTGGACCAATGCGCAGTCAGGCCGCCGCCGTCTGTGCCCTTTCCCCGCAGGCCGTACAGGCTAGAACGACCGGGTTACTTGTCTTTCCTGAAATACTTCATAATGTCCCTGTTGCTCATAAAATATTTCGATTTCTTTTCAGGGAAGACACCTTCGGTCACTGTTTTTACCTCCTCGATCGAATAAAATGCATCGGGCTGGAATCTCCTGATGACCCCGACGACTTCTCCAAGGTCCTCTCGTCTGATGACCGTGAAAAGAATAGTCACGGGCCCTGTAGACCCTGCTGCATCCATGGATGTGACACCGTAACCACCGGACCTCAGGTACTCGAGCAGATCTTTCGCCGGCTTATTGGTAATGACCCTGACGATCACGTTGCCAAGTGACAAACGTTCCTCGATCCTCATACCAATGTACGTCCCTGTTGCAAATCCCGCACCGTAAGCGATATATGATGCGGCATCGGTGATATTGCTCATCACCTGGCCGATGGCGAGGAGCCAGATGATCACCTCGAAAAAACCGATAAAGGGGGCAATATTCCGATAACCTTTCGAGATGAAAATAACCCTGATCGTTCCGAGACTGACGTCGCAGACCCTGGCGGAGAAGATGAACAGCGGCAGGAGAATATACGTAAAAAACGGGGTATTACTTACGAATGCCTCGATCATCCGAACATCACCGGATACACAGTCTGATCAGATCATGTGCCTGCGTCTGCAATTATGGTTCCGTTACCCATAGGTTTTCACGACCATCAGGACATCCATAAGATCTTGTCGTGCAGGTACCGGTGCGGAAGAAGATTGTGTTCTTTTCTCCGCACCTGAAGATATTATACCCAGCCGCGGAGTTTCATCGCTTTCACGACACGGCTCACGGCAATGGTGTATGCAGCCTGGCGGATCGTGACGTTGTGGTCATTTGCGAGTTTCCTCACGTCATGGTAACATGACACCATCTTTGTTTCGAGTCTCCGGTGGATCTCTTTTGCGTCCCAATGGTCGATATTGAAGTTCTGGACCATCTCGTAGTACGAAACGACAACACCCCCGGCATTGCAAAGAAAATCAGGAATAACCGGTATTTGATGCTGGAAAAGGATTCTCTCGGCATCCTTCGTCATGGGCCCGTTTGCAAACTCCGCAATCATTTTTGCACGGATGCGACCGGCGTTGTTCGTGGTGATGACGTTTTCAAGGGCTGCCGGAATGAGGATATCGGTCTCGAGCTCCAGGAGTTCAGCATTGGTTATCTCTGCAGAACCTGGAAATCCTTTCAGGGAGCCTGTCGTTTCCTTGTATCTCATCACATCACCGATTGAAAGCCCATCCCTGTTCAATATCCCGCCCTGGCTGTCGCTGACGGCAATAACGCGGACACCATACTCCTGGCTGCCGATCAGGGCGGCATTCCCCCCGACATTGCCGAACCCCTGGATGACAACGGATGCATCCTTAAGTGGCACTCCGAAATCTTTCGATGCCTCTGAGACCACGTACCATCCGCCCCGGGCCGTCGCATCGTCCCGGCCTTCGGATCCGCCAAGGCTGACGGGTTTCCCAGTAATGACGCCAAAGGTCGTCTTCCCTGCTATCCTCGAGTATTCGTCCATCATCCATGCCATGATCTGCTGGTTTGTATAGACATCGGGGGCGAGAACGTCCTTGTCAGGCCCGATAAACTGATGAATCGCCTGTATATACGATCTGCTCAGCCGTTCCAGTTCTCCCTTCGACATTTCCTTCGGGTTGCATACCACACCACCCTTCGCCCCGCCGAGAGGCAGGTTATGTATCGCACATTTCCACGTCATCAGGCTCGCAAGCCCGCGGATGGTATCGATGGTCTCATCAGGGTGAAACCGGACGCCCCCTTTTGTCGGACCCAGCGCGTCGTTATAATGAACGCGGAAGCCGGGGAAAACGTTAAGGCGACCGTTATCCATCCTGACCGGCACCGAGACGTGAAGTTCCCTTACCGGTAATTTGAGACTTGTTTCAATATCGGGGGTCAGGTCCAGGTCTGAAGAACAGGTACATATGTGTTCTTTCACCATCTCGAAGAGGTTTGGTTCGTTCATGGTTGTATTCCGTGTTTCAGGTCTTTTCATCAAGTATCCTGCGAATTGCGTCCATTTTATCGGGTACATGGCCATGACGTGTCAGGATCCGTTCTTCGAATGTCGGAGCTGACTTTTGGAAGAAGATGCCGAGGCCGATCCCCGAGTCAGTGTTGTAATCCCATTCCCGGGCTTTTTCGCATGCATCGTTGAAATTCGAAGTATCATGGTCCCCGAGTTCGTATACATGGGAATTATAGTAATCGGTCATGTTGTTGTACGTCGCACATATCTGGAGGACATCGACGAATGAAAATCCGTGGTGGGCGACTGCGTCCGAAACCAGCATCTTCAGCTGGTCCGGCCTTCTGGTATACCCCCGGGCGATGAACGTAGCCCCGCTCGAAAGCATGATCTCCAGGGGATTGAAGGGAAGTTCAACAGTCCCGGCGGGCGTCGATTTCCCCCTGAAACCCAGGGGGGAGGTTGGTGTATACTGCCCTGTCGTCAGGCCATAGACACGGTTGTTGTGAACGAGGACGGTAATGCCGATATTCCGTTTCGCTGCAAATATCAGGTGATCGAGTCCTTCTGCATAACAGTCGCCATCGCCTGCACAGCATATGACCTCAAGATCAGGGTTTGCAAGCTTGATCCCGGTTGCAGCAGGGATTGTCCGCCCATGGAGAGAGTAAAAACTGTTGATGTTTAAGTAGTCTGCCATCTTCGCATGGCACCCGATTCCCGTGACAAGGACCACATCGTCAAGCGATCGCCCCTCCTTTTTGAGTCCTTCGAGCAGGGCCTTTAAGGTAAACTGGAGGGAGAAGTTACCGCATCCCGGACACCAGGTATTCTGTGCCGGCGTGATCAGGTTCCCTTCTGTCATGGCACCACCTCCCGCACCTTCCCTGTCAGTTCCTCAACCGTGAACGGCCGGCCGTCGTATTTCAGGACTTGTGAACCGACGGAAAATCCATGAGCAGACAGGAGCCCTGCAAGTTGTCCCTCTGAATTATCCTCGACGGTGATCACCCTGGTCACTCCGGAAAGGGCCCCTTCCATCTGGCGTTTTGGGAACGGCGAAAGAACGAGCGGCCTGACAAGACGGAGACCTAATGGTCCGGCTACCTCAGATGCCACCCCTTTGTTCGAGCCCCATGCCACGAGGGCGGTCCGGCCTGCCGTGTTCCCGGAAACGGCAACCTGTACCATCCGGTCGAGTTCTGCCGCCAGTTCATATCTCTTCCTCATCCGTTTCCCGGCCATCAGGGTGGTCATCCCGGCGTCTTCTGTCGTCACACCAGATTCGTCGTGGGTATAACTGTTCACTTTGACGACGGTGTCCTGCGATCCCGGGTACAGGACAGGGGATATCCCGTCCGGGGTGTTACGATATCTCCCATAGTCCGGGCCCGGGATGGCTTGCGTGAACCCGGGCTCTGCGCTGTAACCGGCAATTTCGGAATCGTCGAAACAATACGTCCCTTCGCAGAGTGTTTTATCGACGAGGATGATTGCCGGTACCTGGTATTTCCAGGCGATCTTTACCGCTGCTGAAGACCATTCGTATGCCTCTTCGGCATCCCCGGGTGCAACGACCAGGCGTGGGAACTCTCCCTGCCCGGCATGGCAGGCAAAATACAACTCTGTCTGCCCGGTATAAGTCGGAAGACCGGTGCTCGGCCCTGTCCTCTGGCCAAGCACGATAACAACGGGTATTTCCGCCTGTCCCGAAAACGAGACCCCTTCGGTCATGAGGCAGAACCCTCCGCCCGAGGTACCGACGGCCGTTTTCCTGCCGGCATAGGCAAACCCGAGCGCCATAATAATAACACTAATCTCGTTCTCGGGGTGCACGACGGTCATCGGATAGACCTGTGACTGCTCGGCCAGGAAGTGAAGGAGATTCGATGTCGGGGTCATCGGATACGCCACGTAAGCCTCAAGGCCGCCATCTATAAGGCCGAGGCCGATCGCTTCGTTACCGGTAACCAGCGGAAGCGGAGGATTGCCGATCCTGGGTATTGTGACCTTTTCTCCTGCTGCATCAAAAGCCCTCCTCGCCACGGCCAGGTTCTTTGCCGTACCTTTCGGCAGGTGCCGCGTGAAGACTTCTTCCACGACATTCCAGGGAATACCGGCCGTTTTTGCAAACGCGCCGATGATTGCAGAATTTCCCATGATCGGGGGTGCAGATTCTGCCAGGAGGATCTCGTTTACCCGGACACCGGTCCCCTCGCTCCTGACATTATCGGCATGGTATACAGTCACAGTCCCGGGGTGGGCGAGCCCCTTGTGATACCTGACCGTATCGTTATTGAGTGCGAGGATGAAATCGACCCGGTCACGATGGGCCCCGGTTTTTCCAGGGGTCGCCCGTACGATCGCAAAGTTATGACCGCCTTTGATCAGCGAGGGATAATCAAAATACATGTAGACCCGATAGCCCACGTGGTTCAGGAGATGCGCAATAACAAGGCCCGCACTATTGATCCCGTCGCCTGCTTTTCCTCCGATGAGCACTGAGAAATCTTCCATACCTAATTGCCCCGATATCACGATGATAACCCGTAACGATTAAATAAGTTCCTCTGATCGGGCGAAAAAAAACCTGCTGAACACGTCATCCGATTCTTTATCCTGAAGATGTCAGAATTAAAAAAAATACCTGATACCGTCAAGCATGCACGATTCCTGTCGTTGAGTTATAAATTCCTGATAAGCGATGGCAGTACGTCGTCAAGCTTTGCTTTTATCGGCATCGGGTTATGGACCGCATTGATGGCAATTTTTTCTGCAGGGAACCCGATTAAATTGCTGATTTCCGTGTAATGCTCCCCGAAGATGATCACGACCATGGCGGCCGAGGAAAGAGCCTGAATAGTTGCCGCGTACGTGACTCCCGCGTCGTTATGGATGAATGCGAAACAGTACCTGAAGTCACGCTTCTTCTCTGCCAGTTCTGCGATACAGCGGTCGATATCGATTACTTCCCCGATATAATGCCGGTCAGGATCGGACACTTCGATGTTCGTCCTCGCCGCCCGGTTGCCGGCCACCACAGATATTACCCCGAGCTTGCGCAGTTTGTTGATCAGGTACAACGCAGAACCCGTCTGGACCGGGACCTGAGGGCAGCCGAGAAGGACCAGGGCTGCAGGGTTCCCGCTAATACGTGTATCTGTCACTTCGTTCACTCCTGACATTGGTAACGGTTTCCTGTTATTTCAAAGGTTGTATGATCCCCGATCGCCGGCATTGGAATACCCCGGGCCGGATCTCAGGGGGGGCCGGTCCTTGTCTCCTCCTCGATCCATGCAAGGTAGGGTGGAAAACCCCCGATAACCGGGAGCACGATCATCTCCGGCAGTTCGTAGGTATGGAGTTCCCGGATTTTATTCAGGACTGCTGTTTTTCTCGATTCCATCGTCTTGATGACCATGAGGACTTCGACGTCATCTGAAAATGTTCCCTGCCAGTAGTAAAACGACCTGACCTCCATCATGTTCACGCACGCGACCATGTGGTCGTCGAGAAGTGTCCGGGCGATGACCACGGCATTCTCACGGGACGCTGTGGACAATAGCACGATCGGGTTGTTTACCGTTTCCTTCATCCCTGCCATAGGATTCATTCTGGGAGTCCCGGGTTATCAACTTCACGCCGGTAAGACGATGGTGTTGATGATGATTCGGGATCCGGCCGCGGACAGGATTTTCCGGATCCCCGGGGAATGAGTGCTGACGGCTTTCCTGACAACGACTTCAAATCCCGTCTGATCCCGGTTCCGGGTGCAGGGGATAAACAATCAGTCCTTCCTTAACCCCACGTCTGAACCCGGCCTTTTCGTACAGCCTGAATACGGCGGGATCGGTCCGGCCCGTCAGGAGCATGACCTTGTAGCAGCCTGATTTCCATGCGACATCCAGGACATGGCCAAGAAGTGCCGTGCCATACCCCTGGTTCCGGTATTCCCTGCGTGTCACGACATTCTCGATCAAACCGTACCGCCGGGCCCCGCTGTAAGATTGGGAATAATATCGAGGACACACATGGAAACGGGAATTGAGAACCTTTCAAGGATAAAAAAATGCATCCTGGGATCGTCAAGGATATCCTGCCAGGCTTTTTTCAGCATACCATACCCGGCCGGTTCATCGTTGTCAAAAAGATGAGTATAGAGGAGCGCAACAGAGTCCAAATCCCCGGGAACCGCTTCCCGTATGAAAATTCCGCCTTTCTGTTTTCCTTCGTTCTCCATGGTTTTCCTTATGGAATTTTATTTTTTTCCGGATTGGCAGTTGTATTTTGGTGCCTTTTGCATTATTTTCGGTATCCCGTGTATCGTAAGATTGGCGAACTTGGTTTTCTGTTCCCAAAACAGAGAAATGCTTCAGAACACATAGGTCGTCCCGACCGTGTTCAGGATACATCGCCCCGGCATCTCGACCATGAACCTGTTGATCGCTTCCCACCCGGTGCAGTGCATCGGGACCACGTAATCGGGACTGATCTGCTTCATCCCGTCCACAGTGGGTGGAATCACTTCGGCGAACCCCTGTCCCGCGAGATGGAACCCACCGAGCACGGCATGGACATGTTCGATCCCGGTGATCTTCCGCGCGTAGCGGACCGTATTAATGATCCCGGCATGGGCGCAGCCGCTGATAACGACAAGGCCCTTGTCACTTACGTTTACGATAAGGGCCTGGTCGTCCCTTATCGGATCGGGTGCCCATGAGCCGTCTATACACGCCTCCATCCCCGGCATGCCTTTCTCGAACGCTGTGGTGCGTTCCACTTCCCCGGTTACCAGGAGGTGGCCTGCAGCGAGAGATGTGGGGCCGCTGTGCCGGAGGATGTCGGCCCCCGCCTTCTTCAGGGTCACGGCATCGGGCGAAGGAAGGTCGACCGTCGCCATACGGCCTTTCAGTCGCCTGCGGAGAAATACATCCGGGTGCGCGACGAGCGGGACCTGGTGTCCCGCCTCACCGAGAAGTCCTGGGAGTCCTCCTGTATGGTCAAAGTGTCCGTGGCTCAGGACCACGGCCTCGATTGTCGTGAGGTCAATTCCAAGCTGCCGGGCATTGTACGGCATGCATACAGGCGTCAGACCGGTATCGAACAGGACCGCATGCTCTTTCTTCCCGGAGAAGACCCGGACGAGGCAGGAAAGCCCGTGCTCGGCAAGCAGGGTCCGTTTCGTTGAGAACGGCAGGCGCCGGTCAACGGGCGTTGCAGGTGCCGTAAACATGTCGGTATAGTTATCGACGAGGACGGTGATCTCCACGCGGTCCGTATCTTTAAGAGAGATTTCAGTCATTTACATCATCGTTACCGGTTCAATGGGGGGTTATCTGATATGAAATGCGCATACGAAGGCCCCGGTCCGGGATTAATTTTATTCTCCTAGTCGATCAGCAGGATTGCCATCAGTTCAGGGTGCCCGCTCACGGGGAACCGGATCGACATCCCCGCCCGCTCGGCAGTCCTGACCATGTTCACGCCGACGGCGTGCTCAGGGATCCTTGCCTGCGTCGGGTGGAGGCAGACACCTCCTTGTACGTTGCAGGTCTCGCAAAGCCGGCATGAGCCGTTGATGAACGCGAGTGCAAACGGGTTACCTGCATTGAATGCGATACGCTCGAGTTCGAGCATCAGGGGAGCGAATGTTCCCGTCCCGTCGAAATGTTCCTTCCAGAACTGCGTCGCCTTCTCTTTCTTGTCGGCCGGCGCCCCCGGATCGAGCCAGTATTTGTAGATCGAACAGATCACATCAGGATCGGCATCTGCAGGAGAGATAAATTTTACAAGAAGCGCATACCGGTATTCGGTGAGGATCTTCCGGAATTCATCGGGAGTCGGGACGTGGGGCGGGCATGTCAGTTTCTTCCCGTACCCGATGCACCCCGCCCGGCACCTGAGAGGGACACGGTTTTCAACGACAATATCTGATGCGGTAATAATCTTCGCACCGGATGCCCCAAGCGTTCGGGCGGCATCGGCGAGGAATTCGAATGATTCCGGGTTTTTCATATCGTTATTCATGCGAACTATTCATATATCGATGACATCGGATATCCATATTTTCCAGTCCGCAGCAATAGTCTGTATCGGCTTCATTCGCGGCGGATCATTGATCCATTGATAATGCTTCAGGTCGACCTATGAGTACATGTTGTACGCGAAACGTATGGGTAACCTCCCCCCCTACCTGTTTGCCCGGATCGATGAGATGAAAGCCGGGAAAATACGAGACGGCGTGGATGTCATCGACCTCGGGGTAGGCGACCCCGACCTCCCTACACCCGCCCACATCGTGGAATCTCTCTGTCAGGCAGCCGCAAAACCAGAGAACCATCATTACCCGAGCTATGCAGGGATGCCCGCGTTTCGCGAAGCGGTTGCAAAGTGGTACCAGTCGCGTTTCGGTGTAACCGCGGACCCGGGTTCGGAGATTATTGCCCTCATGGGGTCAAAAGACGGCATCGCCCATATCGGCGAGGCGTTTATCAACCCCGGCGACTATGTCCTGGCCCCGGGCCCGGGATACCCGGTCTACCGGACCGGTACTCTGTTCGCAGAGGGAAACCTCCACGAAATGCCCCTCAAAGAAGAGAATGGGTTTTTACCAGACCTCGATGCCGTTCCGAAAAAGATCGCCAAGCAGGCCGGGTTATTGTTCATCAACTACCCGAACAACCCGACAACGGCTATCGCACCGCCGGGGTTTTACGAGGAAGTCGTGGATTTTGCCAGGGAATACGGGATTGTCGTCGTGTCCGATAACCCGTATTCGGAGATCACCTTCGACGGATACCGGGCACCATCTTTTCTCTCGACCGATGGCGCCATGGAGGTAGGGGTCGAGATGCATTCCCTGTCAAAGACCTACAATATGACAGGATGGCGGATAGGGATGGCCGTCGGTAACGCCGGTGTGATTTCAGGGCTTGGACGGGTAAAGACCAATGTCGATTCAGGGGTTTTCAACGCCGTTCAGGAAGCGGCAATAACGGCCCTTTCGGGACCGCAGGACTGTGTACGGAAAGCCTGCGGGATATACGAGGAACGGAGGGACATCCTGGTGAAAGGGCTTCGAAGCCTGGGTTACGAAGTAACCGCCCCGAAAGCGACCTTCTACGTCTGGATGCAGGTCGACGACTGCATGGCATTCGCGGCTGGCATGCTCGACAAAGCAGGTATCGTCGTTACTCCGGGACTTGGGTTCGGCAGTGGTGGTGAGGGCTACGTACGGTTCGCGCTGACCCGTCCGAAAGAACGGATCACCGAGGCTCTCGAGCGGATGAGGGGACTCACACCATGAACCTGCCTCCCCACCTTTCGATCAGGAATAACCATCTCTATATCGGTGACTTCGACACGAACGCCCTTGCAGGGGAATTCGGGACTCCCCTCTATGTGACCGACGAAGAGAGGATAATGGAGAAATACCGGCAATATGAATGCGCACTTTCGTCTCGCTACAACAAGGTGAAGGTACTGTATGCAGCAAAGGCCAACGGGAACCTCTCGATATTGAGGACGCTGGCTGCGCTTGGTGCCGGTGCCGATGTGTTTTCAGCCGGGGAACTTGAACTGGCGCTGAATGCGGGGATGAAACCTGGAGACCTCCTCTTTAACGGCAGTTCAAAAACCCCTTCCGATTTAACGTTTGCCGTTGCAAGGGATGTCTGTGTATCGGTCGATTCGCTCGATGAACTTCATCAGCTCAATGCCGCAGCAAAGGCCGCCGGGAAGGATGCCAGGATCTCTTTCCGTGTCAATCCTGCCCTCCATATCCCGACGCACCCGAAAATTGCGACCGGGATTGCAACCAGCAAATTCGGTATCGCGTCAGGCCTGATAACGGCCGCTTACCGTGAAGCGCTGGCCTGCAGCAACATCCTCCCTGTCGGGGTGCACTGCCATATCGGGTCGCAGATACTCGAGATCGATCCTTTTGTAAAGGCCGCGGGGGTAATGGGAACCCTCGCAAAGGAACTGACTGATATCGGGGTAAACCTCGAGTTCGTCGACCTTGGCGGAGGTCTTGGGATCCCCTATCACCATGACTCCGATCCTTCGCCTACCCCGGAGGACTATGCCCGGGCGGTAGTGCCGGTTTTCCTCGACGCGATAGCCGGCACAGGGATCAGCCCTTCACTCTGGGTCGAGCCTGGGCGGTACCTTGTCGCCGATTCAACCGTTCTGTTGACGAGGGTGAATTCCGTCAAGCGGGCCCATAAAAATTTCGTCAACGTTGACGCCGGGTTCAACCTCCTGGTCAGGCCGGTCATGTATGATTCGTACCACGAAGTCCTCGTGGCGAACAAAGCGGCGGCATCAGGCGACAACACCTATTCGATAGCAGGTCCGATCTGCGAAACAGGAGATATTCTTGCCCATGACAGGGTGCTGCCGGAACCAGAGGCAGGAGACCTGATCGCGGTCCTCGATGCGGGTGCCTACGGTTTCGCGATGTCTTCGCAATACAACTGCAGGCCTCGATGTGCAGAAGTCCTTATCAGGGGAAGGGAGAAAGGCCTGATGCGGCGGGCCGAGGGCACCAGTGATGTGACCGGCCCGATGCTTATCCCGCCATGGCAACGGTAAAGGAGCTCTGCAGCCGTGCGGTTTCACTACGCGCTTGTTGACGACCTCCTGCAAAGGGAAGAGTTCGAGCGTCGCGTCGAGGAAAAAATAAAGGATTGCGGCGACCTGGTGGACGATACCACCGCTGCTCTCCTCGTGGTACGGGATCTCGGGCGCGAACATGTGAAAATAAAGGAACTTGCTTCAAAAGCGAGTCTCTTCTCATTTTTTGGTAAAGTCACAGGGAAATCGGAACCCAGGGAATTCGACCGTTCTGACGGTGAAAAAGGCCTTGTCGCGACGGTAACCGTTGGCGACGAGAGCGGGGAAGCCAGGATCGTGCTCTGGGACGAGAAGGCAATGGCTGTCCAGGAGATCGACACCGGCGATGTCCTCGAGATCATAGGGAAACCCGGGAAGCGCCCGGGCGATATTACGGTCCTTGCCCTCAGGAAGTCTTCCTGCCTGATCGAGTGCCGGAGCGATGGATCCGCATTGAACGCTGCCCGAACACCGCAGGTGCGGCTCGATATCGACGTCAAGCTCCTCGCCATTGACGAACCGAGGTCGTTCACCCGCAGGGACGGCACGACCTCAGAAATGGTCGGTGCCGCGATTGGTGACCAGGCAGGGACGGCACGCCTGGTATGCTGGGAGCCGGGCCTGCTCGATGAGGTGGTTCCCGGGATGACACTGCACATCGCAGGCGCCGTGGACAGGTCCCAGCCTCTGCTCCGGGAATACAGCATCGATGAGAAAAGTACAATCCAGGTAACGGAACTGACGATCGACGTACCCCTCACCCCCGTATCAGCGGTCACGGAAGGAAGAGTCTTTTCGGTCGGGGGAAAAGTTACCGGTGTCCTCCCCCCGAAATCCTTCAGGACCAGGGACGGATCTCTCTCTTCGGTGCGGAATATTGCCATGGATGACGGGACGGGAACAATGCGGGTAGTGCTCTGGGGAGAGATGGCCGAACGCCGGTATTTTTGTGGCGATACTATATGGCTGTTCAATGTCGCAGCAAGAGCCGGCCGCAACGGAGAGACAGAACTCAGTGCCGGCAGAAGCAGTTCGGTTGTCACCGGGACAGAGGGTGGAGATGGTCCGATTGAATTCGAAGGGACGATCATCTCAAGCCGGGAAGGTACCTTTATCGATAACGGAACGGTTTCGTATCTTATCGAGGGAGACCATCCTTTCGGCAGGGAGATGAGGGTCAGAGGACGGCTCGCAGGTCATACTATTGTTCCCGAACAGATCGTGGCAAGAGACCTGGACCCCGGACACGTGCTCGAACGAATAATGGAGCCGACGTCTGAAGAGTGTCCCCCGGCACCGGGAACCGGCGATCCTCCGAAAGATGCCCCGGGAGGCAGGAAATCGGAAAGGTGAGAGGATATGCACGGATCTCGTATTCACTTTCACCCTGTGCACGAGCCGGATGCATATATGGGAGAGTATATGATGTTCTTGTCAGTAAAGAGGTAGATAGAGATGACCACCACAGGTCCTTTGGAACTTGATGACTTGCCCGGCGTCGGCCCGACAACAGCCGAGAAACTTCGGGAAGCAGGGTTTGTTACTGTCGAGAGCATTGCAACGGCTTCACCTGCAGACCTTGCAGAGACCGCCGAGATCGCAGAATCCACTGCAAAGAAGATGATCAAAGCTGCACGCGAAATGGTCGAGCTTGACGGATTCAAAACCGGAAAAGACGTCTTCGAGCAGAGGAAGGAAGTACGGAAGCTCCAGACCCGCGTCCCGGAATTCGATGCCCTGCTCGGGGGAGGTCTAGAGACCCAGGCAATCACTGAACTCTATGGTGAATTCGGTTCTGGTAAAAGCCAGATTGTTCACCAGCTTGCCGTGAATGTCCAGCTCCCCGAGGAGGAGGGCGGGCTGAACGGAAGTACCGTCTACATCGACACCGAAAATACCTTCAGGCCGGAACGTATCGAGCAGATGGTAAACGGTCTGGGGATTAGTGATGCAGACCCCCAGGAATTCCTGAGCAATATTCATGTTGCCCGTGCCCATACTTCCGATCACCAGATGCTCCTCGTCGAGACCGCACGGGAGCGGGCGGCAGAGCTCAGGGATTCCGACCGGCCGGTCAGGCTTTTCATTATCGATTCCCTTACCGCCCATTTCAGGGCAGAATACGCAGGGAGGGGCACCCTCGCTACCAGGCAGCAGAAGTTGAACCGTCATATGCATGACCTCTTCAAGCTCGTCGATGAGAACAATGCAGTGGCGCTGGTGACGAACCAGGTAATGTCGAACCCGGCAGTTTTCTTCGGCGACCCGACGAAACCAATCGGAGGGAATATTGTCGGTCATACCGCAACATTCAGGCTGTATCTCAGGAAAAGCAAGGGAGGAAAACGTGTCGCCCGCCTCGTGGACAGTCCGAACCTCCCCGAGGGCGAAGCAGCATTCATGGTAGAAGAAGCTGGTCTCAAGCCGTGCTGAAGGCGCTCCTTACCGATGTGGACGGTACGATTACCGATACAGGACGTGCGGTGAGCACCGGCGCTATCGATGCCATGCGGGCGCTCATCGCACGGGGCGTTGAAGTTGTTCTTGCGAGCGGCAACACCGCCTGTTTTATGGATGCGTTATCGAGGATAGTTGGTACGAATGGCACCCTGATCGGTGAGAACGGGGGCGTCTACCGCATCGGTTTCTTTGGAGACCTCCATGTGACCGGTCAGAAATCTGTCAGTCTCGAAGCGCTCGGCATCGTTGAGAATTATTACCGTTCGCGGGGTGTCGGACTTCAGTTATACAGCCCGCAATACCGTTTTTCAGATGTTGCTTTTGCGAGGACGGTCCCGGCAGACGAAGTCAGGGCCATCCTTTCGGGACACAACGTGCAGGTCCTGGATACAGGGTTCGCCATCCACCTCCAGGAGCAGGGTGTGAACAAGGGGAGAGCTCTTCTTGACCTTGCACGCGACATGGGGCTGTCGCCAAAAGATTTTCTTGCGATAGGAGACGGGGTGAACGATGTGGAGACGATCCGAGCCGCTGGAATTGGTATCGCTGTGGGGAATGCTCACCAGCTGGCTAAAGATGCCGCCGATTATGTAACAGAAAAAACGTATGGTGATGGGTTTATCGAAGCTATAGAGAAATATTCGTCTTATTTTCTCGAGAGGTAGCGATCGACCACGATATAATCCTTGATGTCTTTTACCGCTTCAAAATTTATATAGAGCTTATCGCCCTCGAGTCTGTACCCGGAAGTATCGAAAGACGGATCAGGATGGATGATCAGGTCAACGACCTGACCTGTATCGAAATCAACAATGATATTTTTCAGCGTTCCGATCATCTTTCCGTCATTGGTCATAATTTTCTTTCTCGAGAGACTCCGGGCCAATGTGCGTGTCATAAAAAAAGTGATGATATCTAAATATTTAAAGATGTTTAAAAACCTCACATTTTTGCTAATAAAATCCAATAAACTAAAAATAATTCTAACTCAGGATCTCGTGTGCCATCCGGATGTCTTCCTTGGTAATCGTTTTTCTGCCGGCATGAGATGCCAGCTTGATGGCCTCCCTGGTAATTTTCCCTCCATATGCTTCCATAAGCTCGGACAGCAGTTCTCCTGCATCACCGCTCACTCGATCGGCACCATGTTTCCTGATTATCCGCATCACCGGGGCAACTGGTAATTCCGTCATTGGCCTGTATCTCCTTTCGGTTTTTATTGTGATGATTTCCAATCAGATATATCTGGCGGTCAGGACAGGGTTTATCGTGTTGTTGATGGTTTATGGGGCCTGGGCGGGGCGGAGCCCGGAGGGGCTTTGGAATTATCAGTATTAATATAATTACAATCTATTTCAAAAAAAAAAAATGCAGATTTTTTACAATTGTCCAAATATGACCGACTGCAAGCCGTTGCGAAAATAGTGGCCGGAGTTTCCGTGATAATTGATTCTCCGGAACCCCACCAGAGTGTCAGAGCGACGGGAACACGCGGATAATGTCAGACTGGGTGAGAATTCCTGATGGATGGCCATTCTCTTCGACAATCAGGCGGCCAATCTCCTTTTCCTTGAACCGGGTGATCACTTCGAACAGCTGGACATCGGCAGAGACTTTCACCACATCATGGGTCATTACCCGGTTCACCTGGGTGGTCAGGGGTGAACCGTGCTCAATTGCTTTGGCGACGTCGGAAAGCGTGACAATTCCCCCAAGGGTCCCGTTGTCGATCACCGGTGCTCCATGGATATGCCGTGAATTGAAAAGGTGAAGGGCATCCATGAGTGTTGAATTCCGTGAAAGAGCAAGAAGTGGAGTGCTCATATAATTCCTGATGGGTTTTTTTGGGAGTGAGATCATCTCGGACGTGGATATGAGGAGGGACTGCTCCACCTCGTCCTTCCCGTACACTTCCCCCCTGATCAGGAGTTTATTCACGGGTGTTGGCCCGATTGTGATAAGGTCCCCGATTTCAAAGATTTTTGCACTCCCGATGAGCTTGATGAGGGCATGGCATATGTCGGGGTGACAGAGAGTGGTGAAATCAATTTCTGAGACCTTTGCCCCTTTCACTACCTCACCGTCCCTCGAAATCAGGACGTCGTACTCCTCGTCAGAGTCGTGGAGGTTGAGTTCATTGTATGCCAGTATTGTCGGATAGTACCCTCCCCTGGGACCCGGGACGCCGTCAACGAGGCCAATTGCTTTTAAGGCCTGCATCTGGTTCCTGACCGTTCCCGGGTTCCGTTTTATCACCTCTGCGATATCTTCCCCCTTGATCGGGTGAGAATGCTGGTGATACAGCGAAATCAATGTAATAAGAATATCTTTCTGGATTAGGGAGAGATCCATAATGGTTAATCATTTGAGTACCATAAATAGGTTAGGATGAATACTCGTGGAATTTGAAAAAATCCCGACCGTACCTACCGCTGATGAGGTCCTTGACCGTTGTTTTCGGCGTGCTGCGGCTAAAATGAAACTGAAAGCGAATAAAGACCGTGCTAACCAGGACTTCGTACGAGCTGTCAGCCATTCGATCCACGACAGGCTGGTCCATATAATCCAGACCTTCCCCGAGTTTGAGACACTCCCTCCCTTCTATTACGAAACGGTCGATATCCTGTACGGGATCCCCAGGCTGAAGAAATCGCTCGGAGCCATCGGGTGGGCGGCCCGCTGGGCCCGCCTTCATGGCCCTGACCTCGTATACGAGACGAGAAAAGGAGGAGACCCGCTTGCGTCCCGTAAAAGGGCCGTGGCGAGGCTCGCTTCCGTCGTGCACCAGATAGACCCCGATCTCAGGTTTCTCAACGACGTGAGAAACGTGATTCGGAAGCTGCCTCATATCGAGGACGTCTTCACTGTTGTTGTCGCAGGATACCCAAATGTCGGGAAGTCGTCGTTTATCAGGCTCGTCTCTTCGGCTTCGCCTGAAGTCGCATCATATCCTTTCACGACGAAAGGGGTGATAGTCGGTCACAGGATATCAGGACGGAAACGGATGCAGTTTATCGACACCCCCGGGGTGCTGGATCGGCTCCCCGAAGAGAGAAACCCGATAGAGCGACAGGCGATGGCTGCGATCTCAAATATCGCCGATGTGATCCTGTTCATTCTCGACCCGAGCGAACAGTGCGGGTTTCCCCTGGAGGACCAGGTCCGGCTATCCGAAGAGATCAGGGCTGCCATGAATGTGCCTCTGGTAGTGGTGGCCAATAAATCAGACATCAGTTCCCTGGAAGGGTACCTTTCCATGTCGACCTGTGACGGTTCCGGTATCGAAGACGTCCTCGAAAAACTCCTTGAATACTGGCGAGACCCCATCGTCTCGGAAGTTCCCTCCTGTTGAACCGGACATGCACGAAGGCGGGAAATATTCCTTTTTTCAGGCAGGTCAACTCCCGTATCCGATTAAAATCCTGCCCAGGCCCAACTGCCGCTTATGGCGCAGCCGATAAGGAATCCAATGATCGCTCCGCTGTTGATCGGCGGAAGGCCTGCCTGTGGTTTCCCCTTATTGACGAACCAGAGCACGACAAGAAGGCCTACGACAGATCCAAAAATTGTACCGGCCGCAGGAATATTTACGAGCAGGCCAGTTTCTGAACCGATGAAGACATTGGCAGAAACGACGAGGATAGAAGGCATGATGAGGTCTCCCATACCGAGAATAAACGCCCCCCTCTCTCCTTCCCCAATTTTTCCGATACCGTCCCTGATATAGGAGTACGTGGTTTTTTTCGGAATTACGAAGAGGATAGGAGTCTTCATCTCCATCACGCCTTCGGCGAGGGTGATCATGTGTTTTGTCTTGTATACCGATATTGCGTCGTAGACCGCAAGGATCACGAGAAGTATGATCACCGGTATGATATCGAGAGATATCCCAAAAATCGACGCCGCCCCCGCGGCGATGAGGATCCCCAGGATATCGATGACATACCATTCAGGGTACCGGTACATGACGAAGATTGCAAGCCCTGCGATGATCAGCGGGAGAGCAATACCAAGGATGGTATTTCCTGCAAACAGGATCGTTATCGAACCAAATATGTACACGAAGGTAAAGTAGATGGATACGGCGATGATCACCGTGATGAGCGATCGGTACCGGTACCTGAGGAGGAGTAACAGGATAGCCGTGAATACGAGTAAAATTCCAATAAAGATGAGGGGGTTGATGGCCGATGTGGGGTCCTGGAAAGCCATGATGCCTGCTTCTTTCATCGGGAGGGAGAGCAGTAAAGCCCCTATTTCGACCAGCAGAAGCATTACCGGCATCCCTATCAACGGGATGGCGGATTTTACGTTCATCACATAACTCCTTCAGCCATATTGTTTAATTAGTTGGTCTTCATTATCTAAAAGCATGGATATTCGTGAGTATGCGCGCGATATTATTCT
>DATJQJ010000022.1:0-71476 GCA_035505975.1 Methanoregulaceae archaeon
CCATGATTTTATGAATATAAACCGGGTTTATCTTGTGCTCCACTGCATAGTTGAACGATGATTTCAGCACTTCCTGTACACGGGCCTCGTCATGGATCGCCAACCCCTGTTCGTTTTTTATCCTGACTATCTTCTCGGCGAGCGCCTGCCTCTTTGCGATCAGTCTGATGATCTCCCGATCGATACGATTTATCTCTTCCCGCAGGGGTTCGATGGACATAGTACTAGTACGTGCATGGAATAAGGGTTAAACGTGATCATTGATCCGGTTTTCAGAATGAATCGCTGCCAGCCACCAGTTCCGGGGCCTGTGCTGGTGCAGAATCATCTCCTTTTCCATCTGCCCGGTCCCTGACAGAAGCCATAATGGGATTGCACATCCTTTGTGTTATGGAACCTTATGTTGGAGCGTATTTCTAAGCGGGAACGTCTCGACCTGGCGGTCGCATGGCTCGGTATTACCATCGCGTTCACCCTCTCCATCGTCCTGTCCGGTTTTACCGGGAAGATCGATCCCGTATATTTCCTTAAAATTTTCTGTGTCGCAGCGGTTACGGTTGGAATCGGGTTTGTCCTCCATGAAATGGCCCACAAGTTTACGGCGATGAAATACGGGTACTATGCCGAATTCCGGAAGGACAATGTCATGCTTCTCATGGCAGTGGTGCTCGCGGCTCTGGTCCATATCGTCTTTGCAGCGCCGGGGGCGACGGTCATATATGCCAGTGGGCTGACCAGGGAACAAAACGGGAAAATATCGGCTGCAGGTCCCCTCACAAACCTCCTGCTCTGCATCCCTTTCGGGGTGATGGTTATCGCAACCCCGTTCGTCAGCGGTCCCTCGCAGGTTCTCGGGTTCATCGGACTGATGGGGCTCCAGATAAACGCCATGATCGCCACGTTCAACCTCCTCCCGATCAGCATCCTCGACGGGAAGAAAGTCCTCGCCTGGAACCCGGCGATATTCATTGCCATGATCGCGGTTGCCATCGTTATCCTCTACGGTTCCCTGACCATGTTCCCCGTCTATCTCTGATATTACCGAATCAATTCTTTGGAATGTAAATAAAAAAAAAATAAATTTCTATTGGTTTGATTTTTACCGGTCAGGTTTCCCTGCAACCTTCATTGCATAGACGACACCGAGTGCTATCCCGAATGCAAGGACAGTTCCGACGATAATTGCAACAATACCGCCAAGAGAACCCCACCCTTCGCCGAGAGAATAATCAGGCATCGCAGGTATGCACGAGAATTTGCCTTCCACATTTTCCTGGATTTCTGCGTTGGGTGGCGTTGAACCGGTCAGAGTCTTCTCTCCCTGGATCATAAGGGCCGTGCTTTCCAAACCGTCAGGGTCTCCTGAAGCGAGGAATACAGCCAGAATTCCAATGAAGATTGCAATGATCAGACCACAGGCAATTAAGGTTTTATTGTCGATCATGCCACCGATCCCATTATGGCGATTCCTGATGGATAAACTCCTTTGTATATCAAATCTGGCCACACATTCATGATAAGATAAATTGCTGCAACCGTAATGACCCCCCCAATTACACCAGATCAATAAAAATTTAAGGTAATTGTAAAAGATTTTCCCCTCTGGGAAAAAACATTGTAAGTTTGATATTCTGGAAATTTACCAACGCTCCAGGGGCTCCGCCCCGCCGCTGAGACGACCCGGTTGGGATAGGGACCGTACCAGGGTTCTGTATTTATTTCCACGTATTATTGGTGAACCCTGTCCACTGGCTATCCTGATGGGGAGGGACAGAGAGGGGGTGGAACCCCCTCCTGTCTGGGCAATACAATGTTTATTGCACTGCCCTGTTTGACTATTTATGAAGAATCGTTTCGATATCACCAATTTTAAGAAAATTTATACAATTCGCACCAATTATCTGAAGGGGCTGTTTCTTTATAAATAAAAAATTTAAAATAAATCATATAAAATCATGCAATTAACAACGGAATGACTAATAATGTTGCGGCCATTACCACAGTCTTCTGATGCAATTAATTTGAGAAATTTTCGAAAATAAGAGTTTTATTGGGGAATGGCTTGATTAACTGAAAAATATGGTTATAGGACGCGCGTGGATAACACTGAAATACAGAGATGCATGCTGATTTATTCGCCTCGATCTATCGGCATCACCACCAATCTCCTATAGTCACGGACAAGGTATTAATTTTTTTCTAATTAGTATGAATAGTTATTACATATATTAAAAATAATATGCTTAAAAAAGGAAAAAAAATAAGGAAATTTGATCGCCTTTGCGTAAGAGTACAGGATGATTGACAATTCCCTGGAATAGCACGACTACGGGTTGTCAATCCTGTTGTTTATCCCGGATATTGCCATCATCATGTCCCTGTTAATTGCTTGATTGTTATCGCCATCATCATAGCATTCAGTGTTTTAGTATTGGTCATCCTTCTGCCCGGCCTCTCCATCATTAACTCCGCCTTTGAGAACCGGTAAGGCAGTATTGATAAAAACGAGGTTGATGGCGTTTCCGCTCTCTTCACAGTACGCCTCCACTCGGATGGCAATCCGTTCAACCATGCTGCCGATAGTCAGGATCAGGGAATCCTGTCCACGCAGGGCACGCAGGATGCATTTGTCGATGACACCGTACGTAAACTCAAGGGCCAGGTCTTCCTCATTGGCACGCTGCTTGGCACGGGTACCCATGGCGCCTACTACCATATCCTTTAGATTGGGGACCAACGTGTCAAGCGGAATATTGCATCCCTCATCGATATTGTATACCGAGATTGTGCCCGATCGGGGATTATCGCAGGAGCGATCAAGCAGGTTTTCAATAATGTCGACCATATCCAGGACACTGCGTGGCTTTCTGTCCGGTTGCAGTAACCCGCGCCGGCCAAGTTCCTGCGAGAGGTCCAGAAGCGTTGGAATAGAAAGGTGCGCCTTGCGGACATGCTCGGAATTCCCAAATGCTATATCAGGAACATCTTCATGAAGGATCCTGCCGTCCAGCAGAAGGATTGCGCGATCGGCCCAGCGGTACGCAAGTTCGACATCGTGGGTGGAGATGATCACCGTCTTACCTTCGTGGTTCAGTTCGTCGAGCAGCTCCATGAGGTCTTCTGAACCTGAAGGATCGAGGCCGCTGGTAGGTTCATCGAACACCAGCACGTCAGGATCCATTGCAAGGACTCCAGCAATAGCGACTCGTTTCTTCTCCCCACCGGAGAGGTGATGGGGTGGACGGCGGTCAAAACCCTCGAGACCTACATGTCGCAATGCAAGGGTGACTGCGGTCCTGATGGCCTCGTCATCGTACCTCAGGTTGGCAGGGCCGAACGCAACATCCTGGTACACAGTCGGGGCGATAATCTGGCGATCCGAGTTTTGCAGTACATACCCGACCCGTTTCCGGAGCTGGCGGAGGGAGGGGGTGTCGTATCGTATTGGTTCGTTATCAAAAAGCAGGGTGCCCGAGTCCGGGCGAATCATGCCATTGAACATTTGCAGCAATGTGGACTTCCCGGCGCCGTTCGGGCCCACAAGAGCGATTTTCTCTCCCCGCCGGATATGGAAACTTATTCCCTTGATTGCCTCCGGGCTGCCGGGGTACCGGTACCTGATATCCCTGGCCTCGAGTATGACATTCATGAAAATACCACTACCCTGGTTGTTAATGCCAGCAGAATTCCAAAAAGCCCACTAAGGTATAATAGTACGGGGATGAGAGATCGCATCCGGACAGGTTCTGAAATATCCAGCGAAGGGAATACTCCGTCATAGCATCGGCAGTCCATCGAACGGATGAGGTCCTCTCCTGCAACCCAGCTGGATATAAAGAGCATTCCACAGAGCATGGCGAAGGACCTGATTGCCTCTACTGGTCTGCTGTAACCAAGACGCATTACCTGCGCATGCCAGATTTCAACGGCCTGGTCATGGATGATGAAGATATACCTGTATACGATCATCATCAGATCGATAATTTCGATCGGAATCCCGAATCGTTTCATACCGTTGAAAAGGTCCGTCAACGGTGTAGTCAGAGCAATGAAAAAAAGCGATACTGAACAGCCGAAAACACGGAATAAAACCAGGGTGCTCTCTTTTACAGCCTCCGTTGTAATAGTAAGATTGATCCACGGCACCGGATTGAACCGCAAGAGTACTTCTCCTCCTCCGAGCATGAAGAGGAGAATAATGACGCTCATCATCGTAAAGAGGGCAGGGCCCAGCAGAAGTTCTCCATATAAACGGGGAGTTACCCGTCCGGCGATAATAAGGACAAGACTGAGCACGATACCTGAGATCAGAGGCACGAGCGGGGACGGTGACACAAGACAGATGATAAGAGAGCCTAGTGCTAGAACGAGTTTTGTTCCGGGATGGATATGCCGGAACGCGCTTTGTTGTGCGACACTGTCCAGATTGGTTTCGAACATTGGACTCACGTGGCTGATGAGGATTTTCGCTGTCCAAGCCAGTACCCGAAGACGAGCCCGAGAATGATGCCTCCAAACGCTGCCTGCAAGGCAAAGAGGGTAGCTTCGATCTCACCACTCGGAGGTTCGTACTGGGGAATGAGTGGTTTGAATGAGTCAAGCGGATGACCGGTCAGTTCAGAAATTTTCTGCGAACCGACATCATCGGATCCGCTGAATTCGTGGTGACCCCCGGAACTAACGTAAAGAAAGACCACGATAAATGCAAGGACTGCAAACAGGGTGATCAGTTCGAGTTTATGGTTTCTGATCATCGGGAACCCACTCCTTCCTGCCCGTGTGCCCGGGTAATCTTATCTTCAGGGAATACGTTCAGTTTTATGAGGATTTCAGGTTTCAGCGCAACAATGTATTTGAATACAAGCGCCAGCACGCAACCTTCCACTATCGCTAGTGGGATTTGGGTTATCGCAAATATAATAAAGAATGCGCTAAACGATGCGATTACACCGCCTGACTGAGCGGGATATGCGAGCGCGAGTTCAAACGAGGTGATCACATATGTTACCAAATCGGCGACGGCACAGACGATGAATACCGTGATGTACATATTCACCGGGGTATTTTTCAGAAGGCGGTATACGGCGTATCCAGCCAGCGGGCCACCGATTGCCATCGAGACCATGTTTGCGCCCAGGGTTGAGAGTCCCCCGTGAGCAAGGAGGAGTGCCTGAAAGAGGAGGACAATCGCCCCGATGACCGATGTTATGAAAACACCAAAACAGATCGTTGAAAGCCCGGTTCCGGTTGGATGGGAGCAGCTGCCCGTTACCGATGGAAGTTTAAGAGCCGACAAAATGAAGATGAACGCTCCGCAGACCCCAAGCAATGGCAGGTAATCCCGATCTTTTCTCATAATCGATCTCAATTCAATTACACCTACAACGAGGAACGGAATGGCGACAAGCCACCAGAGCAGGCACCATTGCCAGGGTAAAAATCCTTCCATTATATGCATGATAACACAAGATCAACTTTACTTGCTTTAACAAAATAAAATTTGCTTAGCTAGTGAATCAACTATGTTATCATATCCTGATAACCTATCAAATTATGTTTTTTTTATTCAGGTATCGGATTATCGGAGACTGCTAAAAGGAGCTCGCTGAAAACTGGCAGACCGCGGCTTCCAACCAACGGTGATCCCTTCGTATTGTTGAACTTATGCCGCCGAAGTATCCCCTCTGATTTTTCTTTTACGCTTTCAATGCCTCAATCACGCGGACCACCTTTTCGCCCTTTTCGAAGGCCTCGGTAAGCGCTGTCGGATGGCCGCGTATCCCCTTGAACCTGTCCATATCGTTTGCAATGATATTGTCGTAGTATTCGTATCCGATCGTGTTGAAAAAGGCCGTGATGATGGGGAATGCCGCATCGAACACATTATCCCATGAAAGCCCCGCAGTCGAGATAAAGATCCCTTTATGCCTTTTAATCTGTTCGGTCGGGAAATAGAGGTTTTTCAATATGAATTTACGGGCCCAGATAAACTGGGTGCGGTCGATGAGCCCCTTCAGCTCGGCGGTGATCCCCATGCTGTAGATCGGAGATGCAACGGCCACGCAATCGGCTGCCATAATCTTTTCGAACAGGCCGGGGGCCTCATCCTTAACGATGCATCTTCCGGTCTTGTGACAGGCGTTGCAACCCATGCAGGCAGTATAAGAGAGTTCTTTTAAAATGACCTTTTCAACCAATCCGCCTGAATTCCGTGCTCCGTCAAGGAAACTGTCGAGAAGAGTCTCGGTGTTGCCATGCCGGTGAGGGCTCCCGGAGATACCAATTACCCGTACGCTCATTCCCTGTTCACAGCCTCTAACCTGTTTCGAAGAGTCGAAATCATCTCTTTTCCAAGTAATTCGGCATCCTTTTGTGCTGTCTTATGGCTAAGGATTGCCCCTTTCTCGTCTACCCCGCGGATCATGAGGTAATGGATATCGCTGTCCGGGATATCGATGACGTGAAAAAAACACTTTACCGACATGACCGCACCGTCGAAGACACGGTCCCACGTCTGACCTGCAGTGGCGAGGAAGACTCCGAGACGCTTTCCTTTTCGTTCAGGGGGGACAATCGGAAGTTTCAGAACGTATTTCCTGGAACGAAATACCTGTGCCCGGTCGATAAGGGCTTTTGCCTGCGAGGAAACGCCCATGCAGAAGATCGGGGATGCGAAAATAATGATGTCGGCTGCAACGATTTTGTCGTGAATGCTCACCAGACCGTCCTTCTGCACGCAATAATTGAGGACTTCACAGGCATTGCATCCCTTGCAGGGGTTGATATCGGCATCGACAACGATGATTTTCTCGACCTGCACGTCGGGCTCGTGCTTCATCGGGTCAAGCACCCAGTCGAGCAGCGTTTCAGAATTACCTCCCCGCCGTGGGCTGCCTGCAAATGCAAGGACGTTAATCGGCATGATGAGCCTTAGTCTCGGGACGATAAAAAAGATTGGTGTTCTAGACCGATTTAAAGCAGAGGTACCAATCCCTGCATTCGTACCCCTCGTCCGGCCGCTTCTTCATCTCGTCGGCAGTCTTCGGTGGTGGGACGACCACCTTCTCCCCGGGCTGCCAGTTTGCCGGTGTCGATACCTTATTGGCATCGGTTGTCTGCATGGCCCTGACAATGCGCAATATTTCAGGGATGAAACGACCGTTCTGGAGCGGATAATAGATCATCGCCCTCATGATGCCCTTGTCATCGATGAAAAATACGGTCCGCACGGTCGACGTAGCACTCTGGCCCTCGTGGATCATCCCGTACGTCCTGGCGATGTTCATCGAGAGGTCGGCGATGACCGGGAAGGGGATATCGATTCCCATCTTTTCCTTTATCGCGTGGATCCATGCCAGGTGGGCTGAAACGCTGTCGACCGATAGGCCGATAAGCTGGGTGTTCAGTGCTTTGAATTCATCATAAACTGAAGCAAATGCCAGGAACTCGGTTGTACAGACCGGGGTGAAATCAGCAGGATGGGAGAATAACACCACCCATTTTCCCTTGAGGTCAGAGAGTTTCAGAGGTCCCATTGTAGTCTCTGCATTGAAATCCGGGGCCGGCTCACCAAGGATCGGCATCCGTCCGGAACCCATTTCTCCGCACATATACCTGCTCTCCTTATTTCATCACTTCGTCGAGCTGTGCCTTCCCATATACATATGCAGGCATCCCTGCGAGAAGGAACGCGACCCTGAGCGCCTCTTCTACCTCTTTCTTGGTGACACCGAGTTTCGAAGCCCCGAGCAACTGGGCATGGGTGGCGTGCTGGTCACGCAGCGATGCAGCGATTGCGATTGCAATCAGTTTCTTCGTCTTCCGCGTCAGGGCCCCGTCATCCCAGATATGGCCTTCCAGTTTCATGACCATCTGGTACATATCGGGGTCACTCACGGCCAGTCCTTCGAAGAATTTTGGTACTTTTCCGATTTGCTTCTCGAGTTCCTTGAGATCTTTCGTCATTTTTTCACCCGCTCACGAGTTTCATCGGCTCCCCGCAGCAGACCAGTTCTCCTCCGCCGACGGTTTTCACGACCACGACATTGCCACAGATCTCACATTCGTAGACCTGGCCTTCCTTTGATACATTGACCAAGGTTTTGTGCCTCCTGTAATGTTTCAATGCTAATCCAGAAGTCTTCCGGGTATATAAAAAGATTGTTAGTTTCTCAGGGTTGCCATGATGTGGGCTCAGGGATTTTCATACTGTCCTGGTCCGGACAGATTATCTGGTCTCCGGGCAGGGAAACGCGAGATACGTTACAACTGTTACGAGATTAGAATCCGTTCAGGGGAGAGAACAATCCCACGAAAGTTTAAAAGAAGGATGAGAAAAAGCCTTATTGGAAACTCTTGCCCCGTTTTGGGGGATTTTTTACGTCCTCGGCGGTTTTTATATCCGGGCGGATATGAGTCATCGGAAAACACTGATATTCCTCGCATGCACAGTGGGGGCACTTCCTCAGGTCCTGCTCGCTCTTGTCAAGTTCATATTCACGACCGCAATCGAGGCAGACATATTTTCCCGGGCCGACTTTCTCTCCAGCTGAATACTTCTTCTGTTCGGTCAAAGATTTCACCTACTGCTGATATGGGGCCGACACTTATTTATTATTTTTGATTGTTCCCCTCAAACAGGGTTTTTTGGGGAAATATCCATTTTGTTACCAATTCAGGAGTTCCGATCTTCTGGCCCCGGCATATCTATAAGATACACCAGTCTTACCTCATACCATGGGCAGGAAGATTATCGGGTTGCTCGGGAGCCCCCTCGAGCACGGGAACACCGCAAAACTCCTCGACCAGGCACTGCTTGGGGCCCGGGTTGCGGGGTGTGAGGTCGAGAAGATCGTCGTCCCCTTCATGGATTTCGAGCCGTGTATGGAGATGATGTTCTGTAAAGAGCACGAAATCTGCCAGATGGAAGATGATATGACCCCGATGTACGGGAAAATCCGTGAGGCTGACAGCCTGGTCATTGCAACACCAATCATGACAATGGGGATCCCGGGAAAACTGAAGGGGTTCATGGACCGTTTCCAGGTCTTCTTCATGGCAAAATATGTTAGAAAACACCCGATGGTAGACCGCTCCGTCGGAAAACACAGGAGGGCCCTGTTCATCGCTATTTCGGGGATGAACCTGCCTGAGGTATTCGATGGGGCGAAAATGACAGTCAGGGCCTTTCTCGACATTATCGACTGCGCGTACTGGGATGAACTGCTTGTCAGGGACATGGATACGATCATGGATATCGAGACCCGTCAGGATCTTCAGAAAAAAGCATATGAAAAGGGGCACGAACTGGGCATGCTTCTGACCAAAGAACCCGGGGTCGCTCCCGCCGGAGATAAACAATGACGACCAGACCCGTGGACAGACGACAGAAACGAGAAAAATCCGGGAAAGCATGATGATGCGGGCCCGGAAAAAGGAATATGAGAAGAAAAAAACCTCTCTGATGGCAACCCGGTCATCCGGGCCCGCCGTTTATCAGGATGCCGGTCGGTAAGACATGGTACCAGTATGAAACCAGAGGCGGATTCATGAATAAAAGAAATGATCCCATAAAGTTACCAAAGGAAAAGAAGGACGAGATGGTCTCCCTGGTCAAAAATTATTTTCTTCGGGAGCGGGGGGAAGAGATAGGGAATCTGGCGGCTGTTCTGATATTAGACTTTATCACTGAAGAATTGGCGCCTGAATTCTATAACCAGGGAGTCATGGATTCTTATCGTTGTATGCAGGAAATGGTCGAAGACTTATTGGCAATCCAAAAATAATGCCCAGGTGCCGGTGCCCGCGACCAGATCAGTCCTCACATGCCAGGACCATACAAGGTCTTCTGGATGGGTGAAAAGATTATCCGCACGGGACGGCTCAGAGGAACCCCTTCTCTTTCATCGAGAGATAGCCATTTCTCGTGACGATCAGGTGGTCGAGGACCCGGATACCAAGGATACCTCCGGCTTCCGTCAGTTGCCTGGTTACCTCCAGGTCCTGCTGGCTCGGTTCGAGGGTCCCGGACGGGTGGTTATGGACACAGATAACAGAGGCCGCCCTGTCGGTTATCGCATCGGCGAAGACCTCGCGGGGGTGGACGAGGCTGTGGTTGAGGAGACCTACGGTGATGATGCGGTTCCCGAGCACTTCCCCTGCCCCGTTGAGGGTGATGCAGACGAAGTGCTCCTGTTTTTTGAATTCGATGCCGTTTAACATGGCGATAACATCTTCCGGACGCGACACGCGTAGGACTTTCCCCGGGTCCTTCTCAGGATACCTCCTCGACAGCTCGAAGCAGGCAGAAATCTGGGCGGCTTTCGCCGGCCCCATGCCATGGACCGATTCCATTTTCTCATAGGTCAGGTTTTCCCGTCCTGCCTTGAGCTCCCTGGCAATCTCTCCTGCCACTGATAATACATCCGTGCCCCTGACACCGCGCCCGATTATAGCGGCAATCAATTCCTGGTCTGACAATGCCGCAGGGCCGAGACGTCGGATTTTTTCCCGTGGCCTGTCACATTCAGGCATCTGCACCATCTTTTTCATAAACCACCATGTATTCCTGACAGGACCCAGGTCCCATTCTGAAACGGGAACGAACCCCGGACAGAAACATGGTGTATCCGTCCCTAAAGAGATGCTGATCTGTTGCCGAAGACCCTTCAGACTGGCACTCCCGGGACCGGGCGTTTCCGAACGATGAATAATGTTATTATGGAATTTGTTCCATATGCAAAGTTATGGCAACGAAGGAAAATGCAATGGAGGCATTTGCCGGCGAATCCCAGGCAAACCGGAAGTACACGGCATTTGCCGAAAAAGCTCTGGAAGAAGGATTCCCCAATGTATCGAAGATTTTTAAGGCTGCCGCCGAAGCCGAAGGGATCCATGCGAAACGTCTCCTGAAAGTGCTCGGAACGATCGGCAAAACCGAGAACAACCTTAAAGCCTCGTTTGAAGGGGAGACTCACGAATACACTCAAATGTACCCTGAGTTTGTAAAGACCGGAGAGGCAGAGAAACAGAGCGAAGCAGTGATAGCGTTTGCATATGCGATGAAGGCCGAGGAAGTTCACGCAGGTCTCTACAAGGAAGCGCTTAAAATGGTTGGCACCGGCAAGGACATGTCGTCGAGGAAGGTTCTCCTCTGCCCGATATGCGGAAACATATTTCTTGGGGATGCCCCGGACAGATGTCCGATCTGCAATGCTTTCCGCAAGGTCTTCCGGGAAATTGAGTAAGAATCACCCCCGTACCCTTTTATACGACTACGTTTTCAGATGGCCAGGGGAGATCAGAATCCTTTTATCCGGGGAACACGTTCCCTACGTCTGCCGACGCACCATATCATAATAATTCATCGCATGAAATGAGGTAACAATGCCCAAGGTAACCGTATACTCCACAAAAAACTGCCCGTATTGCAGGATGGCGAAAGCGTTCCTCGAGAAACACGGGGTACCGTATACCAGTATCGACGTAGGCGAGGACGCTGTCCAGGCCCAGAAGATGATCGATTTGTCGGGACAGCGGGGTGTCCCCGTCACCGTCATCGACAACGAGGTCATCGTAGGGTTCGATGCCCAGCGGCTCAACGAATTGTTCGGGAACGAAGAACCCGGCGATATCGTCGATGTGCTCATTATCGGGGCAGGGCCCGCCGGGCTCACCGCTGCGGTGTATTGTGCCCGCAAATCACTAAGGGCCAAACTAATCTCTGAAAATATCGGGGGGCAGGCCCTGGAGAGCTGGGCCATTGAAAATTATATGGGATACCGGATGATTACCGGCGACGAACTGATGAAGAAGTTTGAGGAGCAGGTCAGGTCGCAGAATATCAGTCTCGGTCTCGACCAGGCATCTGACATATCAGTAGCAGAAGGGATATTCACGGTCCACACGGTATCGGGTGCCGAATACCGGGCATACAGCATCATCTTCTGTGCAGGCATGAAGCCCAAAAAGCTCGGGGTTGAGGGCGAGGAAAAGTATCTCGGCAGGGGACTTTCAGTCTGCTCGACCTGCGATGGGCCTCTTTACAGAAACAAGGAGGTCGCAGTTGTCGGGGGTGGCAACTCTGCCCTGTCGACGGCCATCGAGATGAGTAAGATTACGAAGAGGGTCCACCTGATCGTCAGGAGCACGATCAGGGCCGACGACATTTATATAAAACTTCTGAAAGAACAGAACAACATAGAATTGCATCCCAATTCTGTAATCACGACGATACAGGGGGACAAATTCCTGACCGGAATCTCGATCCTTAACAAAGAGACCGGTATGGAGACTCACCTTGCCCTCGACGGGGTTTTTGCCGAGATCGGATGGGTGCCGAACACGGAATTTGTCAGGGGATTCATCGATCTCAATGATGCCGGTGAAATTATCGTCGACGTCAACTGTCATACCAATGTACCCGGGATATTCGCCGCCGGCGATGTGACCAATGTCAAGGGAAAACAGATTATTATCGCTTCGGGAGAAGGTGCGAAGGCGGCACTCGAAGCTCAGGAATACCTGATGCGACAATGAAAGGTTGAAAAACGACAATCAACCTGAATTTTTCCTGAACAGTACTATCCTGTTGGTATTCGTCCCGGACCTGTTATTGTCGATCCCCCAGATATTGGATGTCTTTGTGAATTGTTGTTCGTTCATCAGTAATCCCTGACACTCGAACCCCGCCACTTCTCCGGCTGGGATTACAGATTCTTCAAGCAGGACGGTGCCTTTTCGCACTTCTCCGACTTCGAAGGCGACCCAACCGCCTTTCCGCGTGATCCGGAACAACTCGACGAACACGTTCCGTATCATATCTGCCCACTGGGCGACGGAAGACGTCATGGTAATGGATCTGCCCACCTCCCGGTCATCGATCCTGTTAAACCAGCAACGGAGCCAGTTGTCCTGGGAATATTGGACGATATTCAGGAACGGCGGCGATGTAACGGTAAGGGTGACGCTCTCGTCCTCGATCTCAGGAGTATGCGAGGCGTCGCAGGAGAGAAACAGGCCATGCGACCCTGCAGACTGAAGAGACTTTTTCTGCTCCGTTGTGACCGTCCTCTTGAGGCTCCTGGTCTTTTTCACAATCAGCTGATGGGTATCGCGGTAAGGGGGGACCTGGGCACGTTTTTTATTGATCCTCTCCTGGGAACCGGCAGAGACAGCCTGGTTCGGAGGTAGCGTATATACCGAAAAAAAGCCGCTGGAATGCCCGGTAAGGCGGTTGGTGGCGATCATCCTGATCCACGCGTCGATATCATCCTCCAACCCATGGTCCTTCTGCCCTGTAAGGTACTCTCTGAGCGCGAGGATCTCCCTTTCGGTATCCCGGTGAAAAAACATGGAAACGTCGATCCCGGCATCGTCATGTTCGGGAGTGTTTGGGATCGCCTCAAGTCGCCTCGTTACCTCCTCGCCTGTCGGTACAAAAAACCTGGGTTCTGTCAGGATCCTCGAAAGCGGGTTGATGTCGTTCGTTGCAACCCTCCGTCCGAGGAGGCCTGCCTCGAGAGCTGTAGTCCCCCGGCCACCAAACGGGTCGTACACGACGTCTCCCTCGACCGTAAGATGCCTGATGAAAAAACCTGGTAACTGGGGTTTGAAACATGCCCGGTAGGATATTTCGTGGATGGAAGAGGCCCTTCTCTGGCCGGATGTCCAGAATTCCCCCCGAAACCGCTGGAACTGCTTTCCGGACAGGTCAAAAAAATCACGTCCGGCTGGTTGTCCGTCGGTCCCATAAAATTCCGGATCCCCCGGTGGTAACCGGTTCCGGGAACCGTGAACAGGCTCATCGGATCCCGGAATGTCAGGATCGTGGGATACCCTGGGGACCATTGTGATTCAGGTTGGTGCTGCAGCGATAAAAATGAGTTCCCGGACCGAAGGAGAAAAGCATACTACATTAAACCTTATCGCCTAACCTGATATCATGGATGAAATGCTTCGGAAAATAGTTCATTTCTTCCTCGGCCTCGGGATAGCGATAGCCATTCCCCTGTTCGACCGGCAGATGGTCCTTGCAGCATTCGTCATCGCAATCTTTGTCGGTTTCATCGTCTCCGATGCTCTGTCGAGGGGATACACAATCCCCCTGATATCGCGGGTAATCGCGCTCCTGGAGCGGAAAGAGGTCCTTCCCGGAAAGGGGACTCTTTACTTTGCAATCGGTGTTTTTTTCTGCCTCGTATTTTTCCCTCTGACGGTAGTAGTCCCCGCAGTAATCTGTCTTGCGGTCCTTGATGGGGTGGCCACGATCATAGGGATAAAATTCGGGCGTCACCGCATATGGAAAGGCAAAAGTCTTGAGGGGACGCTGGCAGGAATCGGGGCAGCCATCGTTGCTCTCTTTCTTCTAACTCCCCTGTCCCCGATTCCAGTCCTGGCCGCGGCGGTTGTCGCAGGTATCGTTGAACTCCTTACCCCCGTAGACGACAACCTGCTGATCCCGGTGAGCGTGTGCATTGTCCTGACTCTTTTGCACTGACAGGTTGGTCGAGAATGTCAGGGTATTGTCTACGAAGAAATAACATAAAAAAATGGTAAGGTACCACTGCTGCCCCTAATCTGCCAATAACTTGATTATTCTCCAAATAGTTGGGTTGGAAAAATCTCATTGATGAAAAATCAAAACATCCGACAAGAGGGTATTTCACCCCCTCCCTGACCATCCCCCGTCAGGACAGCCAGTGGACAGGGTCGATCCTGATTAAGATTTCACCGGTTCCTGTACAGTCCCTATCCCAATCGGGGTTGCCACAGCGTGGCGGAGCCCCTGGAACGTCCGAACATGATAATTCACTTAAATCGTATTCGGGAAAGAACATCGGAAATAGAAGGACATTTTGAATAAAGGATATCAACCGTGCTGCTTTTTCATATCTTTTTCCCGGTAGCTCTCCATGAGCAGGGTCGCGAGGTGGCGGACGGGTTTTTCAGTATGTTCCGAGATGTGAAGCTCGCAGAAGGGGCAGCAGGTTATCACCATCTCGGCACCCGTCTTTTCTATCTCCTTCCTCCTCATCTCACCAAGTGCTGCAGCCTCCTCGGGAACTCCCGACCGCACTCCCCCTCCCGACCCGCAACAGATCGCAGGCATCTCCGCGAGGTCGGCGACCTGCCTTAGGATCACTCTTGGTTGTTCCGTGATCTCCTGACCCCGGGCCAGGTGGCAGGGGTCGTGGTAGGTCACGATAAGGTCCAGGTGGGCCGGCTTTTCAATCCCGAATTTTTCAAGCACTTCCGAGAAGTCCATGACAGTGAACGGGGTTGAATAGTCATGCTTCAGCGTGGAACCGCAACCTGCGCACATGGTCATTACAATATCGGTCCCGCACCTGACAAACGCCGCGATATTTTTTTCCTGGAGGGTTTTTAAGTATTCAGGCTGCCCCGTCCTGATGAGCGGGGAGCCGCAGCATATCTGCTCGTGGGGAATAATCACCCTGATCCCGTTTCGCCTGAGCACCTCGATCGCATCCAGGGCCGTCTTCGGGAGCCTCATGTTGTACAGGCACCCGGTAAAGAACCCGACCGTCCCTTTCACCGGTCCGTACGGCTCGATCACTTCCGGCGTCTGTTCGAGGAGCGATGGTTCCTCTCCCCTGGTGACGCTTCTCCCGGTTTCCCTGATCAGACAGGCTACTTCTGCATGCCTCGGCAAGGTATGCCCTTCGAAATGGGCCATCGCCCTCAGTTTTTCGATGGCTTTTCCCGGGATCTGGATCTCCTTCGGGCATACCCTCCAGCATGCCTGGCAGCTCGTGCAGGTGAAAAGCCCTTCCTTCACAGCCCCTGAAGGCCGGTCCTGGCGGTCTCTTGGGTCCAGCGCGAGCCGCATCTCCTGCCTCATTGCGGTCGGTCCCGCAAACTCCGTGACTTGGAGGGCGGGGCAGACCGATACACATGCCATGCAGCCGATACAGGCCCGCAATGGCTTGATCTGGTCGACAACACCGGGGGACGGCATCGAGGGAGCGGCAGTTTCATCGGTCGCGATCGCCGGCAGGACGTCAATGTACGGGATGAGGTCGACGGTCAGATCTTTTAAAACCGGAAGGTCAAGCGGCTCGATTACCATAGTGTCGCTGGCTTCCTCCATGCAGGCGAGCACCGGTACCCCGTTTACCCGCACGGCGCAACTTCCGCATTGTCCCGTCCCGCAGCAATAACGATATGCCAGCGACGGATCGAGGTAATCGTGGATGGCATGGAGGACATGGAGCACCCGGGCTCCCTCTCTCACTTCGACATGATATGTTTCGAGATGGGGTGCTGTATCGGTCAGGGGATCGAACCGGGAGACCTGCACCGTCAGTCGGTTCATGGCGACACCTTCTCGATACCGCGGCAGGTCAGCGAAATATAGGTGTGGCCGAACGGCGACGTCTCGGGCTGCCAATCCTGTACGATATCCTTCCTCACGTGGGCGCCCCGCGATTCAGGTCTCAGCAATGCAGATTGCACGATCAGGGATGCGGTCGTGAGCATATTCTCTGCCGTACAGCAATCTGCCAGGTTATCCATTGATTGTGCACGTAACGGGACCTTTTTAAGGTCCTGGATAATCTGCAAGGTCTTTTCGAGGCCTTCCCTGGTCCTGAAGATGCCTGCCCCTTCCCACATCGCCATTTTTAAGTCCCTGATCACATCAGCCGGGTTTGTGTTTCCCTGAAGGAACCTGTCGAGCCTTTTTGACTGGGTGTCTACCTGCACTTCATCGGGTCGTTTTTCCCTGATTTTTGATTTTCCTGCCGATTCACCGGCACGTTTCCCGAATACCTGCGTGTCGGCCAGTGCATTGCCGCCAAGCCGGTTTGCCCCGTGGACCCCGCCCGCAACTTCCCCGCAGGCAAATAACCGTTCCAGGGTAGTCGAACAGTCACTGGCTATCCTGAACCCTCCCATGATGTGGTGCGCGGTCGGCGCAACCTCCATCGGTTCCTTCCTGATATCCACCCCGAATTTTAAGAACTGCTCGAGCATGATGGGGAGCCGTTCCTCGATTTGCCTGGCCGGAAGATGGGTGACATCGAGATAAACAGCCTGGTGGTCCGTGCCCCTGCCCTCGAGGATCTCGGTGGCGATGGAGCGTGAGACAACGTCGCGGGTCGATAACTCCATGCGGGCAGGGTCATACCGCTCCATGAAACGCTCGCCAAGGCGGTTCTTAAGGACGCCCCCTTCTCCCCTGACGGCCTCGGTAACCAGTCGCCCTCTGGCATCGTACGGATATACGGCCCCCGTAGGGTGGAACTGCACCTGTTCCATATCGATGAGTTCGGCACCGGCATTGTAACCGATCGCATAGCCGTCACCAGTACCACTGGAAGAGTTCGTGGAGATATCGTAGACTTTTGTACCTCCGCCAGTCGCCAGCACCGTGGTGTCGGCAAGGAACGTGATCATCTCGCCCTTGCGATCGAGCCCGATCGCACCGGAAATGCCTCCGTTGTCCCGGAGAAGTGCGATGACAGAGATCTCCTGGTACATCGCAACCGACGTATCTTTCAGCTTTTCGGTGAGCGTGACCATCATTTCGTGGCCGGTCCGGTCTCCCGCATAGCATGTCCTCGGAAAGCGTTGTCCACCGAATGGCCGCTGAGCAACGCAGGAATCTGATGTTACGTCGAAAACCGCTCCCCATTTTATAAGATCGTTCATCCTCTGTGGAGCCTCTTTCACGAGGATTCTGACCAGTTCGTGGTCGTTTAAGTACGCCCCGCCCCTGAGCGTGTCCTCGAAATGGATATCACAGGAGTCCTCGACCGAGATCACTGCGTTGTATCCGCCTTCGGCCATGGGCGTGCAGCCGCCCTTGCCTACGATGGTCTTGGAAATAAGCACCGTATTGCCATAGGCATCGGCCTCTATAGCGGCCCGAACCCCGGCACCGCCGCTGCCGATAACGAGGACATGGCAACTGACAATATCATCTGACCGCATCTTATTATTACGTGAATCCTATACTTACATAAATAGATTGGAGTTACAGGAATGGCCGGAATGAGGTTTTTAATGAAATTTGGGGGCACTTCGGTTGCCGATGCCGGCAGCATTTCGCGGGTCACCGAAATTGTCCGCACCTGTCGTGAATCGGGTAACGAAGTCGCCGTGGTCGTTTCAGCCCAGCGTGGGGTCACCGATCAGCTGATCTCTCTGGCCGGTGAAATTGTCCGGAGTCCTGATAAAAAATCTATCGAACCGTTCATCAACTCACTCAGGGCCCGCCATATGAAGGTGCTCGAGGAAGCGGCACAGGCCCAGGTCCCAGGAGCAAAGAAGGTCATCGATGACCTGCTCGGAAACCTCGAAAATATCTTTTTCGCCGTTCACAATCTTCGGGAGGTGACGCCGAGATCGCAGGACTACATCATCACGTTTGGCGAGCGACTCAACGCCACTGTCGTAAGTGCGGTGTTCCGGCAGAACGGTATCCCGAGTACGGTCATGGACGGATGCGAGGCCGGCATTATCACGACCCCCAGGCATGGTGAGGCGATGGCATTGCCGGAGAGCGATGCAAGGATCCGGGAGCATGTCCTTCCCCGCCTCTCCCGCGAGGTCCCGGTTATCATGGGTTTCATGGGGTGTACGAAGGAGGGGATCGTGACAACGCTTGGAAGGAGCGGGTCCGATTATTCAGCCTCGATTATCGGCGCCGGGATCGATGCCGACGAGATACTGATCTGGACCGACGTCGACGGGATTATGACCTCCGACCCGCGGCTTATCAATGACGCCAGGGTTCTTGACTCGGTATCGTACCTGGAGGTGATGGAACTCTCGTATTTCGGGGCAAAGGTGATGCATCCACGGTCGATTGAGCCCGCGATGAAAAAGAACATCCTCGTCAGGGTTAAGAATACCTTCAATCCCGGTCATCCCGGTACCTGCATCGTCAGGGACGAACGACACGACAGCCGGGTCGTCAAAGCCATCACCTATATCGAGAAGGTAGCGGCAATCAACATCAACGGAGCCCAGATGATCGGGAGACCAGGGGTCGCCAAGGCGATATTTTCAGCCCTTGCAGAGGACGAAATAAATGTAATGATGATCTCGCAGGGCTCCTCGGAGGCGAATATCTCGCTCATCATAGACGAAGCCCAGGCGGCGATGGCCCGCGAAGCGCTGACTCCCCTGGTAAACCAGGGGATCGTGAGGGAAGTAACGATCGACTGCAATGTCTGTGCCGTCGCCGTTGTCGGCGCAGGGATGGCTGGAGCGAGAGGGACCGGAGGACGGATATTCGGGGCCCTCGGACGTGCAGATATCAACGTGCGGATGATCTCGCAGGGCTCGTCTGAAGTGAACATATCCTTTGTCGTCGACCAGCCCGACGGCCCACGGGCGGTCCGGGTAATCCATGACGAATTCCGGCTTTCCGAGGAATGTGATGACTGAGGATGCGTACCGGGAAGCCGGCGTTGATATCGATCTTGAGGCCAAGGCAATCCGTGCCCTGATTGCCAATCTGACGTACAAAAGAAGGGGCAACTATACCGTAACCGGTGAAGCCGGTCACTATGCCGGGCTTATCGATTTCGGTGAACGCGTACTTGCCCTCACCGTCGACGGGGTAGGCACGAAAATGCTGGTAGCCGATCACCTGCACGACTGGACGACCGTAGGGATCGACTGCATCGCCATGAATGTTAACGACCTCTATGTCATGAACATCGAACCCGTCGCATTTGTCGATTATGTCGCGACCGATTGCCTGGACATCGAAAAAATGGCGCAGATCGGGACCGGCCTTAACGAGGGTGCCCGCCAGGCGAATATCGATATCGTCGGTGGCGAGACGGCCACCCTGAAAGGGCTTGTAAATGGCCTCGATCTGGCAGGCACCTGCTTCGGGGTCCAGGAAAAACACCGGGTCGTTACGGGAGAAAAGATACGGCCCGGGGACCTGATCGTTGGAGTCCCATCGAGCGGGATCCATAGCAACGGACTGACCCTTGCACGAAAAGTAGCCGAAGAACATGGTGGCTATGACCTGAAACTCGGGAACGGGAAAACACTCGGGGAGGAACTGCTGACCCCCACGAGGATTTACCACGAGAGCCTCAAAATCAACATGCTCGCCGACATTCACGGTATGTGTCACCTCACCGGGGGAGGTCTGCTTAATTTTACCCGCCTGTCATGGCATGGGTTTGAAATATCGCGACCCCTCCCGAGGCATGAGATATTCGACTGGATCCAGGAAAGTGCCGGGATCCCGGACGAGGTGATGTACAGGACCTTCAACATGGGAATGGGGTTCGCCTATATCACGAGTCCGGACGAAGCCCGGCGCGTGGTAATGGAACTGCCCGGATCGCAGGTTGTCGGAGAGATCACAACCAGGTCAGGCGCCTGGCTCGGAGGGGTCCGTATCACCTAGGCCGCCCGTAGTGGGAACGACCTGAAGGACTTAATGGCAGAATCCGGGGATATCCCGTCAGCACCGGTATCCAGCTCTCCTATCTGTCTCAATGCAAGTGTTACCCGGGCATTTTTCCTGCCCTGGCATGGATAGTTATTCCCCGGAATCGTTACCATCGCTTTTTGGGATCGGTAAGGTCTTTGTCTTCTCAGAAATAATCGCACTATTTCCCGAGGGGTCGTCAATGATCAGGGTTACCGGAAACCGCCCTTCCTTGACCAGCTCTATCTGCCCAAGAATGACCGAGGCTCTCCCGGATTCTCCCTCATCCCCACAGGAGAGCACGCCCTTCACGACGTTCGCAACCCGTTCGAGCACCCCTTCTATATTGGTTACAAATCCCTCACACGCAGGGCCGGGGTCTATCCTTACACCGAGCTCGGGAAGGTGGACAACCCCCCGCATGCTCCGGACCACCCGTACGACCATGTCTTCCGGCGTATCCACGGCGAATTCGAGGCGCCCGGGTTCGTGTTCGCCGAGCACCTGGGTATCGGTAAAACGGTAGCCGCATGCGTCACAACTGGCCGTGATTATGAGAATATCTGAAAAATAAGGAATATTATCGGTCTGATAAAGATATTCGATCTCGGTATTACAGACAGGACAGGGACCGGGGACACATGTCCGCACTAGACACCGCCGATTTTATCGCGGGAGATCTTGACCCCCTGCGGTGTCACCACGACATATCGCTGGTCACCGAGGCCGATAATATCTCCGTTGACGTCCTTTGCCACTTCCTTTAAGTCCTTGAGTACCCGCTCGTACATTACTTTGTCCATTTTAAGTCGCCCGATATCGACGATCACGACATTTCCGTTATATATCTCGTCTTTCACTTTCGGGCTGTCCTTGATGTCCCCTACGGTTGCAATTTTTACCAGCAGCGCAGGTGCCCCGGCCTCGGCCGCTTCGTACTCCTGGAGGTCGAGATCCATGTAGTCTTCTTCAGTTGACACAGTCGACTTACCAAGAAGCGTATCGAATATTTTTCCCATAAAAAAATGGTATGTTGAATTTTATTTAATAGTATCTATTCTATAAACCGGCGGGATTTGATTACTGCCCGAAGTTTTTCACAAAAATTGGCCTGGTCGCCGGATTCGATCGGTGTCTAAAATTCAAGCGCCCAGATCTCGTCCCCGACATGGTGAATGTTCCTGCACGCTTTTCCGCTCTTCATCTCTCTAATCCCTTCTGCATCGTGGAGGGCAATGCATATCGCAATGGGTTTTCCATGTCGCTCTTCCACGACCTGGGCAGGGGCTCCCGCACTGATGTCGTCGCTTACCGATACGATACCAGGTCGCATCACATCGGCCCCGTTAACTACGAAAGGGACGGCCCCCGAATCGACAACAATCTTTCTCTCCGGGAACGGATGCTCGAGAATTCCGCGAAGCGTGGGAAATACGCACCCGTCGAGTTCCATGAGCAGGGGTTTTTTATCAACCATGTATAGCCTGAGCGACGAGTTCGTCTCGACGATCTCAAGTTGATCCCGGTGAAAAATCGCCTCCGAATTGCCAATCTCTCCTTTGAGGCGGGAAAATATCGGGTTTAGCTGGGATTTCCGAATCGTGTGCCGTTTTTTTGCCAAAATCTTCGACATTGTTTCCAAATCAGGTACGACCGCACAGAAAGAAAAACTATCTCCCTTCCCGGCAGCGTATCAGAAAGCAATCTCACCACCGACCGGTCCGGGATGCTATGCACCGACTGGACTGGAAACAGACTGGACATCCCCGTATCCATTGATATTTTAATGAACCGATTGAAATTTCCAGGTTTTTTGGCAGATTTTTTTCTGTGTTCGGCGATGACCCCCGTACGTTATATTTATTTGTACACTAAACGCACATGTAGTACTCCAAAGCGAGTGATACAGGGGGATTACATGACAAAGAGGCCGTTGGATATTTTGGATCAGGTGCTGAATCGGCAGCCTGTAATCGTATCCCTTAAAGGAGGCAGAGAACTCCGGGGAATCCTCCAGGGATACGATGTACACATGAACCTTGTTCTTGACAAGGCTACCGATGTGGAAAACGGTGAGACCAGGAATGTCGGGACCCTCATCGTTCGTGGAGACAATGTGATCTATATATCACCATCAGTCGAACAATAAACAAACAGTTTTTCAGGGTGACCAGGTTATGTCGAAAGGAACTCCCTCAATGGGAAAGATGAATAAAAAGACCCATATCGCCTGCCGGCGGTGTGGAAGCATTTCATACCACTGCCGCGACAAGATATGTTCTGCATGTGGTTTCGGAAGAAGCAGCAAACTACGCAGTGTAAGATGGCTGAATAAGCGACCAAAAGTCCCGACGCATTAGGGGCACCATGTGTGGAATCGTTGGCATCGTCGATGCTGGCGGTGTCACTCTTTCTTTATATTATGCCTTGTACGCGCTCCAGCACCGCGGTCAGGAAAGTGCCGGAATAACCACGTATGACAAGGACGGTCTCCATAAATTCAAGGGACAGGGACTTGTCGCAGATGTTTTCAACACGGAAGTTCTTTCCGGGCTCAAGGGGACTGTCGGGATCGGTCATGTCCGTTACCCGACTACTGGCGCCAACAGGCCTGAAAATATCCAGCCTTTTAATTTCCTTTTCAAGGATCATACCATTTCAATTGCCCATAACGGCAACCTCGTAAACACCCGCGAGCTCAGGGATGCCTACGAGCAGAGGGGGCAGATCTTCTGTACGACGACTGATACGGAGATCATCGCCAAGCTGATCACTGAAGAGATCAGCAGCTCCGGGGGTATCGAGGATGCGGTCCTCCACTGCATGCGGACCCTGCGGGGGTCCTATGCAGTGACGATCCTCGTAGACGGCGTATTGTACGCATTCAGGGACCCGTTGGGCATCAAACCGCTCTGTGTCGGTAAGACCAGGAACGGGTTTATGGTCGCATCAGAGAGCGTGGCCATTGACGCCCTTAACGGGACATTTATCAGGGACGTCAACCCCGGTGAAATGATAAGGCTTGATGTTTTGGGTATGCAATCGACCCAAATCGCGGTAGCCAGCCGTCATGCGCATTGCATTTTCGAATACATTTATTTCGCGCGGGCAGACTCGGTGATGGACGGAGCGCTCGTGTACAATGTCCGGCGCAATATCGGGGCGAAATTGTTTGAAGAGGACCCGGTGAATGCGGACAGCGTCTGTGCCGTCCCCGATTCAGGGACTTCCTATGCGATGGGGTATGCGACGAGGTCACGTATCCCGTTTGTCGAAAGCCTCATGAAGAACCGGTATATGGGACGGACGTTCATCATGCCCTCGCAAAAAGCGCGGGAAGATGCCGTCAGAATGAAGTTGAACCCCATCAGGGAGCATTTAAAAGACCGTTCGGTCGTACTCGTCGACGACAGCATTGTCCGCGGCACGACATCGCGACGGATTATCGAGACGATGCGGGAAGCCGGGGCACGCGAGATCCATGTCAGGATCGGATCCCCGGCAATCCGGGCGCCGTGCTATCTCGGGGTCGATATGCCGACCCGGGCAGAACTGATCGCCAGTGATAAAATCGAAGAGGAAGTAAAACGGAGCATAACCGCGGATTCGCTTCACCACATCTCGATCGAGGCCCTCATAGAGGCAATCGGTGAGGAACGGGTTAATCTCTGCACCGGCTGCCTGACGGGCTGCTATCCCGTCACGATAGAGGGAGAAAAATCGCAGGAGACTATCGTCGATTTCGTTGAGGGTACCTACCAGACAAGGCTCGAGTCATTCGGTGGGGAAGCCTGAATCATTACGGTTAATTTCTTTATTTTGGGATTCTGTTCATGTTCCTGCAGTGCCTATCGGTCTTAACCTGTAACTCCTCCTTTCCTGGTTTCTGACAACTTTTGCCGGGGTTCGGGTAACCCGAAGCTCCCGGGGCACCGCCCCGCCGCTGTAACGCCCCGGTTGCGATAGTGAGTTGATTATCACTTGACAAATTCTGTATCTCCAGGATAATCCATCCCAAGGGGTATCGCGACCGGGGTGGGATAGAAAGGGGGAAACCCTTCCTTTCAAGGGACTAATTAAGAATGAATTGAGGAATAATCGGTATCACATGGGACGCTGAAAACGGGACCTTGCAGCAGGTGAATTTACATGAACCAAGGTTTCCTGAAAAACAATAGCGAGGGATGGATTTGAACCATCGGTCTACGGGTTATGAGCCCGTCGGGATATCCTGACTACCCCACCTCGCTTCACTGGAGGTTATTATATACCCTTTCTGCGCTCTTATAGTTTACTGGTTTTCCGGCCGGCGCCGTTTCAGGAAGGAGCGCAATCATAATCCGGAAGGACGGGCAACCGGGATACATGGAAGACGACGAGCTCGCACGGATCAGGGAAAGAAAATTGAGAGAAATGGAGGCGAAAATGAAAGAAAATGCTGAAGGAAAAGTATTGCATCTTGAACAGGCCAATTTCTCTGCCATAACTGCGGAAAACCCCGCTCTCGTTATCGATTTCTGGGCAGAATGGTGCGGGCCGTGCCGGATGGTCGGTCCGGTGGTTGAGGAACTCTCCCGGGAATTTGCCGGAAGAGTCACATTCGCCAAGTGTAACACCGACGATAATGCGATGCTCGCCAACCAGTTCGGCATATCCGCAATCCCGACATTATTGCTTTTCCGGGATGGACGTCTTGCCGATCGCGTCATCGGGGCATATCCGAAAGATGCGCTGAGGACGAAAATCATCCAGGTTTTTGGTTCATCAATTGAGAAATCCGGATAAATTCCAATTTTTCCCGGTGTCGGCAACACTAATTTTTCAACCTGGAGAGTCCCAGGTTATAAGACGATTTGCCGCGGACCCAGCGAACAGGCAGCTCTGCAGATCCCAAAATCGACCTGTTCAGGCTTACCAGGAGGATCTTCGAGCCGGACTGTCGCTACCACAAAGAACAGATATGACTATCTAAATAGGAATAATAACAAATTATATGGGAAGACCAAAGCCCGGCCAGGGGATCCGGGAATCTGGGATGAGTATTCATGGAAGAAAAAGGTACTGACCGAAGCGAGACAATCGTCCTTTCCGAGAGCGATGATTATTATGTAGAACTTTCCGAGTACCTTGAAGTCCTTTCCAACAGCCAGCGGCTTAAAATACTGAAAATACTCGAAAAAAGCCCGAAAGAGGTACGAAAAATTGCTGCCGAGATCGATACCAGTTACGAAAATACCAAAAAACATCTCGACAAGCTGCTGAGTACGGGCCTGATCAGGAAAGAAGCGGGCCTTGGCCAGGCAACGTCGAAAGGTGTTCATCCGGTCTGGAAATACTCGCTGGTTCCCGGGGCGATGGAAGCAATAGTCAGGAACCTCGGACTGTTCTCGAATATCAGGATCAATCCCGTCGATCCAGAACTCCGGACCAAACTCGACGCTGTCAGGGGCCAGGTTGCAGAAGAACTTCTGGCGCCTGCTCCTTCCCTCGTCCTGCTCGGGGGCCCCGAGGACGGTAAGGTATTCCTGTTGTCAGGGCATGAAATACGGGTCGGGAGGATCGACCCGAAACACCCGGGGTCGGGAGATCCATCCGGCGATGTCATCCTTTCGGCAGATTACACGGCGGTCAGCAGGATCTCGAAACCGCACGGGAAACTCATCAATGAGAACGGGCAGTGGTTCATCGAGGATGGAGGAAGCACGGGCGGGACAATGGTGAACTCTGCCACGGTTACGGCAGATAAAAGGATCCCGTTGCAGGACGGCGACCTGATAGAGCTCGCAAAAGGAATCTACGGTGCGAAACTTCTCGTCATTATGCCAGCCCAGGCATGACCGGACCAGGACAAGATCCCGGAACTTTCAGGACCATGAATAAACGATACATACGGCCCGATTTAATCAGAATACTGGTGCCTGCCCTTTTGGCAGCGTTGATATTCGGGATCGCAGTTGTCGGACCGGTATCGGCGTTCACGATCACCGTTTATGCAGGACCGGGCGGCACGATCAACCCGGGAACGGTCAGCGTCGATCCTGGAAACAGTCAGACATTTATTATCTCGGCAAATTCCGGATATCATATTGAGACGATGGTAGTTGATGGAACTACCAGGCAGGAGACCGGGACATCGGATTCGAAAACATTCCCAAACGTGAACGCCGATCACACGTTAAGCGCGACGTTTGCCCTCGATACAGGGACTCTCGATGTCAAATCGACACCGAGGCAGGCAGAGATATTCATCGACGGGACTGATACCGGATTTCAGACACCCCAGATTCTCGATGTGGCGGGAGGGAGCCATACCCTTAGGCTGTCGCTTGACGGTTACCAGGACTATACAACGACAGTTTCGATCACCGCTGGTCAGACAACCACGATTTCTCAACAGCTCTTCCAGGCTACGCCTGTTCCTACTACTTCACCGACTACCGTGCCGACGACAACGGTGAAAACGACCGCTCCTACGCCGACTCCAACGAAAACGATAACCGCGACACCGACCGCCACGGTGACGACCGTACACACGACTGCAACGACGACTACCGCAACGACGACTATTCCAACGACATCGCCTATCGCAACGATCACCACATCAGTCCAGCCCCAGACCGAAGTAACGACCCAGCCGACCACGTATCAGATAGAGATCCTTCCTACACCGACAGAAAGGACTCCTCTTCCGACGACGGTCCCCATCACGACCGGAACGACCCAGGCCACTGCCGTACCGACACTAACGACCACGCCTGGCGAAACGCAGGTCGTCAACAATTCAAGCGTGATCGCCCAGGTGCCGACCTTCGTTGCAACAACCCCGCCATCGGTAGCCCCCACGAATAACACCTCGATGATCCCCGTCGGTCCCCAGATACCTCCATACTTCACCCCCTCGAACATCGCGTGGTTCCTCCTGATCATGGTCATCCCGCTTGGCCTGCTGCTGTCCCACGACTATATGGGCCTTGGATACCTTTCGTTCCCACAGGCCCCGTTGGTCAGGGCAGCCGTCGCCCTTGGTCAGGGGGTCTGCGTTTTCGGCCTGTTCTATATCCAGAGGTCTCTTATGGACCTGATCCCGGGCCTCGGCGATCCCACCCTCCTGCCGCTCGTCCTGATCATCATGCTCTTTGTCGCATACCTGACGTTCTCGGCCATCGCCCTAGCAGTCGGCTCGGTCCTGTCGAGACCCCTGCGCTGGACACTAAAAGTCCACGTAATTATCGGGGTGGTAGTCCTCATCCTTGCCCCGCTGATCCTCTTCTGGCTGACGGACGGGAACTGGAGGATCATCCTGGCATCGATTATCGTCGCCCCGATCACGGCAATGCTTGCATTGTGGCAGAACCATTCGCTGACAATGCACTTCCGGAAAGGAGGCTATCCCTGGGAAGGCTTCCTGGACCGTGAAGAGACAACAGTTCCTGCATTGACCGATACGCATTTCAGGACCGTTGTATCGAGGCCGGACAGTTTCCCACCAGAACTTGCAGACCGCTACACTAGCATAGAATTTCTCGGGAAGGGCGGCCTAGCCCATGTCTACCGGGCGAGAAGACTCAAGGACGGGAAGACCGTCGCAGTCAAGATCCCGATCCGGTTTGATGAGACGACCGGCAAGTGCTTCATGAAGGAGATCGTTGCCTGGGAAGGGCTGCGACACCCGAATATCGTCGAGATCACCGAGGTCAACATCCTTCCCCTGCCTTATGTCGAGATGGAATATGTCCGTTCAGGGCTTGCAGATTTAAAGACACCGCTCCGCCCCCGCAAAGCAGTGGAAATAATCATGGGCGTCGCGAAGGGACTCGCCTATGCGCACGAGCAGGGGATCATTCACCGCGATATAAAACCCCATAACATCCTGATCACGAAGGAAGGCGTTCCCAAAATTACCGATTGGGGAATGAGCAGGCTGATGGGTTCTTCCGCAGCCCCCACCGTGACCGGTTTCTCCCTGGCTTATGCATCTCCCGAGCAGGTTTCGCCCGGGAGATTCGGGGAAACCGATGAACGCACCGATATCTATCAGCTTGGGGTCGTATTCTACGAGCTCGTCACCGGGAAACCGTTATTCCCCGGCGACAATCTCCCCGAGGTCAGCAACGCGGTTTTATCGCAGGCCCCGCTTCCTCCCTCGCAGATCAACCCCCGCTTAAAAGACCTCGAACCGATCATCCTTAAATGCCTCGAAAAAGAGCAGAAAGACCGGTACCAGACTGTCCACGAACTGATCGATGCCCTGACAGACTATGTGAAGCGTGAATATCCGCCGGTCCCGGAAGAGGAACGGGAGCACAGCGGGGAAGGGGAATTTTAAAACCATGGACTGTTCATTCGAGATTGGGGGAGAAGTTGCCGGTATGTCCAGTACCGGGAAACGATCCAATAACGAAGACACCTGTTCAGGAGAGAAAATCGAAGACGGGTACCTGATCGCCATTGCTGACGGTATCGGCGGTCATAATGCAGGAGAAGTGGCGTCGGCTCTTGCCATAGCACAACTCTTCCGGGAATTCCGGGCAGGGTACCGGAAAGGGATGAGCGGAAAGGAAATAGAACACTTATTCTCCGAGATTTTTTGGGATGCCCACCGTGAAATTGAAAACGCAGCCACTGGCGACAGGGAGGGAATGGGGACGACCCTCGTGGCGGCTTTCATTAAAGGACCTATGGCCTTTATCGCCAATAGCGGTGACAGCAGGGCGTACGTCATAAGGAAGGGGATCCTTTTCCGGACAAAAGATCATTCTGTCGTCCAGTCGCTTATCGATAGTCAACAGATCAGTCCCGATGAGGCCCGGTCGCACCCGATGAGAGCGATGCTCACCCACAGTCTCGGGACTAATTTCCAGGTCGATACGTTCTCGATCCCGCTTCTATCCGGGGACCTGGTGCTCCTCTCGAGTGACGGGTTCCACGATTATGTTCCCGAGCAGGATATTGCAACTCTGGAGTGGGACGGGGCTCTTGTCGACCTTGTCTGCCGCCTGGTAACCGGGGCCGTAGCAATATCGCGCGACAACGTAACGGTCGTTATATATCGCCGGTCGCCAGGGCAGGATTAAGTATGGCAGAAAAACACCCACCGGCACCGCAGACCCGCGACCTCTTATTGGTGGTGGAAACGGTGCAGAGAGCCACGGTTCCTTTCTGGAGGAATCCGGAAAAAGCAGAGGACTTTGTTGAATTCCTCATCCCTTTTTAAGCTGTCACGTCGACAGGAGGAGGTTCCCCCCTCCCTGACCCCCCATCAGGACAGCCAGTTGACAGGGTGAACCTTGATTAAACGTAACCGGTCCCGGTGCAGTCCCTGTCGCAACCGGGGTAGCCAAAACAGCGGGGCAAAGGCCCTTGAGCGTCCGGTTATACAGTTCCAACAAATACTCTCTCCATTGGTAATTCTGACAGGAGCGGCAGTCAATAAGAGATTCGGTAACCTCTCAGATCCGGAATCTCGAAAAAATTCCAAAACGGGAGAGATTCAACACAAGCAACCTGTTTCAACAGATGAAAAGCATGTTAAAAAATTGCATGGTGAGGTGATGCCGGCCCAGGGCCGGTTGTATGGATTGGTGAACGCTGGATGGCTATGGACTGGAAGCCCCGGTGCGGGGGGGTACGGTCCGTGGTCCTTTTTGGGCCGGACTATCCATTTCCTGGAGAACACAGTCCTGGAGAGCATAGGCCCATGGAAAAGGGAGAAATACCTCCCGGTTTCAATGGGTCGATCGTGATGGTGTCCGGGTAATCAGGTGATGCACCGCCAGCAAGGAGACCTGGCGTGGTATCGCCAGAAACTGCCATTAAGGAACTTGCATGTGCCGGTGCGGTAAGCGACGACATTATGCAGAATGCAACCCCTATTACCATCAGAACAATCCTGATCATGATACTCTCCGACCTTTTTTTCCATAAATGGTCTGACCCCGGGTTGATACCCCGGGACTTCGCACTACCATCTATGGCAGGATGTATTATAAAATCCTAAAATAGGTCAGGTTAGAGTCCATATCCGCACGGTTTTTCTCTCTAACCGGGAAGTTCAGGGCCCGAAAAGAGATATCCGAGGCCGATCAAAACTACCGTACCGTGACGTCGGTATTCCAGACCCTGCACGAGTCCCTCCAGTCGGTCCTCCTCCAACGCCTCGGCTGGAGCGAGCTCCGGGATGTCCAGGAAGCGACCTGTCGTGCTGTTGGTGCCGGAAGCGATGTCCTCGTCCTCGCCCCGACTGCCGGAGGTAAGACCGAGGCCGCGCTGATCCCGGTGACCGACGCGCTCTTAAAGTCGGGAAGTCCCGGAGTAGCCTGCCTGTATCTCTCTCCACTTAAGGCGCTTATCAACGACCAGGAATCAAGATTTCTCGCATTTTCGACCCCATGCGGTCTTGAAGTCCAGAAATGGCACGGGGACGTCCCGCGGGGCGATCGGGCGTGGCCCGCAGGGGAACCCCCCCATTATCTGATGATCACCCCGGAATCTCTCGAGGTACTCCTGCTCGAGCGCGATCTGACATCTGACTTAAAAAACCTGAAATTCATCGTAGTCGATGAAGTCCATGCATTTGTCGAATCAGAACGCGGAGTGCATCTCCGGTGCCTGATCGATCGGCTTGACAGGATATCGGGTACGCATATCCAGCGGATCGGCCTGTCGGCAACGGTTGGCAATCCTGGCGATGTACTCGCCTGGCTCTCCGATAAAGACCGGTGCCAGGAAGTCGTCAGGGTACCGGTCCCGCCCAGGGAAAAAAAGTTTTCATTTGTCGTCGAACCTGACGAAGTCAGGAGGATGAAGGCCCTGCAGAGGGTAATCTCGGGAAAAAAAGCGATCGTTTTCGTCAATAGCCGGAGCGATGCGGAAAAGGTGATGAAATCACTCCGCGGTAAGACTGAGAACCTCTCGATCCATCATTCTTCACTGTCATCAGAGATGAGAAAAGAGGCGGAACTGGCATTTTCAAAAGAAGGGAGTGCCTGCATCGTATGCACGAGTTCTCTCGAACTCGGCATCGATATCGGGGACCTCGATATCGTCGTCCAGCTCGGTGCACCCGGATCGGTATCTTCATTCCTCCAGCGCATGGGCAGGAGCGGCCGGAGGGGGAAGCCCCCTTATGTAGCGTTCATCCTGGCCGACCCGTGCAGCCTCATGTGCACGGTTTCCGTGATCGAATCAGCAAGCAGGAAGTTGGTCGAGCCCCTCGTGCCTCTGGAAAAACCCTACAACGTGATGATCCAGCAGATTCTCCTCTCCCTCGTGCGAAGCAGGCGCATTTCGTCGAAGAAATTGATTGCATCGGTCCGGGACCTCACGCCGTTCCGGAAAATTCAACCATCAGTAGTAGATATGATCATCAGGTTTCTCAGATTTGAGGAGTATCTCGTCAGCGACGGCGAGATGCTCATGCCTGGGGCCCGGCTCGAGAAGGAGTTCGGACAGTCCAACTGGCGTGACCTGTATTCTGTGATCGCAGGCGCTGGGGAATACCGGGCAGTCACCCCCGACGGAGAAGTCGTGGGACGCCTCGACGCCAGGTTTGTCAATAGTGCGGGGAGCACCAGTTTCCAGCTCGGCGGCAAGAACTGGACCATGGTAAAATGTGACGAACCCCATTCGCGGGTCGTGGTTGTTCCAGGCTCCGAACAAAAGGGAGGAATATTCTGGACCGGCGGTGAAAACGGTTTCAGTCCGGTCGTCTGCCGCGGGGTGGCCGGGATCGTGGAAAGGGGCGGGTCGGTGCTGCCGCTTCCAAAAGATATTGAGATCCATCTTGGGCGGGTGATTGGAAAAATCCCTGCAGGCTTCGAACCCGGGGATATCCTCGTGAGGGGTTATGAAAACGACCTTGGCAGCGGGGTCATGTTGTTTGCGTTCAGGAGCCGGATGTTCGGGAAGCTCCTCGCACAGCTGCTTGCAGGAATCCTCGGGAAAAAGGCCCGGATCAGGTTCAATGATTTCTCCCTCACGGTGCGGGGTCTGAAAGGAGAAAACCCCGCTCTTATTGTAGCCGATGCAGCGAGGCAGGTCAGCCGGTATTCCCCGGAGGATATCATGGCATCACTGCCCCTGCCCGGTCCTGAAGCCTGGAAGTACGGTGCGCTCATTCCTCCCGCACAATTCCGTGAAATGGTCCTTTCCGACAACTATCATATCGATGAATTCATGAAAGAGCTAAGAAGTGCCCGGATCGTGATAAGCGAAGAGCAAGGCGATACTCTTTTGGAACCCGGTTCTGAGCGGTGAGGGTACCGGGGCGTATCGGACCCCTGTGGCCCGATGAGTCCGCTAGCTGCCTTATACAGGGATCCTCATCCATTTTCCGGTATACCGTGCAATGACGACACCCCTTCCGGAATTCTTGCGGCCGGGAACGGAAAGGTCATGACATGCCCGTTCGCTGTCAATACCTCATGTCACGACCGCCACCCGGAACCTCCACCATGCAACAATAAACATCAGCCCCGAAAACAGTGCCAGAATACCAAACGAGATCAGAATGTCGGCAGTCGTATATACATAATGGATACCGATTGCCGTGAAATCATCGCCAATGGCAAAATACCGGATCCCGTTAATCATCTGCGTAAGAGGATTAACCACTGATATGGCCTGCAAAAACGGAGGGAATGCGGTGACCGGATACAGGGCATTGCTCGCAAAGAAAATTGGCATCGTAAGCAGGGTAATGATCCCCTGCAGACCCTCGGGAGTCTCCATCGAGATAGATATGGCTGCCGAAAAAAAGAGAAACCCTATGGCAAACACGCCGACGAACAGCATGATGCCGAGGACAGACGTTACCACCTGAAACGGGGTATAACCGCTGAAAAACTCGACGCCGAGGAACAGGCCGAATACCATGATGATCGCTGCCTGTATGAAGGACTTTGTCATCCCCGATAGTGCGATGCCAAAGATGATATGGTTCCGCGGAAGCGGGCTTGCCATCACTTCCCTCATGAGCCCCCAGTTTTTATCGAAAAGGAGCACGATCCCTCCAAACAAACTCGTAAACAAGGTCGTCATTGCAATGACACCCGCCGCCATGTACGTGAGGTAGGGGACCTGGGGCACTCCCGGCACCGGGGGAATAGTGGCACTCAGCCGGTCGAAATTCGCAGACATTGCAATGCCGAAAAAGGCCATCCAGAGTGCCGGTTGGACGAGAGATGCGATAAGCATCGTTTTAAACCTGAGAAACCTGATCATGTCCCGCCAGAAGATCGTCATGAAACCGTAATTCATCGATTCAACGCCTCCGGAATGAAGGGGAAATTTTTTCAAAGGATTCGTCACGGATCTCCTTTCCGGTGTAATGAACAAATACATCGTCCATCGAAGGTTTCTTAAGGTTCACGGTACTGACGCCGATCCCGGACGACCGGAGCTGCTCGATGATAAGGGGAAGGATCCTCGTGCCGTCTTCATTGATCGTAAGGACGAGACCCCGTCCTTTTCGGGCGATCCCGCTTACCGGTCCGGCACCTTCCAGCAGCGATTTTGCAGAGGGATTATCGGTCGTTTCCAGGTATATGATGTCCTGGCCGAGGGCATTTTTGAGCTCCCATGGTTTCCCGGTGGCGATGATCTTCCCGTTGTCGATGATGCTGATCCGGTCCGAAAGGTTGTCGGCCTCGTCCATGTAGTGGGTCGTGAGAAAAATGGTTGTTCCTTCCTCGTTTACAGCCCTGATATAGTCCCACATCCTCATCCTTGTCTGGGGGTCGAGGCCAATCGTTGGTTCATCGAGGAACAGGACTTTTGGCCTCGTCATGAGGCCGCGTGCGATCTCAAGCCTCCGTTTCATGCCTCCTGAAAGGTGCTTGATCAGGGTGTCCCTTTTCTGTTCGAGTTTCACGAGAAGGAGGAGCTCGGTGATCCTTCTCTTTCGTTCTTCCGTTGTCATATTGTAGAGCCGGCCATGGAACTCGAGGATCTCGAATACGGTCATATCGCGGTCGAGGGTTACCTCCTGAAAAACGATACCGATCGATTCCCTGACTTTTTCAGGTTCTTTGGCAACATCATACCCCGCAACAAGGGCACTTCCCTTCTGGAGCTTCAGCAGGGTGATGAGAACATTGATTACCGTGCTTTTACCGGCGCCATTGGGGCCGAGGAATGAAAAAATTTCGCCCTGTCTTACCGTAAAGCTGAGCTCGTCGACCGCTTTGAAATCACCGTACCAGTGTTCCAGATCGTTGACCTCGATGATGCTGTCGCCCGTTATGGGATCCATCCCCCTATAGTCAGTGAATACCGCTTCATCAAATTCTCTTCTCCCGAAGGATTTCCTCCCTTCTGGTTGTGGAGGTCAGGCCCGTTGAGGAAGCGGCAGGGTATGACCCTGAGTCCTTTGTGGCTGGTTTCATCTGTCATGAGGATTTCACCGTGTCAAGGGACCGATAATGCTTGGATATGGAATTGGACGTAAATCTATCTCCATATCCCTGATCTTCTCATGAATTTTACGTTTTGTGGTAATGGGCCACCAGCCGTATATAAAAATATAAACCGGCTCCCACAACACGACCCATCCGAAAATCAGGAAGGCCTCCTGGGCCATGCCGTTGAAGATATTGTTGGGGAGCCTCGCAAGATACTGTCGCGCGATCAGGCTTATGAAAAGGAGGACAACCGCGATGAACAGTACCCGGCGGCCACGCCTGAAGAGCCGTTTCAGCTCCCTGCTATCGATGGCTGAACGGTAACTGAAATGATTACGGATCCCGAGTGCGATCGACTTCTTGATGTCTTCGTTAATCGCCTCCGAAGGCAGGTAAATAACAAGTTTCACCGGTGCTGCAACCGGGAGGTCATCGATAGTATTGAACAGGTATTCTTCGGCATCGGAATCGAGTTCCTTTTCGTGAAATGGAGACGGGTCAAAGGAATTGAACAGCTGCATGACGTTCTTAAGCACGAGCTCGATGACAAATTTTCCATCTTCGCGCCGGTAAAGCGATTCCGGGTCAACCATAGGCACCATATCCTCCCGATTCCGGTGACGACCGGGTCGTCACCCGCGTCACCTGAAAAATCTTAAAAACCCTTCGCAGGATTCCAGGTTGATCGCGATCGGCACTGGAACGATATACCCGCTAACCTTTAAAAATCCTGCCCGGTCACCATCGATCCCGGGATCTCCCATAAGGTAAAATAGGGGTGTGATCCATGGTGAAGATCACATGGCTGATGGGATAGTGCCTGACAATCCCGGTAATAGCGTGGGTCCGGAAGAGGAAGATGCCGGCAGTGGGGGAGGCGAAGGTCCCGGGGACGAAGTATCTGAAGAAAGACTGGCCTACTTCATCGGGATGCTCAGGGACGAAAATGCCGGGTGGCGATGGAAGGCGGCCGAAGCGCTGGCAAGGCTTGGGGATATCAGGGCCGTCGATCCCCTTATCGGGGCACTTTCCGATGAAGACTGGAGAGTACGGCAGAAGGCAGCCTGGGCCCTGGGATATCTGGGCGATCCGAGAGCTATTATACCCTTACGAAGGGCATACCCGAATGAACGCGAGGGTGTCCAGGAGATTATTATGGAGGCCCTCGATATGATCAGGGACCGGATGGCCAGGCGCTGATCGCTTTTAATCCCGCCACAAGTCAGACTATCGTTCACGGTACCGGGAGGCATTGAAGGTATTAATATCACGGCGACGCAATAAACCTGATATATTTCCCAGATAAAATGCCCGACGGTGACGATATACGATCGGGCATAAGCGAAATACCGCCGGATTTCCGCTCCCGGATAATATTCCAATTATCCCCAGTGGAGTTCCCGGAAAAAAGCCGGCAGTCCGAGGTACAATACCATGAGTCCGAACCCCGACCCCCTCAGTTTTGACGATACGAGGCTTGACAAAATCAAGGCGATCCGAAATTCAGGCAAGCCCCTTTATCCGGCCAGTTACCTGCGAAAAGATACGATCCCGGAGATCAAAATGCGGTTCGAATCGATAGGCCATGAGAAGAGCGAAACTGTGGTGACAACCGCGGGCAGGTTGTATACCGTCCGCAATCATGGCAAGACCATTTTTGCCGATCTCGGAGATGAAGGCGGGAGAATTCAGTTATACATCAGGAAGAACGACATCGGGGAAGAACAATTCGAGTTTATCAACAAGTACCTCGACAGGGGGGATATTATCGGCGTAACAGGCCATGTATTCAGGACCAAAGTCGGGGAGATCACAATATGGGTCGACAGCATCGACCTGCTCTGCAAAACGGTCTGTGCCCTCCCGGAAAAATTCCATGGCCTTAAGGATGTCGAAAAGCGATACCGGCAGAGATACGTTGACCTCATTGTAAACGACGAGAGCAGGGAGATATTCCGGGTCAGAAGCCGTATTATTGCCCTGATCAGGAGATTCCTTGATGACCGGGGCTTCCTCGAGTTCGAAACCCCCATACTCCAGCCGGTATACGGTGGTGCCAATGCCAGGCCGTTCACGACGTACCACAACTACCTGGACCAGAAATTATTCCTGAGGATCGCCCCGGAACTCTATTTAAAACGCCTCGTTGTCGGTGGTTTCGAAAAGGTATTCGAAGTCTCGAGGAATTTCCGTAACGAGGACGTTGACACCAGGCATAACCCTGAATTTTCCATGGTCGAGATATACGAAGCGTACCGGGACTTCCGGGACATGATGATGCTTACCGAGGGGATCCTTTCCTCCCTTGCTCAGGCGGTTCACGGGTCGTTCGAGGTACCATACGGAGAGGTTATGCTGAGCTTCTCGCCCCCCTTCGAAAAACTTTCCATGGAGGAAGCCGTCAGGAAGTTCGCAGGGATTGACGTGATGGGCAGCACGACCGGGGAGCTCAGGGAAAAGGCCCGGGCCCTCCATATCGACGACTGTGAAAAACCGACGACCCGCGGGGAGTTCCTTGTGCTCTTTTTCGAGGCGATGGTTGAGGACAAACTAATACAGCCGACCTTTGTCTATGATTTTCCGCAGGAAAATTCTCCCCTTGCAAAGAAGCACCGGCAAAAAGAGGGTTTTACCGAGCGGTTCGAGTTGTTCATCAATGGGATGGAAGTGGCGAACGGCTTCTCAGAGCTCAATGACCCCCTGGACCAGCAGGCAAGGTTCGAGGACCAGGACGCTAAACGAAGAGCCGGGGATATCGAAGCGCAAATGATAGACTATGACTTTATCAACGCGCTGGGGTATGGCATGCCGCCGACGGGCGGGGTCGGACTTGGTATCGACAGGCTCGTCATGCTGCTCACAAACCAGGAATCCATCAAAGAAGTGATCCTGTTCCCGCAGATGAAACCCGAACCGGTGACGACCGGGGATACCGAAGTAGCTGATGGCATAAAGAAAGAAGGGGAATGATGGGACAGGATAAATCCTGGATATAACATCCCAGAATTATCGGCACCAGCTAAACGTATCCTATCGGCTGACCTGGAAATTTTTCAACGTTTCAGCCATTTCTTTCAGCCTTTTATCGACAAGGTAATTCACTGAACCTTTTTCATATTTTCCGTCAGCCCCTGCCGTCCCTGCCGCAACCCCGGTAAGGACCTCGATACCTTCGTCGATCGTCTTTACGGGATATATGGTAAATTTTCCCGCATCTGCAGCTTCTATTATTTCTTCCTTGAGCATCAGGTTCCGCACATTTGAGGCCGGGATCATGACACCCTGGTGTCCCGTAAGCCCTTTTGCTTTACAGACCTCGAAGAACCCTTCGATTTTTTCATTAACGCCCCCTATGGCCTGTACCTCCCCGTTCTGATTGACCGAGCCCGTAACGGCGAGAGCCTGGTTAATGGGGAGCCCCGACAGGGCCGACAGTATGGCATACAATTCGGTACTCGATGCAGAATCTCCATCCACTCCTTCGTAGCTCTGTTCGAAAACGAGGCGGGCCGATAGACTCAGGGGTTTGTCCCGGGAAAATTTTCCGGCCAGGTATCCTGAAAGGATCAATACGCCCTTGGTGTGGATAGGACCTCCCATAGCCGCTTCGCGTTCGATGTCCATGACACCGTCGCGGCCTACCCCGATACTCGCCGTTACCCGTGATGGCCGTCCGAATTCAATATCTCCGAGGCTTATCACCGACAGGCCGTTCACCTGCCCGACATGGGCCCCTTCGGTTTCGATGAGGAAGATGTCTTTTGTGATATAGTCCTGGATTTTTTCCTGGATCAGGTTCGACCGATATACCCGTTCTTCGATCGCCTTCTCAATATGGCTGCCGGTGGTGAATGCAGCCTGTTCTGAGGTCGCATAGTAACTCGCCTCCCTGATGACGTCAGCGATTAGCGAGAAGCGGGTACTCAGTTTCTGCTGGTCTTCTGAAAGCCGCGAACTGTACTCGATGATTTTTGCCACTGCAGAACTGTCGAGATGTTTTAAGTGGTACTGCCTGCAGAGCTGGCAGATGAACCCCCCGTAATCCCGCACATTTTTTTCGTTCCGTTCCATCGTCGTATCGAATTCGGCTTTTACCTTGAACAGTTCGTAAAAATCCGGGTCCTGTGAGTAAAGGATCTGGTTTATGGCCGGAGTCCCGATCAGGACGACTTTGATTGATAAGGGAATCGGCCCTGGTTTCAGGCCTTTCGTTGTGATAAATCCCATTTTCTCGGCAGGCTCTTCAAAAGCAGCTTCCCCTGTTTTCAGGGCCGTTTTCAGGGCATCGTAAGAGAGCGGGTACCTGAACAGGTCTTCTACAGGAATAGCCAGGTAACCGCCGTTTGCCTTGTGGATCGAACCCGGCCGTATCATGGTGAAGTCGGTATTGATGAATCCGAACTGGACTTCTTTCTCGGTAATCCCGAACAGGTTCTGATAGGTGGGGTTGTGCTCGAAAATGACCGGGGCGCCCATGATAGATGAGTTGTCGACGATTACGTTCACCTGGTATTTTCTGAATACGAGCTCCTTCGTGATCTGGTTTGGCACAAGGGGAGCCCCCTGGGGGGATTCCTGCTGGACGCCAAGGAACTCGGGCAGGTTTTCGATGATGTCTTTCTGGACGGCGTCGATATGTTCGAGTACTTCTTTTATCGCCGAATATTTGTCACGGAACGCGGCCAGCAGGTGTCCGATAGCATAGGTCGAGACCTCCTCGTTCAGCTGTTTGACTGCATCGAATCCCTTCTGGTCCATGTCCCGGAGCTGCCGGAACCCGTTCCTCATCTCGACAGACAGTTCCTCTCGTCTCTTCTGGAAACCTTCCTGTTCTTCCCCGGGAAGTGTCAAAAACTCCTCCTCGGTAAGGGGTTTACCATCCTTGACCGGGATAATCAGGAGGCCCTGAGGGCCCGGCTGGATAAAAAAACCCTTGCCCTGGGCAACCGTATTCAGCTGGCTGATGATCTTCGCCTTCTCGTCGTCGATTGCCTGGATTGAATTCTGCCGTTTTGTGGCATAGTCCTCGCTCTCGAACACCTGGGGAATAGTCCTCCTGGCCTCTTCGACAAACGAGGCCATGTCATCCCTTAATTGCTTCCCCATACCTGGAGGGAGGCGTATTGCCCTCGGTTCATAGGGGTTGCCAAAATTATGGACATAGATCCAGTCGCTCCCGTTGGGTTTCTTCCTGGCGACCTCGTTCAGGAATTTTCGAACGGTCGTCTTTCTCCCCGTTCCCGGGATACCTGAAGCATAGATGTTAAACCCCTTCTCTTCGATGTTGAGGCCGAAATTAAGTGCCCTGACCGCACGCTCCTGGCCGATGATATCCCCGGAGGGAACAAGTTCTTTTGTTGACCTGCAGCCGATTCCGGTTGCTTCATAGGTATTTCTGAATTCTCTGACTGGTAATTTTTTAATCGTCATTGAAAATCACCGCACAATACTGGAATAACGAACTAATCTCCGGTTCGTAGAAAAAGCTTCCCGTCTCCGGATCCTCCTCGACCCGATCCAATGGTTACGACAGGTATAAACACCGGCAATTTTTTACCGGAATCGTCATCTGCAGGGATATCTTGGCGTTCGTGCATATCCCTGTTTATAGGATAGGTTTTTATTGAGAAAAGATTTATATAGGAAATAACAGGTCGCATATGGAAGGCAAAAACAGTCTGGTCAGAATTTTAGTGCCCCTTTTAGCGATCGGAGCCATTATAGTTATGGCAGGGACCTCAGGGGCGTACGAACTGAAAGTGTCCGGAAACTCCCAATCCGTCCCATTGGACAGCGGTTTTTCGCAACCGGGTCTGAAAATAGCAAATCCCGGTACACCCGAACCGACGGTGACGCCTCCGGCAGGACCTACGACGGCACCCACCACGGTACCTACAACGGTACCCACGGCAGCATCCACTCCGGTACCGACGAAGAATATTTCCTACTATCAGGACATTAGTAAAAACTCGACCGTATCCCAGGAAGGAATGCTGGACAAGCTTTCTGATATGCTAAACCGATCGGGTATGATGAATCCCTTCATGTTCAAGGAGACCACCCCGGTCCTGGGAAGTCAGGACATGGCCAATAAATCCCCGGTTGTTAACCAGACCCCTTTCCAGAACCAGACTGGTAATTCAACACCCCTGAACGTACCTGTAGATACCATAACAAATAACCTGACTCCGGTCCTGAATAACACAACGCCTTCTCCGACACCGGTACCTGTCCAGACCGGCCCCTCTCCCTCCGTTTCGGGGCGGGATGTGTCGGGCAATGGGACGATCTGCCTGATCGCAATGGATAACGGGTTTTACGGGATCGTGGCAGACGACGGGCAGCAATTCCTTCCCGGGAAAATCGACCAGGGTTTCCTCGTGGACGGTCTCCGCGTAAGTTTCAGGGGAATTTCCCGGCCCGATAAACAAGGAGAACATACATGGGGCACTCCGCTCGACCTGATCGAAATTGCCCGTTTGGGCAGCGTGACCGAAACGAGAATCAGTTCAAAGGGCACCATCCGGTATATCGATCGGAGCAATGGATCGTTTGGCATATTTGCCGATAACCGGTTGAAGTATATCCCGGTGTTCCTCGGTCCCCAGTTCAGGACCGATGGGCTACGCGTAAATTTCTCCGCATACCCGGCAAATATTACGAATTCACCGGCCGGCATGATCCCGGTAAGGATTGTAACAATAATGTCGACCGGGGAACCCCTGGACCCGACGATCGTCCTTACCGGCAATGTAACGTGGGTCAATCTTGGGGGCGGCTTTTACGGCATCATGGGAGATGACGGGAACCTTTACATCCCGTCTAACCTCGACAAAAAATTTATGAAAACCGAATTCCAGGTGAATTTCACGGCGGAGAAGACCGATGACAGCCTCAGCAGGTCGCGTCTCTGGGGAATCCCCGTCGAGCTCCTCGGGATCGAAAACTGCAGTTGACCGGCACCGCCCATTGAATAATACCGGAAGGATACCCTTTTTTCGCCTTGACCGTAATCCGGGACAGTTATCTGCATTCATAGAGGAGTCTTCGTAACACGGTAGAGTAAACGTTTCAAAAATCGCGGAAATCTCCGTCAGATTGCCCAAAAACCCGATTTAACCAGGAGAAAGAGACCACTGATCACGTTTCTCAGATAACTGGCCCGATCAATAACTTTAAAATATTTCAATGGTGGGAAGAATCAAAGATTGCATCCCTATCCTTGGATTTATGGGCAAAGTTATTTATAAGTGTAAAATGATTAACTTTTTATCATTCTAGGGTCGGCAGGGAAATTACCCCTTCCCGCGCGATCCGGGGTAGAGTGTAGAATGGTGGCATCATCCTGTTGTGTACTGGACATGTTCAGAGCAGTGGCTTCGCTGACAACCCGATCGAACGGGTGTTCTCTGTACGCAGATGATTTGCTTTTGGTAAAATCCGGCACCGACGACGCCCGGGGCCGTAGGAGTTGTTTCTCATGAGATTAAGTCCGATCAAGGTTACAATCTTTGTAATCATGCTGACACTGGTTATTGTGGGTGCGGCATGTGCAGCAGAGCAAAATACGGATGGAGCGGCTGTGGTTCACGCGAATACCGTGAAACTTCCGCTCGTGTTCATCCCAAACCAGGGCCAGGCAGATTCATCGGTACTCTTCCAGGCCAAGGCCGAGGGCCATAGCATCTTCTTTACGAAGGATGCCGTGATCCTTGCAACGGTGAAAGATGATAAACCGGTGAGCTTTTCGACCACCATATCGGGAATCAATCCTTCAGTTATTGTTTCAGGTATCGACCCACAGCCTGGGAAAGCCAATTTCTATATCGGCGACGACCCGAAAGATTGGCAGAGCGATATCCCGACGTACGGGGGTGTGAAATACCAGGATGCCCTCCCCGGGATCGATCTGGTCTACAAGGGAGACAACGGCCTCCTCAAGCGTGAATTTACCGTAGCGCCTGGGGCAGACCCATCGGCAATCGTTATTACCTACGATGGTATCGACAACCTGGTATACGGACCTGACGGGACGCTCGAAGTGACCACACCTTCAGGTGTGATTACCGAAGCAGCCCCTGTTGCCTACCAGGTCATTAACGGGCAGACTGTCGCGGTACCTGTTCAGTACACAATACTCGGGACCAGTCAGGCAGGATTTTTGCTTGGTTCCTATGACAAGGCCTATACACTCGTCATCGATCCCCAGCTGAAGTATTCCAACTACCTCGGCGGGGCCCTCAATGACCGTGCCCTGGGCGTGGCAGTTGACCAGTGGGGATATGCGTATGTCACCGGATATACCTGCTCGACAAATTTCCCGGTCAAGGCAGCATGGGATACTACAGGCTGGGTTGCAAATGGCTATTCCGACGTTTTCCTGACCAAATTAAGTCCAGATGGGAAAACATTGGTATATTCGACCTATCTCGGTGGCAACGCAACGGATGTGGGGAATGGAATAGTGCTGAATAATGTCAACTGGACCTATATCACGGGATACACAGAATCGACAAATTTCCCGAGCCCACTCGCACCCAATCCGGGAACTCCTCACTCTCCCGCGAATAACGACAATGCTTTCGTTGCGAGATTTGACAACTTGGGGCAACTTAACTATGCAACCTGCTTCGGAGGCAGCAATACTACGGTAGGTACAGGAATTGTATCCGACTCCGGCGGGGGTTATGTCTATGTCACCGGTTATACCAATACGAACCTAGCAGATGGTTTCCCTGTCGATACCGGTGTAGATATCAATAAGAATACGGGTTTAGAAAATACGTACGATGCATTCGTTGTTGAGTTGACCCCGCCAACCGCGGCACCTGTGCACGGAACCTATTACGGTGGTACCGGTAACGACGAGGGATTGGGAATTGCAATGGATAGTAATGATAATCATTACATCACAGGATGGACTGATTCCACGAACCTTACCCTCCTGAACCCCGCAATCGGCTATAATTCGGGTGCAAAAGATGCATTTGTAGCGAAATGGGATGCCGGCAATAACCTGGTATATTCAACCTACGTCGGCGGTAGCGGGAACGACGAAGGACATGGCATCACGCTCGAAAACAATACCCTCGGTTATGCGTATATCACCGGTGTGACCTTCTCCCCCGACTTCCCGATCCAGGACCCGTTCTTCCCGTTCAACGGGCCGAACTTCTATACGAATAACTTCGGCGATGCCTTCATCACGAAGATGGACCCGGCCGGTGACACGTTCAACTGGTCGACATATCTTGGCGGTCAGAACAGCGATTCGGGCCAGGCAATAGCGCTGGACGCAAACAACAACATCTACGTCACCGGTTACACGAAGTCCTACGATTTCCCAATCGTTAACCCGCTCACCGGGTTCGGGACGAAACACCCGTTTACCGATGTATTCATCTCCATGGTGAACGCAAACCTCACCCAGCCCCTGAACTTCTCGACATTCTACGGCGGCGGGCTTGATGACGTCGGGACCGGTATTGCGGTAGTCAACATCACCAATATCACGGTGTGCGGTTACACGAGCTCCTATGACTTCCCGACGTTCAACTCGTACAAATATATCAATAAGTTCGACGGGAGCAAGTACGGAGGCTGGGACGACGGGTTCGTCATGCGTCTCGATAATGTTCCGGCACCCGGGTTCCCTGTCGCCAACTTCACGTACGATAAGATCCCAGGCGGGGATGCCCCGTTAGTCGAAAACTTCACCGACCTCTCGACCGGAGCGCCAACGTCGTGGCAATGGAACTTTGGCGACGGAAGCCCGAATGCTACGTCAACGAATCCTACGCATACCTTCGGTCTTCCCGGTAACTATACGGTTACCCTGACCGTTTCGAACGGTTTCGGCACGAGCTCGATTGCAAAGGGACCGATTGTCGTGGGAACGCCGGCCGGTGTAAAATTCACCAACATGCTTACTACCGATGCAATCGGCCAGTTGGATATCGCCAACAATACTACGACTAACATCAGGTTCTTCCTCAACTACACCCAGTACGGCCTGCTCGGGTATAACTTTACCATCCAGTCGAACGATTCATCGACCGTCGAGATCTGGTCGGTTGCGCAACCCGGCTGGATGCCGAATACTCATAGTTTCCAGTTCACCAATTCGACGTTACCTGATGACAATCTTACCCTGGCCGGAGTGGATCTCTACAATGTGATCGGACCCGGATCGACGAATGTCCTCCTCGCAAACATCACGCTTAAGGGAATACAAACAAATTGCACATACATCAACGTCACCAACGTCACCCGGCTTGAGAACCATCTGGCTGCAAATATGTCACTCGTCCCGCCGACTCCCCCGTATTATGTCCTCCATGTCTGTGTCCATCCCCTCGTCCCGCTCCCGACATCGGTCAGCCCGAACTGGACTCCTGGAATGACGCCGAATTCTCCATATGGAGATGGCTTGTACTGGGATGTCAATGGCGACGGCAAGGTGGATTTCTATGATGTCATAGATTTCTTTATCAACCTCGAATGGATGGCTCTGAATGAATACGCCCCCTTCTTCGATTTCAACCATAATGGATTCATCGATTTCGGCGACGTGATTACCCTGTTCCAGTTCACAGGACCGTGATACGGGTTACTACTACTGAAAAAAAGGAGAAGAAAAATGAAATCAACGCCAGGAACATATACCCTCGCAACGGCACTCCTGCTCTCGGCAATCCTTGTGGCAGGAGCTTATGCAATGACAGTGACACCAGGGAGCGGATCTGTCGGAGTAGGATCGACGACCACCATTCCCATTATTCTTGACCAGTCTCCCGACAATCTCGGATATGTGAATGTTTCGCTCAGTGTTTCGAACCCTTCCGTTGCGCAGATTACCGGGATCAGTTATCCGAATTTCCAGAACTGGATCACTTATAATACGTCGTTTCCCGCAGGATCTCTGAACTTTAAGGAGCAGACCCTTTCACTCAGTTCATATATTCCTGCCACAACCAACCTGCTTCTCGCAACGATAACAGTGCAGGGACTCCAACCCGGGACGGTCTCGATTAATGTCGATAAGGCCGCCATTGAATGGGCCGGAACAACAAATATCGGCTATCCCAATGGAGGGTCGGGATCGGTCCAGGTCACCGGGACACCGACCCCTACACCGACGACGACGGAGCCTACAACCCAGCCGACCACAACGCAGACGACCACTGTGACGACACAACCCACGACACAACCGACCGCTACCGAAACGACATCACCCACAACAGAACCAACAACGGTCACGACTACTGTCACCACCCAGGTAACGACGGAGCCCACAACCCAGCCGACAACTCCGGTCACAACCGTACCAACAACCCTGCCCACAACTGCCCCGCCTACAGGCCCAACCGGGAGCGTCTACCTCTCGACGACCCCGCCCGGTGCGAATATCTACATTGACGGGTCGTCAACGCCATCAGGCACGACCCCGGCGATTATCATCCTCGCGGTTGGCACTCACCACGCCTCGCTCCGGCTCGACGGGTACCAGGACGTCCCGGTCTATTTCGAAGTGACCCAGGATATGACGACGATTATAGCGCCAAGGACGTTGGTTCCCGGGATTGGTACTATGCCCGGAGTGAATACCGGCGGCAACGGCGGTACGGTTTTCCCGACGACAGTTGTTACGTACGTGACCAATCCAATACCGACTCCTGTCGTCACTGTGACGCCGCCTCCGCAGGAAGGACTGTTCGGATGGTTTGACCCGGCAAAGCTGATCCAGAAACTCGCGTCTTTCGGCTCGAATTATTTCTAATCTCCAAATAATAACCTATTTTTAATCGTGTCTGATAGAGTCCTATTGATGGTTTGAAAAGGGGAAATACCCTTGTTTCCTGAATTTTCTTTTCCCGCAAAGCCCGTAAAAATGAGATTTAATCCTGCAGTATTGTTTTTTTTCCTGAAATTCAGGGATAGTTATAAGTAAGTGTTTGTTAAATGGGGTGACTATCCTGGCAGGGCGGATGTGCATCTCTGTGGCCGATGATATTACTTCTGCAATAACCGGCATCGAACGATGGCTAGGGAATCCCGTGACGCGTGCGTTCCTAAATTTCGTTGCAGAAGACGACGAATGTGGGAACCGGCTTTCGAATGCGATTGATGCCTGTCTTGGCGTTAACAAGGACCTCTGCTGGAAATGCCGTCTCGCAGAGAAATTTATCGGGTATACAATTCATAAAAGCGGTAAACTTTTCGGGATCGAGGAGGGAGTAATCCGGGAAGGACTGGCAGACCCCGTCTATAAGCGTGCTTTAGTGAACGTCATCAGGGGTATTACCCGGTACGGGGTTACCAAGCCCCAGATCGTCAACGCACCTTTCCTGGTCGTCTGGGACTTCACCCACATGTGCAACCTGAAATGCAGCCATTGTTATCAGGACGCCCGTACGGCACTCGAAGGTGAACTCGATTGCGAAGAATCAAAACAGTTCGTTGATGAAATGGCAGAGGCGTGTGTTGTCGCAATTGCATTTTCCGGTGGGGAGGCACTCATGAGGAAAGACTTTTTCGAAGTCGCATCCCATGCAAAGGCGCGACATTTGTACGTCGCCCTTGCCAGCAACGGGACACTGATTACGCCGGAAATTGCCAGGCGGCTTGCCACTGCAGGTATCGATTATGTCGAGATCTCGATTGACGGCAAGGACGCCATCAGTCATGATGCGATGCGGGGGATACCCGGTGCGTTCGACAGGGCGGTCCAGGGGATCAGGAACTGCATAGACGCGGGGATTTACACCTGCATTGCAACGACGGTCACGAGCGATAACTACCAACAGGTCCCGGAAATTCATAAGCTTTCAGAAGACCTTGGTGCGAACAGGCTCATGTTTTTCAACTTCATTCCCACCGGCCGGGGAGCGGAGATCGTTGACAAAGATATTTCGCCGTGCCAGAGAGAAGACCTGCTTAAATTCATTTTGAAAATGGACCTCGGTGGAGGACACATCGAAGCTCTTTCCACAGCACCGCAGATTGCGAGGGTCGCCGTGGAAGATGAAAGCAGGAATGCTGTGCCGGTCGGACACTTCCACCTGGGAGAAGGATTGTCAGGGAAAACCAGGGCTCTTGCAGATTTTATCGGAGGATGCGGTGCCGGCAGACTCTATTGCGGGGTCGAACCGACCGGAGATATCCAGCCCTGTGTCTTTATGCCGATAACCCTGGGAAACATCAGGGAAAATTCATTCCTGAACATCTGGCATGACTCATCGGTACTTGCCGATCTGCGGGACCGGAGCAGGCTCGAAGGGCACTGCGGAGAATGTAAAAACAAGCTGATTTGCGGTGGATGCAGGGCACGTGCCTATGCCTACTACAATAACCTCATGGCACCCGATCCGGGATGCATCAACAATATTGGCCACTGGAATATGCTGTGCGCCAGCGCTCATGCAGCTCCGGATATCATCGACCGTCACGGCAAAGGCGGAGCGGAGAAAATTCCAATAAAGGTTTGAATTTTTAAATAGTTCTATTTCCTGTGGATTTTGCTATTTTTGAAATCTTGGGTTCACGGCGATACGTCAACAAAACAGGGAGAATATAAGCCCGGACTCATCTTAATCTGAACCCCGGCAGGGAATCATTTTTTTATTCTTGCCAAAAATTAATCAGAGATTCAATACGCGTCCAAGAAGTTAACGGTGCGGTGCTCTTGTTTCTCGCGATGTATCAGGCCGGGAGCTTGCTGACTGTGAGTGGAACGGGAACCATAATAACTGTAAGGCTATATTCTCTATCCGGGATAAGGAGAGAATGACCGAAGTGGGATCACCCGTTCACGTCTACGACCCGGTCCATCTTGACAGGGAAAACCTTGCGGGAAAAGCGCTTGAACTCTGGCATGAGAAGAACCAAAAAGCCTGGAAAATCACCAGTGCGGCCCAAAAAACGAACTTACTTGAGGATTTCAATGGTACAATCGAGTCCCTGGAGATATCCCTTTCAACGGGAAATGCTGCGTTATTGATCGATTATATCCGCTGGCTCGAGGTATTTGCTTCCAGCCGCCAGTACCCGGAAGATTATGTCTCTTCATTACTCACCGTCCTCAAGATTGTTATCGGGAAGGAACTGCCTGCCGATCGCCGGGCCGAGGCACTGTCTATGGTACGGAAGAGTGCAGGAGCGATGGTTAAGGCTCCTGTCTCGGTCCCTTCTTTTATCAGGAACGAAGAAGCCCATGCCGCTTTCGCTCATTCCTATCTCGAAGCTCTCCTTCAGGGGGACCGGGACAGGGCTACTCTGATTATCGATCAGGCGGCAGGGTCAGGAGTCGCGGTAAGGGATATCTATCTCAATGTTATCCTGCCGGTGCTCAGAGAGACCGGGAGACTCTGGCAATTGCAGAAAATAACGATCGCAGAGGAACATTATATATCCGCTTCAGTACTGTTGGCGGTCTTGCGCCTCCATGATCGTATCCTCGCTACCAAGGGTGAATCACGACACAGAACACTGGTCGCCGCGAGTGTTGCCAATGAATTCCATGATATCGGGATACGGATCGTTGCCGATTTTTTTGAGATGGACGGTTGGACCGCCTATTTTACCGGGGCAAATACGCCGGCAGAGAGCCTTCTTTCCACAGTCAGGGAGCGAAAACCAGAAGTACTTGCAATCTCGGTAACGATGGCGTCCCATATCCCTGTTGTCCATTACCTGATCAGGTCGATCCGTGGAGACCCACGAACAGAGAGGGTGAAGGTCCTTGTCGGCGGGTACCCATTCAGCATCGTCCCACTGCTCTGGAAGCAGGTAGGTGCCGATGCATATGCACTGGATCCCGATGAGGCGGTCAGGACTATGAACCGGCTCATTGAGATGGAAAGATAAGAACCGCCGCATAGCTCCATACCGGATTCTTGTCGAAGTTCTTTTCAGAGTTCACTTCACCCGGCGGTCAACCAGTCGTTTCGGGCGACCTCTGGTTTTATAGAACTCAAGCTCGCCGGGGCGCACAAAATGGAACCCGAGAGCGAAGGTCTGATCGGTATAATGATCGGAAAGCGTGGGTCTGTTTTTCAGGAACCTCTCAACGAAGTGTCCCTCGATATGTCGCCTGTCAGCAGTGCCCGGGTCCATGCATTCAACAGACACCTGCATCACCACATTTTCCGGCGAACCCTGGCTCTCGACAAATGCCTCGTATTCCCCGGTCAGATACTGCATATTCGATGGCTGGAATACGGCAGCCTCGATATCCACCCTGTTCAACGGGCTTCCAAGTACCCAGATCGTCTCGGCTTCCCGCTGAGGGTTTGCGATCCGCATATGAGTCCTCCCGCACGAACATGTCTTCCGTGATATGACCGTCGTTGTATCATCGGTATCATAGTTCAGGAGGAGTGTTCCCGACTTTGCCCCTTCTGGCAGGAGCGTGGTCAGCACCGCCCGGCCGCAACCCCCGTCATGAACAAAATCTTTCATCTGGGGGTCGTAAACGTCGAGATGGACAAGATCCTCCGGGACGTGGAGTCCCGCAAGTGCCCTGCATTCGCCGCACATCGTCCCCTCGGTGCTGCCATAGGTATTGTATACCGGACAGCCCCAGACCCTGGAGAGATATTCCCTCGATTCATCAGCAAAGCTCTCGCCGCCTGCCACAAGTCGGACAACCTGTGTCTTTTCCAGGCGAACCCCGTCTTTTTTCAGGCGTCTTGCCAGCCGTAAAAGCTTGAAGACACTTCCAACTATCGCAGTCGGGTGGTATGACGTAATGACGCGGGATGCAAAATCACATTTCCCGAATGGGATGATTGTCATCCCAAGCCGCAATGCCGCCAGCGTCATCGTGTTTGCGCCGACATTCATCCCATATGAAGCGCATACGACGACGCGGTCTTTTCGCCCGAAACCCTGTGAAACGAAACTACGGGCATATTTTTCAGCATATCGCTTCCAGTCATCCCATGTCAGGAAGAAACTTTTCGGAGTTCCGCTCGTCCCGCTCGTCTCCTGGATGGTGAAAACATCCTTACAATCCGATGACAGGAAATCGAAACCGGTAGCAACGGGAGGCTGATGCTCACGAATTGTTCTCCCGGAGATGACAGGGAGGTGCAATAAGTCTTCATGGACGAGGATCTCATCAGGGTTTATGCGGTTTTCCCGGAACCAATGACGATAGAACGGTGAATGCTCGTTTGCATACCGGATGGTATACCTCACCCGCTCATCAATGAGGCCGTCAAGGCTGCCCCGGTCCATTTGTTCGATATGGTCGTTAAGGTATCCCGCCATAGCCAGTACAGAGCATCGCGGAAAAAGGGCTTATAGATTACTACTGTTCCTCCATTATGCCGATGCCCTCATGGGAACACGAGAGCCTATCGTATGACACTTTCTTTATCGGATTCGTGTTACTGTGGAGCAGGGCAGGCTGAATATCAAATGGCGATTGAATATACTCAGAATTTGAAGGCCAATCCCGCTCCTTTTTGGAGACTCCAGGTTTTGCAGGATCGGGTTCCTACTCATGTATTTATCCCGACGTATATCCATTGTCTCCTATGAATATCCCCACGTTCCGGTCCCTGATGCTTCTTATTCTTTGCATCGCCCTGCCGCTCATTGCCGGCTTTATTGGTGCAGTTTTTACCCTGCCGGCGATACCCGGCTGGTATGCCGGGATCCAGAAGCCGGTGTTCACCCCACCGTCATGGGTCTTTGGACCTGCCTGGACGATCCTGTACCTGCTCATGGGGATCTCCCTGTGGATCGTTATCAGCGAGGGCTGGGGGAGCCATGACGGAAAGACGGGGGTGGTCCTTTTCTTCATCCAGCTTGCCGCCAACGTTGGCTGGTCTGTCCTGTTTTTTGGCATGCACCTCTTCGCTGCTGCATTTGTTGAAGTCCTCCTCCTTTTATGCCTGATAGCAGCAACCATGGCGATATTCTTGAGAATCAGCAGGACAGCCGGGTTGCTCCTGGTCCCCTACCTATGCTGGACAGCATTCGCATCGCTCTTAACAGGGATGATCTGGGTCCTTAACTGACATCATTGCCTGGAGAAAGGCCTTTTCTTTGTGCCTTTTCCCCATCAGGTACAGGTAAATACTGATTTCAGGGGAGTGATTTTGAGAGATAATGAAATAAGGCAGCATAAGGAGAATATACCTGTGGTCACGAGCGTTGATCCCGCAAGGATCCGGGTCCTCAACGACGGTACAACCCGCATGGGCAGGTATGTATTGTACTGGATGCAATCCTCCCAGCGGATCGTGGATAACCCGGCCCTGCGGTATGCCACAGAACTGGCTGACCGGGTCGAGCTCCCGCTTGTCGTCTATTTCGGGCTCGATGCGACATACCCCGAAGCCAACCTCCGTCATTTCCGGTTTATGGTGGAGGGGCTGGCCGAACTTGCTCGTTCGCTTGAGAGTCTTGGTATCCTTTTCGTCCTTCGGACAGAATCCCCGGAGAGGGGAGTCTGCGTACTGGCACGGGATGCCTCGATGGTGGTTGTTGACCGGGGCTATCTCCGGCCGCAACAGGTTATGTACCGATATGCTGCAGAACATTGCAGGTGCCCGCTTTTCCAGGTCGAAGGAAATATTATCGTACCGGTTGAGATCGCCTCGCAAAAAGAGGAGTATTCTGCTGCGACTTTGCGGCCGAAGATCGAACAGCTTCTCGACCGGTTCCTGTATACGGCAGAAACGGGATCCCCCGGACATTCGTCTCTCAAACTTGCCATTCCTACGCTGTCCGGCGAACCTGTCGAAGCATTGCTCTCCCGGCTTGACATAGATCAGAACGTCCCGGCATCAGCGACCTTCACCGGAGGCAGTAACGAGGCGAACCGGAGGTTCGAGGACTTCCTGGCATACCGCCTCGATGGTTTCGCGGAGCGCCGGAACGATCCCGGGCGCGATGGAAACTCGGACATGAGCCCTTACCTCCATTTCGGCCAGGTCTCTCCGGTTACCCTTGCCCTTCGGGCACTGCAGCATGAAGGGGCCGGTGTCCGGGCGTTCCTGGAGGAGCTGGTTATCCGCCGGGAACTTGCAATCAACTTTGTCCGTTACAACCCCCATTATGATACATTCATGTCGTTACCTGCCTGGGCGCAAAGAACACTGGATAAGCACCAGGGCGATCGCAGGGAATACCTCTATTCCACCGAAGAGCTGGAGCAGGCAGCCACCCATGACCCGTTCTGGAACGCTGCCCAGAAGGAGATGGAAAATACCGGCAAGATGCAGGGATACATGCGGATGTACTGGGGCAAGAAGATTATCGAATGGAGCCAGACACCGCAAAAGGCCTACTCGGCAGCCCTCTTCCTTAACAATAAATACGAGATTGACGGGCGGGATCCCAACGGATATGCAGGTGTCGCATGGTGTTTTGGCAAACATGACCGGCCGTGGAAAGAGCGGGAGGTCTTTGGCACCGTCCGTTACATGAATGCTGCAGGACTCCGGAGAAAATTCACGATGGATTCCTACTTACAAAGGTTTCCCGGAATCCGATGAATGCATGATGACCGGTATTTCTGCCCGGGCCTGAATTCACCGGAATGCAGCAAACAATCACCATATCAGGAGACAGGTTGAGGTCAGACTTGAAGTCCCGCTTTCCTTATGATAACCCGTGGGCAGGAGTTATCTGGAGACTCGGTAATTCCGGACCGTCAGGGCACTCCTGGAACCGGGGTCGCTCCGGCGGCAGGAGAAAGCCGGCGGGTACCATGGTATTCAAAGACTTATCAGGGATTATGAGCAATTGAAGAAACAACGGCTTTGTTGACATCCTATATTTTCAATAGCATTTTCATTTGCACATGGTTCTGATGACTGGTAATTGACGACAACCCGACGCTCCCAGGGCTCTGCCCCGCCGCTGTGGCGACCCCGGTTGGGATAGTGACTGCACAGGAACCGATTAATTCTCAATTCAGATCGACCCTCTCCACTGACTATCCTGCTGGGGAGGGGACATGGAGGGGGTGAAACCCCCTCCTGTCGGAGTGACAACTAATGATAAATGAGGATGTCAACAAAGCCGAAATAACGTAAAATATCGAAAAATCCGGGGAAAGATTTCAACATTACCGAGAATTAGTGAGAATTACTCTTTTCTCCTCCTCCATCGGTCTCTATCGACCGGTTCAGTCCTTTTTCGCCGCACAGATACACTGGCCGAATGAGATGCAACCGTCGCCGAGCGGATATTCGCGGTTCATGGCTAAACGGTACCCGTTTCTTGTGACTTCCTCGCCGATAGCGTTCCTGATCGCGCTGTTGATAGCGACGCCTCCGGAAAGAGCAATGGTATCAAACCCGAGGCTTCCTGCAGCATGGACTGCAACGAGGGCTATACCCCGTGCAAGGTTGTACTGGAACGATGCTGCTATATCCCGGGCCGCCCGGAGATCGCCGGCGGGGGCCTTTTGCAGCCTGGCGAGGGCCTGCCGGCACAGAGACCGTGTGGAAAGGACCTCGCAGCCCCCGGCGGCGGCCAGGAATGAGAGGTCCCATTGCTCTGCGCTACCAAGATATGCGGCTGATTCAAGTTTCATGGCAGGTTCGCCGTCATAGGTCCTCTCACGGCAGAGACCGAGCAGTGCCGATACTGCATCGAGCACTCTCCCGGTGCTGGTCGTGTCCCAGACATTGACCCTTCTTGCCACCTGTTTCTCCAAAAGACCAAGTTCGATATCAGTCCAGCCTCGCGATGACAACAGACCGAGGATCTCATCCGACGGCAATATCCCGTAAAGCATCCGCTCCGGGTACCGGGTGGCGAGGTCGCCTCCCGGCATCTGTACGACCTCGAGGTGACCGACCCGCCGGTAATCGGGAGGAGAACCCGCAAAGACCTCCCCTCCCCAGACTGTCCCGTCGTCACCGTACCCGACCCCGTCGATGGCGATTCCGATGCATGGATCGGTTGTAACCGCTGCGATGTGCGCCCGGTGGTGCTGGACCGGGAACAGTTCCGCGCCATATTCCCCTGCCAGGGTCCTGGCAAATTGTGTAGACAGGAACCTTGGGTGGGCATCATGGGCGATCACATCGTAACGGGCCCCAAGGAGGCGTCCGAGGTTGCCAACGGTCTCCTTGAGATAGGAGAACGTCTGCGGGTTTCTGACGTTTCCCACGTGAGGGGACGTAACGGTGAACCCTTCTTTGTATATCGTTACATTGGCATTCAGCTCGGGGCCGACACCGATAATTGTCTGTCCGCCAAGGTCGATCCTTGTTCTTTTCGGGGCTATTCCCCTGGAAAGCCTGATAATATGCCCGTCGCGGATAACCGAATCATCGCACCGGTTTATTATGGGCCTGTTGTGGTCCAGGAAATAGTCGACTTCGTTGTGCATTTTTGCCATCGCACGGTCGATATCGGTGATCATGGGATATCCGGGCAGATTGGCACTGGTCATGATGAGCAGAGGACTCTTCAGGTACCGGAACAGGATATGATGGAGTCCGGTATACGGCAGCATGCACCCTATCGTGTGCAGGTTGCTGATATCGGCATGCGACAAAGGGTCCCGCTTCGGCATAACGACAATCGGTCGTTCCGGACCGGTAAGCATAACCCGGTCCCCGGAGGAGACACAGACGATCTCGTCGATCACTTCAGGCTTCACCATCACGGCAAAGGGTTGTTCGGTCCTTCCCAGTCTCTTCTTCAGCGTTCCCGAAGACTGCTCGGCACAGGCAAGGTGGAACCCGCCAATCCCCCTTATCGCAAGGATATGACCGCGATCGAGAAACGAAGCCGCCGTTTGCAGTATGTCGTCAGATTCCACCTTGTTTCCGAATGAATCGAGCAGTGCGAGACCGGGCCCGCACTCACGTGACGCGATCGTCTGGGCGTGATGGCGCCTCGAACGAGGATCCCGGTATTCGGATTCACATGACCCGCACATCGGGAATACCGCCATCGACGTCCGCTCCCTGTCGTAGGGGAGCGATTTGATGATGCTATACCGCGGGCCGCAGTTCACGCAGGAGGTGGCCCAGTAGCCCTCGTACCGGTTCCCCGGGGTATCGATGTCGCCGATACATTCGCTGCATGTCGCGATATCGGGAGGGATCATGCCCGACAGCGACCCTTCCCGGCTCTTTTCGATGACAAACCCTTCGGGGAGGTCTCCATCGAGCGGCCGGACGTCGACCGAATCGATCCGTGCCAATGGCGGCCCGATGGCAACTGCACTGAGGAATTCGCAAAAAAGACGGCCGGCAGCCCTGATTTCAACTTCGCTGCCAAGATTTTTCACCGATCCCCTGATGCCGAAGTCGACAGCACAGGCATAGACGTACGGTCTGAACCCCACTCCCTGCACTATTCCTTTGACCGTAATAATGCCGGAAGGTTCCATTATTTCCCAAAAATTTTATTGATTTATACCGCAATATAATAATTGGGTTTTACCGTGTCCGGCCATATCAGGATTGTCAACGATCCCGTCGAACTCGTCCCTCTTTTCATCACGTTTAACAATGCGTCGTACAAGAAGGTATACGACCTCCTCTCCCGGGCATGGATGTCAGAAGAGGAGATTTATGACCAGGTGAAGGAAGATGGGCTTGACGAGTGTCTTTCATTGTTAAAAAAAGGGAACCTCATCGAGGAGCAGTGGAGGATGCCCTCTTCAGGCCAGAAACCTGTCCGCGAATACCGGGCAACATACAGCAAATTCAGGGCGAATTTCCAGTGTAATTTTTCAGACCTGTCGGACCTGATCTACGTCTCCATATCGAACGATGAAGCGCTCCGCGAGACAGTCGAGCGGGTCGAAAGCGAGATAAAATCCGGCAACAGCTCCATCGCCGACATTGCCAGGAAATACAATGTCAGCCCTGTTTTTATCAAGGGCCTCGCAAAACGGATCCCGACTCTTGATGTAAAGGGGCAGGGACTGGTGTTGCTTGACAGGACGTGAAGAGGACCCTCTTTACATCATTCTCCGGAGCAAGCGGGAAGTCACCCGGCTCCAGATCCTCGTAGGGATTGCCGAACACCAGCCTGCGGTCCGCCAGCAGGAGATCGCAACGCAACTGGGTGTGACGCCACAGGCCGTTTCCGAATATATCCGTGAGCTGGTCGACGACGGCATGGTGAGCGCGATAGGCCGGGGACGCTATGAAGTGACGAGGAACGGTATCGAGTGGGTCCTCAATAATGCCGAAGCCCTGGAATCCTATGCACGCCACATCAGGCGTGACATCATCCAGCAGGTCGCTGTCTGGACGGCAATTGCGGCGGAAGACTTAAAAACAGGGGACGAAGTGGGAGTCTACATGCACGAGGGGTTTCTTTACGCAGGGAAGGGTCCCCAGAGTGCGATGGGCAGCGCCGTGATGGACGCGAAACCTGGCGAAGACGTCGGTATAGCACGGCTGAATGGCATCATATCCCATAGCGAGGGCCGCATTCACGTCTGCAAGGTCCCAAGGGTGCAGCGGGGAGGCTCGAGGAAAGTCAGGCGGGACCAGTTGCTTGCCGTGACCGGACAGGTCTCCATGGTCTGTGCGGTCGGCCTTGAAGCATATATCGCCCTCTTGCAGGCCGGAAGGAAACCGGACATGTTTTTCGGGTCCCGCGAAGGTGTGATCGAAGCGGCATTCCACGGCATCGAGTCTGCCATTATCATTGTCGATGAAGAATTTACCGATTTCCTGAAAAGGCTTGAGAGTGTGGAACTTACCTACGTTATCCACGATCTGATTGCCCCATGAAAGCTCTCGTCCACCCGGCGAAGGGGAATTACCGCATTTTCTTTTTCGATGAGTCGCATATCAGGGGAGTCGGGATCGTCGACATAACCAGCTCGCCGAAGGGAGCGAGGCCCGATCATTACCGGCTGCGCTGGAGCAACAAGAAAGTCTACAAGAACACACCAACGAAGGAGTTGCTCCATTCGTTCCGGAACGCTTCGGTCGAATTATCCCGGCCCGATCCCCTGTTCGAATCATTTCTCCACGATTTCCAGGTCCCGTATACCTTTACCGACCTCTGCAGGACCTGTCTTATGGAGGACCGCATCACCCGGCTGGACCCCGGGACGTCGGTAAGGTACGGCCGATCGGGGGAGCGGATCTGTTTCGATTGCGCCAGGCGCGAACTGAAACGGGAAGTGGCCCACCTCGGGAGGACAGGACGAGGCCTGACCGGACACCTTGAAGACCTTTTAAAAAAATACCGTGACATTGACAAGGTCCTTGCAAGTATCCAGCCTGAACAGATGAAGGTCGGGCAGACCCTCTTCGACCGCCTTGAAGCGCACCCGGTAACGAAGACCTCGCGTGTCGAAGAATTACCGTTGCCAAGGGAATTTGTCGAATCCGCAAAGGTGGAAGCGCTCATGCCGGCCCAGCAGCTGGCCGTCGATGCCGGGCTCCTCTTTGGAAAGGACCTTCTGGTTGTCGCTGCGACCGCGAGCGGGAAGACGTTTATCGGCGAAATGGCCGGCGTAAAAAACAGTCTCGAAGGTCGCGGCCAGTGCCTCTTTCTCGTCCCGCTCGTGGCGCTTGCCGTGCAGAAATACCAGCGTTTCGACGAACGGTATGGCAGGTTACTCGGGACCGGGATCCTGATCGGCAAGAGCCGGCTGAACCTTCCCGACAACCGTCCGATAGGGGATCGAAACGTCCGTGCGGCCCTCCTGGTAGCCACGTATGAAGGCCTCGACCACCTTATAAGGTGCGGGGGGGGTATCGGGAAGATCGGGACGGTAGTCATCGACGAAGTGCAGATGCTCGAGGACCCGGAACGCGGGCACCGCCTGGACGGACTGATTGCACGGTTAAAATACCTCGCTCCGAAGGCCCAGTTCCTGTACCTCAGCGCAACGATCGGGTCGCCTAAAGTGCTCGCAAAAAAACTCGGTGCATCGCTCGTCCAGTACAGCGAACGACCGGTTGCACTCGAACGATACCTGATCTTTTCGCCAAAAAAAGAGAAGATCGGGGCGATCAAGCAGCTAACCGAGAAGGAATACAAACAGGTCTCCTCGAAGGGATACCATGGGCAGAGCATCGTTTTTACCAATTCGCGGGCGCGATGTCACACGATCGCCGATGCCCTTGGGCCCGGTTATGCGGCATACCACGCCGGCCTGACGTCCCAGGAACGCCGCGAGGTGGAGAGGAAGTTCACCGAAGGGAAACTGATCGGTGTCATAACCACGGCAGCTCTCGGTGCGGGCGTCGACTTCCCTGCATCGCAGGTCATATTCGACGCTCTTTCCATGGGTATCGCATGGCTGACCGTTGGGGAATTCAACCAGATGGCGGGACGTGCGGGCCGCCCCGATTTTCACGACCTCGGAAAAGTGGTGGTGCTCGCGGAACCAGGGGCGACCTACTCCCGGGAGAGCAAACAGACCGAGGAAGAGGTCGCCATGCTCCTCTTAAAAGGCGAGATGGAGGAGGTGGCCCCGGTCTACGACGCCGAACAGAGTTCGGAAGAGCTCGTTGCGAATGCCGTCGTCTGTAAGGGGAGCATTCCGGAGCTGCAGGCGATCTCGGAATCGATGGTCGGCTCCCTCGAACCAGTCCTCGATGAGATGACGGGTTCGGGGCTGGCCCATGTTCATGGCGATAAGATTGAGCTGACTGAATTGTCGAGGGTGATGGCCGAACACTTCATCGGCATGGAACGCCTCCTCGAGATACGCAGGCTCGTTACGAAAGTGGATGAACCGGTTGATATTGTCGCCGAACTCGAGTGCGAGCAGACCCGCGACGAACGCATCAGGGAATCGCCGGGGAGGCATGGCAGCGGGGGACAACCTCATGGGAGAGGGGGATCCCGGGAGATGGGGAGACGAGCTACACCCAAAAAGAAATCCTCTCAGGGGAAGGGGAAACGAAGAAGACCGTGATCTGCTGATTGAATTTTCCGAACATGAGGTTCCGGTTGGCTTTTCGATATTTTTTTTAAATTCGTAATAGGTGACTGAAGTTGAGGCTGCTGCCCTCCCATTCTGGCAGGATAGACGCCGCCGCCCCCGAAGGGCGCCCCGGTGACGGTTCAACCTACTGCCAATAACCACGATAATTTCAAAGCATGATTTATCTCATGGGCGGGGTCAGCTCAAATTCAACTAACCCGTAAAAACAGGCGAGGAGGCCTCTTTCCCTGTCCGGACCAGGATTTGGGATCTCACTTCTTCAGGATGCTCTATGCCCTTCAGGTCCGCTATTGCGGATTTTCCGGAATCAGTCGTATAGGTAATCCTGACTACCGCTATCCCGAGGTATGAATGGAGTCGTCTCCTGACAATTTCGGCACTGTGGATCTTTTCGTACGGTATCCGGAGATGTCCCCCAGCACCTAACCCTCCACGGATTTCCAGCGCAGTTTCTGTGAGAATATAGCTCCTTGCATCAACGGATTTCCTGATCATGGCGATTGCAGCGAGTGCAACGACCAAAGCCCCCATGGCAATTACGATCCTCGTCACCGGGTCGATAAAAATGGTAAGGATGAGAAGGCCAGGTAGTACCAGGCACCAGACTACGATAAGCAGGTAGAGGTTATATAAAGTCCGAAGCCTCCGTGAAGGACGAACCGTGACCTGTAAAGTATCAGATCCGGGAATGGGACTCGTCATCAGAGAACAACTTCGCAGGTGCAGGACAATAAATCTTGTGACAGGGACTTGTTACCCTGTCTTCCCGATTGGGATAGCAAGGGGACAGAGTTTAATCCAGGAATGAGGAACTAACCTGTTCCCCCTACATCCTTGTCGCAACCGGGGTGCCCCTGGTTTTGGTGCGGAGACCCGGGAACGAGATCAAATTGCAAGGATTTTTTTAGTTCACAGGGAATAGAAAAAGGAGATTGATTGTGATCTTTCTCCATCACGCCTTTAATCCGGATACCATTATCCGTCATCTTCTCTATTCTCACCGGCGCGTAATATCGCAGACCCAGCGGTCGTAGATAATGTCCCTCTTGTTCTCGAAGACTGTGACATTGCGATCCCTTGCTTTCACCCATTCTTCCACCATCCGGGCTTCTTTCTCGGTCCCCAGGGTGATCAGGGTGTTCTCTGTCAGGGATATGATCTCTGCCGTGATCTCCTCCCACAGTTCCGCGGTAAAAGGATTGATATCCCCAAACATCAGCCCGAGGCCGTACCGGGCATTGGCAACGTACCGGCTGGCTATCCGGGCGTCGATCAGCATCGTCTCGCCCGGCATCAGGCGTTGTTTCGAAAGACCGAGCGATAGGAGGGATGCGTCGTTGTCGAACGATACCGGGGAGAACCCTGACTCGCGGAGTATTTTCGAGCCCACGCCTGAACCGCAGCAATAGTCGAGGCAGATAGCCCCCTGTTTTTCCGGTACACCCCAGACACTGCTGACCAGCTCCTTAACCATTCCGGGGCGCCCGGGGTTCATGTCCTCCATGGCGGGCTCGATCGAGTGCATGATATCCAGGCTGTAATATTCCCGTACCGCTTCGGCCCAGACGGTCCTGTCTTCCTGCCAGATCTCACCGGCGGTCTCTTCGAACCGTTCGATCACGGCAACGGTCGGTTTTCTCAGGTGGAAGGACCCGGCATTCCATTTCAGCCCGTTCGAGACCGCCATGGCGATCGGGTCCTCTTTCTCGTCGACGAGGAGCCGGCCCTGGTCCCCCTCGGCCGCAATCAGGATATCGGTCCAGATATCGTCGGTCATATCGGCGAAGGCCGGCTCCACGAACCGGAAGCCAGGTGTTCCGAGGATCTCTTCAGCCTTCATGGTCGCTCCGGTCGGATATGTCCGGAAACCCGGCATCGAAAATTGTCGCATCGGCCGATGGAAACCCTGCCAGGGTGCACGGGTATCATAGTTATGCCCCGTATTTATGTGCTTTGTCGACGAGGTCGACAATGATCGGCATCAGGTCGCAACCCCTGATCCGGTTCAATCCCCCGTCGGCACAATGGTACTCGTCGAAGTGCGTCACCCTGTCGACCCGGACCCCCTCGCCCCTGATCACGACAGGGACCGGGTCTGCACTGTGGTCCTTTATCGTGCACGGTGTGCTGTGGTCCGCGCAGATTACGAGGAGGAGATCCGGATCTTCGAGCAGAGGAGCGATGCTTTGGTCGATACGCTCGATAAATGCGGATTTCTCCCTCGAATGGCCGTCGTGCCCCGCTTCATCGGCACCCTTGATATTTATCAGTACAAAATCACGTTCCTTCAGTTCGGCGATCGCAGAACGGATTTTTGCATCGATATCTGAGTTCACCGATCCCGTCGTCCCTGGAACAGGTACATGCCTGAGACCGACCGACGTCCCGATGCCCGTGATCAACGATGCTGCTGAAATTACACTTCCGGAAAGGCCGTACCGTTCGGAAAACGGCTCGAAATGTCCCATCTCGCCTCCACCGCGAATAAGGACGGTATTCGCGGGTGCGAGCCCTTTCTCTACCCTTTCCCGGTTGACGGGATGATTATTGAGGATCCGCGTCGCCTGCGCGATGAACTGGTTCAAGACATACGCAGTTTTCTCGTCTCCCGGGTCGTCATGCAATGCGTTGAATTCGGGCGGCTGGACGCCCTCCTGCTTCGGGTCGTTCGAGGAGACGCAATACCCAAGCCCCTCTCCTTTCAGTGCGAGGGCCGCCCTGTGCCCGGCACCCGAACGAAAAATAAACGATACGCCTGTTTTTGAGAGATCCACTCCCTTCTGGATGGCCGCTGAAAGCCCGGCGGTGTCGTGGATCCGCCCGGCCCGCCGGTCTGCCACAAGCCCACGGGAATCGAGGGTCGCATAATTGCAACGGAACCCGATCATGCCCGGTTCCATGTGTATGCCGGTCCCTTCGGCTTCCAGCGGTCCGCGACCGGTGTAATAATCCTCAGGCGGATAGCCGAGGAGCGCGAGGTGGGCGGTGTCCGAACCCGGCCGCACTCCAGGTGCAATCGTATCCATTATTCCTGTGATGCCCTCCTCTGCCGCTCGGTCAAGGAACGGCGTCTTCGCCATCTGAAGCGGGGTTTTCCCGCCGAGGTCGGGGCAGGGGCGATCGGAGATGCCGTCGAGCACGAGCAGGACCACTTTATGTGCCGTCATCAGCGTGATGTTTGTTTCCGGACCAGTTATACCGCACGGTACCGTATTGCACGGTACTTCCCGGGCGAACCGATGATTCCGCTGCCGCCTCTTCCCTTCAATGGAGCACCTTGCAATCGATCAAGGAATTATACGAAACCAAAATGAAAATTCAGGAACAGAAATCGAAAAAGGGAAAGTGTCCCTTAAAGGAACGGTTGCATGCCTGTTTTACATGGCGACTGAAATGACGGGTATTTCCACCTTCGACTTGATGATCTCCACGCGCCTGATGGGGAAGACTTCCTTCAACATCTTGAAAAGCTCCTTCGAGATCTCCCCGGTGACGATATTGTTTACGAAGGCATTAATGTCCCCGTTCTGCACCTGTTCCATCACGTATTTCATGATGATACCCCTGATCGCGTGAGTCTGTGAAAGGTTCGCGCGGGTAAGGGTATAACAGGTCACCGTGAGGAGGAGGTCCTTCCCGTCTTTGGTCGTTACCGGGATATGGGCATCGATCCGTGAAGTCCTTCTCTTTACGAGCGAACGCAGGTAGTCACGGGTCACCTCATGGCCGACAAATTCGGTGTACGCCGAATCCCCGGCGACATTGGCGACGCGGAACCTCATCTTGACGTTCTGCCGGGCGTAGTCGTTGATGATCTCTCCGAGCGTCGTCTGCATGACACGGCCGACGACGCTCTCAGGGTCGTTGGCGATTGTATCGCCAAGGTAGTATTTTCCGAGCTGGTCAGGGGTGTATACCTTGTACCAGCTCTTGGCCTTCCAGCCTTCAACTCTTCTTCCAATTTGTTTCTTTTTTGCCATAATATCACCATTAAAGGAATTTGAATAACTCTTTTGGTTCTCCGACAAGATCTGCAACGGCCCCCGGCCAGTTCCCGATATCGAGACCTTTCTGGGCCAGGAACGAAGCAGTCCACCGTTCAAGGCCGATCCCCGAACAACCGGACCAGCATTCGCTGCCACTCTGGATCTTCACATTGAACCCCTTCGGGTATTTGTCCCCGTTGATGCTCACGTTCTGGAACTCGAGCCAGCTCTTGTTGTACGGCAGCAGGGCTTCGTAATCCGTAGTCCCGATCCGTGAACCGCAACCGCAGCCTCCTTCATCCGATTCCGTCTCGATCATTCCTTCCTGGGCCATGAACCATGGTGTCACCCTGGCTGCACGCCATTCCAGTTCGAGGAGGTCTTCAAATACGTGGCAGTACCGTTCGTGGAGACGGTCGGCCGTCTCGATTGTCTGTTCTGCGGTCCCGAGCCACACGATCTCGATCCTGTGGAATTCGTCCACCCGCTCGATACCATGGATCCCGCCGCTTTCGTACCGGTGCGAAGTGCCGCTGCGGTCAAATATCCGGATCGGAAGGCAGTCGTTTGCCAGGGTCTCCCCCTGGACGTATGGCCAGAATGACGGGCACTGTGCATAGCAGAGGCCCCCGATGGGGCCGTCAATGCGGTCCCGGATCATGTCGACCGGGACTTCGCCCGTCACCTTGAAGTAATCGCCGACGTCCTCCCAGTACGAAGGGTCCCGGGTTTTCGGCGTGCAGACATAGTAAATCTCCGGATAAACGCCCTTGGCATGACCGGATTTTTTCCAGACTTCCCATGGGACCAGTTTCGGGAATATCATCTCGGTAAAGCCCATGGGGCGGATGATGTTCTCGAAAACGATCTGTTCGAAAGCCCGGAACAACTGGACAGACTGGGGCCCGTGGATCCATTGGCCCCTCGACAGGGCGTGCCTGATCCAGTTCCGCCTGATCATCTCCTCGGTCGGGTCGCTATCGTTGAACCGAGGTCTGGTCTTGCTCTCAAAAACAAGTTCCCAGTGCTCCGATTTTCCCCCATACGTCGCTGCCTGTATTTTCTCTTCGATCAGGCGGACAACGCGGTCGGGCACCCTGTTCTCGAGATCGGTCGCGTTCATCACGAGTCCGAGTTCAAGGGTATCGCCGAGGAGCGTTGCTTTCGATATGAACGGCAGGTTCGGGATATGGATTCCTTTTGGGAAGTCTCCCTTCATGGTGACGCCGAACGATTTGATGACGATGTCACGGAGACCTACCCTGAACTTTCCGAGCCTCGGTGCGATCTGTTTTCTGAACCGGAAAAGGCCGTCATGGGCGCGGGTATACGGCCCGCTCACGATGGTAACCGAAAGCCGGTTTCCTCCCGCAGACCAGCTGACAATCCTGCCGATTTCATCGGGTGAAATGCCGGCTGGCACTCCCTTTCTGAATAATATTTTATTGGACTCCTCCACGAGCCCTTCACAGGCTTTTATCGCATCGGGAGCCAGTTCCGCACTGAACAGCAGATCGGCCTCTAATGCAAAGCGTACGAACATATCTCCTCCGCTAATCCGAGATTCATCAGATAATCGTCAACCGAGGCGATTACCGACCTAAGGTTTTCACTTGTAATGACCGTCTTTACGGAACAGCCGTCTGAAAAGGTCGTCATTCCCAAAAGGTTATCGGGAGTGACGGCCCCTCCCGTTTCGATCGGATGGTCATGGAATGTCAGGATCGTGCCTTCTATCGCCATCATGCCAGGACCGCCTCCTGCCAGGCCGAACGGAACTGCGAAACCTTGCTGCACGGGATCGTCGCCCCTGCTCTGAGCCGGTGTCCTCCACCCGACCCGCCGCAATCGGAGGCGATTTTTTGGATTACCACACCGAGGTCCCTGGTCCCCCCTCCCGGACACCGGGCCGAGACACGGCAGACCTCGCCGTCTTTTCCCAAAACTATCACCGTCTGCCCCTCGCGGCAGTTATATGCCAGGGCATCGGCCACGTCGCTGATTACCAGGTGGTCGTCGATCTCATAAACCCCGTCCTGGTTTTCCTGCCGGCACAGCTGGTCGAGGGCGGCAATTACTCTCAGGCGGAAAGACCGGGTAATCTCCCATGCCTCTTCAATGCCGGCTGTCGACCTCATGCACAGGGACGCTGCAAGACCCCCTTTTCCTGTTTTCCCACACGCATCGGTTACCGCTGCCAGGGTATAAGCATCGGCTATCGACTCCCGTTCGAGACCGAAAAGGTCGCCGTATAATTTCCTGGCAACTCCTGTTCCTGCAACTTCCCCTGTTTCGAGGATCAGGAGGGAGAGGAGGAGTGACGGATCGGCTTCTTCGTCGCCGGTGCTCAGATCGAGGATTGATTCGACTGCAGCCTGGTTTCCGCTGATACCCGGCAGGTACGGAGCTGTCGAGATGTAGAGCCTTTCTGTGGGATCCCTGCCCGTAAGGTGGAATCCCCTCCCGTTGGTAATGATTCCTTCGGCAACGCCTTCATTGAAGATCTCCTTGTTTTTCCCGGAAATCTCCTGACCGTCTCCGATCATCCCGAGCACTGCGAGCCCGGCAAGGTCGCGGTTGTCACCGAGTGCATTTGCCACGAGATATGCTGCACCCGAAGCACACAGTTCCCGGTCCCCGTCGATGCCGAATAGACGGGGGTTTACATGATAACCCCCTGAGAATCCTGGGAGGTGGTGGTCGATGACCATCGCATCATCCCGTAGATCAGGACGCCCTGACCCAAGGTCACAGAGAAGGAGGCCGCTCCCGGATTGTATGCCCTCTTCGGGCAACTCGGAAACGATCCTCAGCCGGAATTTTTTATCCTTCCGCACCATAGCCAGGCACATGATGGATGCAGCAGCAATACCGTCTGCATCGTGATGGGCATAGATTTCTACGAAATCCTGGTGCTCGAGGTGACCTGCCATTGTTCCGGCCGCGGTTTCGATCGACATGGTATTATCGTGAAAGCAGGATTTCTGCTGTATCTGGTTTGTAGACCCAGCCTTTCGGCAGCTTTCCGGAACTGACATAGTACCGTACGAGCCGCCTGACTTTCGACTCGGTCAGCTGCATCTGCCGCTTGTTGTGCAGATCGTTCTTATTCAGTGCAAGGTGCTTGCGGAGCCCGAGAGCCTTGAGAATAAGGTTTCTCAGGTCCTCGGGGATCTCTCCTTCAAGTCCCTTTTCTTTTATTATTTCTCCGATCCGTTTCCCTGTGACGAGTTTGACATCCGGCACGCCATAACGGTCGCGGAGAACAAGTCCGATTTTTGCGCTGGAAACGCCTTCTTTCCTCAGGTCGACAATGATCTTTTCGATCGCTGCCACATCAGTCATCGACCATTCTGGGACTTCTTTCCGGTATGGCCGGACCGATCCCGACTGGCCTCTCCTTCGCGCATAGATTCTTGCCATAATTCACTCCTGCCTGTACTATCTGGTAAATCCGGGAAAAGAGCCGCTTACGCTGACTCAGGTAATCCCAAAAGCCCCGTTTCGGGGCCATGCCTTAAGGCACGTCGGACTTACATCTGTCAGCACTATGAAAGTGCTGTGTATAATGGATCAGGAATCTTCATAAGGCTGTCGCCGGAGTACGGGGTCAGAAACCGGCACCGCCAGGGTCTCATGTGCTGCCGTGAAGGTTGATGAGCCTGATCAGATCGGCAAAACCGTTCATCTCGATTGCCAGGACACCGTTCCGGTCCATGCCCATGCTCGTTTCTGCATCGGCAGTGAGCATGTCGGGTCCCCTGATTACCACCCTTTCCACACCGTCGGCAGACAGGACCCGTTCTGCCTCCCTGTCATGGACAAATGCCCTGCCAGGGATGATAACGGTCTTTTCCAGCGTCGAAAGGTCAAGCGATTTCAAGTCGTCTATGGTGATCAGGCAGCCGATATCTTTGGCAACGGCGACGACATCGGCACCATCGCCGCAGGATGAGAGGACTTTCCTGATATACGGGGCTGCAACAGATCCTGTGATGACCGATGCCCTTCCCGTGATCCGCGGTAGCTTTGCCATGAGGTCGGGTTCGGTGAGAATGACGAACGGCGAACCTATCTCGGGGTCCCAGAGCGGAGTCCCGCTGATTTTCAGGGTTTTGAACTGTCCGGAGAGCCCGGTCACGATGTCACGGAACTCGTCCGGAGTATGGACCCGCTGTCCGGCAATTACCGGTGCATTGCCAAGTATGAGGCCGTTTTCACGGGAATTGGCGAAGCGCATCAGGATGATACCCCGTGCTCCGCGTTCTTCCAGCCATTCGCACATGGACAGAAGTCGGTCTCCATCGTTTACACCCGGTAGGACCACCGATGCGGCGTACACATCGATCGACCCGCACAATTCCCCAAGTATTTTCAACGAAACCTCCGGGGTCGGGTCGTGCATGTATTTTTTACGCAACGACGGGTTTGTGGAAAATACGGTGAACGATATCTCGGAGAGGCCGTTGTCGATGAGATGTTTCGCAGTTTTCGGGGAATCGAACCCTTTACCGCTGGTATATCCGATATGGAGTGGCGCCTGCATGCTTGACAGGAGTTCGACCAGCTCCCGGAACCTCGGGTAGCAGCTCGGGTCGCCGCCACCGCTGATCGTGACCCGGTCCACGTCGTCATTAAGCATGTTCAGCCGTGCCAGGGTATCATCGGCGATGTCCCGGAGGTTTTTGAATCCGCTATAGTATTCCTTTACACTCCTCGTGCAATAATCACAGCCTTTCTTGAAGGGCAGGCAGTGCCGGCATCCAAGGGGTTCGACGTTCTTTACCCGTCTGAAATAGCAGTATTCGCAAAAACCCCGGCAGTCGATGCCCGGCCTGCCACCGATGTCAACGGTCAGCTGTGCCATTGCAATAGAGGTCTTCTCCTTACGGTTTAATGTCTTTGGAAGGGAGCAGGTCATTGGAGGAAAATCATCCGTCTTTTCAAAGGATGGTAATAAATCCCGGTCAGCCGAAAGAAATCGAATTCAATGACAGGATTAACTGAAAGCTGAGGGACTCGACCTGAGGACAGCGGCCTCATCGTAACCGGGACCAGAAAGGGGAATTGTCTCCCTGGTGACAGGCTTGTGAGCTCCCCCTGACCGATGCCAGCCAGCTTACCGGACAGATATCAAATCGTGTGCCACCCGCCGGTTGACAGGATCGATAATACCGGTATAAGGGAAATTTTTCATAATTGCCAATTTTAAAAATTATCGGTGACAATCTGATCGGGGCGGATCCCCATCCGAAGCCAAGGACGGTGACAGAGCGATAAAAGAGATAGTATATGAAGGAAAAAAGATAAACAAACCGGAAAGGCGAAACGAGGAGATAAGTAATGCCAACGAGTAAGAAACAACTGGAGAAGTTGAACAGGGCAAAGAAAGCCAAGGCAGAAGAGCTCTCGCAGCAGGCGGCTGCCGGTAGCGAGGCCGCCAAAAAGAAGCTGAAGAAGCTCGAGAAAAAGATCAAGTGATCGTAGCGGACGCCCTCATCCTCATCGGTCCAGATACGATGAAAAGCGTGGGTATTCTGATTGGGTTTCTCCCGATCATTCTCTACGGGATTTTATCAGGCCCGACGACAGAAAGCGTTGAAATTGCCCTTGTTACAGCCCTTGCAGCAGGCATCGCCTTCGGGTTCTCCGACTTGCGTAATGGCTTTTTGATCGCCTGGATCAACCTTGTGTTCTTCCTCATCGCCCTTGTCCTGATCGCCTTCTTGGGAATGACCGCCCTCATACCATTTCTCTGGGTTCTCCTGTACGCGACCTTCACGGTCATGGCTTTTGCGTCAGTCATGGTCAGGTCCCCGTTTACCCTTCAGTATGCAAGGAAAATGGTCGAACCCGCACTCTGGGACAATCCTGTTTTCATCGGGGTGAACAACTTCATGACCGGAGTCTGGGGATGCCTGTTCGGCATAAATTTCGTATTGTCGTTAATCTCCCTGAATACAACTTCCTTGCGGGCTCCTCTGCAATTCACTACATACATGGTTCTTTTTGGGGGTGTTGCATTCTCGGTACTTTACCCGGCATACCTTAGGAAAAAACGTACCGCCCATGCCGGGTGATGAGACGATGAGGACGAGTCACACGCTGCTCCTGAAATATTTCCACGACCCGCGATACACCTTCGGAAAGATATCGGTCTGCTACATCGACCGCGGAGCACCGGGCGACCGGTCATGTATCGGCGGAGAGGAGATCGTTCGCCTCGACTCCTATTATTTCGAGAAGGAATCACCCTTCGGGCCGACACCCATTCCCTATCACCGGATCACGAAAATCCTGTACGACGGCGAAACGATCTGGGAAAGGGAAGTGCAGTAATCATTTTTCGCCGGAGGACGAAAGGCACCACCTTTTTTACCGACCAATGATAATTTAGTATGGCGCCTCAGTGGCTTAGTTGGCAGAGCGGCTGACTTGTAATCAGCAGGTCCCGTGTTCAAATCACGGCTGAGGCTCTTTCACACTGTGTAGGAATCCGCAGGCGATTTCCGGCTTATTTTGGGCGTATTTTCGGTACGAAATTTTCAAGTGCATAATTGGTATCAGTCGCACCACTGCGGAGGCCTTCGGGCCTCGTCTCCGAGGTGCTCCCTGGTTCTGCAGTTGATCGACGTACCCGTCGGGCATCATGTTCGCGTCGTCGTGTCCTCACTTCACTCCGTTTCGCTCCGGGCCTCCTCCGCTCATATCATGCCCTGGTTCTCCTGACCGGATCGGGAATTTAGACGGCCATAACTCCGTCGCAAGCTCCTTGTTATCGCCTTGTATTGCACGCTCCGGGACGAATGGCAGATGCCATCGGTCCCGTTCGCTGTGTACTGTTGAAACTTTGACGCTCTGTGACTCCCTCACCTTCGGCTCGGTCGGGGCGCTGGCCCTCGGTAATCTAAAAAGAAATCCGGCCGCTTTCCGTTTCACTTGCGGCCTGAAAAACGGAGGAGGGGTGCAGGCGCGGCTGAGGCCGTGCTTCCTGCGAGCACCCCACCGCCCCTTTTCGACATGAGATATGCTCTATATGGGGTCCGGAAGATGAATTTTATCAGAATAGACATAAGGACCTGAGGCAAACATATATCCCGATCGGGTCGCGGCCGGCCAAAAGAGACTGTTTGAGACACACGTTTAATAGGCCGGAGATCTCCCGATCACCGGTTTTCGTGATCCTTGATGAATTTTAACAGGTGCTCTTCGCTAACCCTCCATTCCACTCCAATTTTAATGCCACAAAGTTCTTTTTTTTGAAGTAAAAGACGAACAGTCTGGACATTCAAGTGGAGGATTGTAGCAACTTCGTCGGTTGTATAAAATTGTGGGATTTTTGAATCCCGTTTCATAGTCATTAATCCTCCCAGGGGAGCATAATCGTTATCACCGGTTTCATATCGTCACCTGGTCCACATATCGCTTTGAAAGTGACCACCTCTTCATGTTCGACTGGACATTGGATTGTTTTATCCCATTGGCTCACGCCGGGCATCAGAAATGCAACGTTGAAATAAATGCGATCGGTATGCCGGGCCTGGCTGGCTGTAACCCGGAATACATTCAATAAATCCCACAGACGGCCGTTTATACTCTGTCCGGATAATTCACCGAGGTCACCGGGGTCAATATAATGCCAGGCTTCCGATGTCAGGGCAACAGAAATTTTGATACCCGCTTCGATGGAGAGATTGAGGGGGATCTCAACAAGGACACCATCTCGCAGGGCATCGGCTCTTGTATAGACTGAGATGAT
>DATJQJ010000023.1:0-17197 GCA_035505975.1 Methanoregulaceae archaeon
CCAGCTGAACAATGCTCTGGTACGGGAAATTCTCCATACAGAAGATACCGAGTGCAAGTGCAATCTTGTCGCCGACGTCACGCAGGCCGATCGGGTACAGCTGACCCTTGCGGACTGCCTGCATCTGGCAGGGGGTGCCAACGATACCGACCTTGTCGAGACCGTAGCTCCGCGTTGCCTCTTTGATCAGCGAGACATTCGGGCTGATGTTGTACCGCGTTCCGCGGGCTGCCATCAGCTCTTCAACGGTTGTTGCAACCATCGGGCGTGGACGCCATACGTCCTCGCTTGGTCCTGCAACAATCGCGCCGTCAATGATACCCTCACTAAGAGCGTACGCGAACAGCGTGGTAACGATACCGCCGTCCTGAGCCCCTGCGAGGATTGCCTTGTCGGTGCTACGTGCTGATACACATGATTTGTATTTACCGAGTTCTGCTCCCATTTCTGTCACCTCACTTCATCACCGTATCAATGAGTTCCTGGATGCTTTCGTACTCGGGTACTACGTCGAAGCTGAACCAGCTGCGTGGGCACTGGTTGTAGCATGCTCCGCACTTGATGCACAGGTCCCTTGTCCCCTGCGGTTTGCCCATTTCATGGGTGATTGCACGGACCGGGCATGCTGCTGCACAGCTCCCGCATCCCATGCAGAGCCCCTGGTTGATGACTTCCGTCATCAGGTCACAGAAGCAGGCAGTGGTGCCTTTCTGTGCCGCGAGCATCAGCGGAGTAAGGAACTTGGTTGCAAGGTCTTTCTGTTCTTTTGTTCCCTTGAGGAGCAGGTACGCCATCAGGGCGGTGTTCCTGATCATCTGCGGGGTCGGTGCACAACCGGGAATATATACGTCGACCTTTATCAGGTCCCCGATAGGCAGGAACGATTCATGCTGCGGCTGGTTTTGCTGCCCGCCGCGACAGAACCTTGTGATGTTGCCGTAACTGGCGCATCCGCCAACGGCTACCACGATTGCTGCCTTTTCTCTGGTCTCTTTGATCTCTTCCACTGCGAGTTTGTCATTAATGCAGACAGAACCCTCAACGAGCGCGACATCCATCTTCGGAATGTGGCGCACATCGGCAAGCGTCAGACCGTATACGAGGTCCGCGTATTTGTCCAGAATCGTCAAGAGTCCGGCGTAATTGTCTGCTAAGGACACGAGACAGCCAGTACATCCACTCATGTGAACATGGCCTATTGTCATCTTGTCTGCCACAGGCTTAACCTCCTTTTTTGTTTCTGTCTTTGCTACGTCAGCTGATTTCTGCTGATCGTCTTTCTTGAAGACATTCGATAGAAGTCCCATAATTCACCCCTATTATCTCTAAAACTTTCCGGATAGTCTCCGGAATAGCCTTTGTTACTTCATCAGAAAGCCCGATTTCAAATTCGGGTGTCGTAACACGTTTTGGCTGGCATCCGATAATCGTGATATCAATCTGATCTTTTATCCTCTGGAGCGGTTCTGAGAGGTCCCACGAATGGGCATCCCGGTATGCTCCCGGGGGTAGATCTTCCGGCTTGAACGGAACAATTTCGCCTGGTTTTCCACCAAAAACGGCAATATCGATAATGACAAGTTTTTTTGTGACTTCAGGATCAAGGAGCGTAAAAATAAAATGCGGGCCTCCTAGGCCTGCATCAATTATCGTTACCTTGTCGGGAAGCTGTAGTTTCTGCATTTCCTCGATTACTGCCGGTCCGAATCCATCGTCCGCGAACAGGGGGTTTCCGCACCCTGCGATCACGATCTCGGAGAACAACATGCGTGGTACTCTCACTGGATGAGTTTCTGGGCTACGAGCTTGTTGTCTTCATCGATCACAATCATGTGGGTGGCACATGACACACAGGGGTCGTACCCACGGACCACGATTTCAGCGAGCTGCCAGGGTGCACCGGTAAGTGCAGCGCTGCAGGTTCCGAAATTCCAGGTGGTCGGGACGAGCATCGAGTACCAGAGGACCTTGTTGTCCTTGACACGTGCCAGGTGGACATCGGTTCCACGGGGGGCCTCATTTGCTGACCATCCGAGTGATCCGTCTCCGCAGGGGATCTCGTCGGCAAGCACGGCGCCCGAGGGGTCGTACTCATCGATGGCCGAGATCATCGCATACAGGCTGTCCGTATACTCCATTTCACGGGCAATGTTCTGTCCGACTGTTCCCTTCTCGTCATAACCCTTGAAGGTCGCAAGACGTGCACGGGGCCCAACTTCGACTGGCTGGCCGTCGTACATCGGGATACCGGTACAGGCTTCCATCTGGGGATTGACCTTGGTGCCAACCGGAGTAGTCCCGCCAACCGGGTAGGTCGGGTCTGCAAGGCTGACTTCCATCTCACCCATATACCAGTCCCATGGCCTGACTTCCTTGAACCTGTCGAAGTCCCAGGTGGGGTTCTCTTCGAGGCTGGAGCTCCCGTAGAACGGGTGTGTCGCCATGTACCCCTGGTTGTGGTAACCGAGGTCTTTCGGGATTGCAATCTTCTTTCCTGCGACTTCTGCCCAGTCCCTCTTCTGGAAGTTACGGAGGATTGCAATCATTAAGTCCATCTGCTCGTGGGCAAGGACAAGACCTTCCTTGGCAAGGTCGTACATCTTTGTCTTTGCACGAGGTGTGCAGGCCTTGTACATACCGCCGATACGCGGGTTGCTCGGGTGCACCGCCTCTCCACCGGCAATCTGGCCGATGGTCTGACCGATCTCACGAAGTCTCTGGATACGCTTTGCAACGCTCCTGACCGGCTCCTCTGGGGAGAACGGGTTGATCTTGGTATCGGTGCCCGGGAGATACAAATCGGGCAGGATCAGGATATCATGCAGTGCAATGCTGTGCAGTCTGTTTGCCAGCTGGAGGATCACACGCAGGAGATAGGCATCCTGGGGGATTTCACATCCGATTGATGCTTCCATCGATTCTATCCCTGCGAGTGTGTGGGCAATTGGACAAATACCACAGACACGTGACGCAATCTTGGGGACCTGCTCCATCGTCTTACCGACGGCAAGCCTCTCTACGCCCCTCACCGGGGTAATGGAACACCAGTTACCCGTTTCGATGATTCCTGCGTCGTTAACCTTCAAGACAAGCTTTGAGTGTCCCTCATGTCTTGTGGTTGGGGAAATCTCTACAACTTTCGACAATATTATCGCCTCATCATATGTTGAGTTGTTCACAATGCGATACCGGTGTAATCCACACAAATCTCTGTAAGGAGATTTTTTTGACCGTACCTAGTACGTTCGGAAAGATCTTACAACTCAAATTATATATCTGCTTTGCAATTCTTTCGGGGTTTCGCATGTCGTAGCGACAGAAAAAAATATAAGGGATTACGTGACCCGTGCTGACTGAAAATCCTCTGATTCGCCTTCTTTTTATTATGTTAAAAATGCCTTGCAAAGCAGGTAATTTTATTACTTCGATCGGAATGGCGGTTATGAAATTTATTTTCACAGGACCGGAAAAAATTTCCCCGCTGGATAGATGATATTTTTCGTTCGGATGTCGCTGCACTTATGCGCGTTGTAATACCGGTATCCCGATAACCGATCAGGCTGCAAGGACCTCTCATATAATTCAGTGGATCGCGGAAAAAAGGTGTTGTAAGGTATTTGAAATTTTTTTGAGGGTTACTGGATTTCGCCGTTCAACTCGACAAAGAGCTCGGCTATGGTCGCCTGCCGTTCGGCATAGGCATCGTGCTGATGGATACTTTCTTCGTTCGTCTGCTTGATGGTGACGAGGGCATCTCCCGGGAGGGCATGGAACTCGGCAAGGACTTTCTTTGCCATTTCCCTGACACAGTCCTCAACAAATCTCGGGTTCTTATGGGCGTTGAATACGACATAACTTTCATCCCCCCGCTTGAGGAGCTCGAAAATTGGGGCGCTCATTGACTCTTTCAGGATATCGATGATCTTTTCGAGCTGCACGTGCTGGTCGTCGTCGGTTTCGATGCACAGGAACCCTCTTCCCCTCTGGTTATGGGTGGCCATCGGTACTTCGTCGAAAAACCGGCTGATCTTGTCGTCGTCGACACCAATGTCCTGGAGCACATGCTGGGCCCGTTCCTTGACGATATTCTGGGCGCACGGGCATGCAGTCATCCCCATAACCTCGGCACCGATGCTTTTCCTGACGATCGGGCTCCGGAATGTCCGCCTCGCAACAGCACGTGCATGGACCTTGACCACTTCATGGCAGCTCGTCTGGCTTACCGGAGTCTCCCGTTTCACCATGAATTCACTTCTCATGAGGACTTCTGTCCTGTCTGCGTATTCGTGCCGGTCCAGAAGCTTGCGTGCAACGACGCTGCACAGGTTCTCGATCTCCTTCACGTCCCCGTCTATCGCCTGCTGGAGGACTTCATCGATGACCTCAAAGTTCCGCGAAAGGTTGGCCCCTTTGAGACTTCCAGGCAGGTCAACGAAGACATCGAAATTCGAGATAAAAATAACCGGGCGCCTGTCCGCACGCGACACCTCGACGAGTTTTTTCACATTTTTCACGCCGACCCTCGTGAGGTTAATCCTGACATCAGGACACGTCGACTGGACATCTGGCAAAACCCCGCCGAATCTGGGCTCTTTTTTCTCAATAATGATAGATCGCACTCCAGCAGATAATTGACAAAGATTTCCGTTTTTAATCTTTTTATAACATATTTATGTGCTTTGTTGATGATAGTAAAGAGAGGACCATGTTAAAAAAATATTATGATACCGATGCAGATCTTGGCGTCCTGTCCAAAAAGCGCATTGCAGTGATAGGCTATGGTTCGCAGGGCCGGGGCCAGTCCCTGAACCTCCGTGACAGCGGGCTCGATGTCGTGATCGGCCTCAGGCAGGGAAAGAGCTGGGATGCCGCAGTCGCCGACGGTTTCTCAGTATACCCCGTGAGCGAGGCCGTGAAAATGGCCGATATCGTCCAGATACTGCTGCCTGACGAAAACCAGGGTGGAGTATACAGGGCCGAAGTGAAGCCTTACCTCACTGAGAATAAAACCCTGATGTTCTCACATGGGTTCAACATCCATTTCGGGCAGATCGTTCCCCCGGAAAACGTCAATGTGATCATGGTCGCCCCAAAGGGGCCGGGTTTCATGGTGAGGCGGCAGTACGAGGAGGGAAAAGGAGTGCCTGCTCTCATTGCCGTCCAACAGGACCACACAGGAAATGCCCATGCCATTGCCCTGGCATATGCAAAAGGGATCGGCGCGACACGCGCAGTGGTCTTCGAGACATCCTTCCGGGAAGAGACAGAGACAGACCTCTTCGGCGAACAGGCTGTTCTCTGCGGGGGTATCACCTCTCTCATCCGCGCCGGTTTCGAGACCCTCGTCGATGCCGGGTATGCTCCGGAAATGGCATACCTCGAGGTGCTGCATGAAACCAAACTGATTGTAGACCTGATTTACGAGGGAGGATTCACGAGGATGAGGCGCTATGTCAGCAATACGGCCCAGTACGGAGACCTGACGCGGGGACCGCGGGTAATCGGACCGGAATCGCAGATTGCCATGGCAGAGATCCTCGAGGAGATCCAGAGCGGACAGTTCGCCCGCGAATGGATGCTTGAGAATATGGCGAACCGGCCGGTATTCAATGCCCTCACAAAAAGGGACGAAGACCACCTGATCGAAGAAGTCGGGGCTGAAATCCGTGCGCTGATGCCGCAGTTCCGGAACCAGTAAATAACTCTTTTTTCCGGTAACAAGGAAGTATCGGGATAACCGCGGGTAGTTCAGGTCATTTGGTACCGGTGAAACTGGAATTGCGCTATGGATTCGACCGAAGATCAATGGAATAAACTGGCCCCGCTTGTGGAATTTAAAAATATCACCGTTGTCCGCCGGAACCTGACCGTTCTCGACTCCCTTTCGGTTACCCTGCAGGCAGGAGAACATATTGCTGTCCTCGGGCCCAACGGTGCCGGGAAAACGGCGTTCATAAGGACCATCACGCGGGAATATTATCCTCTCGTCAGGGAGGGTTCGACATCGAAAATATGGGGCAGGGAGCGCTGGAATGTCCGGGATCTCCGATCGGCACTCGGGATAGTTTCAAATGACCTCCAAAATGTATTTGCACGCGATTTTTCAGGAATGGAGGTCATCGTGTCCGGATTTTTCGATAGCGTGGGGCTTTTTCTCCAGGAACCTACTCCGGACATGACCCGGAAAGCAGAACAGATCATGGACTTCCTCGAGATCTCACACCTCAAGGAGAGGACGATGACTGAGATGTCGACAGGAGAAGCACGCCGTTTCCTTATTGCTAGGGCTCTGATCCACGAACCGAAAGCTCTTATCCTTGACGAGCCGACAAACAGCCTCGACCTGCATGCCCTCCATAAATTCCGGCTGGTCATCCGAAAAATTGCCCGATCAGGAACCGGGGTAATACTCGTAACCCATAATCTGCCCGATATCATACCTGAGATTTCCCGGGTAATCCTGATGAAAGGAGGAACGATCATACAGGACGGCCCGAAGGACAAGGTCCTGACCGATGAAGCCATCGGTGGATTGTTCGACGTCCCTGTCAGGATCAGGATAGAGGATGGGTATTATTACGCGACCGGATACTGAGTGGTAGGGGCGTTCCCATCCCTATGCCAGTTTTGAAACCTATTTTGTTTATGACCAACAACCATGTATCAGGTACCTATGGCATATGTCCACCGGATAGAAGTCCGCTATAAGACCGATCCCAGGCTTAAGGTCAGGACCGACAGGATTCGAACTCTTGGATTTCCGATTGAGGAATTACACCAGGTCGATACCTACACAATCTCTACCGCATCCCAAGATTTCACGCCGGTCGAGCTGGACGAGATCGGAATGCAGCTCTCAAATCCCGTTGTACAGACTGTTTCCGTGGACGAGCCAACACGGGCAAACTTTGATTATGCCATTGAAGTCGGATTTCTGCCTGGCGTTACCGATAATGTAGGTGCAACGGCCTGCAGGACCATAGAGGATTTTACGAGGATGAAATTTGGGGCAGGGGATGGTGTATATTCCTCCCTGCTCTACCTCGTATCGGGAAAACTTTCTTCCGACCAGCTTACAGCACTCGCAGCAACGCTGGCTAACCCCCTTGTCAATCGTGTTCATATCAAGACCCGGGCAGAATATGGATCGTCAGGCATGGACCGGATTGTACCGGTTGTGCAGCTCCACGAACTGCCCAAGGCCGGGATTGTTGACCTGGACCTCGATGATGGGGACCTCGCTGCGATCGGAAAAGAAGGGATCGCAGACCCGCTGACCGGCGAGAGAAGGGGCCCGCTGGCCCTCGACCTGCCCCAGCTCCATGCAATCAGGGACTACTTTCATAGCAAGGGGAGAAAACCCACTGATCTTGAGCTCGAATCGCTTGCCCAGACATGGAGCGAGCACTGCAAACATACCATCTTTGCATCGGCAATGGACGACGATGTTCCCGATGGGCTCTACAGGACCTGCATCCAGGCCGCTACAATGAAGATCAGGCAGGAAAAAGGGGACAAGGATATCTGCCTCTCTGTGTTCACCGACAATTCCGGGGCTATTGTCTTCGACGATCTATACCTCGTCACGCATAAGGTGGAGACCCATAACTCCCCGTCGGCGCTCGACCCGTTCGGCGGCGCCCTTACCGGCATCGTCGGCGTGAACCGGGATACCATCGGCTTTGGTCTTGGAGCTAAGCCCTGCATCAACATCTATGGTTTCTGCGTCGGGGACCCGGATGCAGACCCCGTTCTCTATCGCGGGAAGGACCGGAAAAACCCGATCCTCCCGCCGCGCCGGATCCTCGACGGTGTCGTTCGCGGCGTCGGCGTCGGGGGCAATTGTTCGGGCATTCCGACGCCCCAGGGTTTTGTCCAGTTTGACAACCGTTACACCGGTAAACCCCTGGTGTTTGCCGGGACGGTCGGGGTGATGCCGAGGGAGCACGAAGGCCGGAAACTCTATGAAAAGCAGGCAAGGCCGGGAGACTTCGTCGTTATGATTGGTGGACGCGTAGGAAAGGACGGAATTCACGGAGCGACGTTCTCTTCCGAAGCGCTGGATCCTGCAAGTCCGGTAACAGCGGTCCAGATCGGCGATCCCATCACCCAGAAAAAATTCTCGGATGTGATCGTAAACGAAGCCCGCGATCGTGGCCTTTATAACAGCATAACTGATAACGGGGCGGGCGGAATTTCGTGTTCTGTCGCCGAGATGGCAAAGGAATGCAACGGATGCCATGTAACGCTCGAAAAGGTCCCGCTCAAATATCCCGGTATGTCGCCATGGGAGATCTGGATTTCTGAATCGCAGGAGAGGATGACCCTTGCCGTGCCTCCCGAAAAGGCGGACGATTTCATGGACCTGATGCGTCGCCGGGATGTCGAAGCAACGGTTATCGGGGAATTCACGGACACAGGCCGGTGCGTGGTCGATTATCACGGATCGGTCGTAATGGATCTCGAGCTATCGTTCCTCCACGACGGTGTACCGAAAAAACATCTCAACACTGAGTATTCTGACACCCGTTTCCCTGAACCGGACAGCCCATGCCCTGACCGTCTCGATGAAATCCTCAAAACGATGCTCCGGAGAAAGAACCTCTGCTCCAAGGAATTCATATCGATTCAGTACGATCACGCCGTTCAGGGGGGTGCGGTTATCGGTCCTTTGGCCGGGAAGGGGAGAGTCCAGACGATGGCCACCCTCACAAAGGTCATCCCCGGCTCGAAGAGGGGTGTCGGGCTGTCCCAGGGAATTTTCCCCTCATATTCGGAGATCGACCCCTACCGGATGGCCTGTGCATGCATCGACACCGCTATCAGGGGCCTCATTGCCCTCGGGGTCCCGCTGGATGCTATCGCCATCCTCGATAACTTCTGCTGGTGCTCTTCCGACGAACCAGGGCGCCTCGGCCAGCTGAAAAAGGCTGCATTCGGGTGCTTCGACGGGGCGACCGGTTTTCAGACACCTTTTATATCGGGAAAAGACAGTATGTTCAATGACTTTTCCGGGTTCGACGAGGATAACAACCCGGTGAAGATCTCGGTCCCGCCGACACTCCTCATATCATCCATCGGAATTCATCCCGATGTGAGCACTGCGGTCTCAATGGACGCTAAAATCGAAGGAGACCTTGTGTACCTCGTTGGTAATACGGCTTTGGAGCTCGGAGGGTCGGAGTATTTTGCTATGCTCGGTTATAGCGGGAATACCGTTCCTTCACTCGATATCCCTGCCGTCAACGCCCGGTACCGGCGTCTGACCCGTGCCATCTCCCGCGGTCTTGTGGCATCTGCCCTGCCGGTTACATCGGGCGGCCTGGGAACCGCATTGGCGAAAGTCGCCATTGCCGGTCGCCTTGGACTGGAAATAACAATTCCCTCAAATGTCAGGCCTGACTATTATCTGTTTTCGGAGACGCTGGGAAGGTTCGTTGTCACGGTCGCCCCGGACAACAAACGGGGTTTCGAACAGGAGATGGGTGACGATGTGTCGTTGATCGGACGCGTAGGAGGGAACCGGGTCAGGATCTCCGGAGAAACGATTATTGCCGATGTGCCTGTCAGTGAGCTGGAATCCGCCTACAAGGCACCGTTCGGGAGGTACTGAACTATGTCTGCTGTTGTTAACGGTCCGAAACCTGATCCGGGATCGATCCGGGGCCGGGGGGATATCATCCATGAGAAGGCCCTCATCATGAGTGGTTTCGGGATAAATTCGGAGATGGAGACGCAGGAGGCGCTGGCCAGGGCAGGAATGGCTGCGGATATCGTTCATATCAATGACCTCATTGATGGCAGAAAACAGATGGCTGACTACCGCCTGCTGGTATTTCCCGGTGGGTTCTCGTATGGCGACGATACCGGGGCGGGAAATGCCTATGCCAACCGGGTGAGGAATAACCTCTGGAAAGATCTGACAGAATTTATCGAAGGCGATAACCTGGTCCTCGGGATCTGTAACGGTTTCCAGATCCTCGCAAACCTCGGGCTCGTACCGGCATTCGATAAAAAATTCCAGCGCGACATCGCCCTGATGCCGAACACGAAAGGGGTGCTCGAATGCCGTTTCGTGACCCTCAAACCAGGGGCTGACAACCTTTGGACGAAGGGGATCGAACGCATCCTGTGCCCGGTCGCCCATGGGGAAGGAAATTTTTCCTGTTCCAAAGAAACCCTCAAGCGCCTCCAGCGGAAGAATTTGATTGCCTTCCGGTATTGCAGGGATGATTCGAGCCCTGCAAACGGGGAATACCCGTATAACCCCAACGGATCGGTGGGAGACATCGCCGGGATCACATCGGCCGATGGCAAAGTCCTGGCCCTGATGCCTCATCCCGAGAGGGCGATGGAATTTGTTAACCTGTATGACTGGCCCCTGCAGAAGGCGGCAAGGTTGCGGGAGAGGTTGCCGGTCCCGCTTGCGTCGGCGAACATGCGGTTCTTCCAGAATATCGTGGACTATTTCCGGTAACGCTGTTTTCCCTGCACGATATCCCTGGATCGAATAACCCGATTCTTGTGGGTAACTGCCTCATACTTATTACCCCGCCGCATCCAATACTATATAATTATGTCAGATTCATATGAGGCGCTTTTAAAGAAAGCATACAGCGGCATGACGGAGGTCAGCGAATCGCACGAACGGTTCAACGTGCCCGAGGCAAAGAGCTACATCGAAGGGAAGACGACCGTTCTTGAAAATTTTGCGGAGATTGCAGATATGGTACGCCGGGACAAGGACCACCTGATGAAATTCCTTCTCGGTGAACTCGGGACTGCCGGAAAAATCGATGGGAACAGGGCGATATTCAACGGGAAATTTGAAAGTTCGCTGATTAATTCCTTAATCAGGAGTTATGTGGAGGACTATGTCATCTGCTCCGAATGCGGGCGGCCTGACACGCGACTTGTCAAGGACGACCGGTTCCTGCTGCTCAGGTGCGATGCATGCGGAGGGCACAGACCGGTCAAGAAGCGGAAAGCAAGGACAGAACCGATAGGGAGCGAGCTCACAGAGGGATCGGTGCTTGATGTGGAAATTCAGTCCGTTTCAAAACGTGGCGACGGGGTCGTCAAAATGGGCAAATATATCATGTACGTAGCAAACTCAAAACCCGGCCAACAGGTGAAAGTGAGGATCGCCCGTATATCCGGGTCGATTGTATTCACCGAACGGGCCGAATAAGAGTCCGGACAACGGCTGCCTCTCCCAATACCGTTAATTTTTAAAAGAACCCCTTTTGAATTCCTTATATATTCTTGTTATTGCATGCGACGGGGGGAGTATCCACCTTCCCCCTGTCCCACTCCCTTTTCATAATAGCCGGTGGGCAGTGTTAGTCGGGAATTAAACAGTCACTGTATAGTCCCTCTCACAACCGGGTTCGCCACAGCGGCGGAGCTGAGCCAAGGTAGCATCCAATATCTCATTTTAACTGAATACAAATGGAATGGAAGAACCATCAGTAAATGAAAGACATATTACTATCAGAATTCATCGAACCTGAAAATTCACTGAAAAAAGCCCTCGGAGCTTAATGGCTTGGGGAAATGTTACTGTTCCCTGACCTGGGAAAGGCATTCGTCACAATATCCGGATATTCTCTCGCAGGCGTCCTTAATCACTGTCAGAGGACCTTTTTTGCCTTTCGTGGTAACGAGCAGTTCGGGGTCTGAGAACTGGAACTCGATCACGTACCGTGCCACGTCGACATCGGGGTCTTTCAGAATTTCCTCCGTCAGGGCGTTCATGAACGTATGTCCCTCCCCCTGGATAATCAGCCTGGCTTTGTCCTTTTCCAGCTCGAGTACCTTAATATTCATCCACCTATGTGTGGGCAGGTAGTTCCCATAATGGTATTGGTGAGAGTCCCTCCCGGGGTCGGTCCTGGGACGATATGAAATTTTGGTCAAACCAGGGATCGGTCAGCACCCCGGATGTTAAATCCCCCGCGTCCGGCCACACCGGTATCAGGGCAGGATAAAACACTCGCCGTCCAGTCCGATGCAGGGCAGGTCCCAGGCGATTGCATGACTCATATGTACGCACCTGAATTCCCCAGGTTCCCGGGCTTCCGCAAATGCTATCGCTTCAGGGTAATTCATATGTTTCGAACCCTTGTAGCCATCGGGCGCCAGGGCGTCGACAAAGAGCAGGTCGACACCGTTTAAGAGTTCTATGCTTTGTTCGGGTATCTGGGCCCTGGTATCTCCGGTGTACCCGATTCGGTTCGTTCCGCTGCTGACGATTACGCCGCAACAATAGGCCGGCGGGTGGTTTACGAGGATAAGCGTTATCGTCATGCCGAAAAGTGAGACCGCGGAATAGGGCTCGACAGGATGCCTCTCAAAAGAAAGAAACCCGAATATGCCACCACAATATGACAGAACAGGCGGCGCTGCATAGACCGGAGGGAGGTGCTGGACCCGGTAGAACTCCCCGTAACCCATAAAATGGTCGTAATGACCATGCGTCCAGATGACAGCATCGATAGAGGGGGACCCGTGCAGGAGGAGCTGCTGCCTCAAATCAGGTGAGGAATCGATAAGGACGTGATGGCCCCGATTTTCGAGGAGCAGGGAGGTTCGGAGCCTCATGGTCCCTGTCTCCCTGGCATAGGTGCACCGCGGGCACGAACACCCGATCTTCGGGGTACCTATGGCATCCCCTGTGCCAAGGAGCGTGACTTTCATATTACAACCAGTTCAGCCGCCTGATAGTGCCCCGGCCCCTCACGTTGTCGATGCCCTTCTCGATATCGTCCTGCGACAGGCTCTTCCGGTCTCCGATAATCGCGGCGAGCGTAGCTTCCTTGACGACCATCCTGAGGTCGGAGCCTGAAAGACCGTCTGTCTGGGCGGCAAGATAGCGGAAATCGCAATCGCACCCGACGGAGGCGGTTACTTTTTTCAGGATCTGTTCCCTCATCTCTTCATTCGGGAGGGTAAATTCAACGACCTCGTCAAATCTTCGCCATGCCGCTTCGTCCAGGAGTTGCGGGTGATTTGTCGCACCGATAAGGAGGACGCCGAATTTCACAAGGTTGATTTTGTCGATATTTTTAAGGAGTGCGTTGACCGCCCGTTTCATAGCCCCGTGGTCGTCGGTAACGCGGCTCTTCGCCACATAATCGAATTCATCGATAAACAGGATACACGGTGCCAGTTTCTTCGCGAATTCAAAAATCTTATCGATGTTTTTTGAAGTCTCGCCAAGGTACTGGGAGGTGACCATCGAGAGCCGTACCTCGATAATCGGGGTATGCATGGCATGCGACATTGCGAGGGCCATGGAGGTCTTACCCGTTCCCGGCGGTCCGACGAAAAGGAGTTTCCCTACCTCATGGATGCGGTGTTTCAGGAGGAAATCCCGGTGTTTGATGGCGATATTCATCTTTTTGATCGTGTCGATCTGCTCGGGGCTGCAGACCAGGTCAGTCATCTGCTGGTCAATTTCTTCAGGTGCATTGATGATGATGAGGTCCATTGCCCCCCTCAGGCGTTCGTCGGCAGCGAGGATCTCTGAAATCTTACCTTCGAGGTACGCTCTGCTGTCCTCGAATGGCGGATTGGCTTCGCGTACGCTTTTATAGGAGATCCCTGTCTCATCGAAATTTTCAAAAAAATATGCAAGAGCAGGGTTCTTTCTTATATGGGGAAGGCCCCCGTTCTTGACAAACCATTTTGCCGCAGCTTCCAGGGCCGGTATCCTGAAACGCTGACCGAATTCCTCGTACAGGACCACCGGGTTATTGGCAACTTTCGAACGCGGGTCGTCAACGTGAAGCACTCTCCTGATAGTGCTCTCGCTGACGGTTACCGGGCGCTTTATTCCTGACGGTGTCCCGAGTCCGAACATGATACGATGATCGGGTATCAGGTCATTTATGTCGAGATCGAGGTTCTGGTTAAAAATCTCCGCGCTAAGCAGCACATCCAGGATCTTGAGTGTGTCGGTATCGCCGGCCATGACTGTAACTTCTAGTATTCATTCTCGCAAAGGATAAGATTATCTCAAATCGTTGTGACGACACATCCCTCTCCGGTGACGATCAGGGTATGTTCGTGCTGGGAGACGAGGGAACCGGGGATATCAGAAAGTACCGGAAACGCATGGAGAACACCAGACCTCGTGAGCGATGATAAGGCGATATCGGGTTTAGGGTCAGGCAGCCACCTCTTTGAAAAGGGCATACCGCGGCGATCCCTGACAGCCTCAATAATCTGCCGGGCAGCAGGAAGCCGGACCGGTTTCTGGGACACCTGCGAAAAAATTTCCACCCTCCGTTTTTCTGAGACATGGCCGGTGCCTGTCGATGCAAAGGGCTCGATTGCGAAAACCATACCTTCCCTGATGACTGTTCCGCCGGTAAGCCCGATGTTTGGAATGCCGGGTCCCGTATGTACGACAAACCGGTCGAGGCCGTGGCCCGTGAGGTTCGCTATCGGGCGATACCCCCGTTTTTCGATTTCAGCCTGGATCACCGACCCGATCTCTCCTGTGGTGATCCCCGGCCGAACCATATTAATCGCCTGCTCCAACGCACTTTTTGAAGCCTCAACGAGAAGGTCGTTGTCCCCCAGGTCGACAGTAACGGCAGTATCTGCAATGTACCCGTCGACATGGATCCCGAGGTCGAGTTTCACGAGGTCTCCTTTTGAAAACACCCTGGTGTCGTCGAGGGATGCAGTGTCGTGGGCGGCGTCTTCATTGAGCGATACATTAAGCGGGAATGCAAGCCCTGAACCTTTTGAGTTCACGAGGTCTTCAATAAATCCGACGACATCGAGATACGAAGCCCCCGGCCTGATCTCACGTGCCCCCTTTTTTATCACCGCTGCAGCGAGCTCTCCTGCCTGCCGGTAATTTTCAAAAATTTCTTCTTTCATGGTACTACCGAAGAACAAATTCTCTTGGGAAACTGGTAAACGATCGAAATCCCCTGCCTGTTACAGACCCGGTATTTTCGAGCCGGATTCCCCCGGATTCCCGGTAATATAGCCCTGGTTCAACGGTAACGACGTTGCCGCTGACCAGTTCCTTCCCGGCAGGCCCAAGGGTTGGCAGTTCATGTACCTCAAGACCTACCCCATGACCGAGGTTATGGGTGAAGCCCTGGGTATTGCTCTCGAATCCTCTCTCCCTGAAGAGATCGACAACAGCCTGGTGAACGTCCGCCCCATTCGTGCCCGGTTTGGTCAATGACATGCCAAGGTCCTGGGCATCCCTGACTGCATCGTACATTTCAATGATCTCAGCCGGAGGCTCTCCTTTCGCGACAGTCCTTGTCATATCAGTAAAGTAACCCGTCATATCCATCACGGGAAAGATGTCGAGAACGATTGGCTCCGATTCTTTGAGCGGACCGCTGCCGAGAAAGTGGGGGAGCGCTGACTCCTTTCCACAGGAGACAATGGTATCGGTGGCATGGCAGCCGAAGTCCATCAGGGTTTTATGCATCAGGGAACGTACCTCCTCCGAAGTGAGGCGCTTTCCGCCGTGATATAACACCCCTTTCTTCGGTTTTGAAGCCCTGATCAGGGAAATTGCCCGGTCCATCGCAAAATCCGTCGCAGACTGAACGGCTTTGATAGTACCGATTTCATAAGCAGATTTTTTTGCCCTCATCGATTCGACCGTCCCTGTGTCGAGGAGAACTTCCGAGTACTCTGAAAGGTGATGCCCGAGTCCGTACGGAAATGAGCCCGGTACAAGTACTTTCTTCCCTGCCATCACCGATATCATCTTTGCATAAGCGACATCCAGGGCGAGTCCCTGCTTTATATAATCGAGGAGACCCGATTCAGAGCGTGATACGATCGTTGCGATCGATTCCCTGGATGCCCGCTCATATTCCATCTGACCGACAACCATGATGCCTGGGTTTCCCGGTTTCTTGAAGTACAGCACCGGATCTTCGGTCCTGAAACGGGTCAGGTACCTGATATCGGGATTCTGGGAGGATCCGAATGCAACATAGGCATCCGCACCCTGTTTCCTGATCGTGCGGTCGAGCAGTTCCATGGTACTCTTTTGTTCGCTCTAAAACCACAAGTACTTTTATGATAAGAATAACCTATTGATAATGGACGAGAAGACAAAAGAGCGGTTTAAATGGAAATTTTATTCCCTTGCCATCCACCTGAACCTGATTATTTTACTCGCTGCGATTGCGGTAATCGGTTTTTTTCTCGCTCCCCACCCCTATAATACCGTCATGGCGGTCATCCTGGTGATTATCGTGATCGGCCTGTCGCTGTATTTCCGGCAACGGTATTATGCAACAAAAAAATGGCTTGACGAACAGGAATGAACCCGGGTAAACCGGCCCCCGCCGGGAGAACTAAAGATTATGCTCGAGAAAATGAAGGCTGAAATCGAACTGCTCACCCGGCATGTACTGGTTGTCAGGGCGGTAAAGGAAAACCAGCCGATCGGCATCATGAAATTGTCGGAATTGCTCGACCTGCCGTTTCACCGGATCAGGTATTCGCTCAGGGTCCTCGAACAACTCGGGTATATCCAGGCTACCCCTGCGGGTGCGATTGCAACACCCCTGACCGAGGAATTTCTTAAAAAACTCGACAACGACCTCGATGAGCTAATCCTTCTCCTTGAATCCATGAAACGGGAAAAGCGCTGATGACGATTCCTGAAGAAATTTGTCGGGAAAATCCCTGCATCTCCGGCATGTCGATAGTTACTTTTAAAAACACTTACAAAGAATCTATTAAGGCACAATGTCCGTGCCGCCATAACTCAGTTGGTAGAGTGGCTGGCTGTTAACCAGCATGTCACAGGTTCGAGTCCTGTTGGCGGCGCTTTATCTCTATCCGGGCCCGTAGCTCAGTCCGGTTAGAGCGCCCGGCTCATAACCGGGCGGTCATGCGTTCGAATCGCATCGGGCCCATCGCATCGGATCTCTTTTGAAAAAGTTTCTATCTTCGGAATGTTTAACAGAGGTCTATGGATTGCCCGGTGTGCGGGAAAGACTGCGTAGGCTCTGCTCACGAATTGCTCGAATCTCTCGATTCGATCTTCGCACCATGTCCCGGATGCCGGGCACGGGTGCTCGATAAAAGGGCACCTTTGAAGAGCAGGTATTTCGAGCCTCCCTGTTCGTGCGGGAAGCGGTTCATCGACGAGGTTTTTGCCCACATCTATGTAATACTCGAAGAAGAAGGGGTTTTT